>NZ_QXJB01000001.1:0-1024387 GCF_003598705.1 Exiguobacterium sp. RIT452
CGTTCCGCAATAGCTCAGTGGTAGAGCAACCGGCTGTTAACCGGTAGGTCGTAGGTTCAAATCCTACTTGCGGAGCCATTATATTACTTCTTCACCACATGCAATGGAGAGCTGTCCGAGTGGCCGAAGGAGCACGATTGGAAATCGTGTAGGCGTCATAAGCGTCTCAAGGGTTCGAATCCCTTGCTCTCCGCCATAACATTTTCACTTTATAATGGCCCGTTGGTCAAGCGGTTAAGACACCGCCCTTTCACGGCGGTATCACGGGTTCGATTCCCGTACGGGTCACCATTTTTATTAGCGCGGGGTGGAGCAGTCTGGTAGCTCGTTGGGCTCATAACCCAAAGGTCGTCGGTTCAAATCCGGCCCCCGCAATTACATACGGTCCTGTGGTGTAGCGGTTAACATGCCTGCCTGTCACGCAGGAGATCGCGGGTTCGAATCCCGTCAGGACCGCCATTGTTAAGGCTTTGTAGCTCAGTCGGTAGAGCAGAGGACTGAAAATCCTCGTGTCGGCGGTTCGATTCCGTCCAAAGCCACCATATGATTTTTAACTGATTTTCCCATTGTGGGGGGGTAGCGAAGTGGCTAAACGCGGCGGACTGTAAATCCGCTCCCTCGGGTTCGGCGGTTCGAATCCGCCCCCCCCCACCACTTTAGGGGCATAGTTTAGCGGTAGAACTACGGTCTCCAAAACCGTCAGCGCGGGTTCGATTCCTGCTGCCCCTGTTTTATTATTATGGCGATTGTGGCGAAGTGGTTAACGCACCGGATTGTGATTCCGGCATTCGTGGGTTCAATTCCCATCAGTCGCCCTTTTATTATTGGGCTGTGGCCAAGTGGTAAGGCACTGGATTTTGATTCCAGCATGCGAAGGTTCGATCCCTTCCAGCCCAGCTTTTGTGCGGAAGTAGTTCAGTGGTAGAATACGACCTTGCCAAGGTCGGGGTCGCGGGTTCGAATCCCGTCTTCCGCTCCAATGAGTGGCGCCATAGCCAAGTGGTAAGGCAGAGGACTGCAACTCCTCTATCGTCAGTTCGATTCTGACTGGCGCCTCCAATAATTCTTAATTGAATAGTTTTGCAAGAGATTGTGCCGGTGTGGCGGAACTGGTAGACGCGCACGACTCAAAATCGTGTTCCTTTGGAGTGTCGGTTCGATTCCGACCACCGGTATCTTGCGGGTGTAGTTTAGTGGTAAAACCTCAGCCTTCCAAGCTGATGATGAGGGTTCGATTCCCTTCACCCGCTTTTACCTTTGTACGATCTCAATCAAGATTCACCTGATTATGCGGGTGTAGTTTAGTGGTAAAACCTCAGCCTTCCAAGCTGATGATGAGGGTTCGATTCCCTTCACCCGCTTACCTGAAAAGAGCAACGTGTCGTTTTTAATTGACACATTGCTCTTTTTGTTTAGCATGGAGATAAACGAGCGAACTAGCGAAAGGAGAGATACGATGCAGGGCGAATTGTTGAAAAAAGAATTGCAGATGTATGCCAAAGAGATTGGAATCGATGAATGCCGCATCACGACGGCTGATCCCTTTTTGGTGATGAAACAGCGTCTCGTTCAGCAGCAAGAAAAAGGTTATGCTTCCGGATTCGAAGAGCCTGATCTTGAACGGCGGACGACACCTACGCTGTTACTGGATGATGCCGTCTCAATCATCGCAATCGCCGTCGCTTATCCAAGTAAGCTCAAGGATGCTCCGCGTGGCAGAGAAGGGGAACGCCGCGGGATTTTTGGACGCTCTTCTTGGGGACTGGATTATCATCAAGCGTTGAAGCAGCGACTGACATTACTGGAGGAAAAAATTCAAGTGTTGTGTCCGGGTGCCCAAACACGTTCGATGGTCGATACGGGAGAATTGGTCGATCGCGCTGTCGCAGAACGGGCCGGAATCGGATTCAGCGGGAAAAACTGTTCCATCATCAGCGAGGAGCATGGTTCTTATCTTTATCTAGGAGAATTGATTACAGATCAATACCTGCCTCCGGATGAACCGGTCGAAGAGTTGTGCGGTTCATGTAACAAATGTCTCGATGCCTGTCCGACAGATGCTCTTGTCGAACCGGGCGTCATCGATGCGAAACGATGCATCTCGTTCATTACACAGACGAAGACACTGATTCCGGAAGACTTCCGCTATGCCCTCGGAAATCGATTATATGGCTGTGACACCTGTCAGCAGGTTTGTCCGTACAATCGAAAAAAACATGCCACACAACACAGTGAGCTGCAACCGGATCCGGAACAGGTCAAACCCTTGTTGATTCCACTGCTTTCGCTCAGTAACCGTGAATTCAAGACACGATTCGGTTCGTTGTCCGGAGCATGGCGCGGGAAAAAACCAATTCAGCGTAACGCGGTCTGTGCACTCGTTCATTATCAGGACCGGACGGCGCTGGAGGCATTACGTGTGATGGCGGAAACAGATCAACGGGAAGACATGCGTGCGCTGGCGATTTGGGCAATCGGACGGATTGCAGGACAAGAGGAAAAAGACTACATCGAAGCACGTTTGCTCGTTGATTCTGCAACCGACGTCCAGATCGAGGGCGAACGACTATTGAGTGAATGGGGGACGGAACGTGCCGTATAAAAAAGTCAGCTGTACCTTTGGCGAACTCGTTGTCGCCTGGGAAGACGAGACGGTCGTTTATCTCGACTTCGGACACGATATGACACGTCTTAGACAATATCTGCAGCAAGACGCTTATTTCGAAGCAGCTGTACCGGAATTCCTTGCCGTTGCACTGGCATCATATGAAAAAGGGCACCCCGAAGCATTGGACGGTATTCCTTGCCGGCTACAGGTGACCGATTTTCAACGGCGTGTCCTGACCGCTTTACGAACGATTCCGTTTGGACAGACGGCAAGTTACGGGCAACTCGCACGGATGATCGGCTCGGAGAAGGCAGCCCGTGCGGTCGGCGGAGCCTTAAATCGTAATCCGATCGCGTTGATTTATCCATGCCACCGGATCATCGGGGCAACAGGCAAGATGACAGGTTTTGCTAGCGGCATCGCCCATAAAGAAGCGCTACTTGCGCATGAGTTAGGAGAGAACAGTTAATGGCTATTCATGTAGTGATGTACCAACCAGAAATTCCACAAAACACAGGAAATATTTCGAGAACGTGTGCAGCGACACACTCCGTTCTTCATTTGATTCGTCCACTGGGATTTTCGACGGACGATAAACAATTAAAACGGGCGGGACTGGACTATTGGGAGTTCGTCGATGTGCGGTATCATGATTCGTTAGAAGAGTTATGGAGTAAACATCCGGACGGGACGTTTTATTACATTACGAAGTACGGCGAAAAGTATCCGAGTCAAATTGATCTGTCGAATGTTGAAGAAGATTACTTTTTTGTGTTCGGACGAGAAACGAAAGGATTACCTTTAAACGTCATCGATGAGAATCTGGAGCGTTGTATCCGTCTTCCTCAGTCGAACCTTGTTCGTTCACTGAACGTCTCCAATACAGCAGCCATCATCGTTTATGAAGCGTTGCGTCAGCAAGGGTACGCCAACTTGCTTTAATAAATAAAAAAGCCTTGTCCCAAGAAGTTGTAGGGACAAGGCTTTTTGTTATTCGTTACCTTCAGGTTTTTTGTTGTAGCCTGCTGTGAAAATCGCTGTCAAGAAAGCGAGACTAACGCCTACCATTAAAATAAATGCCATTTTTGCTTCCCCCTTTAGTCTCAATAACCGATATAATCTATTATAGTATACTTGCTACTGTAATTGTGTGCTACATATGAAATTTCTATGAATGGAGACCTGAAATGCGCACGAACGTTTACTTATTAAGTTATGCCCCGCTCATCAGCATCCTGTTATTCAGCACTTCACTTGCAATCGCGACGTCAGAGCTTGCCCTGGCGTGGTTAAATGATGTCGGAGTGTACGATGAGCTGTTACAGATACTCAGTGCCCGAAATACGAAACTGCTTGTCTGGCTCGGCTTTTTAATTGTTTATTTCATGATTTTCAGTTCACTCAAGTTGATTTCTGATACGATCAATCAGCTTGGTTTTGCTTTTTTCATCAAAGAGCAGGTAGGGACGACGTTAAGCATGTTACGCCCCGGCAGCATTTTGTTATTGATCGGAGGATGTATCAGTTTTGCCTTCATGACGTCATTTCCACTCGTCTGTCTCGTCTTGACCGGCTCATTTGTCATCTATTTCTTCTTTTACGTTTTTCAAATCAGTAAGATGACGACCTCAGCCGGTGCAATCGGCTTAATAGTGTTTCTCTTTTTAGCTTGGGGCTTGTTGTTAGCCGGTCTTTCCTGGGTTGGTTTAAGTTTATTCAATTCACTTGGGGAAGCTGTTCTGTTCCCCAAGTGAATCAGGGAAGGATCGCAGCCCATGTTTTCACTTGCAACGTTGTGTTGGCTTCAGTCGGGAAAGCACGCGGAATGTCCGCACCGAGCCAAATACCGCCGACGTGTTGATCTTTAATACCGACGAACCACATATCTTTGTTGTCGTTAGTCGTACCGGTCTTTCCACCGATGTAAGCCGGGCGTGTATCATATCCCTGACGGCCGGTTCCATAGGTCATGACGTTTGTCAGTCCTTTACGCAGCAGCTGGTTTGTCCGTTTGGACCAGATGCGGTCTGCTTCAAGTGTATGCCGGTACAGTGTTCCTTCATCTGTCGTGATCGTGCGAATCATGGAAGAAGGGCTGTATAACCCGTCGTTGACGAACGTCGTATAGGCATTCGTCAATTCGAGAGGGCTGACGCCATATTTCAAGCCACCGAGTGCGCTGTTGTACGAGTTGTCCTCATCCGTCCACTGGCTGAAGCGAAATGGTCGGATTGCTTTGAGCCCTTCGTTGAAGGAAACGGCAAAAGCACGCAAAGCCGGCGTATTGTAAGAATAGGCGATGGCATCGGCAATCGTGACTTCCCCGAGTATCCGGTTACTGCTGTTTTGTGGACAATATCCGTCGAAACAAACCGGACTTCCGTCAAGACGGCTCGTTAACGTCTTTTTTGTTTTTTCGAGATACGGTCCGTATACAAGGAGAGGTTTTAGCGTCGAACCGGGTTGCCGGTAGGACTGGACGGCCCGATTGAGTTGACCGGGTAACGTCGATTTGTTGCCGACGAGTGCCGTGACACCTCGTGATTTTCCGTCAATTCCGACGTAAGCCCCTTCGATTGGTGTCGGTAGACTTTGAATCGACTGTTTGGCCCGTGCCTGTTCAACGGGATCCAAGTACGTCTGAATGACAGCGCCATGTTGGTGTAAGTATTGTTTAGCCTCGATCGGGCTCACGTTTTTTAAAGCAGCCGTTTGGCGAATGGCTTCAGCGACACTTGCGTCGATATAATCCGGATAACGGATGACCGGCTTTTTAAAAGCAACTTGCACCGGTTTAACAGATGTTTTTTTCGGAATTTCCCGAATATTTCGTAACTCTTTCAAGATTCGTTGTTGTCGTTTAGCCGTATTTTTCGGAAAACGTAACGGATCATAGAGTGAGGGATTGTTTGGAATCGCTGCTAAATAACTGACTTCCGCCCAGTTCAAATCCTTGGCCGGTTTCCCGAGATAAGACGTCGCAGCCAGTTCGATGCCATAAATGTTGTTGGCAAAATAGGCTTGATTGACATAAGCGGTCAAGAGTTCTTTTTTTGAGTATTTTTGTTCCAAAGAAATCGAAATTAAAATCTCTTTTATTTTTCTAGTATAGGTTTTTTCGGTTGAGAGATATGTCATCCGGGCTAATTGTTGCGTGATCGTACTGCCGCCCTGACCTTTGCTGTCTCCAGATTGATTTTCTGTGAAGGCACGTAAAATTCCCGTGATGTCATAGCCGTCATGCTGATAAAATCGGCGGTCCTCGATTGCGACGAAGGTCTTTTCGACCTTAGCCGGAAGCGCGTTCGACGTTAAATCATTTCGACGTAACCCGTCGTATAACTCCACACGTTCATCCTGATAGGCGACAGTAATCGGTTGGTAAGAGGCAAGCGGACGTTCAGTCGTCTGTTGATCGGCCCATGTGAATAATTCTTTTGCGACATCCAATTGGTCACGAACTGAAAAAAGTGTTAGCACTAAACCAAAAGCCAACGCAAATAATAAAAAATATCCTGTCGTAATTCTCATGTAAACTCCTTTCAAAGGGCATTTCATCCTTATTATCGGTCTTTTTTGACGAAAACAGTATAATTTTTTAGAAATTTGTATTTTAATAAATCTATTTTGCAGGAATGTTATATTAAAAAGAGAAAAGGTGGGTATATAAGAGTATCTGTATAAATACCTGTATAAAAGTTGGAACAAATGATTATTGAAAAAAAGAGCATAAACTGGAGGGGACGAAATGGCTAAAAAGAATGTCGTCGCGATGTTGCTTGCTGGCGGAGAAGGAAAACGTCTAGGAGCACTTACGAAACACACTGCAAAACCGGCGGTCGCGTTTGGAGGGAAATACCGGATCATTGATTTCCCGTTATCAAACTGTACGAACTCAGGAATCGATACAGTAGGGGTTTTGACACAGTACGAACCACTGGAGCTTAACCGTTACCTCGGAATCGGAAGTGCATGGGACCTCGACCGACGCAATGGTGGATTGACAATCTTACCACCGTATCAAGCACAAAACGGCAAGAACTGGTACGAGGGGACAGCAAATGCCATTTACCGCAATATGAGTTACATCAACCAATACGATCCAGACTATGTGCTCGTGTTATCAGGGGATCACATTTATAAAATGGACTACGAAAAAATGATCGAAGAACATCGTCAAGGAGGAGCGGATGTGACGATTTCCGTTCGTGAAGTCCCTTGGGAAGAAGCACCGCGCTTCGGAATCCTGAATACAGATGACGATCTTCGAATCAACGAGTTTGAAGAAAAACCGGAAAATCCGAAATCAAATTTAGCTTCGATGGGGATCTATGTCTTTAACTGGGATGTTTTGAAACGCCACTTGATTCAAGATGCAGGCGATGCCGAGTCGAGCTTTGACTTTGGTAAAAACATCATTCCGAACATGCTGTTTGAGAATCTGAACATTCGCGCTTATAAATTCAAGGGATACTGGAAAGACGTCGGAACAATCCAGTCACTTTGGGAAGCAAACATGGACTTACTCGCAGCCGATCCGGAGTTTGACTTGTATGAACCGTCATGGAAAGTTCACTCAGTAAACCCAAATCAACAACCACAATACATCGGCAATAATGCGGCAATCGAGACATCGATCATCAACGAAGGCTGCCACATCGAAGGGGAAATCAACCACTCGGTCTTATTTTATGGCGTTGATGTCGCAGAAGGCTCACTCGTAAAAGATTCCGTCATTTTCCCGAACGTGAAAATCGGAAAAGACGTCACGATTCATCGCGCGATTCTCGCGGATGGTGTGGTCGTAGAAGATGGTGCGACAATCGGAACACCAAACGGCGAAGTGTTCGTCATTGAGGCAAACAGTATCATCCAGAAAAATGAAGTCGTCAAAGAAGCGATTCAATAAGGGGGAAGTACCGATGAAAGCAGATTTACTAGGGGTTATCAATCTCAGCGGCGAAGAAGGGTTCTTTAAGGAATTGACAGAACACCGTAACTTGGCTGCCGTACCGTTTGCAGGACGATATCGATTAATCGATTTCACGTTGACGAACATGGTTCAGAACGAGATTGCGAATATCGGCGTCTTTACGCTCGAAAAATACCGTGCGATGATGGATCACCTTGGATCTGGTAAGGAGTGGGATTTAGACCGTTCGAACGGCGGACTCTATATCTTCCCCCCGGCGTTGTCTCAAGATGCACATGAGTTCCGCGGCGACTTATCGAATTTCCATTTGCACCGTGATTTCTTCTTACGGAGTAAAGAAAACTATGTCGTGATTTCGGGCTCAAACATTTTATCTGCAGTGGACTATCGTGACGTGTTGCGTGAACATAAGGCATCGAATGCGGACATCACAGTCGTTTATACAAAACGTGAGCTACCATGCAACTACTGCCGTCCGATTCGCTTCAGCGAACAAAACCGTGTGACGGCAATCGGTTCACGTGGTTATGAACCGTCTGATGAAACGTTCTACATGGAAACGGTCGTCCTTTCGAAAAACCTGTTTGTCCGTCTCGTCGACGAAGCAATCGGGCGCGGCGAGTATGACTTGTTGCAAAGCATCATCCGCTCGCAGCTGAACCGTCTGCACGTTCACGGTTATGAATATACGGGGACGTCACAGGTCATCCATTCCTTACGCTCGTATTACCGCGAAAGCATGCTGTTGCTGGAACAGTGGGGCGCAATCAATGATTTCCAACACGTCTATACGAAAATCAAGCACGAACCGCCGACACGTTACTTGCCGGGATCAACGATCAAGAACTCACTTGTTGCGAACGGTTGTAAACTTGAAGGAACAGCGACGGACAGTATCCTCTTCCGTGGTGTCAAAGTCGGAAAACATGCTCGTGTCAAAAACTCGATCATCATGCAAAAATCAGTGATCGAAGAAGGCGCTGTCGTTGAATACGCGATCCTTGACAAAGAGGTAACGGTTAAACGCGGACAAGTCATCCGTGGAACAGCCGAAGAGCCGATTGTCATCAAAAAACAAACAATCGTTTAAAGGGGATGTCATCATGAAGGTATGGTTTGCTGCCACAGAAGCGACACCATTCATCAAGACAGGGGGGCTAGCTGACGTCGTCGGCTCGCTCCCTTTAGCGCTTGCTGAAGAGGGTGCGGAAGTTTCGGTCATTTTACCGAATTACGGTCAAATTAAAGAACAGTACAAGTCGGAAATGGAATTTTTATTTGATTTCATCGTCCCGGTCGGTTGGCGGCAACAGTTTGGAGCCGTTTTACGATTAAAGCAGGACGGTGTAACGTTCTATTTTATCGATAACGAATATTATTTTAAACGTGATGGTGTGATTTATGGTCATTACGATGATGCTGAACGGTTTGCCTACTTCTCACGGGCAGTGCTTGAGATGATCCAACGTGTGGATGCGGAAGAAGTACCTGACGTCATTCATTGTCACGATTGGCAGACAGGTGTCTTACCGGCGTTCTTACGGATTCATTACCAACATCTCAACCGTTATCAAGAAATCAAGACGGTCTTTACGATTCATAACCTGCAATACCAAGGAGTGTTCCCGGAAGAGGTCCTCGGCGATCTTCTAGGTCTCAGCCACGAACACTTTACGGCAGAAGGTCTCGCACATAACGGCCTTGTCAATTACATGAAGGCGGGTCTCGTCCACGCCAATCAAATCACGACGGTCAGTCCGTCATACCGTGATGAAATCATGGATCCATATTACGGTGAAACATTAGAGCCGGTCTTACAGCACCGGGCAGTCGACGTTCGCGGAATATTGAACGGAATCGACTACCGTCAGTTTAGTCCGGATACGGATGAACATTTAGTGGAAAACTACGATGTGAAGACGGTTGAAGCAGGAAAAGCAACGAACAAAGAAGCGTTGCAAAAAGAACTTGGGTTACCGGTTAATCCGGACGTTCCGTTATTCGGATTCGTTTCACGTCTAGTCGATCAAAAGGGAATCGATTTACTCGCCCACATCCTGCCGGATCTGTTTGAACTGGATGCACAGTTCATCATTCTTGGCTCAGGAGAAGCTGAGTATGAAGGATTATTCCAACACGCATCGACGATCCGACCGGATAAGGTAGCATCGTATATCGGTTTTGATGTTGGTCTGGCGCAACGGATTTATGCCGGCAGTGACGCGTTCCTCATGCCGTCCCGCTTTGAACCATGTGGTCTCAGTCAATTGATTTCGATGAAATACGGTTCGTTGCCTGTGGTTCGTGAAACCGGTGGTCTGCGTGATACAGTCCAACCATTTAATCAGTTCACATTAGAGGGAAATGGCTTCTCGTTCTCGAATTATAATGCGCAAGAGTTTCTTGATGCGATCCAACGTACGATTGAGACGTATCATGATAAACCGGTATTTAAGCATCTGGTTGAAACAGCAATGCAAGAAGACTTTAGCTGGATTCGATCCGCTGATGAATATTTGGCGCTCTATCGTTTAATCGCACCGTCTGCTGACTGATTGGGATTACGGGAAATGGGGTTTTGGAATGTTCAAAGACAAAGAGAAGTTCAAGAAGAGGTTTAATGAACGGTTTATTTCGATGCATGGTAAGGCATTGGAAGATGCGACTGAAAATGATGTCTATCAGACACTCGCTTACATGGTGCGGGAATATGTCACAACGGACTGGATGCGGACAAAGGAAACCTACATCCATAAGAAAAGTAAGCAAGTCTATTACTTCTCACTGGAATTTTTACTCGGTCGTTTTCTGTACAACAACTTGTTAAGCCTGAATGTCCTGGAGGATGTTCGAAGCGGGCTTGCGGAGCTTGGCTATGACTTGGCGGATTTGACCGAAGAAGAACCGGAACCGGGTCTTGGAAACGGCGGACTCGGTCGACTGGCCGCTTGTTTCCTTGATTCCCTTGCAGCACTTGGATTACCGGGACATGGTAACGGCATTCGTTATCAGTACGGATTATTCAAACAAAAAATCATCGATGGATATCAAGTCGAGCTGCCGGATAACTGGTTGAAGAACGGAAACATGTGGGAAATTCGACGTTCCGACAAAGCGGTCGACATCCCATTCGGTGGACATGTCTGGTTGGAAGAAGTCGAAGGCGGCAAGTATCGCGTCCATCATGAACCGGCAGAAATCGTTCGTGCGGTCCCTTATGATATGCCGATCGTCGGGTATCAGAACGGGATCGTGAATAACCTGCGTCTCTGGAGTGCTGAATCGCCGTACGACGACGATGAATTGTTAAACCAACACCGGGGCAACTACAAAGACTTGCTGATCCATAAACAAGCGATTCAGACGATTTCTGAATTCTTGTATCCGGACGATACGACATACGAAGGTAAGGTCTTGCGTCTGAAACAGCAATATTTCTTCGTCTCAGCCGGATTACGGAGTATTTTGTTATCACATAAAAAACGTAATACGTCGTTAAAACATTTGGGGAATCAAATTGCGATTCATATCAACGATACGCATCCTGTCGTGGCAATTCCTGAATTAATGCGAATTTTGATTGATGAAGAGGAATATTCGTGGGAAGAATCGTGGCGGATTACGAAAAGCGTCATGTCGTTTACGAACCATACGTTGTTGTCGGAAGCGTTAGAACGCTGGCCGGTCGATTTGTTCCGCGATTTGTTGCCGCGGATTTATCTCATTATTGAAGAAATCAATCGCCGGTTCTGCAAGGATGTGCTCGATAATTATCCGCATCTGGAACCGAATATGCGGGACATCGCAATCATTGCTGACGGCATGATCAATATGGCAAACTTGGCGGTCGTCGGGACCCATTCGACGAACGGAGTTGCCCAAATTCATACGGAAATCCTGAAGCAGCGCGAGATGCGGCTGTTTTATGAGATGTTCCCGTTACGTTTTAATAATAAAACGAACGGAATCACGCACCGCCGTTGGTTCCTGTTATCGAATCCACAGCTTGCGGATCGCGTGACAGAAGCCATCGGGGACAGTTGGATCAATCATCCGTCCGATTTACAAAAGCTGACGAAGTTTGCGGATGATGTCACGCTTCAGCAAGACATCCGGTCGATCAAATTAGCGAGTAAAAAGGAATTGGCTGAATTGATTGAAACCGAGACGGGAATCGTCGTTGATCCACATTCGATTTTTGATGTCCAAGTCAAACGGCTGCATGCGTACAAACGACAGTTACTTAACGCGCTTCACATTCATTCTCTTTACTACCGTCTGAAAGAGGATAAATCATTCCAGATGACGCCACGGACGTTCATTTTCGGGGCGAAGGCCGCTCCGGGTTATCACTATGCCAAGGAAGTCATTCGCTATATCAATGCCCTTGCCAAACTGATTAATTCAGATCCGGAGGTCAGTCCGTACATGAAAGTCGTGTTCCTTGAGAACTACCGTGTCTCACTCGCTGAAAAAATCTTCCCGGCAAGTGATGTCAGTGAGCAGATTTCAACGGCAAGTTACGAAGCTTCCGGAACCGGAAACATGAAATTCATGATGAACGGTGCCTTGACCGTCGGGACGCTCGACGGTGCCAACATCGAGATTCGGGATGAGGTCGAAGATGCCAACATCTTCATCTTCGGGCTGACTCCGCAAGAAGTCATGAACTATAAGAAGTACGGGGGATACAGTGCTTACGATCAATACAGCGCGCAACCTGAACTCCGTCGTGTGATTGATGGGCTTGTAGACGGATCAATCTTCCCGACAGGTGAATTCCAGGCAATCTATGATTCATTGTTGACATACAATGATGAATATTTAATCCTCAAAGACTTTTTGTCTTACCAACAAGCACAAGAACGAATTGGCCGGGCTTATCAAGATTCGGAAAAATGGTACAAGATGGTCATCATGAACATCGGGAAATCCGGTGTCTTCTCCAGTGACCGGACAATCAAGGAATATGCCAATGCCATCTGGAACATCAAACCGGTTCAAATCTAAAAAAAGTCCGATCAAGATCGGACTTTCGTCTGGCTTATTGTGTCACTTCATCCGTTTGACTGATCCAGTCGCTGTATGACCCGGCGTATAACCGAACATCGGTTTTTCCGAGGGCATGCAGGGCTAACACATTGACACACGCCGTGACGCCGCTACCGCAATACAAGATCGGAGAATCGGCATCGAGCAGATCAGCATACAGCTCTTTGAGGTCTTCCGCGTCTTTTAATCGTCGGTCCGGGGAAATCGCTTCTCCAAAGAAGCAGTTCACGGCACCTGGAATGTGTCCGGCAATCGCATCGATCGTTTCATTCTGACCACGGAATCGATCCGGGGACCGTGAGTCGACGAGCCGGGTTTCCGGCGGGCGGTTTTTCACCTCTTCGAACTGAACAAGCATCTCATCCTGAAAATCAGCTTGATACGTCGATTGGTCAAACGTCGTCGTCTCCGTGCTCATCGGGTAATCAAAGGCAAGATAAGACGATAGTCCGCCTTCAAGGACGACGACACGTTCATGACCAGCCCACTTGAATAACCACCAGGCGCGAGCGGCATACGGGAAACCGTCATCGTACAAGACGATGAAATCGTCGCGATGGACGCCAAGTGATTCGAGTGTCTGAATCCATTGCTTTTTAGACGGCAACGGATGACGTCCTCCTGTTTCAGACCGTGGTCCCGATAAATCCCGCGCTAAGTCTAAATATTGTGCCCGTTGCACATGACTCGTTTTAAAAGCGTCACGACCGTAATCCGGATCTTGCAGATCATAACGGCAATCAAACCAGCGGATCTGATCCGTATGAACAAGTTGCTGTAAGTCTGTCATTTGAATGGTTGGAAACATAAACATCACCTTGACCCTTTCTAAAGTAATCATATGAAAGGTGAGACGTTCCCGCAAGTCGCAAGAAAATCTCGTTTAAACAAATTTGAAGGAGTGGACAGCATATGTCATGGAAAGAAACGTATCAAAAATGGAATCAATTCTCGGGTCTGGAAACAGAACTCAAAGAAGAATTGGTCGCACTCGCAGAAGATGAAAAAGCAGCGGAAGAAGCCTTCTACAAAGAATTAGAATTCGGAACAGGCGGAATGCGGGGAGAAATCGGCGTCGGAACAAACCGGATGAACGTTTATACCGTTCGTAAAGCCTCACAAGGGTTTGCCGATTTCATCAAAGCCGAAGGGCAAGAAGCAGTCGCTCAAGGCATCGTCATCGCCCACGACTCACGGCACTACTCGCCTGAGTTTGCTTTGGAAGCAGCCAAGACACTTGCAAGTAACGGAATTAAAGCGTACTTGTTCGACGGACTCCGTCCGACACCGGAACTGTCATTTGCCGTGCGTGAACTCCGTGCAGCAGGCGGTATTGTCATTACAGCGAGCCACAATCCACCGGAATATAACGGCTATAAAGTCTACGGGAATGATGGTGGACAGTTGCCACCGAAAGAAGCGGATGATCTCGTGTCGTACGTCGATCAAGTTGAAGATGAACTTTCAATCGAACTTGAAGCGGAAGAAGTCTTGCGGGCGAACGGCTTAATCGTTCGCGTCGGAGAACAACTCGATGACGCATACCAAGAACAACTTAAAACGATTCGTGTTTTACCGACGATTCAAGATGAGTTGGCGGATCCTTTAAAAATCGTCTTTACTCCGCTTCACGGGACAGGTCTTGTACCAGTAACGGTAGGATTAAAGAATTATGGTTTTGAGCATGTGACGGTCGTCGAAGAACAAGCGAAGCCGGATGGTGCATTCCCGACAGTTTCTTCTCCAAACCCGGAAGAGCATGCGGCCTTTAAGTTGGCGATCGAGTATGGAGACCGTGTCGACGCGGATGTGTTACTTGCGACGGATCCGGATGCCGACCGTGTTGGTGTTGCGACACGTGATGCGGACGGAGAGTGGGTCGTCCTCACAGGAAACCAGACAGGTGCGTTACTGCTTGATTACATCTTGTCACAAAAATCGGCTCAAGGGACATTGCCGAAAAATGGTTTTGTAGCAAAAACGATTGTCACATCGGAACTGGGTGCATTGATTGCAAGACATTACGACTTACACGTTGAAAACACGTTAACCGGCTTTAAATTCATCGGTGAAAAAATCAAACAATACAATGAATCCGGAGAATATGAATATCTGTTTGGCTATGAAGAAAGTTACGGTTACTTGATCGGCGACTTCTGCCGTGACAAGGATGCCGTCCAAGCATGCTTGCTGGCTGCTGAGATGACAGCGTATCACAAGAAGGAAGGACGGACGCTGTATGAGGCGTTACAAGCCATCTACGAGGAGTTCGGTTACTTCGAAGAGTCACTTCGCTCGTTGACGCTGAAAGGTAAAGACGGTGTCGCACAAATCGGACGCATCATGGATACGTTCCGGGAGCATCCGCCTAAACAAGTGGCAGGTGAAAAAGTCGTCTTATTTGAAGATTACGATGCCAGTATCTCGCACGATTTGATCCAACATCAACCATCACCCATCAATCTGCCGAAATCAAACGTCTTGAAATTTACGTTGGAAGACGGTTCGTGGTTCTGCCTTCGTCCATCTGGAACAGAACCAAAAATCAAATTCTATTTCAGTGTGACATCACCGGATGCTGCGGAGACAACACGTAAACGTCAGTTGATTGAAGATGAAGTGATGCAGGAAGTCGAGCAAATTCAATAATCAGATACACCGCAAGACGAAACTGGTAAAGAGACAATCCGTCTCTGCCAGTTTTTTTTGTCTATTTGACTGAGAAGGGCGTAACTCGTGCAACCGTTATCAAATTCATGTAAAGTGAACGGTGAAGTATGATTGAAAGATAGGGAGATGAGTATACATGGAACGGATACAATTAACGGAAGAACTTTCATTTTCGAGAGTCATTCATGGGCTATGGCGTCTGAATGAATGGAACATGACGGCACAAGAGCGACTCGAATTAATTGAACAATGTTTAGCATTAGGAATTACGACGTTTGACCATGCCGATATTTATGGTGATTATACGAATGAAGGACTGTTTGGTGAAGCGTTGGCACTGAAACCTGAATTACGCGAACGGATGGAAATCGTCACAAAAACCGGGATCAAAATGAAAGGAAACCATTTCTCGGATCAAAAACTTTCATTTTATGACACGACAAAACAACATATCATTGAACAGGCGACCCGTTCATTAAAAGAACTCGGTGTCGATTACATCGATACGTTACTGATTCACCGTCCCGATCCATTGATGGATCCAAACGAAATCGCCGAAGCATTCGTCGAATTAAAAGAATCGGGAAAAGTACGGACGTTTGGATTGTCGAACCATACACCGGCTCAACAAAGTTTGATTCAATCACGACTCCCGTTTATGCTCGTCACGAACCAGCTTGAGCTGTCTGTCGCGGAACTGAAGCATTTTGAAGACGGTTCGGTTGATTTGTGCCACGAAAATGAAATGCCGCTCATGGCATGGAGTCCGCTTGCCGGAGGACGATTGTTCAAAGAAGAACAATTTGCGCCGCTTCGTGAAAAACTCGAGGAGATCGGCCGTGACATCGGCGCAGAGGAGATCGACGAAGTCGCCTATGCCTGGTTGCTCAAACATCCGGCGCGCATCATGCCAATCGTCGGTTCAGGAAAAATTGAACGGATTGAATCTGCTGTCCGGGCGACACGTCTTGAACTGTCGCGTGAACAATGGTTTGAAATCTTAAAAGCTTCCCGCGGACGGGACGTTGATTAAAAAATAGCCTTCGGGCTATTTTTTTGTGCAAAAAAAGTCCCATCTCAAGGGGGAGTTGAGATGGGAGTATCTATAGGGTTATGCTTCGAGACGAAGCATTTCCTGACGATATTTATCTAAACGTTCTTTACTGGCGACAACAGCTGCTTGATCACTGACTTGGATAGCATCGAAGAGCGTACTGAGCTCATAATCGATTTCGAGGCGTAGCACTGGAATCCGCTGCTCTGCATCTTGTCTACGGAAAGCTTCAATTACTTGTTTCATCTCGGCCACGCTCCTTTTAAAGTTATCAGATAATTCTGATTTTTATTAGTATACTTGATTATTCCCGGGATGACTAGTATTAAACCTTAAAAAGATTAAAAAAAACACTTGGAATGTGTCGCGCTTCCAAGTGCCTTACTTTTATTCTGGAATACTGAATCGAGCTTCGAGGCGGTGCTGAACCCCCTGGATCAAGGTCGACATGATCCAATAAATCGCAGCTGAGAACAGCAGCAACGGCATGACCAGGTAGGTCGTCGCCGAGATTTGATCGGATACATAGGTCAGTTCTTCGACGGCTACAATCGTTCCGAGGGACGTCGATTTGATGATATCGATGACCGAGTTCGAAAGAGGCGGAATCGCCCGCGACAAAGCCTGCGGAAGAATGACATCCTTAAATGTCTTCCGGCGTGGAATACCTAGTGAATCCGCTGCTTCCCATTGTCCACGATCGACAGAGGAAATGGCGGCCCGGAATGATTCCGAGATATAGGCCGAAAAGTGAAGCGACAGACCAAAGGCCAACGCTTGGAAACCGGTCAGTTGGAGAACGACCAGACCGTTATACAAAATCAAGATTTGCAGCAACAATGGTGTTCCTCGGAAAAAGGAGACGTACAATCGTGCGAAGCCGCTTAAGACGGCGAAACGGCTATCCCGCATGACCGCAAGAATCAAACCGAGAAAAAGCGCAAAGACGATGGCAAATCCACTTGCAAGAAGTGTAGTGCCAATCGCCTTTCCGTAAACGTCCGCATTATCACGGACGATTGTAAACAATTCCATCATTTACTGATGTCCTCGTTAAAGTATTTTTTACCGAGATCTGCGAGCGTGCCGTCTTCTTGCATCTCTGCGAGTGCCTTGTTGAAGTCTTCAGTATATTTGCTGTTCTTCGCCATCATCAGACCTGATTCGTTTTTATCAAACGTCTCACCGACAGCTTTCACTTTATAACCGGCTTTTTTGAGTTCTGTCAAAACAAACAGACGGTCGTTCATCGCAGCGTCGACACGACCTGCTTCAAGATCTTTTAAGACTTGGTTTGCGCCTTTGTAGTACTTCACTTTTGCGCCTGCTTCTTCAGCTGTTTTGGCATAAAGTGATCCTTGTGTCGAACCAACCGTTTTGCCTTTCAAGTCCTCAAGTGTTTTGATATCGTCTGTTTTGTTATTGACGATGATTGTTGAACCGGAAACCGTGTATGCATCAGAGAACGCGTATTTTTCTTTCCGCTCATCTGTGATGCCCATTTGGTTCGCGATGACATCGATTCGTTTTGAATCGAGTGCCGGGATCAGTCCTTTGAAGTCCATCGCTTTGTACTCGACTTTGTAGCCGGCACGTTTTGCAACTTCGTCCATGACTTCGATGTCATAACCAGTAAGTTTTCCTTTTTCTTTATACGTAAATGGTGGGTACGTTGCTTCCGTCCCAACTGTCACGATTTTTTCATCTTTGCTTGCTTCTTCGTTAGAAGCGCCGCACGCCGCTAACACCCCCGCTGTTGATAGTGCTGCTACTGCTAGCTTTAGTCCGTGTTTCATAGCGCTCTCTCCTTTAATAATAAATGATTTCAATTCCTAGTTTTCGAATAGGATTAATTTAAGACTACAAGCAGTATCATACAAAGTTACAGGAACGTCTGTCAATAAAAAAGACTGCCCATGAATGGACAGCCTGACTACGCTCACTGAATCCTGAAAATTAACGAATTGTTGCTTCTGTTGCCGCATCAAAGAAATGTGCTTTTGTCATATCGAAGAACAGATCCAAATCTGAACCCATCTCGACGTGTGAACGTGAATCAACACGTGCCGTGAAGGCTTGGTTGCCGACTTTCGAGTAGAGGTAAGACTCGGCTCCCATAAGCTCAGAAACTTCGATATGCGCCGGGAAGCGGTGGGCTGTTTTCGTGTCTTGGTAGATCAACTCGGCGTGAATATCTTCCGGACGAATACCGAGGACAAGATCCTTGCTTGTGTATCCACGTTCGCGGAGTACTTTCATTTTGCCTTCAGGCACTTCAAATTTCTCTTCTGTGCCTGTGACATGGAAGAGACCGTCTTCCGCGAGTTTTCCTGTCAGGAAGTTCATCGATGGAGAACCGATGAAACCAGCAACGAACATGTTGTCCGGGTGGTCATAGACTTCTTTTGGTGTACCGACTTGTTGGATCAGACCAGCTTTCATGATGACGATTCGAGTCGCGAGAGTCATCGCTTCCGTCTGATCGTGCGTTACGTAAATCGTCGTCGTTTCGAGACGTTTGTGCAACTGGATGATTTCCTTACGCATTTGAACACGGAGTTTAGCATCCAAGTTCGAGAGCGGCTCATCCATCAAGAAGACTTTTGCATCACGGACGATGGCACGACCGATGGCAACACGTTGGCGTTGTCCACCAGAGAGGGCTTTTGGTTTACGCTCCAAGTATTCTTCAAGACCAAGAATACGGGCAGCATTGTCTACACGTTGCTTGATTTCGTCTTTCGGGAATTTACGAAGCTTTAATCCGAAAGCCATGTTGTCGAAGACGTTCATATGTGGATAAAGGGCATAGTTTTGGAAAACCATGGCGATATCACGGTCTTTTGGTGCCACATCATTCATTCGTTTGCCGTCGATGACGAAATCTCCGCCTGAGATTTCTTCGAGACCGGCAATCATTCGAAGCGTCGTTGATTTACCGCAACCTGATGGTCCAACGAAGACGATGAATTCTTTATCTTTAATATGAAGGTTGAAGTCATCAACCGCTTTTGCTGTTCCAGAATAAACTTTATCAATATGCTCAAGACGAATATCTGCCATGTGTACATCCCCCTGTAAATTAAGTAGTCGATTAAAATAACGCTTACAAGAATTAGTATAGGAGAAACGAAGCAAAAAACATATGGACAACATGACTGAATGTAACCGTTATCATTTGTTCACTATGCTACGCGTAAAAGGGTGTACAAAAAACTTGCCCCTTCAAACGACCGGATGTCGATTTCGGTTTGTTCTGTCAGCCGGTCCAGTCGGTACTGAAGACTGTTTCGATGTAAAAAGAGATGTTTTGCCGTCAATGAGACATTTAAGTTGGCGCGGCAAAAGGCATCAATCGTTTCACGCGACTCATATTCAAGAGGAGTGATAAACCGTTCAATCAGTTCCTGGCGTATGTCCGTCGATAATAACGTCAACCGCGTTAATGCGGGAAGAAACCGCTCGATGTGCAACAAAGGGGTTTCCCGTAAGGCGGCTTGTTCCAATCGAAACTGAACGGCAAGATCACCTGATTTCCGTTGTTGACCAATCAAGACTTTTCCATCTGTTAAAAAATCAGATTGCAAAGCGGTGAAGAAGTCATGTAAATCGTTCTCCGAGACGAATTCTTCCCGTTCGATGACGACGAAGCGATTGGCCGTCAGCGGGATGACGGCACTCGGTGCGTGGAAAAAGGAACGGAGCAGTTGTTGTAAATCTTCTCCTGTCCGGGCATCGAGCTGTTCAAATAAGAAGTGAACCATTCGAAACGGTTCGGCTTCTTCACTGTGCGTCTGTTCCAGTCGACGCCGCCATGAAACAGTATCATCGGAAGTGGATGTGACGACCCGTTCGGCCAGCAAGTCGAGCAAGTCCACTTCACGGGCAGTAAGAATCGTATTTTCGATCCCGAAACGAAGTCCATCGGTCAACTGATATACGGTATACTTATCGGTAGAGTAAACAGCAGGGTCAGTCGAGAGATGATCTTTAAACAAGACGGTTAATTGTTGTAACATACGAGGCGCCTCCTTAAAAAAAGTCCTATTAAGACTTTACCACAATACTAAAATCGGAAGGAACGAGATCTATGCCAGTCGAAGTCGATTTAGTCATCAAAGCAATTGGAATGATCATCATTGGAGCAATGATTGGGGCAGTTACCAATCATCTTGCGATTCGGATGCTGTTTCGACCGCTTGAAGCGAAATACATCGGAAAGTACCGGATTCCATTCACACCGGGATTGATTCCAAAGCGCCGGGACGAGTTGGCCGCGAACCTTGGGCGGACAGTCGTCAAACATTTACTGACACCAGAAGGCATCAGCAAACGTCTCCAGCAACCTGTCGTGTACGATGCCATCATTCAGATGCTGCAACAGGAAGTACAAAAATGGACACGGTCCACCCGGACGATTCGTGAAGTGGCGGAACGATTCGTCAAACATCCGGAAGAACAGTTGCATCAAAAGATCGAAGAACGGATCGATCAAGAACTGTCGGCACTGGTAACGAACATCAAAACAACGAGCTTGTCTGAAGTCATTGGAGAGACAGGAACAACAAAAATCAATGAGTCCATCCCTAAAGTCGTCGATGCGTTACTCCAACAGACCGAACGGTATTTTGAGAGTCCTGACGGGAAGATGAAGCTTGAAGAAACAGTCGCCGGTTTTATTCAAGGGAAGTTAGGCGGCGGGATGTTCGGAATGCTGCTCGCCAATATTAATATCGTCGAGATGATTCAACCCGAACTCAAACGGGTATTACAAGGAGAGTCTACACGCCGATTCATCAGCGATATGGTTGAACAAGAGATCAATCTGCTCCTGTCGCGCCCGGTCGACTCGCTTCTCGATACAGAGACTGAACAACAACTCGTCACGCGGGTGAAGGCAGAAATCTTGGCTCGTATTCCGCTGACGAACATGTTCGATACGCCACTACACGAAATATTGAAGCCGCTTGAGGTGCGCATCACACAAGAAATGGTCCCGCTGCTCGCCAAACGATTAGTCGATCGAATGGTGGAACAGGTGGAACGGATCATGGCGACACTCGATCTCGAGACGATTGTCCGGGAAGAAGTCGGACTGCTGGATACCGCGTATCTTGAAGAAATCGTCTTGTCGATTTCCAGAAGAGAATTCCGGGCTATCACTTGGCTTGGAGGGCTGTTAGGTGGTTTAATTGGGATGATACAAGCGATACTTCTTATCGTTTAACAAAATTGGAGGGTTCAAACATGTCTGAAACAAACTTATACGACCACGCGTACACACTCGAGCGTGCACTCCGCGAAACATCGGAGTACACGACATTAAAAGATCTCTATGCTCAAGTCAACGCGGATCCGATGTCAAATGAACTATTTGCTTCATTCCGAAATGTTCAACTGGAGTTACAACAAAAACAAATGCAAGGTGAAGAAATCACACCTGAAGATATGGCATCTGCGCAAGCAAAAATGTTAGAAGTCCAAAACAATCCATTGATTGGTCAACTGATGCAGGAAGAACAACGTATGCACACGATGTTGACGGAAGTGACACAAATCATCATGAAGCCGCTTGAAGAACTCTATGCACCGATGATGGAGCAAAATCAAGACGACGTTCAATAAACGAATCGATTCAAAAGCCTCGGTCTACCTGACCGAGGCTTTTTCTTACGGTGTATTTTTTGACGGAACAAGACGGGGGAGATAGGCCCGCTCAAAATGAATCAACTGTCCGGCGCGTGTCACCCGTGCCCCACGGTGCTCCAAGTCTGCTTCTTTCAAGCGACGGATGCCTTCTTGACGCGCCTCGGAATCCGACGGAGCGTCAAACGTATCATCTAATAAGGTTTCTCCCCGATCCGAAAATGCGGTAATCGTATAAAGCATGGCTGGTTCCCCCTTGTCGTATTTCACTAATACAAGTGTAATGAATAGTCGTTCATTTTACAAGTAAGAATCAATATCCTGCCATGTCAATTGTTTGGAGGGGGAGGGGGATTCAAGATGGCTGACGCTCATGCCGATTAACCGAATCGGGCCTGAAAATTCAATTTCATTAAACAGCTTGGTCGTGATCCGGAGCAATGTTTCTTCGTCAGCCGTTTCTTCCAAAAATGTGTAACGTTTCGAGCGGGATTGAAAATCTTCTGTTTTCCATTTGAGTGTGACGGTTCGACAGACCAATTCCTTTTGATTAAGCGTCTTGACGACGGAAAGAGCTTCCCGTTTTAGTGTTTCGAAAATGGTGTCGATGTCTTCCGTATCTTCTTCGAAGGTGCTCTCAGACCCGATTGATTTTCGTTCACGGTGTGGGCGAACCAAGCGCTCGTCCTCTCCGTGCGCCATCGCATATAACTCCGTTCCCCGATCCCGACCGAGCAACCCGCGCAACTCTGTAAGCGGCGCTTGTTGGATATCCGAGATCGTTTCAAATCCGTGTTTTCGAAGTGTTTGTTCCGTCACCTTGCCAACTCCGTGTAAATCACCGATCTTTAATCCGGATAAAAACGGCAGAACAGCGTCTGGCGGAAGGACGGTCAGGCCGCTTGGTTTTTGATGACCGGATGCAATTTTGGCGACAAGTTTTGAGTTCGAGACACCGGCGGAAGCGGTCAAACCGGTTCGCCGTGTGATTTCAGACAGGATGTATTGCGCGATATGCGTTGCACTGGTGAGATTCAGGTGATTTTCTGTCACATCGAGATACGCTTCATCCAACGACAGCGGTTCGACGAGCGGTGTGACTTCAAGAAACAATTCCATGATCTGAGCACTGACAGCACGGTACACTTCAAAACGGGGACGCAGGAAAACAGCACGTGGACACAGCTGAAACGCACGACGTGAAGGCATCGCACTATGAATCCCGTACTTCCGCGCCTCATAGGAACATGTAGCGACGACACCACGGGCATGAGGAGGTCCTCCAACGATGACAGGCACTCCTTTTAAGTGTGGACGGTCGCGTTGTTCCACTGAAGCGTAGAAGGCGTCCATATCCACATGAATGATTTTCCGTCCCATCAAGGTTTCCTCCTTCATTTTAGAATCCAGTTCAAGTAAAATAAGTATATCGAACTTATGTTCTGATATCTATTTTTTTCGCTTTTGTTTTTTTTCCGGCATCCGGACGAGTGCCCCCAACCAACCACGACGTTTCATCCAGTAGAAAATACCGCCTGTAGTCAGGAAGATTAAAGAAAGCGAGGCGGCGTACCCGTACTTCCAATCCAGTTCCGGCATATCCTTGAAGTTCATTCCCCAAATGGCGCCAAGGGCCATCATCGGCGTGGCGACAGCCGTGAAAATCGTTAGCGCCTTCATGATTTCATTTCCTCTGAAGTTTGAAACGGTCGTTGATAAATCGAGCAGGACCTCGATATCTTTTTGATAATGCTCAATCAACATCAACAGACGGGCAACCCGTTTTTCAGCCAGACGAAAGGGCAGGACCTCTTCATAATCCGTTTGCCGGATAAAGGCTTCCGGACCTGCCAAAATCAGTTCCTGAAACGGAACGATCAAGTCCGACCAATTTTCAATCGTATCCCGTAAACCGAAAATACTGTCGAGCGAATTTTCATTGATGCTTCCGCGGAGTTCGTCTTGTCTTGAAAACAGTTCGGTTTCAAAATTATCAATGCCGGTAAAATAGGTGTTCATCTGTAAGGCTAAAATGGCATAAAAGGCTTCGAACGGGGTTGACGTTTTAAACGGTTCGATTAAGGAAACTATATGTTCAGACAATCCGATCGTAATCAACTCGTTCTCTGAAACGTAATAACAAATGGATCGGCGGTCGCTTCGGTCGACCGGATTTTGCCAGGTGACGATTGAACCGTACAGGACATCCAGTTCAGTTCGCGTAAAGTTCATATCTTTTGTCCGAAGTTCGTTCAGCCAATCCAGTTGAAAGGACGGCATCTCCGCCAGATGACTGACGTATTGTTCATAAGCAGAAATCGACGGATATCGATGCCAGGTAAATTGTGAGTTGAATTCCATGTTTTGAGCTCCCGTATAGTAGAATGATAAAGTATGTACTGTAGTCAGATTTATCCGCGGATCTATCCGGTGAAAAATGAATTTTTATAAAGGACGTGTTGTGAAATGAAAGGTATCGGTCAATTAGCAGTGGGAGAGATGCTCGATCAACGAGTCATGATCAAACAAGCATTAAAAGGAATCGCCGCCAACGGAAAACCGTATCTGACATTGATTTTAGCAGATAAGACAGGCGAAATTGAGACAAAAATGTGGGATACGAGTGATCTCACTAAATATGCGCCGAAGTTCATTGTCCATGCAGCCGGGGAAGTGATGGATTATCGTGGACGGACACAATTGAAATTAAAACAGATTACCGTGCTTGAGGATACGAATGTCGAAGAATACATTCAATCTGCGCCGATCCCGCGGGAACAGATTGAAACAGAAGTATTGGGGTTCATTGAGTCGATTCATCATGCCGATATGAAAAAACTCGTCAAACATCTTGTGATCAAGGATTTTGATGCTTACTTCACCCATCCGGCAGCCGTCAAAAATCATCATGCGTTTTACTCAGGATTGTCGTATCATGTCCTGTCAATGTTGAAGCTTGCGGATCAAATCGCGCGTCTTTATCCGACATTGAACCGAGATCTGTTGATTGCCGGTGTCGTCTTGCATGACTACGCGAAAATCAAGGAATTGTCGGATCCCGTTACGCCGGAATATACGTTACCGGGAAAACTAGTGGGACATATTTCATTAATGGTTGCAGAATTGGAAAAGGTCGGAGCAGAGCTGCATATCGACGCAGAAGTATTGACGGTCTTACAACACCTGGTGTTAAGTCACCACGGTCGTCCAGAATGGGGATCTGCCGTCGCACCACAAATGCGGGAGGCGGAAGTGCTGTTCCTGATCGATAATCTGGATGCCCGGATGACGATGATGGACCGGTTGCTGGAATATGTGGAACCGGGGCAATTCTCGGAACGTTCCTTTGCTTTGGATAACCGCTCTTTTTATCGCCCGAAACTTTAATTCAGGTATGAACGAAAACAGAGATCAGTTAACGAAACTAACGGACAGTATCTAAAATCGATGTAAGGAGAGTGCAAGATGAAAACCAAGCTATTTGAAGCAGTCCAAATCGGAGACCTGTTGTTCCGAAACCGTGTCATCATGGCACCGATGTGTATGTACAGTGCAAAAGAAGATGGAATGGTGACAGATTGGCACGTCACCCATTACGCGTCACGTGCTGTCGGCGGCGTAGGCGGTGTCATCTTGGAGGCAACGGCCGTCACACCGGACGGACGGATTTCAGACGGCGATCTCGGCGTCTGGTCGGATGCACACATCGAAGGATTAAAACGGATTGCCGATCAAGTCAAGGCAGCAGGAGCGAAAGCGGGCGTTCAATTGGCACATGCCGGTCGAAAGAGTACGACGGCGACGCCTCCGGTCGCACCATCAGCGATTGAGTTTGATGATTCCTATGCGTCTCCACGCGAACTGACGACGGAAGAAATCAATGTCATTAAACAGAAGTTCGTCGATGCAGCTCTTCGAGTCGAACAAGCGGGCTATGATTTTATTGAAATCCATGGTGCGCACGGTTATTTGATCAATACGTTTTTATCTCCATTATCGAATGAACGCCAAGACCAATACGGCGGATCAATGGAAAACCGGATGCGTTTTTTGCTTGAAATCATTGATGCGATTCAGGAGCGGACGACTCTTTCCTTGTGGGTCCGGATTTCAGCGGCAGATCATGCAAAAGGCGGAATGACGGCAACGGACTACATTCCGTTAGCGGAAGAGTTACAGAAACGTCAGATTGATCTGCTCGATTGCAGTTCAGGCGCGGTCGTCGCGAATGCGGTACCGGACGTTTATCCCGGTTATCAAGTCCCGTATGCAGCGGAAATCAAACAGGCAACCGGTATGAAGACCGGTGCGGTCGGTCTGATTACGACAGCGACGCTTGCCGAAGAGATCATTCGCAGTGAGCGGGCGGACGTCATCTTGCTTGCCCGTGAACTGTTACGCCAACCGTACTGGGTCTACCATGCGGCAGCGGAACTGAAGGACGAGGTCAGCTTACCGAAACAATACGAACGGGCACCGGTTCGTTAACAGCTGTCGGCAGATAAAAAAATCCCTGCTTCCGTTTTGGGAAGCAGGGATTTTTTGCTTATTGCTGTGGTTGCTGCTGCATTTGTTGTTGCATTTGTTGTTGTTCTTGCTTATCAAGGTCAAACGCATCCTTGAAGTCTTTGTTTTCGATTTCAACATCGTATTTTTTCATCAATGAACGGTAGATATCGTTTGGATTGACTTGAGCGGCTTTTTCTTCAGCCAATGCTTTTTTGATCCGGTCCGATTCTTTTTCGAGCGTAAAGTCTTTTTTCTCTTTACGATCCGTTACTTTAATGATGTGGTATCCGAATTGTGTTTTGATCGGGTCTGATACTTTACCTTCAACGCCATCCTTGAACGCATAAGTTTCGAACTCCTCGACCATTTTACCTTTTGTGAAGTATCCGAGATCTCCACCTTTTGTGGCACTACCTGTATCTGTTGATTTTGATTTGGCAATCTTCGCGAAATCGCCGCCTTCATCCAATTGCTTTTTGATGGCTTTTGCATCTGCTTCTTTTTCAACAAGAATGTGGCTCGCTTTTACTTCCACTTTTTCTTGGTTGAAACGATCTTCGATTTCTTTATCCGTTACTTTTGATTTTGCTGATTTTGCTTCTGTTAAGAGCATTTGTGTGCGGAGTACTTTTTCGAACTCTTTTTCACTTTTGATTCCAGCAGTTTGCAGTGTCGTATTGAACTGTTCCTTATCTGGGAACTGATCTTTTGTTTTCTTGACTTCTGCATCCACTTCTTTATCCGTTACTTTTTTGCCGTATTCTTTTTCAAGCAACTCATTCATTGTCTGTTGGAAAGCAATTTGTGCGCCGGCTTTCTCGTACGCTTCTTCTTGAACGTCGGCTTTATTGACTTCTCCACCTTTGTAGTTGATGACAGCTTCGTCATTCGAACCACATGCTGCTAATGTGAAAACACTTGCTACTGCTGCTACGCTTAAAAGTTTCTTTTTCATACATACACCCCTAATTTACCATTTATTTCAACCGTTCTATCATATCATATCTTCGTTATCTTGACAGCTTTCCACAACATTGAAAGTGAGTTGCTCTTACACCATGCTATCACATCAGATGCCGGAGGAGAGGACTATTTTTGTGGGAAATTGTGAGGTCCTGCAACGTTTTGAGACAGAACGGTAAACGGAACGTCACGGTTCAAGAATCACAAAAAAACGTCCTAGGCCTCAAGGCTTAGAACGCCGACTATCAAAGGTCATGCAAAAGTCATGCCTTTTTGATCGAATCGATGACCGGGTCTTGTGGACGCCGATCTGCTTCTTCCGTAATCATTTTTGACGTCTCTGCAAAGATGTCCATAAAACTGTCGCCGTAGAGACGACGGACAATGGCGGATATGTCAGTCAGTTCCGGGAATTTTCCGTAAAGCTCTTGGAGCGGTAAAGAAGCACGGAAAACACCATTTTCTTCAGGACGGAAGGCTTGAATCGTTTCCAACAACAAACTTTCGCCTTCCGGTGTCAACTGGACATACGTATTCCGCTTATCCGTCTCTTTTTTTGAGAACGTCAAAAGACCACGGTCTTCTAATTTTTTCGAAAAATTAAAGGCTGTTGAAACGTGCATGACACCGTATTTTGCAATTTCGGAAATCGAGGCACCGCCTAAAGCGTGCGAAATCCATAAAATATGGTGTTCGTTGATGTTTAAATCAAACGGCTTAATCCAATTTTGCCAATCTTTTTCTACCGTTTTCCATAGTGCTTTGCTTAATTGGACAATTTTATGACTGTATAACAGCGCTTCTTGTCCAGGATATAATTTTTCGTGTTCCATATCTGACTCATCCTTTCGAAAGGTGACAATGGCTCAAACGCGCAAAATGCAAACTATACAAAAACAAATCGAAGCAGCGGATCGTTACTGTTGGGGAGTGAGATGATCGACGTCCTGTTTTGCCTCATCAGCAAATTTTTGAAGACGTGTCAGCGATTCTTGCACCTCTGACTGGTACTGAGAGACATCTTTTGTTACTTCTTCTTTAAAGGTCGTGCCAGAAAGTTTGGCTGTCTCTATTAGATTCTTTCCCTCCTGCGTTAAATCCTGCACGTTCGTTACGATTGTAGAATAAGAATTTCGACGTTGTTTACCATTCGAAGAGTCACTTTTAGTACCTTGGCGAAGCGCCTTCAAACCGTAAAAAGTCACAAGCGACAGCGTAGCACCAAAAGCGACCCAGTTACGCTGGGGACGCTTCGACATAGTTTTACCTCCTTTTGATATTAAAATATTTGTTTCATATTATTTTACCGAAAATCCGATATTAGAAACCTATTTCGGCAATATTTCTAAAATGAGTCAGTAATTCGTGTATTTAGGAGCCGTTAAAGACGGTTTTTGACGGCTTCGGCGACAGCGGCCAGTTCATCAGCCGTGTAGTCTTCATTGTGCACTTCCCATTTCGCGCCAAATCCGTCATGTTTATCGTGGCGTGGGATGAGATGAAGGTGGAAGTGGGAGACGGATTGTCCGGCCACTTTGCCTGTATTCGACAGAATATTCATCCCGGCTGCGCCGGTTTCCTGCTGTAAGGCACGGCTGATCTCCGGAATGGTCGCAAACACAGCTTGAGCATCTTCAACCGATAAATCGTAGACATTATCTGCGTGTTGTTTCGGGATGACGAGCGTATGCCCCTTTGTTACTTGCGACAAGTCGAGAAAAGCCAAGACCTGTTCATTTTCAAATACTACATGGCTCGGTACCTCATGTTTGGCAATCTTACAGAAAATACAGTTTTCTTTTTGCAAGCGAATCACTCCTTTAATTGGATGTTCCTTCAGTATACTAGACTGAATCAGTCTTGCGGGCGATTGACAAGGATATGAAGGGTTTCTAAACTAAAAGAAACCTGTAAAAAAAGAAAGTAGGGGAAACGAAGATGCCTTCTCGCATCACGAACTATGAAAAAAAGAAAAAGCGGAATCAGCGAATTGGACTTATTATCGGTATCTTAGGACTTGTTCTAATCATCGGCTGGGTTGCCTGGAGTCAAATTAAGCCTGCTGCGGAACGACAAGACACGGGACAAGTTTTCCGCAAAGCGCTGCAGGAGCAGGATCGAGAAACGTTCCGTAAATTGGTTTATTTGAACAATCAACCGTTAAAACTTGCGGAGACGAACCGTCTGATGAGCTGGTTTAAAGCGGATTCGGAGCGACTTGAACGTACAATCTCTGAAATCGAGTCGGATCAACGCAATTATCCGAAAAAAACGGAAGCGGCACGACAAGATATATTCGAACTGAAAAAACAAGATGGCCGATTCTGGTTTGACACCTATGTCCTTCATTTAAATAAACAGACATTAGAAGTAAAGACAGATACGGAAGCAACGATGATTCAAGTGGACGATGCGCCGGTCGGTCAAGCCGATCCGGACGCTTCATTCAAGGTTGAACGTTTTCCGGGTGAGTATGACGTGTCTGCACGTGTTGAAGCCAATGGAAAGACCGGACGAGCAAGTGAAACCGTTCAGCTAGGTGATCAAAAAAAGAGCACAGTATCGTTTGAACTGGCGGAGCAAGTGGCACCGGATCAAAAGGAACAGTACGGTGTCGATATCGAAAAATTACTGGAGGCGGAAGTAAAGGCGAGAACAGGGAAAAGTGTGGGGCAGATGACGGATTATATTGGTCAAAGTCAATCTGAATTCGAAAAAACATTTGGTCCTCCAACCAACCGGATCGCCAATAGAGCAGTATATGACGGATTTGAAGTGGCATACGAGAATCAGGAAGTCGAAAGTCTCTTAATCGATTTGAACAAAACAGCATCCGAACTGGAAGCCGTAGCCGGAAAACCGGAATCTAAATCAACAGAAACGATCGGCATCGTCTGGAAGTACCCGGCAAGCTTTTTTGACGAGTTGCTCGGATGGCTGAACATTAAATCAGAGAAACGGGTCATCGAACGATCAGGGAAGATGTGGCTTGAAATACGGTGAGGAAGAAGAATTACGTGTCACATAAAAAAACCACTAAAGACGTGATGTCTTTAGTGGTTTTTGTAATAGATAGAATTATCGTTTGTTGACCGCACGAAGGATAAACGAAACGATTAAGATTAAGATGATTGCACCAAGGATAGCTGGTACGATTGCAAAACCGGCTACTGATGGTCCCCAGCTTCCAAACAATGCTTGACCGATCATTGAACCGACGAAACCTGCGATGATGTTACCGATGATACCGCCTGGTACATCTTTACCGAGAATAAGACTTGCTAACCAACCAATAATACCACCAACGATTAAAGCCCATAAGAATCCCATTTAAAACACTCCTTTAAATTTAATAGTTCTATTATTTACGGCGTACTGAACGAAGAATCAACGAAACGATGAAGATTAAGATGATTGCACCTAGGATAGCTGGAATGATTGCGAATCCACCAACAACAGGTCCCATTGTACCGAAGATTGCTTGACCGATCATTGCTCCGACGAAACCTGCAACGATGTTACCGATGATACCGCCTGGTACGTCTTTTCCGATGATGAGACTAGCTACCCATCCAATTAATCCACCGACGATTAAAGCCCATAAGAATCCCATTTAAAAACACTCCTTTTAAAAGTTTTACGTACAAATTACTATTCCAGTAAATTATTTACGACGTACTGAACGAAGAATCAACGACACGATGAAGATTAAGATGATTGCACCTAAGATAGCTGGAATAATTGCGAATCCACCAACAACAGGTCCCATTGTACCGAAGATTGCTTGACCGATCATTGCTCCGACGAAACCTGCGATGATGTTACCGATGATGCCGCCTGGTACGTCTTTCCCGATGATGAGACTAGCTACCCAACCGATTAATCCACCGACGATTAAAGCCCATAAGAATCCCATTTGGAACACTCCTTTTCTTACTTTAGATTTACCTGTTTTCAGGTAGTTGTAAACACATTGAAAGATTAAAGCCCTTAAATAGTCGTTCCAATCAGCGAGATAAATTATCGAACGTAAAATGGCTAGATGATTATACCAGTTACCTCCTGAAGAAACTCGTATTTAAAATGCTACTTTCAAATTCTGTAAGCCGTTTTCATATATTGATGTAACGATTACACTTAGAGTAATTACCGTAAAAAGATGTATTCAAACCTTTTCTTAATAAAAAAATGACTCAAACTAGAAAAGTCAGAATGAATTGTCTAGGATAGTTAATGAAGGGAGTGCATCAGCGTGTTATTAAAAATAAATGGTTTATCAGGCGGGTATGGTTCCAAAAAAGTCCTCCATCATATTAATATATCGGTAAACCAAGGGGAATTGGTGGGGCTAATCGGTTTAAATGGTGCCGGAAAGTCGACGACGATTAAACACATCTTGGGTCTGTTGCCCGTCAAATCAGGTGAGATTTTGATTAACGGAGTCAGTTTAGAGCAGGATGAACAAATGTATCGTAAACAAGTAGCCTACATTCCGGAACAGCCGATGTTATATGAACAATTGACCTTGCGTGAACACTTGCGTTTAATGGCGCAAGGCTATGCGGTTGAGGAAAAACAGGCACAAGAACGAATCGAGCACTATGCAGCCCGACTTCGAATGACGAAACAACTGGAATGGTTTCCAAGCGTGTTCTCAAAAGGGATGAAACAAAAAGCGATGATTCTCTGTGCGTTGATTACAGGCAGTGAACTGTTAATCGTCGACGAGCCGTTTGTCGGACTCGATCCGCTCGCCATCCGTGAGCTGTTGACGATTTTTAGTGAACTGAAAGCGGACGGAAAAGGAATCTTGATGTCGACGCATATCCTCGAGACGGCGGAACGGCATTGTAATCGATTCATCTTGTTGCATGAGGGGCAGATTGCCGCGGAAGGAACGACGCAAGAACTCCGTCAACGGTACGAATTGTCGGACGGTTCACTCGATGACATCTACGTAGCGGCGATTGAGGAGGCGGAAAGATGACGAGTTCTGTTTTATGGAGAACCCGTTACCAGACTGCCATGGCAGAAATGACGAAGTATACCCGTTACATGGCGAACGGCGGATTATTGTTTACGGTTTATTTCGTCGTTTTATACGGACTTGTCGTGTACGGTCGATTTCTGGATCAACTGAATCCCGACTTCCCTGGAAATCTTGTGATGGGCAGTTTGTTTATATTGCTGGCTTTTTATCGATCAACCCGGACATTTTTAGTCGAAGCGGATCAAGTATTTTTGCTTCCAGTCTTGCCGGATCTTGCGAATTATATGAAACGTGTTCGGGTCTACAATGCCTTTTATGGATTGATTCGGGCAATCATTCCTTTTTTGGCAGTGTCTGTTTTATATGTGCGAACGGAAGATACGACACCGGTCGAATTGTTTGTGCTGTTTGCTGCATTAAGCATGGTTGGAGCGGCAGCAAATTTATCGAAGCTTGAAGGAGTCGGTCATCGGATTGTGCTCTTGTACGCAACAGGAGCCGGTGTTCTTGTCATGCTTGGAATGGGTCTGTTCAGCATCGTTGTGACGAGTTTATTACTGCTGACGATTTACTTAAAAAAACAGGATCAGTTGCCGCTGATGGACTGGATTTCACTTGAACAAGAATCACGGGACCGTTTTTATCGCATCGCCAATTGGTTTGTTGATGTGCCCCGGCTGTCGACGACCTACAAACGCCGGCGTCTGTTGAGCCATCTGGTTGAAAAAATTGGATTCGACCACAAACGCACCTTTGATTACCTCTATCTGAAACAATTCATCAGAAGCACGGATGGCATTGGATTGATCGTCCGTCTGACGTTAATCGGAGTCCTCTTCATGTGGCTTGGTAAGGACAATGCATGGCTTGTCACGCTGGCCGTCCCGGCATTTGGCGGGCTGACCAGTTTTCAACTCGCTCCTTTCACGCGGGCGATTGACTCGCATCTCTTAACACGACTGTTGCCGTTCGGAGACGCGACCGCATCGAAGCGAAAAGTCCTCCGGTTGGCATCGTTCCTCCAATTGGTAATCTTATCACTGGCAGGGTTTATCCTCAGTGGTTTTGCGACGGTGTTTGTCGGAGCAATCGCAGCACTTGTCATCGGCGAATACTATGCACGAAAAAAATAAAATGCGTTCTTATTGAACAAAAATACCCCCCGTTCACGAAAAGGTGAACGGGGGGTATTTGACAAGATTAATTTACTTTTTCAGTTGTTTCTTCGTCTTCATAAGAGGTCCGCAACTCTTTGCTGACAGGGGCTGGGAGATCATAAGAAGCTTGACCGTGTTCCGCGACATCAAGTCCACGCAACTCATCTTCGCGTGTGATCCGGAGACCAATCGTCACATCAAGTAACTTGAGGAAGACGTAACTCAATACGCTGACGACGACGACTGCAAAGACGACACCCAGTGTTTGAACACCAAGTTGTGTGAATCCACCGCCATAAAATAATCCCGCTTGACCGATTCCTGTGATTTCAACAAGGCGGGGTGAAGCGAAGAATCCAGTGGCGAGTGTTCCCCAAATCCCGGCAACACCATGGACGGAAAAGGCGCACAACGGATCGTCGACACGGCGGGCGAGCAGGATGCTTGTGCCGTATGTGATGATACCGGCCAGGAAACCAATCACGACGGCTCCCCATGGTTCAACGAAGGCACAGGCAGCAGTGATGGCGACAAGCGCAGCCAAGACCCCGTTGATGATCGACGGAATGTCCGCGACCCGGCGATGCCAGAAGGAAATGGCAAGCGCACCGAGTGCTCCGGCAGCCGTCGCAAGCAATGTCGTTAAAGCAACATAGCTGAAGAATCCGTCAGCGATCGTCAGCGTCGATCCGGCATTGAATCCGAACCAACATAACCAAAGGATGAAGGCGCCAACAACAGAGTAGATGACGTTATGACCAAGTAAAGGAGTTTTTTCTGCTCCGATCCGTTTTTTCAAGATTAAAGCAGCGACGAGAGCGGCGATTCCGCCTTGTAAGTGGACAACGGTCGATCCGGCGAAATCCTGCATACCGAGCGAACCGAGGAAACCGCCTGCCCAAACAGAACGGGCAATGATCGGATAGATGATGGCGACGAAAAATGTTCCGAACAACAGGTAGACAGACAATTTGGCACGTTCCGCAAAACCACCCCAGGCGATGGCAAGGGATACGGCAACAAAGGACAATTGGAACAGGAACTTGACATCAATTGTCACGTTGGACCAGTCGAGGCTCGAAAAACCACCTTGGAGGAAAAATCCTTCTGTTCCAATCAAGCCGGGTCCGTCTCCGAACGTCAATCCGAAACCGATTGCCCAAAAAGCGAGCGCGGCGACGGAGAAACTGATCAATTGTTTGACGGCGACATGGCCTGCGTTCTTAGCGCGTAACATCCCCGTCTCGAGTAATAAGAACCCGATTTGCATCGTAAAGACCAATAAAGTAGCGAATAAGACATAAAACGTATCGACCGAAATTAACATCTCTTCTAAATTCATCATCGTTCCTCCTTTATCAATTTAAAGTATGTGTTTACTTTAGACGGAAATCCTTTCCAAGAAACGTCTTGTGTCAGAAAATCTGACATGGTATTTTGAAGGAAAGGAGTGACGAAGATGAATTACCGGGAGAAAAAGGTGATGACGATTGGTATTGTCTGTGAATTGACCGGTTTATCGGAACGGCAGATTCGTTACTATGAAGAACGGAAGTTGATTTTTCCGGAACGGACGAACGGGAAGACCAGAAAATACTCGTTTACAGACATCGAACGGTTAGTCGAAGTCGCGGAAAAGATCGAAGACGGCTGGCGGACGCATGAGATTCGTGAAAAAGAACGTAAAGTAACCGAACAACAACGTTCTGATTTGATTCGTGGACAGCTGAATGCTGCGTTTGGTCTATATAAGAAACGGTGAACATTTGATGAACGGGTAACAGAACTGTAATTTTGTAAACGATTTATTGGCACACGGTTCTGAATTTCAGATATAATGTTTCTGTGTTCACAAACTTATCGTGCGTTATTTTGGGGCGTTAGAACGAGTATAAAGGGGTAGTTATGATGAAGAAGTTTAATGATACATTTTTGCGCGCCATTCGTGGCGAAGAGGTAAGCCATGTACCGGTCTGGTATATGCGACAAGCAGGTCGGTATCAAGCGGAGTATCGTGAAATCAAGAAGACACGGACGTTATTCGAGATTACACACGATCCAGAATTATGCGCCTATGTCACGGAGCTACCGGTCAAACAACTAGGGGTCGACGCAGCGATTCTGTACAAGGACATCATGACGCCGTTACCTTCAATGGGAGTTGACGTGGAAATCAAAAGTGGCATTGGTCCCGTCATTGCGAATCCGATTCGGACAATGGACGACGTACAAGCCCTTCAACCGTTCAAGAAAGAGGATATCCCGTACATTTTTGAAACGATCGGACTGTTACGGGAACGACTCGATGTGCCATTAATCGGCTTCTCGGGTGCACCGTTTACGCTGGCCAGTTATATGATCGAAGGTGGACCGTCAAAAGGGTACCACAAAACAAAAGCATTGATGTATGGTCATCCTGACGTATGGCATGCTTTAATGGAGAAACTCGGAGATATGGTCATCGATTATATCAAGGCACAAGTCGATGCAGGCATTCAAGCCTTCCAAATCTTTGACTCGTGGGTCGGAACAACAAGCCGGAACGATTATGTCCTCTACATCAAACCGACGATGGAACGAATCTTTAAAGAGTTGAAAGAGACAGGTGTCCCGATGATCATGTTCGGTGTTGGAGCAAGTCATTTGGCAGAAGAGTGGCACGACCTGCCGTTGGACGTCGTCGGACTCGATTGGCGCCTGTCGGTTGACGAAGCCCGTAAGCGTGGACTGACCAAAACGTTACAAGGCAATCTCGATCCATCTTATTTGCTTGCACCATGGGAGATTCTCGAAGCGAAAACGAAAGAGATTCTTGATATGGGAATGAAACGTCCAGGCTTCATCTTTAACTTAGGACATGGGATTTTCCCGGAAGTGGATCCGGAAGTCTTAAAACGTCTCACTGCATATATCCATGATTACTCGAAAGAAAAAATGGAGGTAGCGAAATGAAAACACTAGGATTACTTGTCATGGCGTATGGTACGCCCTACAAACCGGAAGACATTGAGCGATATTATACACACATTCGCCGCGGACGCAAACCGTCTCCAGAAGCATTGGCTGAACTGACAGAACGGTATGAAGCCATCGGCGGAGTTTCACCACTTGCGCAAGTCACGATTGATCAAGCGGAAGAACTACACCGCCAACTGACAGAAAAATATGCTGGCGAAATCGAATTCAAATTGTATTTAGGATTGAAGCACATCGAACCATTCGTCGAGGATGCTGTCGAACAGATGGCGAAAGACGGGATTACGGAAGCCGTCACAGTCGTACTGGCACCGCACTATTCAACGTTCAGTATCCGTTCATATAATGGACGTGCAAAAGAAGTGGCAGACAAACACGGAATTCATTTGGCTTCTGTTGAGTCATGGTACAAAGAAGAAGCGTTCATCGACTGGTGGGGAACCGAAATCCGTAAAACATTTGATGCGTTGCCGGTTCCTGAAGAGAAGGCTGTTTTGGTCGTCTCCGCACACAGCCTGCCGGAAAAAATCATTGCAAACGGTGATCCGTACCCGGAACAATTAAAAGAAACAGCAGACTTGATCGCAGCTCGTGCCGGTGTCAAACACATGATCACGGGTTGGCAATCAGCCGGACAAACACCAGAGCCGTGGCTTGGACCGGACGTTCAAGATTTGACGCGTGACGTCTATGAAGAAAAAGGCTATGAAGCGTTTGTCTATGTACCGGTCGGATTCGTCGCCGATCATCTGGAAGTTTTGTTTGACAATGACTACGAATGTAAAGTCGTCTGTGACGAGCTCGGAATTCATTACGCGCGTCCAATCATGCCGAATGCAGATCCGGCCTTCATGAAAGCTGTGACAGAGGCTGTTTCAAAACAGGTCGGTAGTTATGTCAAGTAAACGTCTCGTCATCGTCGGCGGTGGTATCACTGGTCTTGCCGCTGCCTATTACGCAGAACGTGCCTTTCCCGATTTAAATATCACAGTGCTTGAAGCTGGAGAGCGTCTTGGCGGTAAAGTCGCCACCTATCGAGAAGATGGTTTTACGATTGAACGTGGACCGGATTCTTACGTCGCGCGAAAGCATATCTTGACGGATTTGATTGAAGCAATCGGGCTCGGCGAACAGCTGGTCCGAAACAATACGTCCCAAGCCTTCATTCTTGACCAAGGGGGGCTCCATCCGATTCCGAAAGGAGCAGTGATGGGGATTCCGACGGATTTGGATGTCTTTCGAGAAACAACGTTGCTGACGGAGCAGGAAAAACAAGAAGTTGCGGACTTGTTGTTGCATCCGTCCGATCAGTTAAAGATTCCGGAACATGATATTCCACTCGGTGAGTATTTACGTCCAAGACTCGGTGATGCGTTGGTCGAAAAACTGATTGAACCATTGTTGTCAGGGATTTACGCTGGAAACATTGATCAAATGAGTACATTTGCAACCTATCCACAATTCGTTGCCAACGAACAGAAAGCGGGTTCGTTGTTTGAAGGGATGCGCTTGATGCGTCCGCTCGATCAATCGCCGCAAGGTCCGCAAACAACGATCAAGGCAACGGGACAATTCCTGTCGTTAACGACAGGACTTGAATCGTTGATCGAACGGTTGGAGGAAATGTTGGAACGCTCGGAAGTCCGTCTCGAAACGCCGTTGCTTGAAATTTCACGCGAAGCAGGTCGGTATCGGTTGAAAACGGACCATGGTCCGGAATATGCCGATTACGTTCTCTTGACGATTCCGCATCCTCAAGTCGTTCGCTTACTGCCGGATGCACATCTACCGGAACTCGAGCAGTTGACGACGCATTCAACAGCGACGGTGACGATGATTTTTGATCAACAAGAATCTTTACCGATTGAAGGAACGGGGTTTGTCGTCAATCGCCGGGCACCGTACTCAATCACGGCCTGTACGGCGATTGACCAAAAGTGGAATCATTCGGCACCGGATCATACGGTCCTCCGTGCGTTTGTCGGTCGACCGGGTAATGACCATCTTGTTCATGAGTCGGACGATGTATTGCGTCAAGCCGTGCTGCAGGATTTAGAAAAAATCTGTGGTCGGACATTAGAACCGAAACAGGTCATCATCAGCCGGTTGGTCGATGGTCTTCCTGCTTATACCGTGGGACATGCCGAGCGCATCCAACGTGTCCGGGATGAAGTTTTGGCACAGTATCCGGGAATCTACCTCGCAGGCCTTGCCTACGATGGAGTAGGATTGCCGGACTGTGTGGCAAGTGCAAAAACGATGATTGAGTCGATTGAATTGGAAGAATCCCATGCGGGCGAGTCGATCAACTGACTTTCATGTTTTCATAAAGTGTACGAACATCAGGATTGTTCTGATGTTTCGTACACTTTTTTGTTTCAATCTCTACAAAAATAAGGAATAGCTTATACATTGGGGAAAAGTCCTGACAGACACGAAGGAGGGGATTGCTTTGCTTGAGATTTTAAGCACGTTTCTCGTCATTTTGGCGTATGGCTTGATTATCATGAATCTGTTGGCCGTCGTCACCGTCATCTTTTTAGAACGGCGCGATATCGGTGCAACGTGGGCCTGGGTCTTGATTCTGTATTTTGTGCCGCTCATTGGATTTCTCATCTACTTATTTTTCGGACGTCTCTTGAAAAAAACGGACTTCTACCATGTCGAAGAGAAGGAAAAACAAGAACAGGCACGGCGTGTGGCATTACAACTTGAAGAGCTGAATCATCCGCAGACACAGATGCGTCATCCTGCTGTCGTACGGTATGACCAGTTGATCCGAATGAATTTGATGTCAAACGACGCGTTACTCAGTTTTAAAAATGAGGTCGTGATTTTATCGGATGGGGAACAAAAATTTAATCGAATGCTGACCGATATCTTAAACGCGAAATACGAAATCAACACCCAGTACTACATCATTCAAAAAGATTCGTTGGGACAGGCGTTGATCGCAGCACTGACAAAAAAGGCGCAAGAAGGGATAAAAGTCCGGTTACTTTATGATGCCGTCGGTTCACGGGATTTAGGACGAAAAGATTTCAAAGAGCTGTTGCTTCATGACGGGGAAGTGTTTGCCTTTTTTCCACCGACGATTGGTTTGATCAACTTTCGGCTCAACAATCGGAATCACCGGAAGTCGTGTATCATCGACGGAAGAATCGGCTACATCGGAGGATTTAATGTCGGGACTGAATACCTCGGGATTGATGATAAGTTTGGGTACTGGCGGGATACGCATTTCCGGTTAGAGGGAGAAGTCGTGCACGACCAGCTGGATCGTTTCATTCTCGACTGGAATCAGGCGAGTGACAGTTACACGGCCAAAGAATTTTTCCATTACGGCACACATTCGGTCGAACAGACCTTGCCGATGCAAATCGTAACATCCGGACCGAACTCGAAAACAGAGCATTTAAAAAATATGTTGATCAAGATGATTTCGTCAGCCAGACAATCCGTTTATATCCAATCGCCTTATTTCATCCCGGACGCGAGCTACATGGATGCCTGCAAGATGGCATTATTATCAGGGGTAGAACTGAGAATCATGATCCCGAATAAACCGGATCATCCGTTTGTCTACTGGGCGACGACAGCGGCAGTTGGAGAACTGATTGATTACGGGGCAAAGATCTACACGTATGAACCCGGATTTTTACACGCAAAAACGATTGTCGTCGATCAAGCAATCGCCTCGGTCGGAACGACTAACATCGATGCCCGCAGTTTCAGATTAAATTTTGAGATGAATTCGGTTGTTTACGATCCGCATGTCGCCTCTGAATTAGCACAGCTGTTTGAAGAAGATTGTCTGGTCTGTGAGCGGTTGACGGCGGAAAAATATGCAGAGCGCTCCCGGATGATTAAATTCAAAGAGAGCATTTCAAGACTCTTGTCCCCGATTTTGTAAAGGAAGAAGGAGGATTTGGTAAAGGAACAAGGATGATAACAGGAAACTGAGAAGAGAAATGGTATAGTGGAACTGAAAAAGACAAAGGAGAGTGAACGTTTTGGCAAAAGCAATCAAATTATTGATCTCAGACATGGATGGTACCGTATTATCCAGCAAACAGAAAATAGAACCGGAAACGATTGCGGCGATTGAAGCGGCAAAAGAACAGGGCATTGATTTTGCGATTGCAACAGGACGAAATTACTTAAATGCAAAAGAATTGACGGATCAGGCAGGCATCACGTGTCCGATTATTGCATCGAACGGTGCACGCGTTTTGACCGTCGACGGGGAAGAGTTAAGTGCGACGACGTTGACATCGGAGCAAGCCCAGCAGATTTATGGCATCATCAGCCAATACGAAGTATTTTTTGAGATGTTTTGTGACCAAGGTCTCGTCACGGCACAAGGATCAACGATTGACGCCGCCTATGATTCGCTCAAGGAAATGAGTCAGGAAAGCGACCGGGCGAAGGATGTACTCGACTTTTTCCACAATCGTTATTACGTCAATGAAGACGTCAAGATGATTGATGGATTCCGCTCATTCATTCGTAACCAAGCCGGACAAGTCTTTAAGTTCATCTCCTTCTCGTTTGATCAGGACTTGATGAAGAAGATTTGGGAAGAAATCGAACAAAAAGTGGACGGGATTTATGTGACATCATCCGGTCATGACAACATCGAAGTCATGGCACTTGGAGCAGACAAGGGAACAGCCGTCAAAACACTGGCGAAGCACCTGGGCGTGTCAATCGAAGAGGTCGCTGTCATCGGAGACAACTTAAACGATGTTCCGATGTTCAAAGTCGCCGGAATGGCGATAGCGATGGGAAATGGACATGAAGATGCAAAAGCGATTGCGCATCAAGTGACGAAAACCAACGACGAACATGGGGTCGGATATGCGATTCGTCAATTGGCCGATCGGGCATGGACGTAACAAGAGAGGGGTAAGTTTCATTGTTCAAAGCGTTTAAGGAGTTTGCGTTTCGCGGGAATGTAATTGATTTGGCGGTCGGTGTCATCTTAGGGGCAGCCTTCAGCGGGATCATTAAATCCTTGGTCGACAGTATCTTCATGCCGTTGATCGGCATCATCATCGGCGGGATTAACGTCAAGGAGTTATCCGTCACGGTCGGTAACGCTAACTTATTGTACGGTCAGTTCTTGCAGGCAAGCATCGAATTCATCCTGATTGCCTTTGCATTGTTCCTGTTTGTCAAAGGCATCAATGCGTTTCGACGAAAAGAGGAGACACCGGAGGAAGTGGTGGTTCCGACAACGGAAGAAAAATTACTCACGGAAATCCGTGATGCCCTCGTTCGTCAAAACGATGGACGGGTCGAGTAATCGGATACAAGACACAACACAAAAGGCTCACCCTTTCCCGGAAGTACATTTACCGGGAAAGGGTGAGCCTTTTTTTAAAGAATGGTCAGCAGATGATTTTCCGAACAGACTTGTAGTGAGAGTTGTTTGTCGATGCCTTTGTCAAACTGAATCTCGAGGACATCGTCCATCAAATGAATAATCGTTCCGTCGCCAAAGGATTTATGGCGGATCCGCATGTTTTTTTCGACTGGCAGAAGTGGAACAGATGCTTGTTCCGTTGAACGTTGCGCATAACGGATTTCCTTTTTGACCGTCTGACTCGGATTGAGAATATGCCGGATATTTCCGAGGAAAAGAGATTCTTCAACCGGCTTTGACTTGTATCGGTAAGAAAGCAGGTGAAGTTCATACCGTGCCCGCGTCATTCCGACATAAAACAGACGAACCGCTTCCTCCATCTCTTCCAATTGTCCGTCCTTATAAGACTTGATGTTGTCAGAAGACGGCAACACGCCATTGATTAAATCGATCATGAAGACACGGTTGAATTCAAGACCTTTGGCGCTGTGAAAGGTCGACAGCGTCACGGCATTTTGATGTTTATTGGACTTCGCTTGACGCATCAACTGTTCAAGATGCAAAATCCGTTCTTTAAAAGCAAGGGAAGTTGGAAGGTCACTGGCGACATTTTCAATCGTATTGAGCATCTCCAGTAAAAAATCAATACTAAACCCAAGGCTGTCACTCATTTTTTTAAGATTTTTTTCATACCCGAGCTCATTTCGAATCAGTGCCAAAGCAGCGGAAGGACGGGCTGTCTGCATGGCAGCAAAAACCGATTTAATCGTTTTTAACTGCTTTTTTTGATAAAACTTCATGTCGACATGCTGAATCAATAAATCAAATACATTGTCCCCGTTACGCAATTCATACAGACGTTGTAACTGGACTTTCGAGATGTAGCCGGCAAACTTCGTATGAATCTGTGCCAAAATATCGACATCCGAAGGATCATTGGCGAGCTCGATGAAGTGTAAGACATCCTTTAAGACCCAATGGCTAAAGAATTTATGGTCCACATCCTTGATGTAAAACGGGATTCCGGCTAAGTCGAGTGCATTCATGATATTGATGGAAGACGAGTTGTTGCGATATAAAACAGCGACTTCTTGAAAATTCGTCTCGTCCTGCAGCTGACGAATGACGTACCGTGTCTGGTCCTCGTAAGCCGGTAATGTCTCGACGACGATCGGACGAGAAGATGGATTTTCCGTAAACATTTTTTTCGGATGACGGACTTTGTTCCGTTGAATGAACCGGTTGGCCGTCTCGACGATTTCTCGGGAAGACCGGTAGTTCTGTTCCATGTACAACACCGTCGCGTCCGGATACGTATCTTTAAAATGAATGATCTTCGAGACATCTGCACCACGCCAACTGTAGAGCGTCTGATCATCATCGGCGACGACACAGAGATTATTATGGGGCAATGCCAGCTTTTCCACGAGTTGATGTTGGACAAGGGACGTATCCTGACTTTCGTCCGTCAAAATATACTCGAAGCGACGTTGATAAGAAGCGAGTAACTCGGGATTTTCTGCAAGGATCGTATTGGCATACGTCAACATATCATCAAAGTCCATCAAAGGGTGGAGGGGATCCCTTAATTTAAATTGTTCATACGCCGAATAAATCTCAGGGAAATGTTTGATCGTCGTTTTTAAAGTTTCGATATCCTTTGGCAGCAGCAACCGGTTTTTGACAAAAGAAATCATCCGAAGGAGTTCATCCATCTGGTCTTCCGTAATGACACTTCGATTGATTTCTTGGAAAATCCGGCGCAACACCATTCGTTTGTGCAATGGTTGTTCAGGACGGTGAGAAGCCGACTTTTCGATGGTTCCTTCGATGATTGTATAGTGGAGCCGGTTCACTGCCGCATAGTCACGAACGACTTGGAACGCAAAACTATGAATCGTCGAAAAGGAAGCCGTTGTTCCAATCAGATGATGGAACCAATCGTGAAAACGTTCTGCCATCTCATGCGCAGCGGCTTTACTGAACGTCAGTCCAAGAATTGCCCGCGGATTCACTTTTTTTTCAAGAATCAAATAGGCAATTTTAAAGTTTAATGTTGTCGTTTTCCCGGAACCGGGGGAAGCAAGTAATAAAAGGGGACCTTGATCATGCTCGATCGCTTGACGTTGTACAGCATTTAATTTGGTCCCAGTTTCGATCTCCATTCGTTCAAAAAAGTCTGGGGACATTGTTCCGTTCACCTCTTACCTCTATAAACTCAATTTTCTTTTCTTAGTTTAGCATTTTCAGTCCGACAATTGATTAAGTCTACAAAAGAAGTGGAATATAAGTAAAGATAAAACCACTGACTGAAGATCAACGAGAGTTGGCTAACACATCGTAAACGTGTAAAATGGAAATAGATGTAAGGAGAGAGGCGTGGTCTCTTCACTGAATGGAAGGCGGAAAAGATATGTCACAAGTGAATTTATTTATGTACACCAACGAACATTATGAACAGTGTGATGCTTTTATTCTTCCAGAGGAGCAGATCCAGTTCACGACATTCCCGACAGAGGTCGTGTCAGAAGCGTTGGAAAATCCGGATAAGTTTCCTGTCGTCATCAAAAAAGGTTTGGAGGTCGTTGGATTTTTTATCCTCCATCTCAACCCTCCGAAGACACACCGGACAGATGAACGCAGTGTGCTGTTGCGTGCCTTTTCGATTGACGCCCGGCACCAAAAACAAGGATATGCGAAAGAAGCGATGATGCAGTTACCGGCTTTTGTGCAGGCACACTTTCCGGAAGTGACGGCGATTACACTGGCCGTTAATAAAAAAAATATCGCAGCGAAATCTTTATACTTCAAAACCGGTTATGTGGACACGTTACAATCTGTCATGGGACCCATCGGAGAACAACACATTTTAGCATTTGATTTACAAAAAGAAACGACACCACAGTAAAAAAAGCACATTCCTCAGTTCAGCAACTGTGAGGAATTGTGCTTTTTTTATGAGCAGACCACGCATCGTACTTTAGCTCAAAGCGTATAGATGGCGAGGAGTGCCGTCGCATCACCTGTCAAAACGATGCCCTGACTGGTCGATTTCGGGAAGATACGGGATGAGGCAACCGCTTCCCCGTCGTTTAGGAACACTTCGATGGAGGATCGATCGACGAACAGACGTAACGTGTGCAACGGTTCAGCCAACATGATGGAACGGTCCGTACCAAATTCGACCGCCGGAACTTCTGCTCCGGACTTTGACCGATCAATTGTAAACCGCTTCGTCTCTGCTTCGTAGCGGAGAATCGTTTCTTCTTGGTCACTGGCGCGAACCTTTAATTCCAATTGATCGGATGACAGCTGTAAGTGCGACAGTTCCAGTTCGAACGTCTCAGCCTGTGCCGGCATGATGTGCTGTTCGAGTGTCAGCTCTTGCGCGTACAGCGTTTCTTTTCGTAACGCGGTCAATTCCTGTACCGGTTTTTGACGCAATTGCTGATTTTCGAGTGTCAGTTCGCGCGGCAACGTTAAGCCATGTGCCCAGTTGAACCGGTCACTCGGATAAGCAATGTCCGGTAACCCCATCCAGCCAACGAGGATCCGGCGACCGTCTGCGGCAAGTGTCGTCTGCGGCGCATAAAAGTCAAACCCAAAGTCCAGTTCGACGAAATCCTCGTGATGGAACGTGACATCCGGAAGATTAAGAGGATCACCAATCAAGTAACCGGACTGGAAGATGTTTTGATAACGGTCTCCCTGTTGTTCAATCCCTTGCGGACTGAACAACAATACGCCTTTTCCGTCCAGTTCAAAGTAGTCGGGACACTCCCACATGTAACCAAACTGGTCATAACGCGTATCCAGCTCGCCGATCCATGTCCAGTGTTCGGCGTCTTCCGATCGGTACACGACCGTACAACCTGTCAAATCAGTACGCTGAGCACCGATGATGCAGTACCACACATCCTGATGTTGAAATACTTTTGGATCCCGGAAATGTTCCGTATAGCCGTCTGGAACAGTCGGAATCGCCGGTGGCAGATGTTTTTCAATCCGACCATCCGAACGAAGGTGTCCGACGATTTGACTCGTATGCCGATTCCAATCCGCATCCCGTTTATTCCCGGTGTACATGATATGAACTTGGTCATTTTTGATGAAACCACTTCCGGAGTAGGCACCGTGTGAATCCGGATCATCGTTCGGAATCAATGCGGCTCCTTCATCAAACCAATGCACTAAATCTTTTGATGTCATATGGTACCAATACTTTAACCCGTGAACGGGTCCAAGAGGGAACCATTGATAAAAGAGATGATACGTGCCGTTATGATAAACAAAACCGTTTGGATCATTTAACAAACCGGTCGGTGGTTGGATGTGGAAAGAAAAACGCCAAGGCGATGTCCGGACTTCTTCCTTCATGAGTTGATACACTTCCGGTGCGAGATCGGAAAGCGGGCGGTAACGTGCTTCGCGTGTCCACTGATTCATGCTGTCAGCTCCTCGTTGTAAGTAGTTGGGTGTTGTTCTTCTATTCGTTCACATTACGGAGAACGTTCTGTCTTGTCAATGGCAATTCGGAACGGTAAAAGGTCAAGCGTCCTTTGCCCTGTTTTTTTGAGTCATATAAGGCGATATCCGCATGGTGCATGGCTTGTTCCATCGATTCTTCAGGCGAACGGACGGAAATCCCGATACTTGCCCCGATGTACAGGACTTGTTGATGTAAGAGATAAGGCGTGGAGAGTGAATGAATGATGCCTGTCGCATACTGTTCCACGTCTTCGATGGAGAGAGGGTCATTAAGGACGATCAAAAATTCATCGCCCCCGAGCCGTGCTGTGATGCCTTTGTGGTGTAAGGAACTTCGAAGACGATCAGCGACTTCAATTAATAAAAGATCACCCATCGCATGACCGTACTGGTCATTGACGGCTTTAAATCCGTCGAGATCCAGATACAAGTACGTTTGGGTATGATTTCTAACGGTCAATTCCTCTAGATAGTCGGATAAACCGTTTCGATTCGGCAATCCGGTCAAAGCATCATGCAAGGCGAGTGACTCGTATGTCGTTTTCTCCTGTTCGGTATGAGTAAGTTTTGCCGTCAACTGACGCAGGGCGACAGACAAGACTTCAATTTCCCGAATACCTGTGTGGGACGGAATCGATTTGGACGGATCCCGTTGCATTTCTTTCGCAGCTTGAGTAATTTGTTTTAAAGGACGCGTCAATAACTTTGCGACAAACCAGCCGATGACTGCGGTGACAAGAGAAGCGATCAAACCCGCAATTAAAATGTAGTCTCTCAAGGCACTGGCATCTGAAAAAGCGACGTGACTCGGTTGGCGGACGAGGATGGTCCAGCCAAGTCCATCATAATTTTTATAGCCTTTACTTTGTGTCGAACCGGTGAGGTATTCTTCTCCGTCCCCCCATGTCGAGACGCGATATCCCGTCTGTTTCCCGGATAACCAGGCGGCAGGTAAGGTTTTACCGCGCCACTGTGCTGGGCCTAGCAAGACGGTCCGGCTTTGTTGGCTGACGATAAAAAACTCAACATCTTTGATTTGAGCCGTTGAACTCTGGAAACTTTGTTCGATTTCCTTGGCCCATTCAAAGCTGAGGTGAGTCGCAAGGACACCACTTTTCTTGCCGTTTGAAACCAAGGGAGTACTGATATCAACGAATTGTAACGGTTCACCACTCGGATTCGGAAGCAGTTTTGCGAGTAAAACGGCATCATGGACGTCACCGATGAACGGTTTGTCTTGGGCTTCTTGAAAAACAGGTCGTTCTTTGATCGATTGCCCTTCTAAGATTTTCCCGGTTGAAGCAAGTACCTGACCGTCGGGACCGATCACACCAATCCAAGAAAAGTCGGGAATTTGTTTTTGCAGTTGTTCGAGGGTATCACGTGTCGCATTGAGATCACGCTGTTCTTGAATCGTCGGCAGCGTCCGCAAGACGTTGACTTCAGCTGTGCGCGACCACATGTAATGATCCAGTTTATCGGACAATTGATAAGCCGTGGCGGATAAAGTCATCCCGACTTCCTTCTTTAAACGATCCGTCGCCAGATGGCTGATAAGAAAGGTTAAACAGAGTGTCATGATAAAAAAGAGAACCGCAATCAGTAAAGCCAGTAAAACATCAAAACGAATAGACAACTTCTGCATGTAGTAAACTCCAATTCAAAAATGAGGTAGGTAGGATCTTCCTCATTATTTTACCATATGACCTGCTGTTGGTTTTGAGTTTAATCAAAACATAAAAAGCTTGAATTGGAAACGGATTACATAATTGTAAGAATCGGAACTTTTTTAGTTTGAATCACGTACACTAGAACAAGAAGAACAGCAAGAGGAGGAAACAGGATGCTGAAAATTGAAAATATCTCAAAACGTCTGGGCAAAGAACAAATCTTAAAGGATGTCAGTTTTGAAGTGTCACCGGGAGAAGTTTTTGGATTTCTAGGACCGAACGGGGCCGGGAAGACGACGACGATCCGGATCATCACCGGACTGCTGGAACAGGACGCAGGAACGGTCACAGTTAACGGGTTTGACGTCGTGCAAGAGCGGTCCAAAGCCTTGACACAGATTGGGGCAATCGTCGAAAATCCAGCATTTTATCCGTACATGACAGGAAAACAAAACCTCGTCCAGGCAAAAAACCTGATACCGGGTTTGGCTCAGGTCGATTACGAGGCACTGGCGCAACTCGTTGGACTGGAAGGAAAGTTGTCTAAAAAAGTCGGTGAATACTCACTAGGAATGAAACAACGACTCGGGATTGCACGGGCTTTGTTACATAACCCGCGTGTTCTGATTCTGGATGAGCCGACGAATGGTCTTGATCCGGCAGGCATCGCGGAACTGCGTGAATACCTCCGGAAAATGGCGCGGGAACAGGATATCGCCATTTTGATCTCCAGCCACATGTTAGGTGAGATGGAACAGATCAGCGACCGTTACGCCATCATCGATCAAGGTGTCATCAAATCGGTCGAATCCGTCCGAAACGAAACAGGGGCCAAAATCTTGATCCGTGTTCCGGAAACGAATATCCTGGACGTCATCGAGGCGTTGCGGGTCGCGAATTACCCGGCAGAACGCTGGAATGACAGTATCGTCATTACGGCACCTGAAAGTGACACACCGGCGATTGCCCGGTTAGTCGTGCCGATTGCTGATTTGCATGAACTGACAGTCAAGCGTCTGACACTCGAAGAACAATTCTTACAAGTGACGAAAAAAGAGGGGGATTCACATGCTTTCGCTCATACAAAATGAATGGATGAAATGGTGGACGATGAAAAAATCGAAAATCGTATTGGCATTATACGCCGTCATCGCCATTGGAATCGTGATTATCGCGAAAACAAATGATTTTGATTTGACTCAAAGTTCATATTACACAATGGTTTCAGCAGTTCTGTTTGGGTTGCTCGGTATCATCACGATCGTCTTCACGGCGGAGACGGTCGGGAATGAGGTCCGCTATGATACGATGAAACATCTGCTGATGAGTCCGTATTCGCGGATGACGATTTACTTCTCGAAATTACTGTTTTCGATTTTGATCATGCTCGGTCAATTTATCTTTATCGCCTTGATTACGTATGCTGCCTCGTTCGCATTTTCTGAAGCGGGTGAATCCCTCCAGTTGCGCGACACGGTCTTGGCACTCGTCAATCCGATCTTCACGATTTTCATGACGTTGTTCTTCTCGCTTGTCTTCCGCTCAGTCGGAATGATCATCGGGTTTACCGTTCTTGCCCAGTTCTTTACTTCGATTGTCGGGAGCCTGTTGCTGGCGTTCAAGCCGGAAATCGCAAAATGGATTGTCTTCATGCATTTGGACTGGTCGATGTATTTCCAGAATGCTGCAGAATTTGGTGTGGCAGAAACAATGGGGACGACATTGACGTTTTCCGTCATCTTCGTCCTGGCGCACATCTTAGTTTTATTCGGCGGCTCAATTCTGATCTTCCAAAAAAAATCGTATCTTTAAAAAAATCCTGTCTCCATCGTGAACCCACGGCGGAGACAGGATTTTTTTCCGTCATCTGACACGACGGGAAATCGGAAATGTTTTTTGGAAAAATTCAATCAGCGGACCGTTCAGCAATAAGAACACGAACGTTCCGACACCGATTCCGATCAGTTCCCGTTCAACGAGCGACAAAATACTCGCAATCAGAAAGGGAATCGCCAGGCTGACGGTCGCTCCGATGGATGTGCTTTTAAACCGGCTGATCAGGGACTTCATCAAGTAATCGGGCGGCATCAATACGAACCCGATCTGTAAGTAGAGTGCCAAGCCGAGTGAAATCAACGGCATGCCGATTGCCATATAGAGAAGCCGTGTCCAAAGTGTTTCCGGGATATAGAGCAGTTGGTGGATCGATAAAAAGAAATCAATCGCCGTACCAAACAGAACGACGAGTGAAAAACTCAGGAGAATCGTCCACCAGCTAAACCGACTGCCAAGGAGTAGTGCACTCCCGAGTGCCAAGACATGTAAGGCGACGATGGCGAGTCCGACGGTTAAAGGGGAGATGCGGGCCAACGCCTCACTGGCGGATGTCCATGGCGCACTGCCGATTGCAGCGGTGACCATAAAGCTGTTTCCGAGGGCGTTGATCAAAATCGAAAATAAATAAATGATGATGCGTTTTTGTTGAGTCATACGAGGCACAGGTCCTGGACCTGTACGTCTCACCTCCATTTCAAAGCTGTATCGTTAAGCTATACCCTATTTTAGTTGTTCCTTTCATTTGTTTTCATGAAAAGAACAATTGCGAAACCGGGTGGAAAAACGACATACTAAGAACAAATCAAAGAAATGGGGACAAAAGATGACGTACTTTGGTCAAAAGATTTTGCCGTCTGTCAGAAAGTTAGAAGACTTTGAGAAAATGCTGAAAAGTCCGTATGAGTACGGGGTATTACTAGAAATGCATGTGTCCCGGCTCAAGGCGGTGTATGAATTGGCTCACCGTTATGATAAAAAAATGTTTTTGCACATGGATTTAGTTCAAGGGTTAAAAAATGATGAATTCGCGACGGAATACGTCTGTCAAGAACTGAAGCCGTACGGTGTCATTTCGACGAAAGCGAGCGTCATCCTGAAGGCGCGTCAAAAAAAAGTCAAGACGATGCAACGGATGTTCTTGCTCGATTCGAGTTCGTTAGAAAAAAGTTACCATTTGATGGAGCGAACCCAACCCGACTACATCGAAGTCTTACCCGGACTGATGCCGAAGTATATCGAAGAGGTCAAACGAAAAACCGGGAAATTGGTGTTTGCCGGTGGTTTGATTGATACGGTCGAGGAAGTGGAGCAAGCAATCGCAGCAGGCGCCTCAAGTATCACGACGTCCAATAAAGAGTTATGGAAATACTTTGAACCAAACAAATGAAAACGCTATGATAAAAATCACATAAATCGTTTGACAGCGTTTTCATCGATTGTTATAGTGAAAACAAGTTGATACGAAGTGACGGAGAAATCGGAGATTCACGCTTTCATGCTTTTTGAGATCATTCAAAAAGCCGAGGCGCGAATCTCTTTTTTTGTTGCTTTTTTCACATACAAAGGGGGAAGAACATATGTCACCAGTACTAGCAGAATTTTTAGGAACAGCACTGCTTGTTGCACTCGGTAACGGCGTTGGAGCAGGTGTGACGTTATCTAAATCCTATGCGAAAGATGCAGGATGGATCGTCATTACCTTTGCTTGGGGATTTGCGGTCGCTTTATCCGTGTATGCAGTCGGACAGTTCAGTGGGGCGCATCTTAACCCGGCCGTTACGCTTGGACTTGCCTTTGACGGATCATTTGCCTGGGGAGATGTACCAGGATATGTGATCGCGCAAGTGCTAGGCGGTATTGTAGGAGCGAGCATTGTCTTTGTACATTACTTACCGCACTGGGCGGAAACAAAAGATCCAGCGGCGAAACTGGGCGTCTTTGCGACTTCACCAGCGATTCCGCATACGTTTGCGAACGTGATGAGTGAATTGATTGCGACATTTTTACTTGTTGTCGGGATTTTATCGATTGGTGCCAATACGTTTTCGGACGGTTTAAATCCATTGATCGTCGGTTTCTTGATTGTCAGTCTTGGGATGTCATTTGGCGGTACGACAGGATATGCGATGAATCCGGCGCGTGACCTTGGTCCACGGATTGCCCATTTCCTCTTACCGATTGCTGGAAAAGGATCATCTAATTGGCGTTACGCTTGGATTCCGGTTCTTGGTCCGGTCCTTGGCGGAAGTCTTGGCGGATTGTTTTACCGTTCGGTCTTCTCCGGAAAAGATACACCGGCATTTGTGGTCGTCGGACTTGTGACGATTGTCATATTAGGTTTATGCTATAAGTTCGGTGTTCGTCCGAACAAATCAACGTCAGTGAAGTCGAAGTCAGCTTAAGCTTAACTTACTAGATACAAAGGATGGGGAAGAGATGGAGAACTACATTTTGTCACTAGATCAAGGAACAACCAGTACACGGGCGATTTTATTCAATCGCTCCGGGGAAATCGTTCATTCGGCACAACGTGAGTTTACGCAGTATTTTCCAAAACCGGGTTGGGTCGAACACAACGCCAATGAGATTTGGGGCAGTGTCCTTGCTGTAGTTGCGACGTGTTTAACGGAAGCAAACGTCAAGGCGACACAAATCGCTGGGATCGGAATCACAAACCAACGTGAAACGGCTGTCGTCTGGGAGAAAGAGACAGGAAAACCGATTCATAATGCAGTTGTCTGGCAATCGAGACAAACCGCTGAAATTTGTGAAGAGTTGCGACAAGCCGGGCATGCAGAGCTGTTCCGTTCGAAAACGGGATTGTTGATCGATGCGTATTTCTCCGGTACGAAAGTTAAATGGATCCTTGATCACGTCGAAGGTTCACGTGAGCGAGCTGAACGCGGGGAACTTCTTTTTGGAACGATTGACACGTGGTTGATCTGGAAGCTGTCAGGTGGGAAAGCCCACGTCACAGACTACTCCAATGCCAGCCGGACGTTAATGTATAACATTCATGAACTAAAATGGGACGACGAATTGTTGGACATCCTCGACGTCCCGAAAGCGATGCTTCCGGAAGTCCGTCCATCGTCTGAAGTGTATGCGCACACAGCCGGGTATCATTTCTTCGGTGAATCTGTGCCAATCGCAGGCGCAGCAGGCGATCAGCAGGCGGCTTTATTCGGACAAGCGTGTTTCGAGCAAGGTATGGCCAAAAACACGTATGGAACAGGTTGTTTCATGTTGCTCAATACGGGCGACAAAGCCGTGACGTCTGAACACGGATTATTGACGACCATCGCTTGGGGAATCGACGGGAAAGTCCAATACGCCCTCGAAGGCAGTATCTTTGTTGCCGGTTCAGCGATTCAATGGTTACGCGACGGTCTTCGTCTCATCAACGATGCGAAAGAAACAGAAGCCTACGCGAAGCGTGTGACATCTTCGGATGGTGTGTATGTCGTACCGGCATTCGTTGGTCTCGGTACACCGTACTGGGATTCGGATGTCCGTGGAGCGGTCTTTGGTCTGACGCGCGGAACCGAAAAAGAGCACTTCATTCGAGCGACACTTGAATCTCTCGCTTATCAGACACGTGATGTCTTGACAGCGATGGAACAGGATTCTGGAATCGAGATGTCTGCTTTACGTGTCGACGGTGGTGCGGTCAAAAATGATTTCCTCATGCAATTCCAAAGTGATATCATTCAAGCGCCGGTCGAACGTCCGGAAATCAATGAGACGACAGCGCTCGGAGCGGCTTACCTTGCAGGTCTTGCTGTCGGCTTCTTTGAAAATCAAGAACAGATTGCGGCGCAGTGGCAGATGGATCGCCGTTTTGAGATGGACATGGCCGAACAAGAGAGTGAAGCACTCTACGGCGGATGGAAAAAAGCGGTACAGGCCGCAATGTTGTTCAAGTAATGTGAGATATGTTATAGTAAGGACAAGTTAATAAACCGGTCGGAGAATATGGAGAGACCACAGCAACAGTTGACACCGTCAGCCTGTTTGTTGTGGTCTCTTTTTTTTCGAACCCAAACAGGAGGAACTATTCATGGCAAACCAATCATTTTCAAGCAAAAACCGTGCAGAGGTCTACAATCGATTAACGCGTGAAGAACTGGATCTACTTGTCGTAGGTGGAGGGATCACAGGAGCTGGAATCGCACTTGATGCCGCGTCACGTGGCATGAAAATTGGACTCGTTGAAATGCAGGACTTCGCAGCCGGAACGTCAAGTCGTTCAACGAAATTGGTGCATGGTGGTTTGCGTTACTTGAAACAATTTGAAATCCAAATGGTCGCCGAGGTCGGGAAAGAACGTGCCATCGTTTATGAAAACGGACCCCACGTCACGACACCGGAATGGATGTTGTTACCGATGCACAAAGGTGGTACATTCGGACCGTTCAGTACATCAATCGGTTTACGTGTCTACGATTTCTTAGCCGGAGTCAAACGCTCCGAGTGGCGTTCTATGTTATCGTCAAAAGAGACGCTTGCAAAAGAACCACTCGTAAAACAAGACGGTCTTAAAGGCGGCGGTTACTACGTCGAATACCGGACAGATGATGCCCGTCTGACGATTGAAGTCATGAAAGAAGCGGTCGCACACGGTGCCCGCGTCATCAACTATACAAAAGCCGAAGAAATTCTTTATGAAGCGGGTAAAGTCGTCGGGATGCGCGTGACGGATCTTGAGACGGGTGATGTCCACGAAATTCGTGCGAAAAAAGTCGTCAATGCAACAGGTCCATGGGTCGATGAGTTGCGTGAAAAAGACGGTTCGAAAGTCGGAAAACAGCTTCGTCTGACAAAAGGGGTACACGTCGTCATCGATCAATCGAAATTCCCGTTAAAACAAGCCGTCTACTTCGATACACCGGACGGTCGGATGATTTTTGCGATCCCGCGTGACGGAAAAGCCTATGTCGGGACAACAGATACATTCTTCGACAAAGATACGTCACATCCGAAATTTACGGTAGAAGATCAAGACTACGTTCTGGACGCGATTCACTACATGTTCCCGGACGTCAAAGTGACAGCTGAAGATGTTGAATCGAGTTGGGCCGGTGTTCGTCCGTTGATTTATGAACAAGGGAAAGACCCATCGGAAATCTCACGAAAAGATGAAGTATGGCAGTCTGAATCAGGCTTGATTACGATTGCCGGCGGGAAACTGACAGGTTACCGCAAAATGGGCGAGCACGTCGTTGATCTCGTCGCAAAACTCTTGAAACAAGAAGACAATGTGGCGTATGCCCGTTGTTCGACAAAAAACATGCCGATTTCAGGTGGACATGTCGGAGGAGCGACCGGATTCGCGAAATTCCTCAAAGCACAAGCGCCGGCTAACGGTCTAACTTCGGAGGAAGTCTTGTTCCTCGCTAAACGCTACGGTTCGAACTTACCGGATGTTCTTGCCTATGCAGCGGAATATGATGCAGCAGAAACGGAACTGCCGCGTGATGTCTACGCGCAGCTTCATTACGGAATCGATCACGAGATGGTCGCACATCCAATCGACTTCTTCATCCGTCGGACCGGCGCAGTCTTCTTTGATATTGCTTGGGCACGTCAGCATAAAGAAGCAGCCATTAAAGAGATGGCACGTCATTTGAACTGGACGTCAGCTCAAACGGCAGAATATACAAAAGAACTCGACATTGAAATTGAGGATGCGGCACACGCACTCGTCACAGAATAAAATCATATTTAGTCAAAAACTCCTTCGCTTTCGGGTGAAGGAGTTTTTGTTGTTGCCGGAAATCAGATTCATTGCAAGCGGCTGCTCGGGCGATTATGCTAAATGTACATGAAACTCACTTAAAAGGAGATGGAACAGGATGAAAGTAGAAGTTTGGTCAGATTACGCATGTCCGTTTTGTTATATCGGTAAAAAACGTTTGGAAAAGGCAATCGAGGCAAATGGTGCAACGAACGTCGAAGTAGAATTCAAAAGTTTTGAGCTTGATCCGGCAGCACCTGAAACACCGACGATGGGGCTTTATGAAATTTTAGCGGCGAAGTACGGAACATCCGTTGAACAAGCACGATCAATGTCACAAGGAGTCGTCGATTCCGCGAAGACTGATGGTCTGGCATACGAAATGGATCGTGTCATTCCGGCAAACACATTTAAAGCTCACCGCCTGACTCAACTCGCTAAAAAACATGATAAAATGGATGAGGTATCAGAAGGATTGTTCCAAGCCTATTTCATGAACGGTGAAAATTTAAATGATGATTCGATTTTGACGCGGATTGCGACCGAAGCTGGACTGGAGACAGCAACCGTCGAGGCATTTCTAGCATCTGACGAGTCTTCTGATGAAGTTCGCCAAGAAGAAGACATGGCTCGTGAACTAGGTGTCACCGGTGTACCATTCTTTGTATTTGACCGGAAGTATGCGATTTCCGGTGCGCAACCGGTAGAGGCATTCAGTCAAGTGTTGGAACGAGTCCAACAGGAACAAAAAGTAGAAATCGTTGCCGAAGGCGATGCCTGTGGTGTAGACGGCTGCAACTAAATTCGATTGTAAAAGGAGAACATGAAACTTATGAAATTCATTTTCCATCCAGAAATTCACGATGCACGGATTAATCTTGCCGTAGAGGATTTCATTTTAAACAACCTGAACGTCAGCGAAGAGGATTACTTCCTGTTTTACATTAATGGTCCATCGATCATTGTCGGGAAGAATCAAAACACGAGTGAAGAAGTTAACTTAAAGTATGTCGAGGAAAACGGGATTCATGTCGTCCGCCGTCTGTCGGGCGGTGGGGCCGTCTATCATGATCTGGGGAACTTGAATTTCAGTTTCTTGACGAAAGATGACGGGGACTCCTTCAACAATTACAAAAAATTCACGGAACCGGTTGTTCAAGCACTGCATAAACTCGGAGTCGAAGCAGAATTATCAGGTCGCAATGACATTCATGTCGGGACACGAAAAATCAGCGGTAATGCCCAGTTTACGACGAAGGGTCGAATGTTCAGCCACGGCACATTGATGCTCGATTCAAACATTGAAGAAGTCGTCAATGCTCTTGTCGTCAGTGAAGAAAAAATGCGTTCAAAAGGAATCAAATCCGTCCGCAGCCGCGTCGCAAACATCTCGGAATTTTTGACAGAACCGTTGACAATGGATGAGTTTGTTGAACATCTGTTGGCTTCGATTTATGAAGGAAAAGAAATGGAACGTTATGTTTTGACGGAGGAAGATTGGGCGAAAGTGCATGCGATTTCAGCAGAACGTTACGGGAACTGGGATTGGAATTTCGGGAAATCACCGAAGTTTGATGTCATTCACAAAAAACGTTTCCCGATCGGAACGATTGATTTCCGTCTGAACGTCAAAAAAGGAATCATTGAAGAAGCGAAGATTTACGGTGATTTCTTCGGTGTCGAGGATGCATCGGAGATCGCTCGTGCGCTGGAAGGAAAACGGTATGACCGGACCTCTTTACGGGACGTGTTGAGTCAGTACGAATTAAAGAAATATTTTGGTGCCGTTGAACTCGATGAAGTACTCGACGTTTTAGCATAAGCTTTTTTGGGAAAACTCTTTCTATCAACTTGCATAGGGGGAGCTTTTTTCATGGGCTACAATAAAGATAACTTTTTAGAGGGTACATTAAACGACTTCATCAATTTTGAAAAAGTTTCCGAAGGCTTACCGAAAACGGAAGACCAACAGCCGTTACCGTATTATGAGCGGGACGATTATCGTGCTGCCGGAAAATTAAAAGGAAAAGTCGCGATCGTGACAGGCGGGAATTCAGGAATCGGACGAGCCATCTCGATTGCTTATACATTAGAAGGTGCTAAAATCGTCATCGCGTTTTACGGCGATCAAGAAGGCGCAGAAGAAACAAAAGCCCGTCTTGAAGAGTTGGGCGGAGAAGTATTACTGTCACAAGGAGATATCGGTGACGGTGCTTACTGTGAAGAGCTTGTCAAGAAAACGATCGACCGGTTCGGACGTCTCGACATCGTCGTCAACAATGCGAGCATGCAAAAACCGGAAGAATCGTTGCTCGACATCACGGACGAATCGATGGAAAAAACGTTCAAGACGAACATCTTCGGGATGATGCGTTTGGCACGGGCAGCTCTGCCGCATCTGACACTCGGATCAGCCATCATCAACACGACGTCTTCGACGGCATACGAAGGAAACGCTTTGCTGATTGATTATTCGTCGACAAAAGGGGCAATCGTCAGCTTTACACGCAGTCTCTCGATGAATCTCGCCAAACAAGGGATTCGTGTCAATGCTGTCGCACCGGGTCCGATTTGGACACCGTTGATCACGGATACGTTCCCGGATGAGTCTGTGAAGACGTTTGGTAAGAACACGCCAATGGACCGCCCGGGACAGCCGGCCGAAATGGCTTCTGCTTATGTGTTCTTGGCGTGTAACGATTCCAGCTATATGACGGGACAAGTTCTCCATCTAAACGGTGGCGTCATCGTCAACGGCTAAAAAAGAAAGAACGTGAAAACGTTTCCATAAAATGCTACACTATCCATACAGGCGGACACGTCATGTATGGATTTTTTTTGTGCTAAAAATGAATGGTTATTCATTCGAAAGGGGAAACTAGTTATGATGGGATTGATTCATTCGGTGGAAGAAACAGCACGGCAACGTCCGGATAGCATTGCGTATGTATTCGAAGAGACCGCAGTCAGTTATCGCGAATTTGTTGAAAAGTTTCACCGGGCAGCCGGAGCACTTGAGGCACACGGCATTCGTAAAGGGGATCACGTGGCTCTTATTCTCGGGAACAGTCCAGCTTTTTTAATCGGTTACTATGCCGTCATGAAGCAAGGGGCAATCGCTATCCCGATCAATCCGACCTATACGCCGGATGAACTCGGTTATATCTTGATGAACGGGGATGTCAAAGGGATTTTGGGGATTGCACCACTTGTCGAGGCGGCCAAAGAGCGTTTAGTGCACTTACCGCATCTTGCTGTTGTCGTCTCTGTGCCGTTTAACGGTCAAATCGGTCCGGACGAACAGCTCGGAAACGTTCGTTTCACGACACTTGAAAACTGGCTTGAGATCGATCACCCGATTCAAGACGTGACCTATGAACTGGATGAAACCGCAGTTATTTTGTACACGAGTGGAACGACCGGGAAACCAAAAGGTGCGATGTTGTCACATCGTAATCTGACATCAAATGCACGTTCCATCGGGGAATACTTAAATGTCTCGGAAGAGGACCGGACATTAGCTGTCTTGCCGATGTTCCATGTCTTTTGTTTGACAGTCGTCGTCAATGCATCGCTTGCACATGGCGCAACAATCGTCATCGCCTCCCGTTTTTCACCACAGGAGACCTTTGAACTGGCGAAAAAAGAACGGGTCACGATTTTTGCCGGTGTACCGACGATGTACAACTTCTTGTTACAAACGGTGAAAGCACATCCGGCATACGCCGATCATTTTGCGACGACACGGTTGTTTGTTTCCGGTGGCGCAAGTTTACCGGTTCCGTTACTGCAAGCGTTTGATCAAACGTTTAATTGTCATATTCTCGAAGGATATGGACTATCGGAAGCGTCGCCGGTGACGTGTTTTAATCCATTGAACGGGATCCAAAAACCGGGATCGATTGGTCCGTCAATCATCGATGTCGAAAATAAGGTCGTCGATGAATTGGGTCAGGACGTACCGGTTGGTCAGGTCGGCGAATTGATCGTGCGTGGACCAAACGTCATGACAGGGTATTATAAGATGCCGGAAGAAACACAAGCGACGTTAAAAGAAGGCTGGTTGTATACAGGGGATTTAGCGCGACGTGATGAAGACGGATATTTCTATATCGTCGACCGGAAAAAAGACATGATCATCGTCGGCGGATACAATGTTTACCCGCGTGAAGTCGAAGAGGTGCTGTACCAACATCCTGCTGTCGTCGAAGCAGCCGTAATCGGCGTACCGGACGAAGAGATGGGGGAGGCGGTCAAAGCGTTCGTCGTCGTGCGTGAGCCGTTGACAGACAAGGAAATCCTTGATTTTTGCGCGGTATCGCTCGCAAAATACAAATGTCCGACACGGATTGAATTCATTGATCAGCTGCCGCGAAATACGACGGGGAAGATTTTACGGACCGTATTGAAAAAGCAACCGACAAATTCCTGATGCCCTACACAAAAAGAACTTCATGTTTCTGAAGTTCTTTTTGTGTGCATATTAAAGAGAGAGGGGGAGGATTCAAATGAATATTGCTTTGATTGCACATGACGAAAAAAAGGATGAGATGATGATGTTCACCCGGGCATATGAAACGTATTTTTCGAAAAACACGTTGTATGCCACCGGGACGACGGGACAACGCATCATGGAGGCGACGGCGTTAACTGTTCATCGCTGTAAATCAGGTCCACTCGGCGGCGATCAAGAAATTGGCGCGATGGTTGCTCGGGGTGAAATCGACATCGTGATTTTTTTACGCGACCCGTTGACCGCTCAACCGCATGAACCGGATGTGTCTGCTTTGATTCGGTTGTGTGACGTCTATGATCTGCCGCTTGCGACGAATGTCGGGACCGCTGAAATTTTAATCAACGGATTGGAACAGGGTGAATTCAAATGGCGTGACATCATTCGAAAACGGCATGAAGTGGAACAACAGAAATTTTTGAATGATTAAATCTCTGAGAACGCTTCTCATTTTCTATCAACCATGCTATAGTCGTATTGAGGATGATACTGATTATCAATTGCGATGGAAAAGGGTGGCGAAAACAATGGAGATTATTTTAATGACAGGCGTAACAGTCTTACTTGGTGGCGGTGTAACGTTCCTAACACACGTAGTGAAAACGGAACGTCGTCATGTATCGGGGAATGTGAAAACACATGTAGAACGTGCGACGTATCCATCGTTGCGCCTTGTAAAATAATTGTTTTGTTCCGTGCGCCTCTCTTTTCTATGAAAGAGAGCGTTTTTTTGTACATTTTTTTAATTCTCCCATAATTCTGCGGAAATCCTTTGTTACACTAAAAAAAAGAACTTAAGCAGGAGTGATGATGATGCATACGATTTATTTAGTCGATGATGAAGTGAACTTGAACCGTGTCTTAGTCAAGTATTTGGAACAGGAAGGTTGGCAAGTTAAATCGTTTACATCAGGAGAAGCTGCGGCATCTGCCATCATTGAAAAACCTGATTTATGGATACTCGACATCATGTTGCCGGATTTGGACGGTTTTCAATTGATCAAACGGATTAAAGCACATGATGAGACGACACCGGTCATCTTCATCTCGGCCCGTGATGAAGACATCGACAAGATCATTGGGCTGGAGATGGGATCGGACGATTACATCGCCAAGCCGTTTCTGCCGCGCGAACTGGTCATTCGTGTGAAGAAGATTTTGGCACGCGCCTACGCCGCACCGAAAACCGGTGTCATTCGTTATGGGGATTATATGATCTATCCGGAAAAACGTGTGATTGAAGAGAATGGTCAAGAGATTGATTTGACCTCAAAAGAATACGACTTATTGATTTTATTCGCGACACAAATCGGGACACCGATGTCGCGTGAACAAATTCTGGTCAGTGTCTGGGGAGACGATTACTTTGGATCTGATCGCGTCGTCGACGATCTTGTACGCCGTGTCCGAAAAAAGCTCTCAAAACTTGAACTCGAGACGATATATGGTATCGGATATCGTCTGGTGGCTGCATGAAAAACCGGAGTCTAGGTTTTCAAATCTGGGCGATGTTTTTATTAGTCATTGCCACGCTCTCGATTGTGATCTTGGTCGTCATGCGCTCGTCGATCGGTAACTTCATCGACGAACAGGTGTATGCGACACTCGAAAACAGTGAAGTGTTTTTCTCGGAAGATGCATCCGTCATTGAGATGCTCCAAGAAAATCCGATTGAATTCGATCGACGAAAACAAGAGTCACGATCGGTTAACGTCTTGTTATTATCAAAAAACGGTAAGCTGTATTATGGCGGTGCGCCCCAACAGTTGGTCAATCAAATGTATCGGGATGCCATTGCGCAAGAAGATGAGATGGAAAAATATACGACACGTCTCGACAAGGAAGATGTTTACTACAGCATCTTGAAGATGGAGATTAAAGGTGAAACGTACTACCGTGTCTCATACGTCTGGGATGCCTATCGTCAAGAATTGATTTCGCAATTATTCTCAAAAATTGGCTGGGTTGTGGCGATCGTCAGTATCTTGACATTGTTCATCGCATTTTGGTTGGCACGTCGATTGACACAACCGTTGATTGAAATTGAAGGGGCTGTCGGAAAAATCGCTGCTCAGCAGTGGGATACACCGCTTCCTCTTGATCGTGGGGACGAAATTGGCCGTTTGGCTCGTTCCGTCAATGCGATGCGAATGGATTTGGAAAAGCAGGATAAAGCCCAAAAATCCCTGCTGCAAAATATTTCTCACGATCTAAAAACACCGATCATGGTCATTCGAAGTTATGCCCAGTCGATTTCAGACGGTATTTATCCCGACGGTGACTTGACGGGATCGGTTTCCGTCATTGAAGAGGAAGCCGAACGGTTGGAGAAAAAGGTAGCTGCATTGTTGTATGTGACGAAACTGGACTATTTTGAGCTTGATCGTTCGAAATGGGATCATGTGGATCTGGACCGGATGGTGCATTTGTTGCAAAAACGGTTTGTCGGAACAAAAGCATTGACCTGGAAAATTTCCGGTGAGGCTGGAATCGTGTTAGGTGAAGGCGAACAATTACGTGTAGCTCTGGAAAACGTGCTGGACAATGCAATCCGTTACGCCGAAACGACGATTGCGATCCGCCTGTCCGGAACAGCGGAGGCAGCAACAATCGAGATTGAGAATGATGGTCCGCCGCTTGATGCTTCATCCCCCCTGTTCCACCAATTTTCGCGTGGTAAGGAAGGGAAGTTTGGTCTTGGATTATATATCGTCAAGCGGATTGTAGAACGTCATGAAGGAACGGTGACGATCGAAAACCAGACGGCGGGAAATGAAAAGGATAAAGTCTGTGTGAAATTTAATTTCCCACGTCACTTCCGAGATCAAGCACCACCAAAAAAATAAGATCTTAAAAAACGAGATAGTCATATCTCGTTTTTTATTTCGGGAAATAATGGCGATGCTCAGCCGGATTCTTCGTAATCTGATATAACCAAATTAATACAAGAAGGGAGAAATCAAAATGCCACATAAAATTACGGAAAAAACGTTAGCACTTATTCCCCGATATGGTCCGTACGGGGAACCGCAAACCTTACTTATTCAAGAACAATCTGAAGTGGTATTAGATGGACACCCAATCAAGTTCATCGAAGAATCTTGTCTGTATTTTGGTTCATCGATGCGCGGACGAATTGAGGCGGCCCGCCACGTACTGGGACCGAATCGGAAAACACCGGTCTTGATTGACTGGAAGGCACAGACGATTTTCTTTCCGACAACAGCCAAGGAAAAGGCAGAGTGTATCTGGATTAATTTCAAGCAGATGAAGGCCGTCCAGAAAAAAGGGAAAACGGTTCAAGTCGAGTTTCAGACCGGACAACGAATTGACACGGAGGTTTCGGCGTACAGCATTGAACGGCAACGAATCAAAACGCTAGAACTTGCATATGAAATGCAACGGAGATTTCAAGAAGAACGACCGATGACGTTTAATAAACCACGATAAGTGGAACATCTTAACAGGAATCTTTAGCAAATAAAGCGAATTAATCCATGAGTGCATAAGAGAGAGAATCGAAGGGGAGGTGAAGCGATCAAACGATCGCTACACAATGAATGAATCATATGAATGGTTAAACCGAAGAAAACTACAACCGGGATTTGGTGTAAACGGAGGACGTCGTTTTATCAGTTCGCGTATCGTCCGTCCGGAAAATACGCCAGGTAAGCGGGTCAAAGGTGTCAAACGGGCACGTCAACTGATTGTGGACGAAGCGGGAAATCGCCGTTGGGTGACGAAACGAATCGTCGTAACAGATGCAGCAAAACATATGACAATCAACCGCCGGACTTCTGTTGCGCAAAAAGAAGTGACAGAATCACGCCTTGAACAGGTCAAACAAAAATTGACTTCGAAAAAAGTGTTCCTGCCGGTCTTGGCAGCGACTGGACTTGCTGTCGCAGGCGGGGTATTAGCATATGTACTTCGTCGGAAAAAACGACATGCAGCTGAACGTCCCGAACAGCAATCGTAATCGAACCGATAAAAAAAGCCGTGCTCCCCATCAACTGATTGTGGGAGAACGGCTTTTTCAATGAGAAAACGTTTCGAGACGCAATTTTTTACAGGAATCGTTTACGAATCGACGTTGAAAGTGCTTTTTCAGAAATCTCTTCTAACTCTTTTTGATTCGTCGGATCGAAGCTGTCATTATAGAATCGACCAACAAATTCTACGCGGTCATAATCCAGTTCCTTGAAAATCAAATGCTTATGATCATCGTAGAATACGACGCGATAATAATCAGAACCACGCTCTAGTGTGACAAGGGCTCGTATGTGTTCCAGTCGTTTTTGTTCATCCGACTTTTCTTCTTCGACGGTTTCATCTGTCGTTTTTGCAGCTTCAGCTTGTTCGAGTGCATTCTTTACCAATTCACTCTTTTGATCTTGTTCTTCAGTCATAGTTATCGCCTCCACTTTTTATTTTACATTGAAATGTACGGATGAGAAAGAAAAATCCCTTAGCCGCCTCGGTGCGCGTCGCAAATCCGGAGAACATTCAGCGCACCGATTCGTAATCGTTCGATTAAGCGGGCAGCAGCCTCCGGATTCGAAATGGTCTCAGCAACCGCGAGTGTCATCAGTTCAATCCAACGTTCAGCATGCGCTTGCTCGATCGGCAAAAGACGATGGATCATCGCAAGGTTCATGCGCTCATCATACTGCTCATATTGTTTGGGTCCACCTGTCAGCTGGATTAAAAAAACGATTTGTGCTTGTTCAACCCGCTGACGGTCAGTCGGGAATAAAGGGAGAAGAAGTTCATCCGCGTAAACCTGTTCATAAAATCGTTTAACCAGTTGTTCAATTGCTTGACGTTTTCCGAGTTCTTCGTAGAGCATCGATGTCCCTCTTTCTGTACATACGGTTTGAATCATCTTGCGACATATCATTATGCCAGTCTTTACCCCTTTTTTGCAACTACGGATCCGGTACCCGATTCATATCTTGTCCCAAAATTGAATGGAAAAAACTTACGACATCACCGGACGTTTGTTCGCATTTATGCGATAATGTACATATGAAAACAACTAGAGGAGGTTGAATATGAATTATATGCATCTAGGTCGTGCCGGTACAGGTAAAACCACAAAGCTGATTGAGCGTGTTGTCGATCAATTGACGGAACAACCGTTAGGCCCGCCCATCTTTTTCATCGTTCCGGATCAAATGTCATTTGAAATGGAACGACGGATTGCGATTGATCCGCGCTTATCCGGTCTTGTGCGAATGGAAGTCATGAGTTTGCGGCGATTTGCGTTCCACATCATCCGTGACCACGGCAATCAAGCGATTCCCTTTTTGGATGAAACCGGTACGCAACTGTTGTTGCGGCAAGTAGTGGAGGAAACGGAAGAAAATTTGAAAATCTTTAAACGGACGAAAAATATGCCCGGTTTTTATAAGGGATTGGATGAATTGATTGCCTCGTTCAAACGGTCGTTGGTGGATCCGGATATGTTACGTCAAATCAGTGAAGTATCGCCTGAACGTTCACCGAAGCTGAATGACTTGGCGTTGATTTATGAACGGTTTACAGAGCGGATTGAAGACAAAGCCCTGCATGCGGATGACTACTTTACAACCCTTATTGAGTTGTTGCCGCAAGCCAATCTGGGACAGGCATGTGTTTATGTTGATGGATTTTATGAATTTTCTTTGCAGGAACAACAAGTGTTGCTTCGTTTGATGGAATTGACGCAAGACATGCATATCAGTTTTACGTTAGACACTGAGGATCCTCATGCCAAACAATCGGAATTTGGTGTATCGCAACGGTGTTACATGCAATTACTGGAACAGATGAAAGAGCGTCAAATCGACCATGAATCCATTCATTACCAGCAACCCGTAAAATTTAAAAGCAGCGGATTACAGATACTTGAGCAAGCGTTACTGGCACCGGGTTATCCGGCCGTCGATCATGAAGTGGACGGGGTGACGGTTACGGCAGCGGTCAATCGGCAAGTCGAAACGGAAGCGGCCGTCAGAAAAGTCATTCAGCTTGTCCGGAACGAAGGATACCGTTTCAATGAAGTTGCGTTTCTTGTCCGTCACCTCGAGCCGTATGCCGATCATTTGGAACGTGCTTTCCAGCTGTATGATATTCCTTATTTTTTGGATCAACGGGAACCGATGGTCCATCATCCAATCGTGGAGTTGTTGCATGCCGTCCTCGAAATCATTCTGACGGGTTACCGGGAAGAATCGGTTTTCCGATTACTGAAAACAGAATTGATTCCATTGCCGGCAGATGATTCGCGCTTGGCGCTTGATCGTTTGGAGACGTTTGTCTTGGAGCGGGGGATCAAAGGTTCCATGTGGAAAAAGCCATGGCAACTGAAACGTCGTCTGGCAGACGAAGTCAGTCTGACTGATGAGGAATTAAAAGAAGAGAATGCGTTGAACGAATGGCGTCAGTTTCTCGTCGATGCGATTGAACCGCTCGAAAAACGGTTTAAGGCCTCGCGGACGATGAGTGAATATACACGTGCCTTGTACCGTTTTTTAGAAGAACATCAGTTGACGGACCAGTTGATGATTTGGAAACAGGAAGCGCTCGATGCGAATCAGTTGGGTCATGCCCGTGAACATGATCAAGTGTATGAAGCAGTCCTCCATCTCTTTGAACAATTGGAAGCGGCAGCTCCGGAAACAACCCTTTCGACGGAACTGTTTATCCAAATGGTCGAAACGGGTCTTGAAAGTCTCCGCTTTGCGCTTGTTCCGCCGTCCCTCGATCAGGTGATTGCAACCGACTATGTCCGGGGACGCTTGCAGAAAATAAAAGTCGTCTTTCTGCTTGGAGCGAACGATGGGTTGATTCCGTTTGTCGAGGATCAGTCGAAGCTGTTATCAGAGAGTGATCATGACTTTTTACATGATCATGGTGTTCCGGTCGGCAAAGCATCACTTGATGTATTTGATGACGAATTGTTTTACCTGTATCAAGGAGTGACGGCACCGAGTGAAGCGCTCCACATCAGCTACGCGCTCGTCGACGAGGACGGGAAGGCCTTGCAACCCGCCTCAATCGTCAAACAAATCAAACGTCAATTGCTGCAGGATCGTCCTGTCAAAACGTCCTTTGCAGAGGCCGGCGATCATGCACCGGACGATCAACTTCAGTTCGTGACGAGTCCGGATCGTGCCGCTGCTGCGACCGCAATCGAGTTACGGCGATTGCAACGCCGGTATCCAATCCAACAATCATGGTTTGATGTCTACAATACGTTGCTCGAAAACGGTCAGGGGCGGGAACGAATGGCTTTGTTCTCAAGTGCGCTGTTTTATCAAAATCAAGCGGAGTCCTTACCGGATGACTTGGCCCGTACGTTGTATGGGGACAACATCAAAGCGAGTGTCTCACGGTTCGAGACGTACAATGCCTGCTCGTATAAACATTTTGCGCGTTACGGATTACGGCTGAAAGAACGGAAATTATATAAATTCGAAGCGCCGGATATCGGCAATCTGTTCCACGGTGCGCTCAATGATCTCTCCGTTAACATCAAGTCGTCCGGTCAGCACTGGCGGGATTTGGATGATCAGTCGTGCAGCCGTCTGGCAAAGGAAGCCGTCGAAAAGGTGACGCCGGAAATTCAAAATGCGATTTTGATGAGTTCGAACCGTTTTGGATATATTAAGAAAAAGCTGACGGATGTCGTCGAGCAGACTGCCAAAATGTTAGTCAAACAAGCAGAACGATCGGACTTTGAACCGGATTTATTCGAAATCAGCTTTGGGAATGCGATGTTCCCGCCGCTTCGGTTTGCTTTACCGGACGGAACGGAAATCGAATTCACAGGGCGGATCGACCGGGTCGATCAAGCGACGATTGGTGATCAATTGTATGTCCGGATCGTCGATTATAAATCGAGTGCCAAAGAACTGGATTTTGCTGAAATTTATTACGGTTTAGCGATTCAGATGCTGCTGTATCTCAAGACCGTCGTGGAGCAGTCGGAAGTACTTTTCAACCAGCAAGCAAAGCCGGCGGGAGCCTTGTATTTCCACGTTAAGAATCCGATGTTACGCGGCGATTTATCAGCTGACGAAATCGAACGCAGCCGCTTGTTGCTGGAATCATATCAAATGCAGGGCGTCATCGTCGAAAATGATGAAGTGCTTCGGGCGATGGATCAGATAGCTTACGATGAGCGGAAAAAATCGCCACTCGTCAAGGTGACGTTCACGAAAACAGGTCTGCACAAATCGCATACCAAAGGGGTCGTGAAGGAAGACGAATTAAACGCCTTGATGGATCATGCGTGGGATGAACTGAAAACGAGCAGTCAGTCGATGTATGAAGGAGATATTGCGATTGATCCGTTTGATTATCAAGAACGAACCCCTTGTACGTTTTGTGAATATCGTTCGGTCTGTCAATTTGATGAATCCCTCGGAAATGATTACCGGCGACTGGACGCCATGTCAGAAAAAGAAGTCTTGGAACGGTTGAAGGAGGATACAGAATGAGTGTGCAATGGACAGACGAACAACAACAGGCCATCGATGCCAGAGGCGGACATATTCTGGTCTCGGCAGCAGCCGGTTCGGGAAAAACGGCCGTTTTAGTCGAGCGGCTGACACAACGGCTCATCAATCAAGAGGATCCATTGACAGCCGACCGGATTCTCGTTGCGACATTTACGAATGCGGCGGCCAAAGAAATGAAGACACGTGTCATCGAGGCGATTGAAGAACAGATTGAACGGTCACCGGAAGATGTGTACCTCAAAAAACAACGACAGATGATGAACCGGGCTCAAATTACGACGATTCACTCGTTCTGTTTATCGATTCTGCGGGAAAATTATTACCGGATCGGTCTTGATCCCGCGTTTCGGATTGCGGAAGAAGCAGAATTGTTATTGTTGCAGGACGACGTCCTGGAAGAAGTATTCGAACAGTTTTATGCGGATGCGGATCCTGCCTTTTACGAGCTGATTGACAGCTATACATCAGACCGGGACGACCAGGCAATGCTGAACCTGATTTCGAATCTGTATCGTTTTTCCCGTTCGCTTCCTGACCCGGAAGCCTTTTATGAACATTTGATTGCCCAGTACGATCAACCGGTGGATCCGGATGAATCTCACTTGTTGACCCGACTGCTTGAGCTCGAATGGGAGCGGGTCGCACCGGTCGTCAACCGCTACCTGGAATTGTCTCATCGGTTGCGGGCCGCCGGGTACGGCGAAATGGCGGATCTGCTGATTCAAGACGTTGCGCCGATTCGGCAAGTCGACCCCCGACGCGATCGTTGGACGACCGTCGCCCTCGCTTTTCAAGCTGTCGAATTCGGACGTTGGAAAAGTGTCCGCGGGGATGATGACATGAAAGTGTTTCAAGCCGAACGGACGCGTCTCGTCAGCGATCTTAAAAAGATGCGGGACTTGTTCGTACAAAAAGACGGAGTCGATTATTTGGAGGACTTGCGTTCCCAACTCGGACATGTACAGATGATTGTGACATTAGTGCGTCGTTTCTCAGAAGCGTATTTAGAAGAAAAACAACAACGGGGAATCGTTGACTTTTCGGACCTTGAACATTTTGCGTTAGCAATCTTGGAACAGGACGGAGAAACGACGGATGTCGCCCGATTGTTGCAGGAGCGTTTTGTTGAAGTGCTGGTCGATGAATACCAAGACACGAATGAAGTTCAGGAGCGAATCTTAAAACTCGTTTCTCAATCGGACGAACAGACGGGAAACCTGTTTATGGTCGGTGACGTCAAACAATCCATCTACAAATTTCGTCATGCGGAACCGGGTTTGTTCCTCAACAAGTTTAAACGGTTCCGGCAAACGGATGTCGGGACACGAATTGATTTAACCAAAAACTTCCGGAGCCGTTTGGAAGTATTGGACGGGACAAATCATATCTTCCGACAGGTGATGGATGAAGCAGTCGGAGAAATTGATTATGATGAGGCCGCTTATTTAAGATTAGGAAATCTGGGGTACGTGGAGTCCGATCAGGTTGCTCCGGAATTGTTGTTGATTGATCAAGTGGAGGCGAATAAGGAAGAACTCGAAGCACAAGTGATTGCGACACGCATCATCGAGATGGTAAACGATGATCATCCGTATCTTGTGTTTGATGCCAAACAAAAACGATTCCGAAAGTGCGAGTACCGTGATATCGTCGTTTTGGTCCGGTCGCGCGGTAAACGTGTTCAGGCGCTCGTGGATGTATTCGAACAATACGAGTTGCCTGTCTATGCCGACACGACGGGCGGCTATTTTCAAGCAACTGAAATTCAAATCATGATGGCATTACTGAAGACGATTGATAATCCGTTGCAGGACATTCCGTTAGCAAGTGTCTTACGGTCGCCGATTTTTGGATTGACGGACCGGGATTTAGGCAGAATTCGGGCAAAATCAAAAGAGGCGAGTTTTTACGAAGCGGCGGTCACGGTCGCACAAGAGCAGACACCACTCGGAATACGGGTGGATGAAGCGCTTCGACAACTTCAAGCATGGCGGACGGAAGCCAGAGGGAAATCACTGGCAGCCTTGATCCGTTCGTTGTTTGATCAGACCGGTTATTACGAATATGTCGGGTGTTTAAACGGCGGTCGGAGTCGACAAGCCAACCTGAATGCCCTCTATGAACGAGCCACACAATATGAAGCTTCCGGATACCGGGGGTTGTATCGATTCCTCCGATTGATTCATCGTCTGGTGGAGCGCGGTGAAGACTTTTCAGAAGCCCGTTCTTTAGGAGAGGATGAGGATGTCGTTCGGATCATGACGATTCATCAATCAAAAGGATTGGAATTTCCGGTGACGATTGTCAGTCAGCTCGGGAAGCAGTTTAATAAGCAGGATCAAATCCAAGCCATCCAATTGCATAAAACATATGGCATCGCATTAGACGCCATTGATCCGGTAAAACGACTCCGCTCGGGAACGCTTTTAAAAGAAGTCATCCGCCGGGAGATGGACCGTGAGATGAAGGCGGAAGAGATGCGTGTGCTGTATGTCGCGATGACACGGGCAAAAGAAAAATTAATCCTGGTTGGTGCCATTAAAGGGTTGGAAGAACAACTTGCTAAATGGCAAGATCAGCCGCTTGATGAGTTGCTGTTACCGGAAATCAACCGGCGTAATGCAAAAACGTATGCTGATTGGGTTGCCCCCGCCGTTTTACGCCATTTCATGTTGAGTGAAGGCGAACAGCAGTGGGCGTTACGCATCATGGCACCGGAAGAGATTGCCCCGTATCAAGAACTGACGAAAATGATTGATCAACTGGAACATGTCCGGGTTTTGGAAAAAATCGATCATGCTGGAAATGAAGCATTAAAACAGCGGATTGAAGAAGCCTTAACGTATCAATATCCGTATCAAGCCGCAACCGACACGGCAGCCAAACAAACCGTGACAGAATTGAAACGGACCGAACAGCTCGAACGGGCGGCTTTCGAAGCGACGTATCGGCAAGCGACCTATTACCGGACACCACAATTTTTGGGACCAACTTTGACAGGGGCCGAGCGGGGAACGGTTCTTCATTTGGCGATGCAATTGTATGAAGCGGATCGTCCTCTCGAAGAGCAAATTACCGAGTGGGAGCAAGGGGAACGGATTTCTGCTTTAGAAGCCGGTACGATGCGTGAAGCAGTGCCGGAGCTCAAGGCGTTTCTTGATTCCGAAATCGGACAGCTTTTTGAGCGGCGCCTTGCGACAGGAGACGTCTACCGGGAATTGCCGTTCACCTATAAAATCGATTCCGTCCGATTCCGTCCGGATTGGTATGGTCCGAGTGATCAAGCCGTCATGCAGGGGATTGTCGATTGTCTGATACGTGACGGAGAGGAGTATATTCTTTTAGATTATAAATCCGATCAAGTCTTTGAAACGGCTGACAGCCAAGACCCACACGAGATGTTACGGGAACGCTATGCGACCCAGCTGAATTTATATCAAGAAGCACTGGAAGCGATTTTGAAAATCACGATTTCCAAAAAACTGATTTATGCTTTTTCACTTCATGAACTGATTGAAATCGATTAAGAAAGTTTTGTCTAACAAACGTCTAACCAACCTGTTTTGTCACGCGTCTTGTGATGAGAACAAATTGGTTAGACGATTTTCGTTTCTAAATATGAAAGAACTGTGTAAAATGAAAAGGTATGTACGTAAACTAATGGTTCATTACAGGAGGTTTTATAGATGGCACGTATTTTATTAGCAGAAGATGAAGATGTCTTACGAATGTTGGTGCTCGATACATTAGAAGACGAAGGATATACGATTGATGAAGCAACAGACGGAGATGAGGCCTATCAAAAAATCATGAGCGAGCATTACGATCTTGTGTTACTCGACTATATGATGCCTGGTATGACTGGAATCGAAGTCATTGAAAAAGTACGGCAACATCCGGATAAACAACAACTGAAAATCATGATGTTAACAGCCAAAAGTCAACAATCCGACCGGGAACGAGCGGAAGAAATCGGTGCGAATTATTTCTTCTCAAAACCGTTCAGTCCACTTGAATTGATTGATGTCGTAGGAGGAATATTGAGTGATCATCCGGTGGATTAATCGAAAAATCGGACGCCAGCTGATGGCTTCCTTTTATATCGTTTTAACGACGCTGATGATTTCTTCATTGATTGTCTATAATTATACTGACACGAAACTACAGGAGACACGACTCAAGCTTGAAGATATTAGAGATCGCAGTGCCCGTGCCGGTGCACTTTGGGAAGAATGGCAAGACTTGCAGTTCAATATGCGGGGGTATGCTCTGATTGGTGATCAGGAGATCTATCAAAAGATGGTGGATCAACAGGCGACGATTGACGAGCAGACACGTTGGTTTGAGGAAAATGCGATTTATGAGCAAGGGAAAGATTATGCCCGTTCTTCGCGTGAACTGTATGCCTATTATTTTGAGGCAATTTTGCCGTTGATTCAATCCTATGTCGAAGCCAAAGCATCCGGTGAGGTCAATGAATCGTTTTTAGAGGGAACGACATTGACGTCCTTACCGCTGGGGAAAGAATTGCTCGCGAACGGACGAATCAAGCTCGATGCGTCCGGAAACATCGACGTCTTGTCTGAAATCAATAAAAGTGAGTTGGCGCTTGGCGGCTACCGGGACTTCCTTGAGGAGTGGTCGGGAAAGACAAGTCAACAGCTTGAACAAGAAATCCAGACGACTCAACTGATTTGGCTTTCAAATATCATCGTGTTGGTCGGAGTATTGATTTTCTTTGTGTACCCGTTCATTCGAAAAATTACCGCCGAGTTGCTCTCGCTCGTCAAAAACAGCCAGCGTCTTGCGGGAGGGGAAGACATTTCGCGTGTCGAAGTGCCTGACCGAAAAGATGAAATCGGTATTTTAGCGTTATCCTTTAATCAGATGGCGGGTTCGATTTCAGAAAACAAACAGCATATGCTGGCGAAAAATGAAGAACTTCAAGCCCAGCAAGAAGAGTTACAAGCGCAACAAGAGGAACTGCAGGCACAACAGCAGGAACTCGAAGAAGCACTTGAACTGACGATGCGAAATGAACAACACCTCCAATATCGCAATGATTTGACGGAAACACTGGCGGCGCGGGAAGCGTTGACGGCATATCCGGAGATCATTGAGAAGCTGATCACGATCACCGATTCAGAAATCGGTGCCCTTGTGTTCGTGGATGAGGGATCTGCGTATTCGATCGTGACACACGGAATGACGGAAGAACTGTCCGAACAATTATTAGGCAGTGATTTTTCGTTGTTGAAACGAGCTGACTCGCTGAAGAAAGCTGTCCATTCATCGAAACAAGTGGCCAGTAACCATCCACTGCCGTATCCGTACTATATGTACGAGACGGCAGTACCGATTCTTGATCCGGCGTCGGAGGAAGTGATCGCGTTTATCTACCTGGTTCGTTACCGGGATCAGTTTACGAACGAACAGATGCGGGATGTCATGTCCTTCTCACGGCAACTGTCGTTATCGCTTCTCCGCATGCGGTTATTTGACGAGATGAACCGGGAAAAAACAAAGACGGAACGGATTTTAGATTCGATTCGGGAAGCGGTCATTTACATCGAACCGGGGAAAGAGGATGTGTTCGTGAATCGTCCGCTGTATGATCTGTTCCCGGAACTCCAATTCGGGACGGCGAAAACGGAAACCCTTCAAGGCTGTCTGAATACGATCCATGCGGTCGTTGATGAACCGGAAGCCTTCTCCCGTTATGTAGAAGCTGTACTGCAGGGCGAAGTTCCAAAAGACAGCCTCCAGTTCTCGATTCGTGAACAAGTCGTTTTCATTCAATTTTATGTGGAGTCGATTGAAATAGAAGGGGTACGAAAAGGGACGATGCTTGTCTTGCGGGATGTCACGAAAGAAACCGAGATGGATCGTTTGAAATCGGAGTTGGTCTCGACGGTTTCGCATGAATTACGGACACCGTTATCATCGATTTACGGATTCACTGAGTTGATGTTGAACCGGGACATCGATGTATCCCGACAAGACCGTTATTTAAAGACGATTCATTCTGAAACCGAGCGCTTGGCGAATTTGGTGAATGACTTCTTGGATGTCCAACGAATGGAATCCGGAACCCAGTCCTATCAAAAGGGATTGATTGATTTACGCCCGTTGTTGGAAGAGACGACGCAATTTTATGCCGCGTCGACAGCGCAACATACCATTACATTTTGTGCGCACGACGATGCCTCGTATCCTCTGATTGAAGCGGACGAAGAAAAGATGAAACAATTGATGAACAATCTGCTGAATAATGCGGTGAAATATTCTCCACTCGGCGGAAATATCGAGGTCGCGCTTACTGTAGAGCATCAATATGTTCAAATTGACGTTCGCGATGAAGGAATCGGGATTCCGAGCAACGCTCTCGCGAAACTGTTCGAGAAGTTTTATCGAGTCGATAATTCGGACAGCCGAAAAATTGGTGGAACCGGTCTTGGGTTGGCAATCTGTAAAGAGATCGTGGAAGGACACGGCGGAAATATTTCCGTCGCGTCGGTTGAAAAACGGGGAAGCACGTTTACCGTAAAACTGCCGCACATCGTCACGACATATGAAACAGTTTCTGACATGATCGATATCTCAGGAAAATAATGCTATATCTACTGTGAAAAATCAGCTACGATATAGTAAGAAATTAAAAAAGGGGGAACTACAATGCCGATTACTGCATTTGTGCACACACACGTCTTATTATGGGTCTTACTGCTCGTCACATTTTTTGTCGCCTTTTCCATGTACAAGAACGGAAAAAGTGCTGCAAAGGGGATTCACATGGCGTTCCGTTTATTGCTGTTATTGACGTTCGCAACCGGTCTTTATCTTTACATTCAAATTATGGGGGCTTCTGCTAATCCGGATGGTTTGTATCATGCGAAGATCACTGCCGGAATTTTAGTACTGGTACTGGGTGAGTTGACGCTTGTCCGTCTGAAAAAAGGGAAATCCTATTCCGGCTTCCTGCTTGGATTTGCTGCACTGGTCCTCGTGACGATCTTCCTCGGGTATTCTTTACCGTACGGAATGCAGTTCTTCTAAACTGAACAAATTGTCAGCGTGGAGCTGACTCCGACACACGTTTCGTCCAATTATGACGAAGCGTGTTTTTTTGTGGTTACAATCTGTTGTTATTTGGGAAAAGGGATATATTACGCAGTTGAGAGGGGAACGCTTGTGGCACAGTTGAAAGAATGGACAAAAGTTTTCCGGGCAAGAAAATGGATGAAACGAGCAGAACCTGTCTTACCTTTATGGCATGGGTACATTGGATACAAGTATGGGTTGTTTGACGTGTTGGGTTCGGGGGCAACACAAGCGGAAGCACAAATTCGTTTAAAACAACCACTGACGGCAGAAGCCTTATCACGCTGGTTTGAAGTAGGGTTGGCCGTCGGACACTTGAAAAAGAAAGACCTGCGCTACACCGCAACACGCCATGTTTTACCTGAGTTATCGAAATCGGATGACCGGAGTATTGGCTTCATGTTATCAGAACTGATGGAATTGCATCTTCCGGCCCTATTTTCGTATCCAAAGTTCTTGGAAGATGGTCAACAAAAAACATTTGACGGCGAAGAACACGGGGATATCGTCGCTGAGACGTCTGCCTTGGTGGAAACTGTCGCTTTTCCCGCCGTCCGACATATCATTCGGAATCAAAATGTGACTTCTTTACTGGATATCGGTTGTGCGTACGGCGGTTACTTACGCAAAATCCATGAAGCCTTGCCGGAACTCCGACTGGCCGGAATCGACATCGAGGAGTCTGTCATTGAAGAAGCAAAACGACGTGATACGACCGGGGAAATCGATTTTGTAGTCGGAGATATCAAGACATTTGAAGTCAAGGAAACTTATGACGGTGTCATGATGAATAATATTCTGTACTACTTCCCGAAAGAAGAACGCCTCCGCCTTCTGGAAGGGGTCCGTCGTTTCGTCAAGGATGCCGGAACCGTCATCTTGGTCACACCACTACGTGACAGTGAATACGGTGCACCGTTCTCGGCTGCCTTTAATGCGTTCATGACCTTACATGAAAATCTTTATCCGTTACCAGGGAAAGAGGAATTAACGGAACAACTACATGCCGCCGGTTTCGAAAATGTCTCGATTTCACCGTTTTTGAAAGAAGGAGCTTGGTATATTGTGACTGCAAACGCCACTTCCTGATGGAAGATTGGCGTTTTTACAGTTTTAACGCAGTTCAAATTTGTGGGGATGAGTATGTGATTAGTATAATAGTTAAAACGAATAGAGATAAAAAGGAGAGATTCGTGTGAAGCAGCGTGTAGCCGTTATTGGAGCAGGACCTGGAGGGCTCGCTTGTGCGATGTTGCTTGCGGGCAGAGGAGTAGACGTAACCGTATACGAAAAACAACCGATTGTGGGTGGGCGAACCTCTCGTGTACAAGTAGGCGAGTATCAATTTGACCGTGGACCTACTTTTTTAAATATGCCGCATATTTTAGAGAATCTATTTACGAGTATCGGATTGAAGATGAGTGATTATTTGGACTTAAAGGCGCTTGATCCGATGTATACGTTATATTTCAACGGTGGGAAAGAACACTTTACGATGACGACGGATCGTGATCGGATGAAACAGACGATTGAACAGCATTTTCCGGGGAACGGTGAAGGGTACGATCGTTTCATGGCAGAACAGGCGTTAAAGCTCGGAAAATTGATGCCGATTTTGCAAACGAAACATGATAAGTTGACAGATTATCTGTCACCACGTGTCATTACCGCGCTTCCACGACTATCTCTGGGACGATCGTTGTACGATGTCTTGTCAGACTATTTCACAAGCGAAGAACTCAAATATGCCTTTACGTTTCAGGCGAAATATTTAGGAATGTCAGCATGGGAATGCCCGGGTGGATTTTCGATTTTGTCTTACATGGAACATGCTTACGGGGTCCATCACCCGATCGGCGGAATGAACCGCATTCCAGAAGCGATGAAACAGGCCATCGAAGAACTCGGCGGGACCGTTCATCTGGAGACGGGAATCAGCGAATTGATCCTGGATGGAAAAGCAGCGACCGGAGTCATTTTAGAGTCCGGAGAACACGTCCTATATGATGATGTTGTGGTCGGTGCCGATTTTGCCCATGCGATGAATCATCTTGTTCCGGAAGGTGTCCTGAAAAAATGGTCACGTCCGAAGATTGACCGTAAAAAATTCTCTTGTTCAACGTTCATGCTGTACTTAGGCGTCAATAAAACCTTTGATGCACCGCATCATACGATTTATTTTGCCGACGATTACGAGAAAAACGTGCGCGAGATGACGCAGACGCTCGAGTTATCGGAAGATTTTTCGTTTTACGTTCAAAATCCGTCGGTGATCGATACGACACTTGCACCGGAAGGCAAATCAGCCTTGTACGTCTTGGTACCGGTTCCGAATAATTATTCCGAACTCGACTGGGCCATTGAAGGACCCAAGTTACGTCGCCGTGTTCTCGATGCGCTTGAAGACCGTTCTCCATACAAAGGTGTCGAAGCTGCAATCGAAGTTGAAGAAATGTTCACACCGGATGACTGGGAAGCAATGGGCGTACACCAGGGTGCAACCTTTAACCTGGGCCATCAATTGACACAGATGATGTATTTCAGACCACATAACCGTTTTGAAGAATTGGATCATGTTTATTTAGTAGGCGGAGGAACGCATCCTGGAAGCGGGCTGCCGACGATTTTTGAATCGGCCCGGATTACAGCCGACTTATTGACAAGTGAAGTAGGTGCTTTGAAATGAAGATCGGATTCGTTGGAGCAGGCGTCGGTACGTTACATGCAGCATTATTATTAACAAAACGTTATCCGGAAGTTGAAATCACGATTTTTGAAAAGGAAGCACGAGCTGGCGGCAGACTGACATCCGTTGATTTTCAGTCCGGCGGCCGGATTGATCAAGGTCCGACGATTGTGCTGATGCCTGGGAAGCTACAGGAACAATTAAAAGAAGCGGGTCTTGAAGGTGTTGAACTGGAACGGATTGATCCGTTGTATGATCTTCATTTCGACGACGGGACAGTCGTCACGAAACAAGCCGATGTCGTCGCTCAAGCAGTAGCGATTGAGCGCCAGTTTGGTGAAGGTCGCGGTTTTCAAGAATTTATGAATCAAAAAGCAAAGGATTATGATGTCAGTGTATCGAAATTTTTAGAGCGGAGTTATTTCCGCAAAACGGAATTGTTGCAACCGAGTATGTTGGCACCACTTGTGAAAATGCATGCACTTGAGACGGCGCACGATCATTTGAAGCGTTATTTTAAAAGTAAGTATTTACGGATGGCTTACAGTTTTCCGACGTTTTACATCGGCGGAAATCCGTATACGACCCCTTCGATTTATGGATTGATTCCTTACCGGGAACAGCAAGAAGGTGTCTGGTATGTCAAAGGCGGTTACTTCTCCTTGGCGGAGCGGATGTACGAGGAGTTGGTTCGACGGGGTGTGCGGTTCGCGTTTAACCAACCGGTTGAACGTGTAATGATTAGTGAAGGCCAAGCTAAAGGAGTGCTTGTCAACGGACAGGAACATCTGTATGACAGCGTTGTGTTAAATGGTGAGTTTCCGCTCATGGAATACTTGGTGGAAGGTAAGCAGCCTAAAAAATATGTCCCATCCGGCGGTACCCTGTTATTGTACTTTAAGATAAAGGGAAAAGTGGATCTACCGGTGCATCGTTTCCTGATGCCAAGTGATCTTCAACCTTTGATGACATCGATCTTTAAAAAAGATGAGTTACCGGAGCATCCGGCGGTGTATCTGTTTAATCCGAGCAAGGTGGATGATACATTAACGGAAGCGGATGACAGTGTCGTTTACGCCCTGGTTCCATCACCACGCGGTTTTGACCGGGACCGGTACGAGGCGCATGGATTCATCGACCGGATTTTGGCCAAAATCGAGCAACATGTGCCCGGGTTCGAACAGCAGGTCATGGAAATGCAGATTCGAACACCTCAAGATGCACAAGAATTTGGATTATATGAGGGCGGAAGTTTTGGAATCGCACCAACGATTCGCCAATCTGCTGCCTTAAAGACACAAGCAAAACCATACGCTGATATTGAACGGTTATATGCAGTCGGCGCATCTGTCCATCCATGTGGAGGCGTTCCGATCGTCATGATGGGAGCGACATTACTTGTCAATCGAATGGAACAAGAGATGAGGTGGAAAAGTGGATACAGTGACGAACGCGTACGTAGTATGTGAACAAACGATTCAAAGCGGATCTAAAACATTTTATAAGGCCTTTTCCTTATTACCGAAGCAAGACCGGATGGCAGTGTATGCCATTTACACATTTTGTCGGTTCCTTGACGATACGGTAGATGAATCCGCCACACCAAAAGAAAGTTTAGCAGAATTTTTAGAAGAATTTCGTTTGTTCCGATCCGGTCAGTCAATTGAAAAACCGTTATGGATTGCTCTTTCAGATGTTTTTTCTCGATATGAAATGGATGAGACACCTTTTTTAGAGTTGGCAGAGGGCATGCGTTGGGACATTGAGAAAAATCGTTACCAGTCTTTAGAGGAAACGGAAAAGTACAGCTATTATGTCGCGAGTACGGTCGGTTTGATGTTACTGCCAATCCTTGCTCCAAACCAACCCGATCTACGTGAATCCGCGATTCAACTCGGCATTGCAATGCAACTGACGAACATTCTGCGTGATGTCGGGGAAGATGCAAAACGAGGACGCGTCTACTTGCCGAAGAACTGGATGGATGAATATGGCGTAACGACCGAATCGTTATTAGCCGGCACACCGTCTGGTGATTTTGCCGGATTGTGGGAAGCATTGGCTTTAAGAGCCGAGCACCTGTACGATGCGGCAACGCCATCATTCGACCGATACCCGAAAGAGAGTCGTCGGGCATTAAAAGTAGCGGCCTTACTGTACCGTGGTATCCTGGATGCGGCACGCGATAACCAGTATGATGTCTTTACGAAGCGTGCTTACGTCAGCCGGTGGCAAAAGATGAAGTTACTGGCTACAATCTGATCGACTGATTGATTAAAATCATCGGATCGTGATGTTGAAACTCCATAAAAAAAAGACCTTGGCGGGGACCAAGGTCTTTTTTTTATGGAGTTTAGACCGGGGAGTCTAAACTTGATCTGTGTATGTGATCGGATACCGTATTCCAAACAAGACGGGTCTTGATCCACGGGGATGGATCGATTCGTAATTGAGCCGTCTGTAAGCCAATCGGGATGAGACGATCTAAGGGGGAACGTCGTAATTCATGCCGAAAGGGTTACGTTGGCAGTACCTCGAACAAGTGGGTCTTGCACGAACAATCACACCACAACAGATTGGTTAAGTTCCTAAACGCGTTTGACTCGGGGAAGTCACCATGCGCTTGATTGAGGATGTGGGGTCAATCACTACCTCTTGAACTCGAAGTAATCGTATCAAATCTAAGTTGTCCGTACAAGTAATTGATATGCAATTCACATAACGTTCACAGGGTGGAAGCAACCGCCGATACGATTCGTTCACTTGCCAGTTTTCCTGAAAGCGTCACCATTGGACTGCCACCACCGGGATGCGTTGATCCGCCGGCAAAAAACAAATTGTGAACATTCTTTGAACGGTTACTAGGACGCATGAATGCTCCGCGGGTACCGTTTGAAGAAAGACCGTATAACGAACCGTGATACGCCGAAAATTTTTGTTCGATATCTTGTGGTGTGATGCGTTGTTCGAAGACAACATCCTCCGTCACATCAATGCCGAACGCTTGCAGACGCCGGTTGATGATCTCGTCATACGTATCAAAATCAATGACAGATCCTTCGTGAGTCGCCGGAGCATTCACCAAAACAAACAAGTTGTCTCCAGCGAGCCCCATGTCCGGTGCTGTGACAGAAGAATTGGAAATATAAATGGTCGGTTCCTCCGCATAACGGTGTTGGGTAAACAATGCCTCGAACTCTGCTTTATAGTCGGATGAGAAGAACACGTTGTGATGAGCGAGTCCTTCAATCCGACGGGAAAGTCCGATGCAACGGACGTAAGCTGAAATGGAAGGCTCCATCTGGGACGGTGTCGGATTTTTAAAGTCAGGTCGAATCGTCTCAGAGATCAGCCGTGGATATTGAGTTAATAAATCGCCGTTTAGAACGATGAAATCGACGGACAGGTAATCGACATGATTCAATTCGATTTCCGTTGCCAGATGATTCGTGACTTCGATTTGTGTCACTTCTTCACCCAAACGGAAAACGACTCCCAGTTCTTGAGCACGACGGGCAAATCCTTCGGCAATCGCCGTATTTCCTCCACGCGTAAAATAGACACCGTCATTCAACTCGAGATGGGCGATGAGACCAAATGTGGCAGGTGCCTGAAAAGGACTGCTGCCGATGTACGTGGCGTAACGATCCAATGCTTGGATCAACTGCGGATCCTTGAAGTATTTTTTGTGCAGTGCGTGTAATGACGTCAACGGGTGGACTTTTGCCATGTCACGCAACAACGAGAAGTTGAAGTAGGAGTCAATGTTGATAAAAAATTGCTGTTTAGCAATTTGGAACAAGTGAGCGACTTCTTCTTGATAACCTGTAATATCGTTTTTTGAAAGTTGTCCACCGGTAAAGCGGTCGACTTCCGTGCGCATCGCCTCGCGACCGCTGGCAAATGTCAGCGAACGGCCATCCGGAAAATGGTTGACGGTGTGACGTGCTAATTTTTCAAAAGTAAAGTAATCATCTGGATTTGCACCAGATTCTAAGATGACGGACTGAAAGATTTCAGGCATCGTGATGGTGTTTGGACCAAAATCAAAGCGGTGTCCGTCTGCAACGATCGGCATCATCTTCCCACCGATGTGTTCATTCCGTTCAATAACAGTAACTTTAAAACCTTTTGAAGCGAGGGAGATGGCAGCACTTAATCCACCTAGCCCGGCACCGATGACTGCAATATGTTTCATACCAAAAACGCCTCCTTAAGAATATGTCCGACCTTTCCAACTGATTTCCCTCTTCTTGAGTCTTCGAACCATCGCCGTTGCGAGAAGTGCGACATAGAGGACCGTCGCGACCGGATGCCAAAACCAAGCATGAGAAATCCTAGCATTCCGATCAATCCGGTACCGGGCCAACATGAGCAGGGCAAATGCCCCGATTGTCCACACCGATGGGAAGAGTAACATCAGCGGCAGGATACAAGCTTGCACCAAATAAAAGAGAAGAAAGTAACTGCCGATCAAGTAGGAATCATTCATGCCACGAAAGACATTTTTCAAGAAACCTTGCCAGACATCACGATTGGTCGCATACATGTCACAGCTGACATAAGGCGCCACATGGACGAGGGTCGTCGTGAATTCATGTTGCTTAAAGGCCCGACAGAGTTCCAAATCATCGACGAGCGCCATTTGAATCGCCTGGTGACCACCGACTTGTTCGTATGCCTGACGCTCAACAAGAACAACCATCCCGTTCGCCGCGGCAAACGCAGGATGTTTGACTTTCCGAAAGGCAATCGGTAGATGCTGAGCAATTAAAACATGTTGCATCGGAATCAGGCATTTGCCTAAAAACGTCGGGACGGGAAACGACGGGAAGCCTGATAAAAAGACAGCCCGTTCCTGTAGCATCGTCGCATACAGACGGGGAATCGTATCTGCTGTCAAGGTGATGTCAGCGTCTAAAAATAACAAGTACTCCTCTTTTGATGCTAAAGCAAGCTGATGGCAGGCGTGGACTTTTCCAGCCCAACCGGTCGGCAGATCGATTCCGTCAATCATCGTAAATCGATCATCGTCTCCAATCTGTTCGATCAGTAAATCGCGTGTCTTATCTGTTGAACGATCTTCATATAAGTAAACCTGGACGTTGGGGTGAAGTGCTTGTTTAAGGGACGTCATTAATTTGACGACGTTCCGCTCTTCGTTTCGAAGCGGAATGCACACCGCAAGACTCTGCGGTGCAACGGGCTTCGACAGTTTTGGTAAAAAAGCCAGATTGAGGAACGTGTAAAGACAGACGAAAGCAGAAAAGATGAACATCACGATAATCATTTTCGGATCGCCTGTAACCACTGTTCGGTCTTGACCGGCAACGGTTCCTTTCGTTCAGTCAACAGTTGATACGCTGACGTCCGTTCCTGAATGGCATCGGAGCGGACATCGTCATAGAGTGCAGTCATCGCCTCCGTTAAGTATTGCATCTGCACTGAGGACCGGTCGTCGGGCAATTGAATCTTTCGCGTGCGGATGTAGACGTCCGGTTGTTGCTCGTGACCAAACGAATAATAAAACGAAAACAACGAAATCGACGGAGCCGTTTTTGCTAAATGGGTGGCGCCACTGCTTAGCTGGAGCGGCCGTTCTTCTTGATGCCGTTCTTCGCCTTGCGGAAACATCCAGACGCTGCTGCCGTTTGCCAGTTGATCTTTCGCATATTGCAGACTCTGCTTGATTTCCTTATATGAGCTGCGATCGATCGAAAATCCACCGAGCCGGGTGAAAAACGGGAAACGGGCCAATCCTTGCTGATCAATCATGACGTAAGGATCATGACGCAGCATCGTTTGGTCGAGATGGAATAAAATCATGCCGTCCCACCAAGAACCATGCGTTGCGAGCATCAAACCCGGGGTCGGTAAATCATCCGCCCGATACAAAATACGATGAAATTGTTTTCGGATCAACCGCTCTTTGACGTAAAGGTGAAAGGCTTGTTCAGCTAATTTGTTTTTGTTTGCCTTTTGCAAGCGGAACACCTCCTTGTGTGAGCCAATACGTGACACCTGCCAGAAGACTGATCAGCGTGACGCCATAAAGTCCTGCGACACCTGCCGTCAGACCGAACAACGCATGGAGCATCAAAAATAGGTACTGATTGTTTCGTTCAAGTGCTGTAATCGTGACCTGCTGTTCGAACCGAGCAATCAAGAGGGAGAAGAAAAGTGCCGTTCCGTACCAACCGAAAAAGTTTTGGGTCGGAATGTCATAATACAACCCGCCATCTTGCCAAATCCAATACGATTTAACGTTTGCGGCAACAGGATCGATTGCTAAATCCAACCAAACGGCAAACAGCGGAACCAAGATCACCGTATTGTAGCGAAACGGAAACCGGCGTGAGAAGGCAAGACTGGCACCCATGACGGATAACCAGGCGGCACCGATCGTGATGGGTACACCAAGTAATTGAACACCGAAGTCCGCTTCATACGCATATGTACCGAATGGCCAACCGGTATGCACCCCGATCGATTCGATTGCGATGGAGCCAAAAAAGATGACGGGAATGATGAAACGGCCTTTTGGAACGACATCCCAAAAATAAAGCGCGGCGTATAGACCGGAGGCAAATAAAAAGACCGCATTGGCCCACTCGAGCCAAGGTGGAAGGATCGAAAAGCCGACTAGAATCAAACCGATGACAAACCAAATCGTAAAAAATAACCAGAGACGCTTTTGAAAGACATTCATCATGTGTGTACCTCCATGTCCATATATTCTGATACAAGTATACCTGTACAAAAGGGAAACGAGCCAGAAATGAGGTGTGATTCCAACAGACGGCAAAAAAATACCCCTTAGAAATTGGATTTTTATGTCCAATCTCTATGGGGCAGTTCAGGAAATCGTCTGTTTTTAACTGGTTTGATGATTTTTTTGTTTTTTCTTCTTGATGAAAGAAAACAGCAGGAATGCGACGTAGAGAGGAACGGCGACGAACCAAAACGTCGACCACTCATTGCTTCGCGCAATCATGACATAAGTAACATACAGCAACGTAAAGGTAATGACAAACGTATGTCGTGGAACCGGAATGTCTTTGAAACTGGGAATCTTCACACGACTGACCATCAGGAATGCGAGGGCGGTAAACACAAGCGGCACCATCAAGTCATTCATCCGTCCACTGAACAGCGTCACGACGGCTAAAATGCCTCCCGCTGCCGTGATCGGGACACCGGAAAAATAAGCAGAGGCCACGTTCGTTGCTGAGAGGTTAAAGCGTGCTAAACGAAATGCTCCAAACAAAGGAAATAACGCGGCAATCAATAAACCAATCTCTCCAAAATCATAAAAATAAGTGTAATAAGCCATCATAGCGGGGGCGACACCAAACGTCACGACATCGGCAAGCGAGTCCAGTTCTTTTCCGAAATCACCTGCGACGCCGAGCATACGGGCGATACGACCGTCCAGACTATCGAGCATCATCGCGATGACAATCAATAATGTCGCATTTTGAAAATCGCCTCGAGCAGCCATGACAATGGCAAGAAAACCACAGTATAAATTTCCGAACGTAAAGAGGTTCGGAATCGAGTTACGTACACGTTCTTTCCACAAAATGATTCCTCCTGCCACATCTTCGATACTAACCATCATATCATAAATTTCCAGTACGTATCAGCGGTTCGTAAAGAGAATCCCGTTCGTGAATGTTAAAAAATCATCAGGAGCCAGTTTGATTTGAAAGCCGCGTTTACCTGCAGAAATGATCATGAATGGTTGACCGGTCACTTGATCCGATAGGAGAACAGGAAAATTTTTTTTCGCACCAATCGGGGCGACACCTCCTCGGATGTACCCCGTTAGCTTTTTTAAATCGTTCATTGGCACCAGCTGGACTTTCTTAGTGGAAAGCGCCAGTGCGGCCGCCTTCAAATTTAATTCTTCTTCTCCGGATATGACAGCAAATACGTGCTGTTTTTGATCAGTTTCTAAAACAAGGGTTTTAAAAATGCTGGAAAGGGGGTAATTAATCTTTCTAGCCACATTTTGAGCGGATAAATCCTGTTCATCCACAGGATACGAAAGCAGATCGAATGCAATATCAGACTGCTTCAGAAGTCTTGCGACGTTCGTTTGGCTCATGTTGTTCTCCTTTAACGACAGCGTATTGTGCCCATTTGCGGCTGTTCCAGCGTTTTAAGGCAAAGAGTCCACGGAACCATTCGTCAGCAGAGAAGGCAATCCAGATTCCGAGTAAGCCCAGTCCGAACTGAAGTCCGAGTGTATAACTGAGGACGACTGCAATTCCCCACATGGAGAGAATGCCGATCGCTACTGGGAAGCGGACATCACCAGCTGATTTTAACGTACCCATGAGCACGATATTCATCGCACGACCCGGTTCAAGAATGACGCTTGCCCAAAGCAATGGAACACCGATAGCGATGATTTCAGGGCTTGATGTGAAGAGTGACATAATCGACGTTCCGAATGAAGCGAGAGCGACGGCCGAGACAAAACTTGCAAAAACAGCGATTTTTAATGTTTTTAACGCACGTTTGTGAGCAGCTTCGAATTGTTGCGCCCCTACTTGACGGGCGACAAGCAATTGAGTTCCTTGGGCAATGGCCAAAGTAAATAAGAAACAAAGCATCGTGATGTTCGAGACATAGACACGTGCCGATAAAGCGGCTTCTCCGATAGTCGCAATGAATCCCGTGATGATCAGTTGGGAAAATTGATACGATACGCCTTCACCAGCGGATGGGATACCGATGTTCATGATACTTTTGATATCACGACGATTAATCTGAATCAAATCTTTTAGTTTAAACCGTAAAGACAGTTTCCGGTAGACAACGAAAAACAGGAGAACAACGGCGACGGTCCGGGCGACGACGATGGACCAGGCGACACCAGCGACACCGAGGACCGGGATCCCAAATAATCCGAGAACGGCGATCACATTACCAAATGCGCTGACGAAGTTCATTAAAAGTGTGACGTACATAGCATTCTTCGTAAAACCATGGCTTCTTAAGATAGCTCCAAGCGTAAGCGAGATCGCTTCTAAAAATAAGAAGAGACCAACAATCTTTAAGAAGGTTTCGCCATACATGAGTGTTTTTCCTTCTAATGAGAAAAAGCCAAGTAATTGTGTGCCGAACAAAGCGACAAGAACAGAAATGATTAACCCGATGTATAAGTTAATTGAAAAAGCAGAGCGTGCGGTTTGTCGTGCATCCTGAACGCGTTTTGCTCCGAGGTACTGACCAATGATGATCGTTGCACCAACAGAAGTAATGTTAAATAGAATAATGAAAATGTTGAGCACCTGATTCGACACACCAACGGCAGCGGCTGCGCTGTCCGAGTAGTAACTGAGGATCAACGTAGCGATAATCCCTAGACTCATGTGGAGTGCGATTTCAATAAATAGTGGCCAAGTAATTTGGAATAATGATTGTTGTTTAACAGTTTTCATAAATTAAATTCCCCTTTAAGTCCTTAAAACGTTTTGTCTTTCTGTATCTTTTGGAAACTATACGCCTTCAATTTTCATAATGAAAGAGCAAAAGGTACGCTTTCATGAAAAAAAAGGTCATTTAAAAGGATTTTCATAAAACATCACGAATACATCATAATGAATGAATGTTCATTTTTGAAAGGGAGGGGAATAGGATGAAACGCGAAGTCGATTATCGGGTAAAAGAGCAGGTTGCAACGATTACTTTGTCACGCCCAGAACGATTAAATGCACTCACATCTACACTGTTAACCGAATTAGTGGAAGCAGTGGAAGAAGCAAATCAAGATGAGGCGGTTCGGGTCATTGTGTTGACCGGAGAAGGACGTGGTTTTTGTGCGGGTCAAGATTTAAAAACCGTTCAACCCGGTATGGATCATGGGGAGTATTTAAAGCAATACTATCATCCGGTTATCCGAGCAATTGCGACAACGAACAAACCGACTGTTGCCGCAATCAACGGTGTCGCCGCGGGGGCGGGATTGTCTTTGACGCTGGCGTGTGATTTTCGGATTGTCCGGAAAGATGCCAAACTATCGTTGGGGTTCATCAACATCGGTTTAGTACCTGATGCAGGAGCACCATATTTTCTGCCGAGATTGATTGGTTCTGCCAAAGCACTGGAACTGGCGTTACTAGGGGACACGATTACGGCAGAGCAAGCGCATGACTATCATTTAGTGACAAAAGTCGTTGAAACTGAATCATTTGAGCAGGAAGTATCTGCATTTGCAGAACTCCTGTCACAACGTCCAACCAAAGTCATCGGATACATTAAACAATTACAGGCTGCGAGTTCCGAGTCGACATTGGACGATATGCTGGCACAGGAAATCATCTATCAATCACGTGCCGGGAAAACCGAGGATCACCAGCAAGCCGTTCAAGCCTTTATCGAGAAAAAAGCCCCCGTTTTCGTCGGGAGATAATGTAACGTTTTAGAGGCATATGTACAGACAGAAGGGACCTTTCGATTCGAAAGGTCCCTTCTGTTGCAGGTTAGTGCATTTTTTGTTTGATTTTTTGAGCGGTTGCGTGCGTCCGGTCGGTTAGTGTAGTGGAAATCCGGAATAACAGGATCCCGAGGAAGGCTGATACGAAGATATACAGCCCTGTTAAAGTGGCGAACGCGCCACTCGCTAATGTAATGAATAAAATCGAGAATTCTCCACGGGGTCCTAAACAGAATCCTGACTCAATCGCATGATAGTTGGAAAGACCAAACGATCGTCCACCGAAAAAGCCAACCAAGAATTTAGAAAGTAATCCCCAAACGACAAGGGCAAAGAAAAACCAATCGAGTGGTAATCCTTCCGTCAGTTCAAATGACATCCCGAACGAAATGAAGAATAAGGGCAACAGTAGATCTTGAAACGGTGTTACCAAACGTTTCAAGTATCTGGTCTCTTTTATTTCAGTTAACAAAATTCCGACAATGAAAGCACCCAGTACCTCTGATAAACCAAACATGATTCCAATCCCGGAAAACGTCAAAATCAACCCGATGATCCCGATTCCGGCGTCGGGATGCCGATACAGGGAATCGACAATCTTGTTTTGTTTACGAATGAATACCGTCAGAAAAATCAATGCACTAAACAAGAACAAAAATCCGATGAAAATTGTCCCAACTTTCATCAAAGTGAACTCTTGTGTGCCGAGAACGAATGGAGCAGTCGTCAACAAGAGCGGTGCCGCCAAATCCTCAAAAATCAGCAAGGACAAGACGAACTTATTTACATCCTTATGTTTGTCCGGTTCACGATCGAGCAGGCGCGCTGAGATCGAAGAACTCGTAGCATACAGGACACAACCGATTAAGAAAGCTTCCGGGACAGAAAAACCGAACGCCAACGTCAACAGGAAGGTGCCGCCAAACGATAATACCAAGTCAATCAAACCGGCTTTCCATACATTGCGGAACTGGATCATTAAATCGGCAACGGAAAACTTCAAGCCCAACAAGAAAAACAGGACAATGATGCCGGCTTCTCCACCGAGTTTGAGTTCTTCGGGAAGATCGTAGGAAAAACCGAGTCCAATCCCGATCAAGATGAAGGCCAAAATACTCGGAAGATGGAATCGTTCGCTGAGGTAACTGACAGCAAATAGACCAATTAGAACGAGTCCAGCATAAAAAAATAGTTCCATGAGAGAGTTGTCCCTCCTTTCTATCCTCTTTACCCTAAAAATCAGTGAATTAGGGGAATGTCATCAAAATAATAAAAACGGTATCTTTCGCAGACTCACGAAAGATACCGTTATTAATTAAATGACTTGAACAATGGTCCCTGTAAATGGTGCAAGTGTCACATCCAACGAAAGGAGAGGGGTGTTTGAGAACAGATCCATTCCCTGCCCGGCTTGTGGAGCGGCAATCGTCACTTGGCGATTCGAATTGTTGAAGTAGACGTAGTAGGTTCCATCTTGACTGATGCGTCGCATGACGATGGTGTTGGTTTCATCGTCAGCATGTACAAATGAGATATGTCCTTGATTGGCAAGCGTTTTATGGCGGCTGCGCAAATGAAGCAAATGTTTTGTATACATCAACAGATTCAAGTCCTGCTCAGCAGGATCCCACGGCATACATTTACGGCAACCTGGATCTTGATCGCCGTCGAGTCCAATCTCGTCACCGTAGTAAATGACGGGACTGCCCGAGAACGTCAACATCGATAACAATAGCAACCGCATCTTATTTTTATCATGACCGGCGCGTGTCAATGCCCGTGGCGTATCGTGTGAACCAATCAGATTAAACGTCACTTCGTTGACGTTCATCGTATTGGAGAACAAGACGTGTGACATCTCGTTTGCGTAGGCAGAGGCTGATGTTTTGTCGAGTGCAAAGAAGTTCAACGCTGCATTCGTGAACGGATAGTTCATGACTGCATCGAACTGATCGCCGAGCAACCATTCTTGTGAATCGTGCCAAATCTCCCCGAGAATGTACGTATCCGGGTTAACTTCTTTGACGACGTTCCGGAAATCACGCCAAAAAGCATGATCCACTTCGTTCGCAACATCGAGACGCCAACCGTCAATACCGAATTCCTCGACCCAGTAACGGGCGACATGCAACAAGTAGGCTTTTACTTCCGGATTTTCCGTGTTGAACTTCGGCATCTCCGGCACAAAGGCGAACGTGTCGTAGTTTGGCATCGGTTCCGTCACGAGCGGGAAGTTGCGTAAGTGGAACCAATCTTTATAGGAAGAATTGCTTCCGTGTTCCCGAATGTCAGCAAACGCCTTGTGGTGGAAACCGGCATGGTTGAAGACCGCATCAAGCATAATCCGGATACCTTTTTCATGAAGCAGATCCACCATTTCCTTGAACTTTTCTTTGGTCCCGAATTGGGGATCGATTTCAAGATAATCAATCGTGTCGTATTTATGATTTGATTTGGCTTCAAAGATCGGACAGAAGTAGATACCGGTGATGCCTAGATCCACCAGGTAATCAATCTGATCGATCACCCCTTGGAAATCACCGCCGAAAAGATTGGTTGTCGTAGGTGCAGCACTATTCCAAGGTAGTGTTCCGGCAGGATCGTTAGAAGAATCCCCGTTGGCAAAACGATCCGGGAAAATTTGATACCAGACTGTATCTTGGACCCAGTTCGGTGCATGGAACACATCAATTTTGTTTAAGTAAGGTACACAGAAATAATAACCTGTATCATCCAAAGGTTTTTCATCAAACCAGCCACGCTCGGTAAAGACGAGACTCGAACTCCCGTCATGAAGACGGAATCCGTAGCGCAGTCGACGGAAAGGAGGGACAACATCGATGAACCAATAGTCATACAGTTCATCCGAACCACTTCGTTTCATCGGTGTTTCAAACGTATTCCAGTAGTTGGCCTTGGACGGATCAAAGTTCCAGTCAGCATCGTCTGGATTTTCAGTGTGCCAGTCATATGGGTCTCCCCAGATGAGTTCAACGTGATCAACATCATTTTTTTTCGTTTGGAGACGGATATGGATGGTTTTCTCGTCGTATTTGTAGACGAATGGAGACATGGCGCGGTGGAAAACAGCTTCTTTCAGCATTTTGGTCACTCCCTTAGTGCAATCGCTTGCATCCTAATGTAATAGTCCTCGACCTAAGAATAGTGAAGCGCTTTCTTAAAGTCAATTGAGAATTCGAGAAAATCCAGACAATCAAACATTAGCATCTATTTCAGTGCAATCGATTGCACCTATTTGTGCAAAAGAGTTAAATGTAAACGTTTTCTTTTTAAAATGATTTTATTAAGAGGTCGAATCCATTTTTAAAAATAGTTTTTTAAAATCTTTTTGAAATGTAAGAAAATATTTGAAGAAAAGGACTTGTCAAAAGGATTTTAGATTGTATAATAAAAATGTAAAGGTGATGCAAACGTTTTCATAAAACGCTTACAACCGCTCGGTTGTTATCACGGGAAAATGGTTGTGCCTTTATGCAAACGTTGTGCATCAGAACTTATCATTCGTAAGTTAACTTGGGGAGGAATTTTCAATCATGGAAATCAAAAAATTAGTAGCAGGTCTTTCAGTATCTGTCATGGCAGTCGGTGCGCTTGCAGCATGTGGTGGCGGCACGGATTCAGGTTCTTCAGACACAAGTTCAGAGGGCGGAAACAAACCGGATAAAATCGTAATTTGGGAAGATACAGAAAAAGCAGAGACGACAAAAGCCGCTGCTAAAGCGTTCGAAGAAAAAGAAGGCGTCAAAGTTGAAGTCAAAGAAGTTAAAATGACAGATCAACAAAAGAAAGTCGCTCTTGATGGCCCGGCTGGTAAAGGTCCGGATATCATCCTTCTTCCGCATGACCAAATTGGAACAGTTGTTGACCAAGGGTTGATTGCTGAACTCAAAGACGGCGAAAAAGCACTTGAGCCTTTCATCGATACAGCGAAATCAGCAGTTACATTTGACGGAAAAGTTTACGGATATCCAAAAGCTGTTGAAACACCAATTCTTCTTTTCAACAAAGATGAGTTAAAAGAAGCACCGGCTTCAATGGATGATTTGTATAAAGTATCAACAGAACAGAAAAAAGACGGTAAATATGGTTTCCTCGCACTTTGGGATAACTTCTACTTCGCACACGGTCCGATCGGTGGATACGGTGGATATGTCTTTAAAGATAACGGTGGAAAACTTGATCCTGCAGACATCGGTCTCAACAACGAGGGTGCTGTCGAAGGAATGGATTACATCGGTAAATGGTACAAAGAGGGTCTCTTCCCGAAAGGTTTGATCGGCGGTGGCGGTGGTCAAGCAATGGACCAATTGTTCGGCGACAAGAAAGCAGTCGCAGTCATGAACGGACCATGGGCAGTCGCAAGCTACAAAGAAAAAGGCATCAACTTAGGAGCAGCAGCTCTTCCAAAGCTTCCTAACGGCGAAGCGATCAAAACATTCGTAGGTGTTAAGACATATGCCGTTTCAGCATACTCGGAAAACGCAGAGTGGGCAGAGAAATTCCTCGCGTCACTGACTGGCGAAGAGAATGCGAAAGCAATGTTTGAAAAATACAACGAGATTCCACCAGTAACAGCACTTCAAGAAGATGCAACAATCAAAGACAACGAAGTCGCAGCAGCTGTCTTCGCACAATCTAAAGATGGTGTTCCAATGCCGAACATCGCTGAGATGGGTCAAGTTTGGGAGCCAATGGCAGCAGCACTTCAGCTCGTTGCAACAGACAAACAAGATGCACAAAAATCAGCTGACGATGCAGTCAAACAAATCAAGCAACAAATCGAAGCAAACAATCAGTAAGCAACTGAATGCATGACACAGAATTAAAGAAAGGGGGATCTTGGATTCCCCCTTATCTTTATGGTTGGAAGAGAAGCCTGAGGTCAGACATGACCTTTGGAAAGGAGAACAGACGATGGCTGCCATTGCTACACCTAAACCGACAAAGTCACCAGAGCCTACAACGAATCACCGAACGATTGCGGCGGTGATGTCGATCGTTCCTGGATTGGGGCAACTGTATAACAAACAATTTTTAAAAGGTGCGACATTTTTCATCGTCGTCCTGTCATATTTTTTAGTCAACTTTGAACTGTTTTTTAAAGGCGCTGGGAATGGTCCGGGAGATCGCGGGGCGATCTGGGGATTGATTACACTCGGTGAGGTAGCAGGCGTAAGGGGGGATCACTCGATCTTCTTGATGGTCGAGGGAATCATTGCGTTGATTCTGCTTGTGTTTGGTATCGCCATTTACGTCTGGAACTTTATCGATGCGTATCGAATCGGTAAACTGCGGGATATGGCATTAGAAGTACCATCTTTGAAAATGCAGTTGCGTAACTTCCGTGACAACGGATTCCCGTACGCGATGTTGATTCCATCGTTGGTATTGCTCGTCTTCACAGTTGTTTTACCGTTGATTTTCACATTTTTAATTGCGTTTACGAACTACAAGTTCAATAACTCACCACCGGCAAAACTCGTCGACTGGATTGGGATTCAAAACTTCTTGAACATCTTTACCGTCGACATCTTCCGTGACACGTTCGTCAGTGTTTTAGGTTGGACACTTGTCTGGACGGTCGCTTCGACAACAGGTGTCATCGCGATTGGAATTGGTCTTGCTGTCCTGTTGAATCAAAAAGGATTAAAAGGAAAACGTTTCTTCCGTTCGATTTTGATCCTATCATGGGCAGTACCGGCATTCATCACGATCTTGATTTTCCGTTCGATGTTTAATGAGACGTTTGGTGTTTTCAATACGACATTGCTACCGGCAATCGGAATCGACGGCGGTGCCGAATGGATGACGGATCCGACGTATACGAAGCTCGCCTTGATCGGCATACAGTGGTGGCTCGGATTCCCGTACATCATGACATTGACGACAGGGATCTTGCAGTCGATTCCGGAAGATCTATATGAAGCAGCAACAATTGACGGTGCGACGTCGGGCGAGAAGTTCCGCTTGATCACGTTACCGATGATCTTGTTTGCAACAGCACCGATCTTAATCACGCAATATACGTTTAACTTCAATAACTTCAACATCATCTATCTCTTTAACAACGGGGGACCGGCTGTTCCGGGTCAATCGGCTGGCGGAACGGATATCCTGATTTCCTGGATTTACAAACTGTCGCTCGGTTCGAATCCGCAATATGGTTTTGCCGCCGCGATTACGCTCGTGTTGTCGTTCTTTATCATGACGATTGCCGTCATTCAGTTTAAACGTTCAAAATCATTCAAAGATGAGGATATGATCTAATGAGAAAACAAAACCGAATCAATATGGCGTTGTCATACCTCATTTTGACGATCGCCTCGATAATTATCGTGTATCCGCTGCTATGGGTTGTCGGGACATCACTAAACCCGGGGAAAAGCATCACGTCTGATATCTTCCCAAGCAATCCGACATTGATCCATTACTTTGACTTATTTGATGCGACACAAACGGATTATGGCATGTGGTACTTGAACACCATCAAAATCGCTGTGATCACGATGGTTGTCTCAGTGGCATTGATTACATTGACGGGTTACATTTTTTCACGGTACCGGTTCGTCGGCCGGAAAAATTCACTGATCTTGTTCCTCGTATTGCAAATGGTGCCACAATTCGTTGCCATCATCGCAATCTACGTCTTGTTGAACATGTTGCAATTGTTTGATACGCATTTGGCGTTGATTCTCCTGTATGCAGGTGGCGCGATTCCGATGAATACGTATCTTGCAAAAGGATATTTTGATACAATACCAAAGGAACTAGATGAAGCGGCACGGATGGATGGGGCAGGACATCTTCGGATCTTCTGGCAGATCATTCTTCCACTCGCTAAACCAATGGTCGCGGTTATCGCCTTGTTTAACTTCATGGCACCATTCAACGATTTCATCTTGGCCTCACTTGTTCTCCGTTCACCGGAGAAACAGACGTTAGCCGTTGGACTCTACAACATGGTCTCAGAGCAATTCGATAATAACTTCACATTGTTTGCGGCAGGTGCCGTATTATCAGCAGTACCAATCGTTCTTCTGTTCTTCGCTTTCCAGCGCTTCTTCGTGTCTGGATTGACGGCAGGCGGAACGAAAGGTTAATCAATCAAGGGGGAATCAGCGGCATGAGACGAGGCGTGATGCTTCTCCTCTTGCCGCTTCTCTTGTCTATCGGGACTTTTCCGCAGACAAGTGAAGCAGCAGAGTGGGAAAAAGAACGGATGTACTTCATCATGGTCGACCGGTTTGAAAACGGTGACCCAAGTAACGATTTAGAAGCCAATCCAGAGGATCCAAAAGCCTTTCAAGGCGGGGATTTGGCGGGCGTCACCAAACGGCTTGACTACATTAAAGATCAAGGATTCACATCGATTTGGCTGACACCGGTCTTTAAGAATCGACCGAACGGCTACCATGGGTACTGGACAGAGGATTACTACAAGATTGATCCACATTTCGGCACGAAAGAAGAATTCAAGACGCTGGTCAAGGAAGCGCATGAGCGCGACCTCAAAGTGGTATTGGATCTGGTCGTCAATCACCTCGGTCCAAATCATCCGCTCGTGGAGGAAAAACCGGATTGGTTCCATAAAGAACAAACCATCATGAACTGGAACAACCAAGCGGAAGTAGAGAACAACTGGCTGTTTGATTTACCGGACTTCAACACGGAAAACGAAGAAGTCGTCAAGTACTTAATTGATGTCGCGAAATATTGGGTCGATGAAACGGGGATTGACGGTTACCGTCTCGATACCGTCCGTCATGTCCCACCCGCTTTTTGGGAAAAGTTCATTCCAGCCGTCAAACAAGACCATCCGGATCTGTTTTTACTCGGAGAGGTTTTTGACGGAGATCCGCGGAAAATTGCGACGTATTCCAAATTAGGATTTGATTCGGTCACGAACTTTCCATTTTATTATGGGATAAAAGATCAGTTCACTCGAAAAAATGGTTCAGCGGAAGAACTGGATTCAGTTTATAATCGAGATACTACGTTTAACCCGAAAGCGATGTCTTTAGCAAACTTCGTCGACAATCATGATTTAAAGCGTTTTATCACGGAAGCCAAAATCGGCGGAACCGAGGATGAAGAACGTCAATTGCGTTTAGCCTTGTTTGCACTCTATGCAGCACCAGGCATGCCGATCGTCTATCAGGGGACGGAAGTGGCGATGCCGGGCGGCGATGATCCCGGAAACCGGATGATGATGGAGTTTGAGAAAAATGACAAGATGCAGGAGTATGTCCAGACCTTAAATAAGATGCGGAGTGACTATCCGGCTTTTGAGACAGGGAAACAGCGAATGGTTGCCAAGACGGATCATATGGCTGTCTACGAACGGAAAGTCAAAGACCAAACCGTTCTCTATGCCATCAACTTAGGGGAAAAGAAAACGACATTACGGGTCAAAGCATCAGAAATCGGTGACGATCAGCGGTTGCGGGGATTACTTTTTTCTGATGTCGTTCGACAAGACGGGGACGCGTATGAAGTGACGCTAGATGCAAATAGTGCCAACGGATATGTGATTGAACGCTCGCAAGTGAATTGGATGTCACTCGTTGCGATTGGATCAATTGCTCCGATTCTTGCCTTAATCATTTTATTTATGCATCGAAGACGGCTCAACCGGTCGAAGGAAACACACTAAAATACATTTGTAGGGAAATGATGAGGTGAAAGGCATGCAAGTAACCATTAAGGATGTCGCAAGGGAAGCAAATGTTGCGCCATCGACTGTATCGCGTGTAATCGCCAACAGTCCACGCATCAGTCAAAAAACGAAAGAACGTGTCCGTCAAGCGATGGAAGAACTCGGGTACTATCCGAATGTACACGCACGGAGTCTGGCGAATCGGACAACACAGGCGATTGGACTCGTCATGCCAAGCGCGGCGACGAAAACGCTTCAGAATCCATTTTTTTCGGAAGTGATCCGGGGAATCAGCACGAAAGCGCATCAAAACGGCTATTCCTTGTATATGACGACAGGAGTGTCGGAAGAAGAGGTCTACGAAGGAGTCGTCTCGATGGTTCAGGGTCGTCGCGTCGATGGTGTCGTCGTCTTGTATTCACGGACCGATGATAAAGTCGTTCAGTTTTTGCAGGATTCTAAATTTCCGTTCGTTGTGGTCGGGAAACCGTTCAGTGATTCGTCACACGTCACGTATGTCGACACAGACAATTACCTCGCGGGACGCGAAGTCACGAAATATTTACATCAACTCGGGCATGAATGTATCGCTTTCGTCGGAGGCGCGCAAGATCTTGCGGTGACGCAGGAACGTGTCGGCGGTTATAAGACGGCGTTGATGGAAGAAGGTATCCCGATTCATGAACCGTATATCGTCAGTGCTCCCTTTATGACGACGGGTGGAGCAGATGCGGTCAAACGGCTGATGTCGCTTGAGCATCCGCCAACCGCTGTCGTCGTCAGTGATGACATGATGGCGCTTGGTGTCATGAGCACATTAAATGAGATGGAAATCAGTGTGCCGGACCAGATGGCCGTCGTCAGTTTCAACAACTTATTCATTGCCGAATTTTCAAGTCCACCGTTGACTTCAGTGGAAATCAATATCTTTGGCTTAGGTTTTGAAGCGACGAACTGTCTGATTGAACAGATTAATGAAGAGGCGACACCATATGGAAAACGTGTGATCGTGCCTCATTATCTGGTGGTTCGTCAGTCATGCGGCGGTCCCGCCAAATAAACAGAGACGATTGATGTTACACCACTCCTTCCGTTCGGAGAGTGGTGTTTTTTTTATCGGAAAATTACAGTCAGCAGATGGATGCAGTCAAAACGAAGGCGGATTCAGAAAAAGAATTTTATTTTCGTGCAAACGATTGCATTAGTAGTTTTTATGTGTAAAATAAAGAATGTAGAGAATAATAAAACGCTTACAAACGATGCTTGTGCGTCCGGTGATTAAGAATAAAGGAGCGACTTAAAATGAAACGATTGTTTGATATTAATGAATGGAAGATTACGGAACAAGGATTCCACCCGGAAGATAACCGTCTGGCAGAATCGATGACGTCGATCGGAAACGGTCATATGGGAATGCGCGGAAACTTTGAAGAGGATTACTCGGGTGATACGCATCAGGGGATGTATGTCGCAGGTGTCTACTATCCGGATAAGACGCGTGTCGGTTGGTGGAAAAACGGCTATCCGGAATACTTCGCAAAAGTCTTGAACGCTGTCAACATCATGGGACTTCGTGTTTCCATCAATGGAAAAAACGTTGATTTGAACGAGTGGGAAGTCGTAGATTTTAAACGTGAACTTGATATGCAACATGGTGTCCTCACCCGGACGATGTTGATCAGAAATGGTGTCGAAGAAACGAAGATTGAAGCGACACGTTTTTTCTCAATCGTCGATAAAGAACTGGCTGGACTCCGTTACACCGTTACACCTGTTAACTTTGACGCCGAAATCATCATCGAATCCTATCTGGATGCGGATGTCGAGAACGAAGACTCAAACTACGATGAAAAATTCTGGCTTCCGGTCGAACACGGCGTAGAGGAACGATTTGCGTATGTCACGTCTAAAACGAAAAAACTGGATTGGCACGTTACGGCAGCGATGATCACAGATGTCGAAGGGGCCAAATGTGAAGTGCTGGAAAGTACGTTACAGTACGTAGCAAACCGTTTCACGAAACAGGTGCCGGCGGGAGAGGCGGTTACAGCTGAAAAGTTGGTCGCGCTCGTCACGAATCGTGATTATGAAATCGAAGACTTGTTGGCACAATCGATGAAACGTGTTAATGATGCCTTTGATATTGGATTTGACGAAGCGCTTGCAGCACACCAAGCTGCCTGGTTAAAGCATTGGGAAGAAGCTGACGTTAAGATTGAAGGCGACATCGAAGCCCAACAAGGCATTCGCTTCAATATTTTCCACATGTTCCAAACGTACACAGGGGAAGACTCCCGCTTGAACATCGGACCAAAAGGATTCACAGGAGAAAAATATGGCGGGGCGACTTATTGGGACACAGAAGCCTACTGCCTGAACTTCTATCTGGCGACTTCGAAGCCGGATGTCGCGTGGAACCTTTTGAAATACCGTCACAATCAACTGCCGCAAGCAAAAGAAAATGCGGATAAGAATGTCGGCATGAAGGGTGCCCTGTATCCGATGGTGACGATGAACGGGGAAGAGTGTCATAACGAGTGGGAAATCACCCATGAAGAAATTCACCGGAACGGTGCGATTGCCCATGCGATTTATAACTATACGAACTATACAGGGGATACATCTTACCTTGGACAGTACGGATTTGAAGTGCTTGTTGAAATCGCACGTTACTGGGCAAGTCGTGTCAACTATGTTCCACAGAAGGATGTTTACATGATCCTCGGTGTGACGGGACCAAACGAATACGAAAACAACGTTAACAACAACTGGTACACCAACTTGATGGCAGCCTGGTGTCTTGAGTATGCCCAGACGGTCTACCGTCATCTCGAACAAGCAGAACCGGCGCGTCTGGAAGAATTGATGCATCAACTGGCCTTATCGGACGAAGAGTTGGCACAGTGGGCAGAAATCGATCAAAAAATGTACTATCCAAAAGACGAGACGGTTCCGGATGTCTTCATGCAACAAGACGGCTTCATGGACAAAGAACAGATTATGGTTGCAGATCTTGATCCGAAGCACCTTCCGTTAAATCAAAATTGGTCGTGGGACCGCGTCCTGCGTTCTGTCTTCATCAAACAGGCCGATGTCTTGCAAGGACTGTACTTCTTGACGGATCGCTTCTCGGTCGAACAGAAGAAAAATAACTTTGACTTCTATGAGCCGCGGACGGTCCACGAATCATCGCTCTCACCATGTATCTATTCCATCATCGCGGCGGAAGTCGGGTATGAAGAGAAGGCGATGGAGTTGTATCAGCGCTCGGCACGTCTTGATCTTGATAACTACAACAACGATACGGAAGATGGTCTACACATTACATCGATGGTCGGATCTTGGATGTCCATCGTTCATGGTTTCGCAGGACTTCGTGTCGAGGAGGGGACGTTATCCTTCAAGCCGATGTTACCGAAAGGATGGACAAGCTATTCATTCCGCATGCAATGGCGGGGGCATCATATCCTTGTCCACGTCAAACAAAATGAAGTCTGCATCGAGCAGAACACAGGGGGAGCGTTTACGTTGCAACTCCATGGGGAAACCGTTGAAGTGCCGGCAGAAGGTGCAGTGACGATTCCAGCTTCGATGACAGTCTGATTCATATACCGGCAGGAGACCTCACAGTCCCGGCCGGTATTTTTTTTGGAAATTCCCGCGAATGTCGAGTTGTGTTCAACTTCTGAAAATGAGAGCGTTACCAAAAAAAGAAATGAAATTCTTTCGTCATCTTGACTATCCGGACTCATTTGTTATGTGCTAAAGTGTTCCAAGATAGTTTACAAATGAGAGGAGAACAAGGTGTGACAGCGGTTGTAAAGGAAAGTATCTTAAAAGTAATTGTCGCCTCGATTGGCGGGTTCGTCATCGCATTGGCGATGAACTGGTTCCTGATTCCAAGTGGTGTGTATTCAACAGGATTTACAGGACTAGCCCAGATTTTGACGCAGGTGTTACAAGGAACGGCGTTTGCCTTTGGTGAAAACGTCTGGTTCTTAGTGCTGAACCTGCCATTGATCGTTCTGGCATGGATTATGTTAGGACGCAGTTTTACCATCATTACATTGATTTCCGTTTTGGCGACAACGATTTTTATTGGACTGATTCCACAATATGCTGTCATCCCGGGTGATCAGACACTCAACGCCGTGTTTGGTGGTGTGTTGCTTGCGATCGGTACCGGCATCACGATTAAATTCGGGGCGTCGACGGGTGGTTTTGATATCGTTGCCTTGATTTTTGCACGTTTCTCCGATCGAAGTGTCGGATTGTACTTGTTTGTCTTGAACTTCTTGATCGCCATCTTGGCCGGTGCCTTGTTTGGTTGGTCAACTGCACTGTATACGATTGTCTTCATCTATGTCACCTCAAAAGTCGTCGATGAAATCCACACGAGCAATCAACGCCTGACGATTTTCATCATCACGAATCATGCCGATGATATCACGACGGCATTGCATCAACATATCATTCGCGGTATTACGCAGATGCCGGCGATCGGAACCTACTCACGGGCCGAGAAATCGACGTTGATGATGGTCATCGAACGACATGAGTTGCGGGACGTCGAACGGATTTGCCGGGACGCCGACGAAACGGTCTTCATCAATGTCGTTGCGACAGACTCGGTCGTCGGATATTTCCGAAAAGGATAAACGGTTTCTGAAGAAATGCTCATGCTGGTTACATATAAAAAGAAGCCGCTCTCTCGTCCATACGACGGGAAAGCGGCTTCTTTTTATATGGGGCATTAAATCAGTCCGAGGACATGTTTCAGGTAGTAAGCAATTCCGTCTTCTTGATTCGTCTTGGTCGTGCCATTGGCAACCAGTTTAAGGGGACCAATCGCGTTGCCCATTGCAACACCATGACCGACATAATCAAGCATTTCCAAATCGTTTTCTTCATCACCAAAAGCGACAATCTGTTTTTGATGGATATTGAGATGGCGCGAAATCTGTTGCAGACCAACAGCTTTGCTCGTTCCTTTCCGCATGACTTCCACCATGTATTCCGGTTTGATCCACTGCCGGTTCAACACGGTCTCAGCATGGATGCTCGACAGCTCCGAGCGAATGTCCTGGACATGTTCGCCTTTCGCATGAATCAGTAACGACGTCGGCTCGTGTTGTAATACTTTCCGTAAATCGCCTGTCGTCACCGATAAAGCATGATCCGTGTAAAATTCATAAATTCCGACCGGATCCCGTTGGAAGTAAACATGATCCGTCACTTCGCAGACGATGTTTTGTGTTTTAGTATCAGAGATTGATTCCAATATGTGCTGCACGGTCTTTAACGGAATCGGATGATGGCTGACTTCGAAATGTGGATCGTGCGGATGATGAACGAGTCCACCGTTAAAGTTGACGATCGGTGTCGTTAGTCCGAGTTCATCGTAATACCGTTTTGCATGTCGGAACGGACGCCCGGTTGCGATGACGACCTCGTGTCCGTTTTCTCGTGCCTTCCGTAACGCTGCTACGTTTGCTTGACTGATTGTCTTGTCGTCACGAAGTAAAGTGCCGTCCAAGTCGACGGCGATCAAATGACGTTGCATGAATAACCCACTCCACTCTTGATTCATTACGCTTACTGTAGCATATCCGACGGAAAAAATATCTAGAATTGCCTGTGTTTTAGAATCGAGAAAGCGTTTAAAAAAATTGGAGAAAAGCTGTCTGTTGCTTCAAAAAATGATATACTACGAAACGTAGGACATAAAAAAGTAAGCTAAGAAATGGAGGGGGAAGAATGCGTTTTCTCGTTACATTCTTCTGGTCGTTTTTACTCGTGAACACAGCCGTGTTCATCGTATCAGCGGTCGATGCAGTCACGTATAACTTCGGATTCGCGACAGCTATGTCAGTCGTGACTTCACTTGTCGTCTTCGCACTTGATGCAGTCAATGAAGATCTTGGTCTTGGTCAAGGGACAAAGGCAGAATAAGTTAAAAGCGAGATATCGTCATTCGGACGATAGACTCGCTTTTTTATCATTTGGGAGGTATTCCATGATTTTACTGAAAGAGGTACGGCTGGCAGGGGAATCGACGGATGTACTGGTTGGTGGAGGAAAGATTCTGGCGATTGGTTCGTATTCCGTCGATGACCGGTTGATTACACAAACGATTGACGGCGCAGGAAAGCAGTTGGTTCCGGGATTAGTGGACGGACATGTGCATCCGATTGGCGGCGGGGGCGAAGGCGGATTTTTGACGCGGACGGCTCCTCTTTTGGCAACGGACTTCTTAACGGGAGGCGTGACGACCGTCGTGGGTCTGCTTGGGACGGACGGCTGGACCCGGACAGGAATTGATTTGTTGGCACATCTCCGGGGATACACGAGTTCCGGAATCCAGTCTTTTTTATTGTCCGGCAGTTATGCCGTCCCGCCGGTTTCGATCACCGACTCGATTGCCCGGGACATCTTGCTGATCAATGAAGTCATCGGCATCGGTGAAATCGCAATCAACGACCATCGTTCGACACAACCGACCGTTCAGGAATTGGCCCGTCTCGCGTCAGAAGCCCGGATGGCCGGTTTGTTAAAGGGGGTCACGGGAACGATGAATGTCCATATCGGGGACGGCAAACAGGCTCTCCGCTTGCTTGAAGAAGTGGTGGAGACGACCGATATTCCGATCACCCAATTTTTGCCGACCCACATCAATCGCAGCGAACGGATTTTTGAAGCCGGTTTAAAGTGGGCCAGACAGGGCGGGCGAATCGATTTTACGACCTGCACGACCGATGCTTTCATCGAAGAAGGCGAAGTGCCGGCGGGACTCGCCCTAAAACGTGCGCTTGAGGCAGGTATCCCGTTAGAGCAGATTACGATGTCGAGTGATGCGGGAGCCAGTTTACCGGCATTCGATGACGCCGGCAAACTGCTTCGATTAGAGACCGGACGACCCGAGTCGATGCTCGAAGCGGTTCGGGACGCTGTTCAATACGGTGTTTCATTCGAGCAGGCGATGCAGACGGTCACTTGTAATGTCGCAGATGCTTATGGCTTCTCCGCAGGACGTATTCTTCTTGGGGAGCGGGCGGATCTGTTACTGATTGATGACGCTTTGCAAATCGATACGATTCTTGCGAATGGGCGTGCTATAATGATTCAGAAAAAATGGCTGTCGCCAGAATGACGGAGGGATCAATGTGTCAAAGAAGTCTAATCGTGTGAAACCGACAAAAAAACCGCAATCAAAAGCCAACTGGATCACAGCAGGTGTGATTGCGCTGATCGTCTTGGTGGGAGCAACGATGTTACTGTTCGCGGATCGAGAAGATTCAGCATCCAAGAACGGAAATTTAAGTGCAAGCCAAGTATCCGATAAGTTGAAATCGGGCGATGAATTTTATACGTATTTCTACCAAACCGGATGCGTGCACTGTGAGAAAGTAAAACCTTACTTAGTGCCGCTCGGAGAGAAACAAGACATTCCATTCGAACAGATTGATCTTGCGGTCGAGCAGTCGGCATGGGATACATTCGCAATCGAAGGAACTCCGACCGTCGTTCACTTTAAGGACGGAAAAGAAGTCAGCCGTGTTTCAGGAGAACAGACCGAGGAAGCCTATAAGGAATTTTTTGCGGGGAAAGACGTTAAAAATTCAGAAGAAGAGTCGTCTGGTGATTTAAATGATTAAAAAATGGTTTTTCACCCAATTGTTCGAATTAAACGGGCATCCGGCAGTCGCGAAACAACTGCGACGGTTTGCGATGAGTCCGGCGAGTCGTCCGTTGATCCAACCGTTCGTCAATATGTACGACATCCAGATGCAAGAGGCGGAACAGCCGCTTGCTTCGTACAAGACGTTACATGATTTGTTCGTCCGGCATTTAAAAGAAGAAGTGCGCCCGGTCGATCCGTCTGCACAGGCTGTCGTCAGTCCGTGTGACGGTGTGTTGTCCGTCGTCGAGGACTTGACGGAAGACAGCCAGTTTACCGTCAAGGGACAAGCCTATTCGGTCGCAGAACTGCTTGGTTCTCACCATGAAGCACAAAATTATATCGGTGGGCGTGTCCTAATCTTTTATTTGAGCCCGCAAAACTATCATCGGGTCCATGTTCCGATTGACGGAACCGTTCGGACAAGTTATACGCTCGGGCGCGATTCGGCTCCCGTCAACGAACTTGGTCTCGAATATGGAAAACGTCCGTTGACACGCAACTACCGACGCGTCACACGGATCACGCAAGGAGACCATGCACTGGAGCATGTCATGGTCGGCGCATTAAACGTCAACACGATTGTCCAAACGAATCAACAACGGGAAGTCAAACGTGGTGATGAGTTTGGGTATTTCTCATTCGGTTCGACCGTCGTCTTGATTTGTCCGAAAGACGCTGTCACATTAATGGACGACATTAAAGGTCCGGTCTTGATGGGACAACGAATCGGTACTTGGAATTCATGAATGCGGGACGCTCTCTAAGTATCAAGGGAGCGTCCCGTCATGCTTAGGAGGAATCTGTCATGCAGATTTTGATGTTTACAGAAATGGCGAACTCATCGCTTCAAGTGTATGGTGCGTTATTCATTTTCTTAGTAACGTATGCGTTCATCATCAGCGAGAAAATCAGTCGTGCCATCGTCGCTTTATTAGGAGCACTGGCGATGATCATGTTAGGGATCGTGGAACTCGAATCTGCGTTATTTGAATATGTGGAGTGGGGAACCATCGTGCTGTTAATCGGGATGATGATCCTCGTGACAATCGCGAACCAATCGGGCTTATTTGAATATATCGCAATTCGTGCGGCGAAACGGACAAAGGGCGATCCCATCAAAATTTTGATTTTACTCTCTTGTTTGACGGCTTTCGGGTCGGCTTTCTTGGACAACGTCACGACAGTGTTGCTGATTGTCCCGATTACGTTTTCGATTACGAAAGTCTTAAAAATCAAACCGTTTCCGTTTCTCTTGGCGGAAGTTCTGTTTGCCAACATCGGCGGGACGGCAACCTTAATCGGAGATCCGCCGAACATCATGATTGGAGCTGCGAATCCGCATTTGACGTTTAACGCGTTCTTGTGGAATCTCGCTCCCATCATCGTCTTGATCACAGTCGTGACGATTGGGATTTTGTACTTTTTGTTCCGGAAACAGTTGCATGTCGAACCGGAAAATCAACAGAAATTGATGGAAATTGACGAAAACAGTTATATCATCAGCCGTAAACTTGTTCTTCGGAGCAGTATCGTGCTGATCAGTACCATTGCCTTATTCATTTTACATCCGCTACTGAGCCAGATCGGGATTCAACTCGAGGCACCGGCCATCGCGATGCTCGGTGCCACGGTTTTGATGTTATTGACGATTGAAAACAATCACCAGCTAGAGGAAGTGTTTGCCCGAATCGAATGGACAACGATCTTTTTCTTTGCGGGACTGTTCATCTTGGTCGGTGGAATTCAAGAAGTCGGCATCATTCGTTATCTGGCAGAGCAGACAATCACGTTGACCGGGGGAGATATCGAAACGACGGCGACGGCGGTTCTTTGGTTATCCGGTATCGCAAGTGCGACGATTGACAACATCCCGTTCGTCGCGACGATGATTCCACTCATCAACGATGTCGCGACAGGTATCGGTCTATCACCGGACAGCCCGCAAGTCGACGTCTTATGGTGGTCGCTTTCACTCGGAGCCTGTCTTGGCGGAAACGGGACGTTGATCGGCGCATCCGCCAATGTGATTGTGGCAGGCCTTGCAACCCGGCAAGGGGAGAAGTTCACGTACGGGCGTTTCTTGTTATACGGGGCCCCGATTACGATCGTGACACTCATTTTGTCGCAACTGTATTTATGGATCCGCTATTATTGAAGGCGGATGAACGGACGGAAGATGTATCCAATCTTCCGTTTTCGTTTGGTCATCGCTCAATCAAATTGATTGTGCTATAATCGAACGATAAGAACATAACTGTTTCTTAAACTTAACTATAGAGCTAGACCATTATCTGGAGGTTTTATTCTTGTTTAAACGACTTTATCCAAAACATTTTGTGGCTTCGATTTATGATATCGACTTAGAGATGTTAAAACGAAACGGTGTCAAAGCAATTTTGACGGATCTTGATAATACACTTGTCGCTTGGAATATTGCCGATGCTCCAGACGAATTGGTGTCATGGCTCGATATGGTCAATAATCAATATGGATTTGACGTCATCATCGTCTCGAATAATAACGGCGATCGAGTCAAGAAATTTGCGGATCCGCTTGGCCTGCATTACATTGCACCGGCACGTAAACCGTTACCGATTGGTTTTAAACGGGCACTGACAGAATTCGGGTACCATGCGAAGGAAGTCGTGTTCCTCGGAGACCAGTTGTTTACCGATGTACTCGGGGCAAATTCAGTAGGTATCGAAGTGATTCACGTTCAACCCGTCGTCAAGACAGACGGTGTCGTCACAAAATTTAATCGCTTGATGGAACGCGTGATTTTCCGGCGGATGAAACGTAAAGGGATCTACAAATTGACGCAACGCGTCAAAGAGGATCCGGCAGCGTTGAAACATCCCATCGAGACGCTTCGTCAAGATAAGCAACAATGACCCTGTCATACCGGTAGATGAAAGGATAGGCAGCAGTCGCAACATGTACGGCAAAAGGTCGGAAGTTACGCTCTTGGAGTAGCGAGCAGGGCGCTACGTTGAATAGAGAAGGGAAAGTTCCCGATGCGGCTCAACACACACATGGAAGAAATCAATTGCGCAGGCTGTGGTGTCGCGATCCAAACAGAGGATCCGAAAGCACCCGGTTATGCGCCTAAATCCGCACTTGATCGTGAAATGGTCATCTGCCAACGTTGTTTTAAACTCAAGCATTACAACCAAATTCAAGACGTCGCATTAACGGACGATGATTTTGTCAAAATCTTAGATGGAATCGGTCAAAAAGATGCACTTGTCGTCAAAATCGTTGATATCTTTGATTTTAACGGAAGTTGGTTACCGGGATTACACCGTTTTGTCGGGAAAAATGATGTTTTGCTTGTCGGAAATAAAGCAGATTTATTACCGAAATCACTCAATCCGAACCGTCTGATGAACTGGATGCGTCAAACATCAAAAGAGTTGGGGTTACGCCCGGTCGATGTGCATCTGATCAGTGCGAAAAAAGGGCACGGAGTCGATGAACTTGCAGAAAAGATTGATTACTACCGTAAAGGACGCGACGTGTATGTCGTCGGCTGTACGAATGTCGGGAAATCGACATTGATCAATCAGGTCATCAAGCGTTTCGGAGAAGAAGAGGAAGCTGTCATCACAGTCAGTCACTTCCCGGGAACAACGCTTGATTTGATCGATATCCCGCTTGACGACAACTGTAACCTGTACGACACACCGGGAATCATCAATCATCATCAAATGGCACACTACGTGGATGCACGGGATTTGAAGCTGATTACACCGAAAAAAGAAATCAAGCCGCAAGTTTTCCAAATCCATCCGCAACAAACGTTGTTCTTCGGTGGTCTGGCACGTCTTGACTACATGGAAGGCAACAAACGATCGTTCGTCATCTACATGTCGAATGATTTGAAAGTACACCGGACGAAGCTTGATAAGGCAGATGATCTGTACGCGAACCATAACGGAGAGCTGTTGTCGCCTCCGAATGAGAAAACGCTTGAGATGCTTCCGCCACTCGTTCGACACGAGTTCAGTCTGCGCGATAACATGAAGACAGATATCGTCTTCAGCGGACTGGGCTGGGTCGCTGTTCACGGAAAAGGCGGACGAGTTGCTGCCTACGCACCAAAAGGTGTGGCCGTCTCGTTACGTGAGGCGCTCGTCTGATGCATTTTGCTGTCATCGGTCATCCGATTGCCCATTCACTTTCACCCATGTTGCACGAAACATGGCTGAAAGCGGCTGGGCTTTTCGGCTGTTATACCATGGTAGATGTTGAAACAGAAGAGTTAGAGTCGCTCGTCCTGCAATTACGAACCCGTCAATTGGACGGGATTAACGTGACGATTCCGTATAAATCAGCCATCATTCCGTTTCTCGATCGTCTCGAGCCGGCAGCCGCCCGTGCAGGAGCCGTCAATACCGTCTATTGGGACGGGGATGATCTTGTCGGGGCGAATACGGATGGAACCGGATTTGCCCGCGCGCTCGCATCACGGATCAGTGCGGAACGCACTCTGGTGATTGGTGCCGGCGGCGCAGCACGGGGCATCATTCCGATGCTGCCAGGTCACGTCACAATTATGAATCGAACGAATCAAACGGCTGAGCGTGTCGCAGACGAATTCGGACAACATGCCGTTGCGTGGTCACGGACAATCGATTTGACGCCGTATGACGTCATCATCAATACGACTTCGGTCGGGATGGCTCCGAAGATCGACGAAACACCCATTGATCTGACAGCGACGACGGCCTTGATTTGTGATATTATTTATCGACCGACTCCGACCCGTCTGTTGCGTGAAGCTACCGCAAGCGGACTTGATACATTAGATGGTGTCTTGATGTTTGTATTACAAGCGGCTGAAGCGTTTGAACGTTTCACCGGTCATAAACCTGACATCGCTCTCGGCGAACAGGTGATTAGAAAGCAATTGGAGGAATTATAATATGTTAACAGGTAAACAAAAACGTTATTTACGCGCGACGGCTCACGATTTAAGCCCGATTTTCCAAGTCGGAAAAAATGGTGTAGGGGAAGCGATGTGTGCGGACTTGATGGACGCGCTCGAAAAACGTGAACTCTTGAAAGTTCAAGTGTTACAAAACTGTGCCGATGCACCAAAAGATGTCGCGGCTGAACTCGTTGACGGAACGAACGCAGAACTGGTTCAAGTCATCGGGAAAGTCATCGTTCTCTACAAGGAATCGAAAGAGAATAAGACACTTCAATTACCACGATGAAGATTGGGTTGATGGGTGGAACGTTTGATCCGCCGCATATCGGTCATCTGTTGATTGCCGAACAAGCGAAAGAACAACTCCAGTTGGATGCGGTCTGGTTTTTACCGGCTAAGCTTCCACCCCATAAACAATCGACGGGAACAAGCGCCGACAAGCGGCTTCAGCTTGTTGAAGCGGCGATCCAGTGTAATGAAGCCTTCTCCGTCTCGGATATCGAGTTTGAACGGGAAACGAAATCGTACACGTATGATACGATTCGTGAACTGAAAGGCCGGTATCCCGAACATGACTTCTTTTTTCTGATTGGTGCGGATTCGCTCGTGAGTCTAGGGACGTGGTATCGGGCGGACGACTTGTATCAAGAAGTCCGGTTCGGTGCCGTCGCACGACCGGGGAGCCGCTATCTGATTCCGGAGGGAGCGCAAGTCACGGCAGTCGATATGCCGTTGCTTGAAGTCTCTTCGACGGATATCCGTCAACGCGTGGCGAGAGGCCGCAGTATCCGTTATCTCGTACCGGAACCGGTCCGACATTTAATCGAGGAGTGGAAACTCTATGCGACTTGAAGAAGCGAAACGAATCATTGAGGAAACATTACCTACGAAACGTTACATCCATACGCTCGGAGTCGTCGAGACAGCTGTTCAATTGGCCCGGCGATACGGGGTACAAGAAGACAAGGTTGCCTTGGCAGCGATGCTGCATGACTATGCCAAATATCGGAATGTATCCGAGATGCAGACGATTGCAGTGGAACTTGGTTTGAATCATTTGCTTGAGTATGAGGACGAATTGTTGCACGCGCCTGTTGGGGCTGAACTCGTCAAGCGGGAGCTTGGCGTCGAGGACGTCGAGATTTACCAAGCGATCGCGAACCATACGACCGGTGCACCCGGCATGCCTCTGCTCGATCAAATCATTTTTGTGGCGGATGCGATTGAACCGAATCGCCAGTATCCCGGTGTGGATCAGCTTCGACAGATTGCGCAAGAAGATCTCACACAAGCCGTCATCGCGACACTTGGACAGACGATCACATTTTTATGTAAAAAACAAACAGTGATTTTTCCGCTGACGATCGAGACATACAATGCGTTCATCACGGAAAAACGAAAGGGGACCGTCCTATGACAGTCGAACAAGAATTAAAATTAATCGTAAATGCAATTGATGATAAACGTGCCGAGGACATTGTCGTACTCGACATGTCGAAGATTTCACCAATCGCAGATTACTTCGTCATTTGCGAAGGAAACTCGGAGAAACAAGTTCAGGCCATCGCGCGTGAAGTGAAAGAAGTCGCCCATAAAAACGAATTGCCGATCAAACGATTAGAAGGAATGGATGCGGCACGTTGGGTCCTCGCTGACCTTGAGAATGTCGTCGTCCACGTCTTCCACCGCGATGACCGTGACTACTACAACCTTGAGAAATTATGGGCAGACGCACCTAAAGTAGAAGTCGAGATCGACTAATGGCGTACGAACAGTTTGCGTATGTCTATGACGAACTGATGCAGGATGTCCCTTACCCCGAGTGGGTCGCTTGGGTGCTCGAACAGGTGGAGCCCGGTAAAAAGATTGCGGATATCGGTTGCGGCACAGGAACAGCAACCTTGTTGCTTGCCGACCACTACAATGTCACCGGCGTCGATTTGTCGGAAGAAATGCTTGAAATCGCCCAAGAAAAGGCGATGGAAACAGACCGTCACGTTTCGTTTTGGGTACAGGACATGCGGGAACTCGAATTACCGGAACCTGTTGATGCAATCACGATTTTGTGTGATTCATTAAATTACTTGCAAACCGAAGCCGACGTCAAGCAGACGTTTGACAGTGCGGCCCGTCTTCTGACAGACGGCGGGAAGTTGTTGTTCGACGTACATTCGCCGTACAAGATGGAAACGTTGTTTAACGGCAAGACGTACGCCACTCATGCGGAACAGAGTTCGTATATTTGGTTCGCGGATCCTGGTGAAGCACCGTTATCGGTCGTTCACGAATTAACCTTCTTTATCGAAGATGAGGACGGACGGTACGATCGGGTCGACGAGACTCACTATCAACGGACGTATCCACCGGAACAATACATCACGTGGTTACGTGAAGCCGGTTTCCGGGTGCGCTCGGTGACAGGTGACTTTACGACAGATGCTCCGACGGAAACAGCGGAACGGATCTTTTTTGTCGCCGAAAAATTATAAGCCGTTTGGAAACCATCGACCGCTCTCCGGTCGATGGTTTTTTTTGTCTTAAACGAGAGTACTGTCGCGAAACGTCTGATAAACGGAAAAGGAACAGCGGGACAGCCGAGAACCGAAGCAGGAAACGAGAAGTTTGGGCAGAGGTGACAGAAGTGGAGAACTTGATACAGTCGGGTGGACGGGAGGAATATTGATGACGATTCCACGCTTACAGCAATTCGCCACTTTGGCCGTTGTACTCTTGCTCCTGGTTGTACTGTTTGTTCCGTTGCCTTCCTGTTCGAATGAGGCACTAGTTGAAAAACCAGCCATCGTCAAACAAGAGCAGGAAGCACAGGCGGAAGATCCGTCCACCAGCAACCTACTCCGTGCAAAAAAAATCATGGTCGACATCAAAGGAGCGGTCAAACGTCCGGGTCCCTACAGTTTTCGGTTGGGAGACCGCGTCCAGGATGCCGTCAAGCGGGCGCAAGTGACTCCGGCAGCGGATGTAAACCAACTCAATCTCGCAGCACGTTTAATTGATGGGCAAGAAGTGGTCGTTCCGACAAAAAAACAGGACCGTGTTAAAAAGAAATCCGCGGGTCCGGTCGATCAGGCGGAGATTCCAAAAGGACTGCTCGATTTGAATGCCGCAACGGAAGAACAATTGTTGGAAGTGCCGGGCATTGGTCCCGCCAAAGCGAGTGCGATCATCCAGTACCGGGAAGAAAAAGGTGGATTTGCGACGTACGATCATTTAGGAGACGTCAAAGGGTTTGGACCAAAGACGCTTGAAAATCTAAAAGCATACTTAATCGTCTACTGATGCCCTTATTTCCCTTGTTTTTTATGATCCTGTTGGTGGCATTAAAAGAATCACTTTGGTTTGTTGCTGCAGTGTGCATGATGTTTGTCCTGAAGTCGTGGTCGAAGTCGATCCAATCGTTGCTGTTAATCAGTGGATTAAGTATGATTTTTGCGGTCCGCCTGATTGCTCCGCCGCCAGTAACGGATATCCATGTCATCGATATCATCGATGCGAAGCAGAATGGGGATCGTATTCGTTATCTGGCTGAAGTACAAGAGCAGCAAATCATCGTGGCGACGACGTTGGATGAAGACACAACGCTTGATTATGAACGAATCGGACAACGGTGTGAGGTGACCTTACACGAGTTGCCGGTCTTACCGCAATTGAACGACGGCGGTTTTGATGAGGCACGGTGGATGCGGACGGAACGATTAAGCGGAAAGTACGAAGTAGAGCGTTTCGGGAAATGTTCAGACACACCGGGGTTCGATGGAAATGGACGCCGGGTGCGCCAGGAATGGATGGCACGTATCGAACAGTTGCCGGTTAAGCAAGCTCTCTATATCGAAGCACTGGTCTTGGGTGAAGACCGTCTGATGGATCAAACGACGATGGAACGTTTTAAACGGTTTGGATTACTTCATGCGATTGTGATTTCGGGCTCTCACATCGCATTTTTAATCTGGACGATGTTATGGGTGCTTAAAAAAATCCGGTTGACCCGAGAACGAAGATTCGAGTTGGTCTTATTCCTGTTACCGCTGTACGGGTGGTTGACCGAATGGAGCGCACCGGTGATGCGGGCTGTTGGTGTGGCAATGATTTTATTATGTTGCCATCGATTTAATCGCCGACCGGACCCTGTGGCGGTCGTAGCGACGGTAGGAGCTTTCCAATTGGCGTTCTCCTATACAAGTTTGTATGATGTCGGGTTTCAGCTGACGGTCGGATTGACGGTCTTTTTATTATTGTCCCGCAGAATGTGGGACGGGATCAAACGTCCGTGGAACTGGTTGCTGATTAGTGTGTGGGCTCAAATCATGACAAGTCTTGTGCTACAACTAACGGAACAAACCGAACTTTCAATCTGGTCACCGGTCTTGAACATCCTTTTAGGCGGTTGGATCGAATGGGTCATCCTGCCGTTGTCTTTCCTTGCGAGTATGACGGTACTGATTCCGACGGCACCGACAATTCTTCAGTTCCACGGTCAAGCGGTTGCCTTACTGGACCACTCCTTGGCGCTTGCTGAACGTTTACCGTTGCCTTCCTCAGCCCTGCATGTGTTTTCATTTCCTGTCTGGCTGGCAGTGGCGGCAGGGGTGATAGCCGGGTGGTGGGTGGCTGAACGAAAATGGTTCGGGCACCTGATTCCGCTTGTTTGTCTGCTGACAGCCAGTACTGTCCTGGATCATCGGACGGAAGAGCGGATCACTTTTGTGGACGTCGGTCAGGGAGACAGTACCGTTATTGAAAAGGATGGAGAAACATTTGTCATCGATACAGGAGGGGTGTTCTCGCTCTCGAAACGACCGCCGTTGCGTCCGTTTGATCCCGGAAGCCAGATTGTTGCACCATTTCTGTCCACACGGGCTGAAACACGAATTGACGGGCTGATTCTGACGCATGCCGATCACGATCATATTGGAGGGCTTGCCGGATTGTTGCGTAAAGTAAAAGTCGATACGATTTATCTTGGGCAATATGATAATCAAGACGAAAAACGCCAGGAACTGATCAAGCAGATTGAAAGGACGGGGACACGGATTCAATTCGTCCGAACCGGACAACGCATTCGCCCGTGGTTGAATGTAATTGCTCCTTCAGGAACGGAGGAAGAAGAAAATGACCGTTCCATCGTCCTGCTGGCTGAAGTCGCTGAACACCGTATTTTATTGACGGGGGACGCAAGCATCCAGCAGGAGGAGAAGTGGCACGTCGGGAAGGTGGATATTCTAAAAGCCGGACATCATGGTTCCAAGACCTCGACAGGAGAAAAAATGCTGAAACAAGCAGATCCGGAGACCGTCATCATATCAGCCGGGCGAAACAACCGGTATGGTCATCCGCATGCGGAAGTTTTGGAGCGGACGAGGGGACGGACCGTCATCCGGACGGATCAGGCGGGAATGATAACTTGTTCTGCAATGGGTTGTGAACCTATGCTAAAATAAAAAACAGCAACCCCCCAAGGTTGCTGTTTTAGTGATTAAAGACTTAAGAATTTGATTACGACGCCAATGATGAACAAGACTGCGAAAAAACCGAACGATGCGCCAAAACCGACGGCAGAGTCAAGCGCGTCATTACGTTTGGATTGAATATCGTTTTCAAACGCATTTTCACTTGGTGGGCGTACTGAATGTGCCATGCTGCATTCCCCCTAAAAATAGATTCCGCTTCTAGTATAGCGGAATAAAAGAGGATTATCTATGATGAAGTTAAGAACAAACTGTGAAATGTGGTGGGGAAGATGAAAACACCTTGGCTTGTCAACGGAAAACTGGCGAACCTTTATTTATTATATGGAACAGAACGTCACCTTTTGGAAGAATGGGAACGTGAAATCGTCAAAGCTGCCTTACCGGACGGTGAGCGGTTCGACTATATGAAAATTGACTTAAACGATCAACCGCTTGATGCGGTACTCGATGAGGCGGAGACCGTTCCTTTTTTAAGTGACTATCGTGTCGTCATAGCAAAACCTGCGACGTTTTTAACCGGAGCAAAAGATAAAAAAACCCATAATGTCGATCGTCTGGCAGAGTACATCGTCCAACCGGCGGATTATGCGATTGTTGTCTTGATTGTGGAGGCGGAAAAACTGGATGAACGAAAAACCATCGTCAAACGTCTAAAGGATCGTGCTGTGATTCTCGAAGCCAAGAAACCGACAACAGAAGAGCTGTTTCGTTTTGTAATGGATGCGGTGAACGACAAGGGTTACCGGATGGATCGTCCAGCCATTGAGCGATTGATCTTTTTGACCGGGGAAATGTGGGCGACGCTGACACATGAACTGGATAAATTGATGCTCTATGCAGGGGATCGACCGGCAATTGAGCTGGAGGATGTGGATTTACTTGTCCCGCGGACGCTGGAAGATAACGTGTTCCAGCTGACCGATTACCTGATGAAACGTCAACTTGAACCGGCGATTCGTCTGATTCGTGATTTGGAAAAACAAGGTCAAGAAGTTTTGGCACTGCTCGGTCTGATGGCACGCCAGTATCGGATGATGCTGTTATCGAAACGCCTCGCCGAACAAGGGTATGGGGAGCGGCAAATCGCTTCGAAAGTCGGTGCCCATCCGTATGCGATCAAACTGGCGTTGCAAGCGGGAAAACGTTTTACGTTCGCACAGCTCGAACAAGCCTTGATCGCCATTACGACAACGGACGAAGGGATGAAAACCGGACGCGGCGATAAACGGATTTTATTTGATTCGCTTGTCGTACGATTGGCCACTTTGTGAGGAGGTTGTAACATGGAGATTCAACTCATTCAAGCATCAGAAGTGATTCCACTGCGGCATGAAGTGTTACGGCCGCATCAACCGATTGAAACCTGTACGTATCCGGATGATCATGCGGAAAAAACGTTCCACCTGGGTGGCATCAAAAACGGGCGGATTGTTGCGGTCGGTACATTTTCAAACCGATCGCATGAAACCGATCCTGAATTGACGTATCAACTGCGTGGGATGGCGACGAGCCCTGACGTCCGGGGTGAAGGATACGGCAAGGCACTGCTTGAAGAAGCACGTAAAGTGTTGGCGGCGAGACAAGCTGGTGGCTGGTGGTGTAATGCCCGCCTCGTGGCGGTGCCTTTTTACGAACGGTCCGGACTGACGATTGCCAGTGAATCGTTTGAGATTGAGGGGATTGGTCCGCATCATGTGATGGTCGACCGCTTCGCAAGGAAAGAATAATGGATGGAATTCATTCATCTTCTAAAAAAACAGCACAACAATAGAGAGGCGGACGTAACAGTCCACCTCTCTATTATTGTGTTAAGTCTATTTTTTGAGTCGGTTTCTGTTTAGGAATAAAAAAATCACCACTGGAGCAAGCTCCAAGTGGCGATCGATCACTGTATCCTTCAAAGAAGAATTAAAGTGCGTTTACGAGTCGAGCGAGACGTGATTTGTCACGACCAGCTTTGTTGCTGTGGATAAGACCTTTAGCAGCAGCTTTGTCGATTTTCTTAGATGCTGTGTTGAAAGCTACGAGCGCTTGCTCTTTGTTGCCTTCAGTAGCGAAAGTTTCGACTGCTTTGATTGCTGAACGCATAGACGATTTACGTTGTACGTTAGCGACGCGGCGTTTTTCAGCTGTTTTAACACGCTTGATTGCTGATTTAATGTTAGCCATGGATGATTCACCTCCAAGAAAACTCATTCGAGATTTATATTCGCATATCTGCATTTATCGTTCAACAGAACAAACACAATTGTAGCAAACGTTTTTCTTAAAAGCAATAACAGCTCTAGGGTTTCTTTCGATTTTTGTTTTTCAGGAAAACAAAACGAGATGGTGCACCTCGTGTAATTTTTGGTATAATGAAGCGTATGTACGTTTGACTATAAGGTAAGGTGACTATAAACATGAATAATGCAGATCGTTTAAAGCGGCAAAAAAGTATTCGTAATTTCTCCATCATCGCGCATATCGACCATGGGAAATCGACACTTGCAGACCGCATTTTAGAAAAAACAGGTGCGTTGACATCGCGTGAGATGAAAGATCAGACGCTGGATGCGATGGATTTAGAGCGCGAACGTGGGATTACCATTAAATTAAATGCCGTTCAGTTGAAATACACGGCAAAAGATGGTGAGGAATATATCCTCCATCTGATTGATACACCGGGACACGTCGACTTCACATATGAAGTATCACGTTCACTCGCAGCATGTGAGGGCGCTGTACTCGTCGTGGATGCCGCACAGGGAATCGAAGCCCAGACACTTGCCAACGTGTATTTGGCGCTCGATAACGATTTAGAAATCTTACCGATCATCAATAAAATTGATTTGCCGTCGGCGGACGTGGAACGTGTTCGTCAAGAAATCGAAGATGTAATCGGACTCGATGCTTCAGAAGCCGTTCCGACGTCTGCGAAAGCAGGTATCGGGATTGAGGAAATTCTGGAACAAATCGTCGCAAAAGTTCCGGCACCGACCGGGGATCCGGAAGCACCACTCGAAGCATTGATTTTTGATTCGTATTACGATGCCTACCGTGGTGTCGTCGCTTCGATCCGTGTCGTTAACGGAACGGTTAAAGTCGGCGACAAGATTCGGATGATGTCGACCGGGAAAGACTTTGAAGTCTTGGAACTCGCCGTGTCGACACCGAAACCACTCCGTCAGAAAGAATTGACAGTCGGCGATGTTGGAACGTTGTCTGCTTCCATTAAAACCGTCGGCGATGTCCGCGTCGGGGATACGATTACCTTGGCGAAACAACCGGCTCAAGAAGCTCTACCGGGATACCGGAAGATGAATCCGATGGTGTACTGTGGTCTCTATCCGATTGATGCCGCACGTTACAACGATTTACGTGAAGCACTTGAACGTCTGCAGTTAAGTGACGCGGCACTCGAATTCGAGCCGGAAACGTCACAAGCACTCGGATTCGGTTTCCGTTGTGGTTTCCTTGGCATGCTTCACATGGAAATCATTCAGGAACGAATCGAACGTGAGTTCAACATTGATATGATTACGACAGCTCCATCGGTTATCTATCATGTGACGACGACGGCCGGAGAAGTGCTCCACGTCGACAACCCGTCGAAGATGCCGGAACAGCAAAAAGTCGAGTTCATTGAAGAGCCTTACGTCAAAGCGGCGGTCATGACACCGAATGATTACGTCGGTGCCATCATGGAACTCTGTCAAAAGAAACGTGGGACATTCGTCGATATGGAGTACATCGATACGACACGTGTCAAAATCACGTATGAACTTCCATTGTCGGAAATCGTCTATGATTTCTTCGATCAGCTGAAGTCTAGTACAAAGGGATATGCATCGCTTGATTACGAGTTGATTGGTTATCAGCAGTCACGTCTCGTCAAGATGGATATTCTCTTGAATAACGAAAACGTCGATGCACTGAGCTTTATCGTTCACCGTGATTTTGCGTATGAACGCGGGAAAGTCATCGTTGATAAATTGAAAGAACTGATTCCGCGGATGCAGTTTGAAGTACCGATTCAAGCCGCCGTCGGAACAAAAATCGTTGCCCGCTCGACAATCAAGGCGTTGCGGAAAAACGTTCTCGCCAAGTGTTACGGGGGAGATATCTCGCGTAAGCGTAAATTGCTCGAAAAGCAAAAAGAAGGTAAGAAACGGATGAAGATGGTAGGCTCGGTAGAGGTACCGCAAGAAGCCTTCATGTCGGTTCTGTCGATGGATGAAGATTGAGAGAAGAAACAAAGGGGGCGTTTTGGCGCACCCTTTTTCTGTTTAAGTAAAGAAAGGATGAGGCGAAATGACTCCACGCGCCGCGTATGTCCACATTCCGTTTTGTGAACATATTTGTTACTATTGCGACTTTAATAAAGTCTTTTTAAAAAATCAGCCGGTCGCTGAATATCTGGATGCGTTAGAACGAGAAATCGAACTGACGTTACAACAGTATCAGACGGATCGACTCGAAACGATTTTTATCGGGGGAGGTACACCGACCGCCTTAAACGAAGATCAAATGCAACGCTTGATGGACATCATTAAAAAACATCTTTTACCGCTGACGGATGACACCTTGGAATATACGGTCGAATCCAATCCGGACGGCGTCTCGCCGGAAAAACTCGATATCATGAAAGCGGGCGGCGTCAACCGGGTCAGTTTTGGTGTTCAATCGTTTGACGACGGATTACTCGAACGGATCGGTCGGACGCATCGGGAAGCTAAAGTGGCCGAGACATTGGAGCATGCTGCGAAACGATTTGATAACATCTCGGTGGATCTGATGTTCGGATTACCGAATCAAACGCTCGAACAAGTCCGGTATGATGTCGAACGGGCCTTGCGTTTACCGATTACGCATATTTCGTCATACTCTTTGATTCTTGAGCCGCATACGGTTTTTGCGATTCAAGAACGAAAAGGGAAGTTGCCGTTGCCGACGCAGGATCTAGAGGCGGATATGTACCGTTTAATGATTGAAACGATTGAAGCCGGTGGATTGCATCAATATGAAATTTCGAACTTTTCTTTACCGGGTCGGGAAAGCCGGCATAACCGGGTCTACTGGGAAAATGACGAATATTACGGATTTGGTGCCGGGTCACACAGTTATATCAACAAGACGCGTCGGGCGAACATCGCACCGATTCCGCACTACATCAAAGCGGAGGGGTTACCGGTCCGCAATGAGACGTTATTGACGGAAGTGGAACGGATGGAAGAAGAGATGTTTCTCGGATTACGGATGAAAGAAGGGGTGTCTGAACAGCACTTCGAAGCGAAATACGGGTACTCGCTTGACCAAGTCTTTGGACAGACGATTGCGAAATTGTTGCCGCGCGGACTGGTCGAGCGGACAGCGACGCATATCCGTCTGACAGATGCCGGTGTACCACTCGCCAATGAAGTGTTTGCCGAGTTTATCGGTGAAGCAGAGATTGAAGAGCAGAAAACAGATCAAGTTTAAAAAATAAAACGGCGTCCATACAAAAGTATGCGGACGCCGTTTTATTTTTTGGGTTTTCGTAAAAAGTAGGCGGTTGTTCCGATGATGGCGATGAATACCCAGACGAACACACCGGCCATTGCAAACAGTTCCAGCATGGACCTCATCCTTTTCTTGTTTGTTTCACTGTATCGCAGAATGGGAAAGTCTTCAAAGGGTTCAGCAAATTGGTTGACATCATTTCCATGATTCCTTATAGTAAAGATGTAATTAGCACTCGTTAAAAGTGAGTGCTAACAAAATAAGGTGGTGAAGAAGGTGCTGACGGATCGCCAATTGTTGATTTTACGTGCAATCGTCGATGATTATATCAAAACCGCTCAACCCGTCGGCTCACGGACGCTCTCAAAACGGAGTGACGTGACGTTCAGTTCCGCGACCATTCGAAATGAGATGGCGGACCTCGAAGAAATGGGATTGATTGAAAAGCCGCATACATCTGCCGGCCGAATTCCATCCGAGCTTGGATATCGATTTTATGTCGATCATCTGATTCGTCCGGAAAGCATCTCACCGCAAGAGGCAAAGGCGTTAAAATCGTTATTTGCCCATTCCGTGAATGAAAATGATCGGTTGATCCGACATACAGCGGACTTGTTGAGCGAATTGACACATTATACGACGCTTGTATTAGGTCCAAAAGAAGAAGGGCAACGCCTCCATCATTTAGAACTGATTCCCTTAGCGGAAGGCCGTGTCGTCATCGTTTTGGTGACGGAGACAGGGCATGTCGAACATAAGACACTTCAGCTCGCGGAAGCCCTCTCACGTGAGGCGGCAAGTCGCTTGATGGAACGATTGAACCAGACGTTACGCGGAACGCCGCTGAGCATGTTGCGTGGACGTCTGCTCGAAGAAATCAGACGGTTCCGTTCCGAGCATTCGGAACAGACGACCTTGCTGTCAAAAGCACTTGATATCGTCTTGACGGATCAGGATGAAGGACGTCCCTTGATTTATCTCGGGGGGAAAGCCAACATGTTTGATCAGCCGGAATTTCAGGATGTCGCGAAATTGCGTCCGGTTCTTGAATTGATTGAACAGCAGGAAGCCTTGTTTGATTTTTTAAGTCCGAATCTCGATAATCAAATCTTGATTACGATTGGTAGCGAGAACAATGTCGATGCCCTGAAGGACTGTAGCGTGATCCGGGCGCATTATTCCGTAGATGGAATCTCACTCGGGACATTGGCGCTGATTGGTCCAAAACGGATGGATTACAATCGAGGCATCAACTCGATCATTCATCTTTTACAAGCATTCCAAACTGAGTTGCGTAAAAACAACTTAGATTGAATATAGAAAGGGGCTCGATTCAGAGTGGAAGAAAAAAAGCAGAATCAAAACCTCAATAATGAAGAAACTACCGAGCAACAAACAGAAGCAGTTGAAGTGACGGAAGAAGAAGTCGTACAGGCGGATCTCGTCGAAGAAGCACCGACACCGGATTTCGAAGCGCAACTGGCGGAAGCAAAAGCATCAGAATTACGCCTCCGTGCGGATTTCGACAACTTCAAACGTCGGAACCGGATTGAAGCCGAAAGCCGTGCGAAGTACTCGTCTCAGACCATCGTCGAAAAGTTACTCCCGTTAGTGGATAACCTCGATCGTGCGTTGCAGATCGAATCGGACAACGAAGAAACGAAGTCTGTTTTAGCGGGTGTCGAGATGGTAAAACGTCAATTGGTGGAAACACTCCAAAATGAAGGTGTCGTTGAGATTCCAGCTGTTGGAGAAGCCTTTGATCCGAACCTGCATCAGGCAGTCGTTCAGGAGCCGAGTGAAAAGCACGAATCAGGCGTTGTGACAGCTGAATTCCAAAAAGGGTACAAATTACACGATCGTGTCATCCGCCCGAGTATGGTCAAAGTCGCAGAATAAGATGTCCTTGAAACTACAATAACTATTCGAAGGTGAGGAATTTATCATGGCAAAAATCATTGGTATTGACTTAGGAACTACAAACTCATGTGTCGCAGTAATGGAAGGCGGAGAGCCGGTCGTTATCGCAAACGCAGAAGGAAACCGGACGACACCATCTGTCGTTGCTTTCAAAAACGGCGAGCGTCAAGTCGGGGAAGTCGCAAAACGTCAAGCCATCACAAACCCGAACACAATCATGTCGATCAAACGTCACATGGGTACAGACTATAAAGTTGAAGTCGAAGGCAAAGACTACACACCACAAGAAGTATCTGCCATCATTCTTCAAAAACTCAAAGCACAAGCAGAAGATTACCTCGGTGAAAAAGTAACGGAAGCGGTCATCACGGTTCCTGCTTACTTCAACGATGCTGAGCGCCAAGCGACAAAAGACGCAGGAACAATCGCTGGTCTTGACGTCAAACGGATCATCAACGAGCCGACAGCAGCAGCACTTGCATACGGTCTTGAAAAAGGTGAAGACCACACGATTCTCATCTATGACCTAGGTGGCGGTACATTCGACGTTTCGATCCTTGAACTTGGAGACGGTGTCTTCGAAGTTGTGTCAACTGCCGGTGACAGCCGTCTTGGTGGCGATGACTTTGACCAAAAAATCATCGATCATCTAGTCGCAGAATTCAAAAAAGACAACGGCATTGATCTTGCACAAGATAAAATGGCGCTTCAACGTCTAAAAGATGCTGCTGAAAAAGCGAAGAAAGATCTTTCTGGTGTCTCTTCGACACAAATCAGCCTTCCGTTCATCACGGCCGGCGCAGCAGGTCCGCTTCACCTTGAAATGACATTGTCACGTGCGAAGTTCGACGATCTGACAGCTGATCTCGTAGAACGGACGATGGCTCCAACACGTCGTGCCCTCAGCGATGCTGGCATGACACCGGACAAAATCGACAAAATCATCCTCGTCGGTGGATCAACTCGTATTCCTGCTGTTCAAAAAGCAGTTCAAGACTTCACAGGCAAAGAATCATTCAAAGGGGTTAACCCGGATGAAGTGGTTGCCCTCGGAGCAGCTGTTCAAGGTGGCGTATTAACAGGGGACGTTAAAGATGTTGTCCTTCTCGACGTCACACCACTCTCACTCGGAATCGAAACAATGGGTAGCGTGATGACGAAACTGATCGACCGTAACACGACGATCCCGACTTCGAAATCACAAGTCTTCTCAACAGCAGCTGACAATCAGCCGGCAGTAGACATCCATGTTCTTCAAGGAGAACGTCCGATGGCGTCAGACAACAAAACGCTTGGTCGTTTCCAATTGACAGACATTCCGCCAGCACAACGTGGTGTGCCGCAAATCGAAGTTAAATTCGACATCGATGCAAACGGAATCGTTAACGTATCAGCGAAAGATCTTGGTACGAACAAAGAACAATCGATCACAATCCAATCATCAAGCGGCTTGACTGAAGCAGACATCGACCAAATGGTCAAAGATGCTGAAGCAAACGCAGATGCAGACAACAAACGCAAAGAAGAAGTGGAACTTCGCAACGAAGCGGATCAACTCGTCTTCGCAACAGATAAAGCGGTCAAAGACCTCGGTGAGCAAATTGACGCAGCAGATAAAGAAAAAGCAGAAGCAGCGAAAGAAAAAGTCACGACTGCACTTGCAGGAACAGACATCGAAGCGATTCGTGCTGCGAAAGACGAATTATCGACAGTCGTTCAAGAGTTGACACAAAAAGTCTACGAAAACATGGCTCAACAACAAGCTGGCGCTGAAGGCGCACAAGCAGGCGGACAAGACGACAACGTCATGGACGCTGAATTCGAAGAAGTCGACGACAAAGACAACAAATAAGTAACCGACCGATTTTTCGGGCGCTAGAGAGAGCCAAAGCGTAATCCGCGCTTTGGCTCTTTCCATGTCGCATGAAGTTCGGTAAAATCAAACAGTATGAATTGAATCGGAACCAAAGAGAGGGAGAATGCACGTGGAAAAACGCGATTATTATGAAGTGTTGGGCGTCGCGCGCGATGCCTCAGCAGCAGAAATCAAACGAGCTTACCGAAAACTTGCCCGGACATACCATCCGGACGTTAACAAGGAAGCTGATGCCGACCAAAAATTCAAAGAGCTGTCTGAAGCGTATGAAGTATTGTCAGACGACAATCAACGGGCCCGCTACGACCAGTTCGGTCACCAAGATCCATCACAAGGTGGCGGCGGCTTCGGCGGAGCGGAAGGGTTCGGCGACATCTTTGACATGTTCTTCGGCGGCGGACGCCGTCAAGATCCGAATGCTCCACGCAAAGGACAGGATTTGCAATATGTCGAAGAAATCGACTTCATGGAAGCGTTCGCGGGTGTCGAGAAAGTCATCACGATTCCGGTCGAAGAAGACTGCGGAACATGTCACGGTTCAGGTGCCAAACCGGGAACACATCCGGAAACATGTAAACGTTGTGGTGGATCAGGACACATCAACGTCGAGCAAAACACGATGTTTGGTCGTGTCGTCAATCAAACGACATGTTCAACGTGTCATGGACGCGGGCAAATCGTCAAAGAACCATGTGAAACATGTCGTGGTGCCGGACGTGTCCGTAAAAACAAAGATGTCCGTGTCAAGATTCCAGCCGGGATCGACAACGGGCAACAGATCCGCTTGGCCGGTAAAGGGGAAGCGGGTGTCAATGGTGGACCGTTCGGAGATCTGTATGTCGTCGTTCGTGTACGGGAACATGAATTGTTTGAACGGGTCGACGATCATATCGTCATGGACATGCCGTTGACATTCACACAAGCGACGCTTGGAGACGAAATCGAAGTACCGACTGTTCACGGAAAGGTCAGTTTGAAAATTCCAGCCGGCACACAAACAGGTTCACGTTTCCGTCTGCGCGGCAAAGGGATGCCAAACGTCCGTTCAGGTCATCACGGGGATCAATACGTCAACGTCGTCATCATCACACCAAAAAACCTGACGGACCGCCAAAAGGAATTACTCCGTGAGTTTAACGAAATCAGTGACGAAAAAGGTGTCGAGGAACAACACGAAGGCGTATTCAGCCGGATCAAAACATTCTTTACAGGGTGATTCACTAAAGGAGCGTGACAGGAAATGAAATGGTCAGAAGTCTGTGTCCATACGACACAAGAAGCAATCGAAGCAGTCTCGAACATCTTACATGAGGCGGGAGCGAGTGGTGTCGTCATCGAGGACGTAGAGGATTTCGAGATGATGTCGCATCGTGAAGACAACTTCGGTGAAATTTGGGATGAGAAGAAGCGCGATGAATATCCGGACAGCGGTGTTCTCGTCAAAGCGTATCTTGCGGAAAGCAGTGATTTGACGGATACGATCAAAGGAATCGAGCGCGATATTCAGATGCTGACGAAATTCGGTCTGACGATTGGTGCAGGAACTGTCACGCTGACACAAGTGGACGAAGAAGACTGGGCCCATTCGTGGAAACAGTTTTATAAACCCGTTAAAATCAGCCGTCATCTGACGGTCGTTCCAATGTGGGAAGACTACACACCGCAACCGGATGAAAAGATCATCGAACTCGATCCCGGGATGGCATTTGGAACAGGAACACATCCGACGACAGTCCTTTGTATTCAGGCGATTGAAAATTACCTGAAAGACAACGACCGTGTCGTCGATGTCGGAACGGGTTCAGGTGTTCTGGCGATTGCAGCAGCCAAACTCGGGGCAAAGGATGTCTTTGCACTTGATTTGGATGAAGTGGCGGTTCGTTCGGCAACGGATAACGTGGCACTAAATCAAGTCAGTCAGCAAGTGACGGTCCGTCAAGGCGATTTGATGAAGGAATTGAAAGAACCGGTCGAGTTGATTGTCGCCAATATCCTGGCGGAAGTCATCTTACTGTTCGTGAACGATGCGTATAAGTTGACGCTTCCGGGCGGACACTTCATTGCATCGGGCATCATTGGTCAGAAAAAAGACATGGTGCGTGACGCAATGATCGATGCCGGGTTCACAATCGTTGAGACGACGAAGCTCGAGGACTGGGTCGCGATTATCGCGAAACGCGAGGCTTAAGCCGATGCAACGATATTTCATAGATCCGACCGCACGTGTAGGAAATACCTTCACGCTCTCAAAAGACGACGCCCATCATATGAAAAACGTCATGCGGATGGATGTCGGCGATGAGATTTTGGTGTTAGACGGAACGGGACTGTTCCGTTGCCGAATCGACCAACTCGAAAAGCAAACGGCCGTCGCGGAAATGATTGAAGAATTACCGATCGAAACGGAACTCCCGATCCAGGTGACGATTGCGTACGCGTTACCGAAAGGGGATAAGGTCGAACTGGTTGCTCAAAAAGCGACGGAGCTTGGCGTCAGTCAGCTGCTTGTTTTTGAATCGGCCCGCTCGGTCTCGAAATGGGATGCCAAAAAAATCCCGAAAAAGCTTGAACGGCTCCAGAAAATCATCAAAGAAGCAGCCGAACAATCGTACCGGGCGCACTTGCCGACGGTTGACTATGTGACGTATGATGAAGTCCTACAAGACGCGGTCAACTATACGGCATGTCTGATCGCCTATGAAGAAGCGGCGAAAGACGGGGAAGCGGCAGCTTTCGCTTCTACGCTGTCACGGTTGCAAGCCGGTGATTCCTTATTGGTCGTAATCGGTCCGGAAGGTGGACTCACGGAAACGGAAGTATCGCGTTTAACCGATGTGGGCTTCGTGCCGGCATCACTCGGACGACGGATTTTACGGACGGAAACGGCACCACTTTATGTCCTGTCCGCCGTATCGTATCATTTTGAATTGAAAGGGTGAGTGAAATGGCAACTGTTGCCTTTCAAACGCTTGGTTGTAAAGTCAATCATTACGAGACAGAAGCCGTCTGGCAACTGTTCAAGGATGCGGGATATGGACGTGTTGACTTTGCAGATCATGCCGACGTTTATGTCGTCAATACATGTACAGTAACAAATACGGGCGACAAAAAGAGCCGCCAAGTCATCCGACGGGCAATCCGTCAAAATCCAGACAGTGTCATCTGTGTCACCGGTTGTTATGCCCAGACATCTCCTGCTGAAATCATGGCGATTCCGGGAGTCGATGTCGTCGTCGGGACACAGGACCGCCACAAGATGATCGGTTACATCGAACAGTTCCGCGAAGAACGGATGCCGATCAACGCCGTCGGGAACATCATGAAGGCAAAAGTGTATGAAGAACTCGACGTCCCGGCCTTTACGGACCGGACGCGGGCTTCCCTGAAGATTCAAGAAGGCTGCAACAACTTCTGTACGTTTTGTATCATTCCGTGGGCACGTGGTCTGATGCGTTCCCGTCAACCGGAAGATGTCTTGAAGCAAGCACAACAATTAGTGGATGCAGGTTATAAGGAAATCGTTCTGACCGGTATTCACACGGGCGGTTACGGGGAAGACCTCAAAGACTACAACTTAGCGAAATTGTTAAAAGCGCTCGAGTCCGTGACAGGTCTCGAACGGCTTCGGATTTCTTCGATTGAAGCAAGCCAAATCACAGATGAAGTACTGGACGTCTTAAAAGATTCGCCGATCGTCGTCCGACATCTTCATGTTCCGATTCAATCGGCATCGGATACGGTCTTGCGCCGGATGCGCCGGAAGTATACGATGGCGGAGTTCGGTGAACGGATCACGCGCTTAAAAGAAGTCTTACCGGATTGTGCGATCACGTCTGACGTCATCGTCGGTTTCCCGGGGGAGACGGAAGAAGAGTTTATGGAGACGTTTAACTTCATCAACGATCATAAGTTCAGTGAACTGCATGTCTTCCCGTATTCGAAACGGACCGGTACACCGGCTGCGATGATGGATGATCAAGTCGATGAGAACATCAAAGAACAACGTGTCGCCCGGTTGATTGCTTTGTCGGATCAACTGGCGAAAGAATATGCATCGAAATACGAGGGAGAACTGCTTGAAATCATTCCGGAAGAATTTTCGGAAGAAGCAGGCGGTCGTCTTGTCGGTTATACCGATAATTACTTACGTGTCGCGATCGAAGGGGACGAATCATTGATTGGTCAACTCGTTCGTGTCAAAATTACCAAAGCCGGTTATCCAATGAACGACGGACAATTTGTCCGTGTCATGGAGACATTAAAAGAACAAGCGATCTGAAATGAGTTCGTCTTCCGGTAACCGGAAGACGAACTTTATTTTTGGTGTGATAAATTATTTTGTTTTCAGGTAACGGATACGCTACACTGAGTAAAGATTACACAAGAGAAAGAGGACACAAACTTATGCGAATTAATAAATTCATCAGTGAAACAGGATATTGTTCCCGGCGGGCAGCCGATAAATTAATCGATGCCGGACGTGTGACGATTAACGGAAATGTAGCCGAACTCGGCTCGCAGGTAGAAAAAACAGATGCCGTCGAGATCGATGGACAACCGTTACAAGCGAAGCCGGAACTTGAGTATTTGATCTTAAACAAACCGGTCGGAATCACGTGTACGACAGAGCGTGACATCGAAGGGAACATCATTGATTTCGTCAATCATCCGAAACGGATTTTCCCGATTGGACGACTTGATAAAGATTCGGACGGACTGATCATCCTGACGAACGACGGGGATATCGTCAACCGGATTTTACGTGCGGAAAACAACCACGATAAAGAGTACATCGTAACGGTTGACGCACCGATCACGGAAACGTTTATCGAAGGGATGGCGAGCGGCGTCGACATTCTTGGAACGACGACGAAGGAATGTGTCGTTGAACAGCTCGAGTCGCGGACGTTCCGAATCGTTTTGACACAAGGGTTGAACCGGCAAATTCGCCGGATGTGCAAAGAGTTTGGTTACCGGGTCAAACGCCTGCAACGTGTCCGGATTATGAACGTCGAACTCGGTGATTTACCGATTGGGGAATGGCGCGACTTGACGGAGACGGAAATGAAAACGTTGTTCCAGATTCTCGATCAACAATAAGCTCAAAAAGTCGCCATGATGATGGCGGCTTTACTTGTATACATATAAGGAAAAGGGGGTTCATCGTGGATAAACGGGGAATGAGTGCGACGTTCGTCGCCTATGTGATCGGCGGATTGCTGCCGATCTATAAACTGTTTGCGGATGAGGTACCAGCGTGGACAGTCGTCTCAATCCGAATCATCAGTGCCTTTATCTTTGTCACGTTGTTACTGCGACTGACAGGGAAGTTCAAGCACGTCAAGCAACTCTGGCGAAGTAAACGTCAACGCAATACCGTTTTAGGGGCAGGACTTGTCCTTGGGGGAAACTGGACCTTGTACCTGTACGCGATTGGCGAAGGATACATCGTCGAATCCTCGCTCGGCTATTACATCAATCCACTCGTCAGTGTCTTATTCGGCTTGTTGTTTTTTGGTGAACGTCTGAACCGGGCACAGCTTCTTGCGATGGCGAGCGCCATCACTGGTGTCCTAATTTTAACGTTTGGCTATGGAAAGTTTCCGCTTATCGCGTTTTCACTTGCCATCTCGTTTGCTTTTTATGGTGTCCTCAAAAAAAAGGCGGCGGCCGAGCCGTTATCCGGTCTGTTTCTTGAGACGCTTGTCACGTTGCCGTTTGCCGTGTTGACACTTGGGATTACAGGAGCGAACCCGATTGCTCTTCCGACAGAAGCCTTGTTTGCCATCGTCATGCTTGGCGTAGCGACTGCGGTGCAATTGATGTTGTTCGGATACGGAATGCCGAAAATTCCGTTTGTCTATGTCGGGATTTTACAATATATCGCTCCGACCCTGACCTTGATTCTCGGTGTCTTTTTATTCAATGACATCTTTACACCGATTCACTTCATCGCGTTCTTGTTCATTTGGTTGGCTGTTGCTGTCTTTACCATCAGCGGGATATCGAGCGGTCGGATGAAGATGAAAAAAGTATCGTGATTCAGAAAAGAGGAAACTAACAATGAATAAATCGGGTTTGTTTGCGACATTAGCCGCTTACGTCATTTGGGGCTTGTTGCCGATTTACTGGAAGTTGCTCGCCAGTGTCTCGAGCGAAGAAATTTTAGCGCACCGGATTGTCTGGTCGTTCATTTTTTTACTGCTGTTATTATATGTTCAAAAGGCGTTGCCAAAGTTTACCGGAGCCTTGAAAAATCCGTTCACCCGACGACTTTTTTTCCTGAACGGGCTGATCATTAGCATGAACTGGTTCATCTACATCTGGGCGGTCAATCATAACTTCATCGTCGAGGCCTCGCTCGGCTATTACATTAATCCGATCGTCAGCATCATTTTCGGGGTGTTCTTTTTCCGGGAAAAACTGTCGCGGATCGAATGGCTTGCGATTCTGCTTGCAACGATCGGTGTCTTGATCCTCACGATCGGCTATGGGAAATTTCCTTGGATTTCCTTGGCACTAGCCTTCAGTTTCGGCTTTTATGGCGTCGTCAAAAAACAACGTCCTTTAGAATCAACGGTCAGTCTGACGATTGAGACACTCGCGCCATTACCAATCGCAATCCTGTTCTTAGGCTACATGGGTGTCAGCGGACAAGAAACGTTTACGTCGTCCGGTTTCGTGACGACCGGACTTGTATTGACCGGTGTGATCACGGCCGTTCCGTTGTTATTGTTCGGATTTGGCGCTCAACGGATTCCGTTTACGGTCGTCGGTTTTCTACAGTTCGTCGCCCCGACGTTGTCGCTTGCCATCGGTGTCCTCCTGTACGGCGAACCCTTTACGGGAACTCACTTGATTGCGTTTACATTTATTTGGTCGGCTGCATTCGTCTTTACACTAAACGGTTTGTTGATTCGAAAAAAACAGCTGAGGAAAGTAGCGTAAAAAGATAGAAGTCTGACCTCTTGCGTGATAGAATGGAAACAGAGTATAAGGGATACCCTTAAGGAGGAACTAATCATGAATTTAGCAGCAATGATCGACCACACGGCTTTAAAAGCAGAAACGTCACGTGCCCAAATCGAAACACTTTGTAAAGAAGCACTCGAATACAAATTTGCAAGCGTTTGTGTCAACCCGACAAACGTTGCACTCGCAGCAGAACTCTTAAAATCAGACGATGCCGTCAAAGTCTGTACGGTGATCGGCTTCCCACTCGGTGCGAACACGCCAGAAGTGAAAGCATTTGAAACACAAGATGCCATCAAAAACGGTGCAACAGAAATCGATATGGTCTTAAACATCGGTGCGTTAAAAGACGGCGATCTTTCACTCGTTGAACGCGACATCCGTGCGGTTGTCGAAGCGGCAAACGGCACACTTGTCAAAGTCATCTTTGAGAACTGCCTCTTAACAAAAGAAGAAATCAAAACAGCTGCTGAATTATCAGTCAAAGCAGGCGCAGATTTCGTTAAGACGTCAACTGGTTTCTCAACAGGCGGCGCAACAGTAGAAGACATTCGTCTCATGCGTGAGACAGTCGGACCTGACATCGGTGTGAAAGCATCAGGTGGTGTCCGTGACTTCGAAGGAGCAAAAGCAATGATCGATGCCGGCGCAACACGCATCGGTGCTTCTGCCGGAATCGCGATCGTCACAGGCGGTTCTTCGGACAGCGATTACTAATTTAATCGGATTCACCCATCAGCGTGTCCTTTTTGCAACTTCTGTTGCGAGAAGGACACGTTTTTTTGTTTTAAAACAATTCTGAATTTGATTTTTAGGTTAAGAAGTCAGACAACCCTTCCGATAATCCAGTGTAGAACAGGGAGGGGAAGTGGAAAAATGTCAAAACGAATCGGATTATCCTTACTTGCGCTGACAGTTGGTCTGGCGGGGTGCGGTAGCGTCATCGATGACCCACAACAAGCAGTAAAGGAGCGCCGGGAGATGGCGGTCGTATTATCGGATGTCGGATTAGGGGATCAGTCATTCAGCGATGCTGCAATGAGTGGCATGTCCTTACTTCGTGAAAAGGAAGATTGGTTCATTGATTATAGAGAACTGAATGAAACGAAGTCATACGAGGTGGCGTTTGCTACATTAGCCAAACAAAAACCAACCGTTGTCGTCGGTCTTGGTTTCATGGGGCAAGCGGATTTGGAGAAGGTCGCCAAGCAGTATCCGAAACAACAGTTCGCACTGATTGATGCAGTGTCGGAGTTGCCGAATGTATTATCCGTCACGTTCAAAGAAGATGAGGGCAGTTACCTGGCAGGGGCAGCAGCGGCCATCCAATCAGAAAGTGAAACGATTGGTTTCATCGGCGGCATGAAGTCGCCACTCATCGAAAAGTTTGAAAAAGGATACAAAGCAGGGGCGACAGCCGTCAATCCGGATATCCGTGTCCTCGTGGATTATGCGGAAGATTTTGCCGCACCGGACAAAGGGAGACAACTGGCGGACGCCCAAATGAAAAAGAAGGCGGATGTGTTATACGCAGCGGCGGGATTAACCGGCAGCGGTGTCCTTGAAGCGGCGGAAGCGAACGGCAAAAAAGCAATTGGTGTCGACAGTGACCAGACAACGATTGCACCGGACGCCGTCATGACATCCATGCTGAAACAGGTCGATCTCGCGATTACGAAAATCGGGGACACGGTCAAAGCATCCGGTCTGCAATCCGGTCAAATCGTGTTAGGGGTGAAGGACGGAGCGATTCAATTGGCACCGATTCGCAATGCCAACTTCACACCAAAAGAACTGCAACAGCTCGAACAATTGAAACAAGATGTATTGGAAGGAAAGGTGGATGTACAATGACGTTACGAAAACGATTTTTAGTTTCGACGCTCGTGACAATCGTCAGTGTCGTCGCCTTGATGGGTTGGACGTTATTTGAGTTACGGCAAATTCAATCGTACAACGAAGATTACGGAAAACAGCTCGTTGAGATTTCTGAACTGGAGACGAAACTATTGTATGAGCAGGCGGCATGGAACCGTCTGGCGAGCCAACCTTCAGAAAACCAAAAGGAACAGGCACTCGCCCTCAGTCAGAAAAATGAGGCGGCATTAAATGCGCTCCAAAAAGCATACTTGATTGACCGTTTTCAACAGGACTTGGACCGGGCGAAAATGAAGTATACAGCCTTATCTTCCGAACGGGAAACGTTGCTGAACGAACTCAATCCGATTACGATCCGGTCGTACGCAGCACGAATTGAGGGTGTATTGAGTGATCTGTATACGTTACATACGAAAAACGGTGAGTTTTATGATGTCTTGCAACAAGAGGCAAAAGACAAGACGTTGAACCTGACACGTTCTGTCCTGATTGCGACGTTTGTTCTGCTCATTGCCTTGGCACTTTATAACTGGTATTTTGCCCGCAGCATCACACGCCCGATCAGCCGTGTCGTCAAAACGGCGGAACAGATTTCACAAGGCGATGTGTCGCAACAACTGCAAGTTTCCGGACGGACGGATGAAATCGGACGACTCGAGTCGGCGATTGCCCAGATGCAAGGTACACTTCACGGAGTGATCGGTACAATCAGTCAAACATCGACGACCATCAATCAGATGAGCGAACAGGCGACAGCTGAAAATGCAAATATCGTCGAAGTGTCCGGAAACATGACACATGCGATCAACGAAATGGCAAGCGGCACCCAAACCGTCTCGGACGATCTGCAGATGACGGTCAGTACGATTACAGACATGAGTACGTTGTTCGAGCAGAGTGAACAACGGGCGCAACAGGCATTAAGCCAGGGACAACTGGCAGATACGACGATGGGGAAAAGTGCGACAATTATGCAGGAACAGGCAGAATCGCTTGAAACGGCCTCCCTTCAAAATCAGGAACTTGGTCGCAAACTGGCCGGATTCCTGCAGCAGACCCAACAGATTGAACAGATGGCACAACTTGTCTCAAGCGTCTCCGCCCAAACCAATCTGCTGTCGTTAAACGCGGCAATCGAAGCGGCACGAGCCGGAGAAGCGGGACGTGGGTTTGCAGTGGTTGCAAGTGAAGTGAAGAAGTTGGCGGACGAAACCCATCAAGCGACCCGCTCGATCTTTTCACTCGTCCGCTCGATTCGTGCGGATGGAGCGATTTTACAAGAAGCCTTGCTTCGCTCAGAAAAAGAACAGGAACATCAAGTTCAGAACTTTGCGGAAGTCAAATTGGCATTTGAAAAAACACGGACGCACGTCGCCGATGTCACGGAAGCTGTCCACTTCATGACGACGCAGTTGCTTCAGTCGAAAGATCAAGCCAATCAAGTCGTGAATCAAGTCAGTTCGGTCAGTGGTGTGATGGAGGAGTTGGCAGCCGGAAATGAAGAAGTCGCTGCTTCGATGCGCGATCAACAAGCATCGTTTGAACAGATTCATCAACTGATGCAAGAGCTTGAGCAGACGACGACCTCACTTGATCATCAAACGAGTCAATTTAAATTATAATGATGCAGGACAAAAACTCACCGTAAAAAATTACGGTGAGTTTGTCACGTTTTAGAAGAAATCACTTGGATTCAGTTCGTTTGTCCGACCGTTGGCATTGTACTGATAGCCACCGTCATGAATTTCAAAGTGAAGGTGTGGTCCAGTCGAATTTCCTGTACTGCCGAGGTTTCCGATCTGCTGACCTTGTTTGACGTTTTGACCTGCTTTGACGGTCAGCGAGTTCATATGGGCATAGACGGTTGTATAGGTCTTGCCGCCGATATTATGCGAAAGATAAACGTGATTGCCGTAAGGGCCACCAGAACTTGCCTGAATGACGACTCCGCTGGCGGAAGCGACGATTGGTGAATTAACGGGTCCCGCCAAGTCGATTCCATTATGATAGGCATATCCATTACTACCGCTCGCTGCTCCCATTCCTTGGGAAACCGAACCGGCAGCAGGCTTGATGAATTTCCCGGTTGCTTTCGAGATGACTTTTGTACTTGCTTTGATGCTGGAAGCAGGTTGCGCCGATTGCGCGGCTGCTTGTTGTTTAGCGGCTTTGGCAGCAGCTTTGGCAGCAGCTTCCTGCGCTTTTAATTGTGCTGAAGCATCTTTCAAGCTCAAGATGGTTGTCTCTATTGAACGTTTTTCTGATTTAAGACGGTTGAGCAAAGAAGTGCGTTTCGTTTTCTCTGCTTTCAGCTCGCGTTGTTTGTTCTTAAGGTTGGTCCGGTCATCAATCAAATCAAGTCGTGTCTGACGCAATTTTTTCTGAGCGGTCGCCAACTGTTGTTTGTTTTGTTCATAGTCTTTTAATAACGACGCATCACTTTCCGCAATCGTATTAAACGCATTGAAGCGGCTGATCATATCGCCGACATCTTTGGCCCCGAATACCGCTTCAAGTAAAGGATCTTGATCTGCTTTGGCTTGACGGACAGCCAGGCGGTCACCCAACATTTTTTCTTGTTTCGTGATTTTTTCTTTCAGCAGACGGATTTTTTGTTCAAGTCGCTTGATTTGTCGAGTATTCTGATCAATTTTTTGTTGATTCTCAACGACTTGTAACGTTAAGCCGTTGATTTGCTGATCGATGGCGTACACTTTTTGCTGTGCTTTCGACAGTTGTGTTTTCTTATTGGAAAGTGCTTGTTTTTGTTTTGACTGTTGCTGTTGATTTTGCTGTTGTTTTTCTTTATAAGAACCTGCGGCACCAACAGGATTCGCAAGTGGATGAATGAGTAACGTCATGGTCATCAGCGTCAGACCAATCGATTGTCGTAAAGATGGCTTCATAATTAGAACGTTCCTTCCTTCCTTGATACAGATTCATGCTTTGGAAGCGATACCTGTTCCACTCTAACAAGAAAAGAGCAGTATCACCTTTACAATTTCATTAAAATATTATGTGGAAATTATCAGGGAGTACCACTTTTTTTATGGAAGACAAGGCGGGAGTCATTTTCAGTGAACGGTGAAAAGCCGGTAACAGAGCGGAAAAAGAAGGTGAAATAAAAAAAGTGAATGGCTTCATTCACTTTTAAAAGTCACTGATATGAGTTTGTAATATTAAAAAGATGCTGTACTGAAAAAGGTTTAACTGATTAAGAAAAAGGATATTTTAAAAGATTTCACTCTTCGTAGATCATTTTTTTTGTCATACCTCCGTCAAGGATCAACGTTTCACCCGTCAAGAAGTCATTTTCCGGATCAGTCAAAAACAAGGCTGCCCGAGCCACATCTTCCGGTTTTCCGACACGGCCGGCCGGATGTTGGCTGTGATCTTCCGGTGACAGTTCGTGATAGTTTCCCGTCTCGATCCAACCCGGAGCAATCGCGTTGACCAAGATCCGATCCGGTCCTAATGAAACAGCGAGTGCATGTGTCAAAGCAACAATTCCGCCTTTCGTGGCGGCGTAAGATTCCGTATCCGGTTCAGACATATAGGCGCGTGTCGAAGCAAGATTGACAATCCGTCCTCCGGTCGGATTTTTTTTCAAATGTGGTGCTGCGGCTTTGGTCGTCAGAAAAATACTGCGTAAATTCGTGTGCTGGACACGGTCCCACTCTTCGAGAGACAACTCGAGGATCGGCTTTCGAACGATGATTCCGGCGTTATTAATGACGATGTCGATTCTGCCGGTGTGTTCAAGTGCTTTGTCGATCAACAGTTTAACGTCGTGTTCGTCTTGGACATCCAGGTGATAGAAATAGGCCGTTCCGCCATCTGATTCAATGTCGGCTGCGACTTCGTCACCCGTCATTTGATCGACATCTGCTAAAATGACAGTTGCTCCTTTTTGGGCATACGTCTTCGCAAGCGTTGCGCCGATTCCGTTGGCGGCACCGGTGATGATGACTGTCTGGTTAACATGGTTCATTGTAAATCACTCCTAATCGGTGAGTATCGTGTATTGTGTTATCTGCTTTAATGGAATAGCCGAAAAGGAATCAATTAAAACCTGACAGGCTGAGTTAAGAAATGATTACCGGGATACTGTTTGGGGAATATAGTGATTAGGTAATACCACTACTATGCTGAATGGGGGATTTTTGATGGATTTATCAAATCAAAAGCTCGAGACAGAAGAAGAAAAGTACGCAGAAAAAGCCAAGTCTTATATCAATCAACCTAAAAAAACGAATTCGATGTTACGGCGCGCAAGCGAAAAAATAAATAAAAATTCTACACTGTCGGTCGTTTTTTCTCCCGTCCGTTTATTCATCGATATGGTTCGTGCCTATCAATCCGGTGAATACCGAAATATTCGCCGGACGACGATTTTGAAAGTAATCGGGGCCTTGATTTATCTCGTGTCACCAATCGATTTAGTGCCGGACTTTGTATTAGGTTTCGGATTTGCGGATGATATCGCCATCATCCTGTTCGTGACGAAAACGATTTTCGAAGAGTTGACACGATTCAGTGATTGGCAGGATGAGCAACAAAAAGCAAGTACGCAGCCGCTCCAAAGTGAGGATGCTTACTAATTTCATGAGACAACCGGACTGAGACAGTTGGTCCGTATATAAAACAGAAGGTGGATTTTGAATCCGCCTTCTGTTTTCGTTTGGATGAAAGTCCTCGTTTCGTACACTTGCGGTCAATCGAAAACCCGCTCTTGTTTTACAGGAAACAAAAACGTCATTTCTGTACGCGTCCTTGAAAGTTCGTTACACTAGAAACAAAGAAACTTTTTGGGGAAGGAGGTATGGAATGGCTTGGCATTCATGGATTGAATCATACGGTTATTTTGGAATCATGTTGAGTTTGATGTTCCCCTTTTTACCGAGTGAAGTGCCGCTTGCATATGCAGGCTATCTGGTTCACACAACCGAGTTTAACCTGATTGTCATGTTGATCGTGGCCGTCATGAGTTTTGTGATCAGTCAAAATATTTTCTTTACAATCGGGCGCCTCGGAAGTGACCGTTTACTGAAACGAATTTTTAGATGGTTTCGTATTTCTGAAACGAAGATGGTGCGATTCCAACGTCAAATGGATACGCGCGGCCGTTTCATCTTATTGTTGTCACCGATGTGGCGGATGGGATTTGCGATTGGTGCAGGGTTGACCGGGGTCTCGCGTCTCACCTTTACGATTGCGACGACGATTTCTTTTTTTGTGTGGTCCGCTTTTTTTATCTGGGGCGGAAAGAAACTTGGACATGGCATGATGGGGCGGCATCCTGAATTCCACCATTACCTTCCCTGGATAGTCGGGCTCATCGTTTTTGGTGCAGGTTATTTGTATTTCCGAAAAAAAACGCTCATGAAAAAACAAGCTGTATCTAAAAAATAGAGGAGTGTTCACATGGCAGTGATTTTATTTGATATTGACGGTACATTGATCGACTCGACCGATCAGATGACAGAGGCAATTCATCTTGCGATGGAAGATATGCCGCATCTGGTCAAACCATCCAAAGCAAGTGTCCAGTCGAGTTATGGTTTGGCGGGTAATGCTTTTTGGAGAAAAGCAATCCCGGATGCTTCTGAAAACGACATTAAAGAGATTCGCAGAAAACGTCATCATCACTTGGAGCAAACGATGCAGAATCAAGATGTTCTGTTTGATGGCATTCGAGAATTATTGGAACAATTGACGAATCAGGGACATATCGTATCAACAGCAAGCAATTGCGGGGTACATTATTTAAACCTTGTCCTCGACAGCCAGAACATTCGGTCTTATTTTACAAGTCCGAAATGTTTGGAGTCGGTGAACGGGAAACAAAAAGCAGACATTTTAGCTGCACATCGTGAAGAGTTTGGCGAGGTCGACTATCTGATGGTCGGCGACCGTTCATCGGACGTTGAGGCGGCCAGACTACAAAATATGCCGGTAGCGATTTGTTGCTTCGGTTTTGGAACAGAACAAGAATGGAAGACGGCTGACCATCAGCTGGAGACACCGCTTGATTTGTTGAAGTTTGTATAACGGAATGAGCAAAAAAACAAGCAGCGCTGATGAGTCAGCGTCTGCTTGTTTTTTTAGTCAATCAAAATCAAGTCGGTACTGCTCGTGATTCGTCCAGGGACGAAAACGGCGGAAGAGTTGATGGAACAGAAGACACAGGATCACCGGCAAAACAATAAACAGTCCGAAGACAAGCGAAATGTTGATCCACGTCCAGCCGCCTGCCATCAAGTGGAGCGCATTGATTGGACCAATCAGACCGGACATACCGAATCCGGCACTGAAAGGAGTCCCTTGAATACCGAGTACACCTGCGAGTCCGCCAAGTACGGCAGCGCTGCACATAACGGGCAGAATCATGATCGGATTGCGAATGAAATTCGCCATTTGAATTTTAGGAGAGCCTAAAAAATGAGCGATGGACGTGCCGCGGGAATTGGCCTGCCACCCGGCAATCGCGAGTCCGAAGCCAGCCGCACAAACACCAAGGTTGGCGGCTCCTGCCGCAACACCGGATAAACTGATGGCTGTTGCAATCCCGACCGTCGAGAGCGGCGATACGATCAGAACCGAAAAAGTAACGGCTAAGGCAATGCCCATCAATACCGGTTGAAGAACAGTAAAGTGTGTAATCACCTGACCGATCGTGGCTGTGATCTTCGTGACAAACGGATAGGTCAGGACACCGATTCCGCCGGCTCCGACGATGATTAAGGTCGGGATGACGAGAACCGTATACGTCTTAAAACGATTTCCGAGCCAGATGACAAGGGCAGTTGCGACTGCGGCTGTCAATCCGGCATTGATGACATCGCCTGTCCCGACGAATAAGTAACCGGCGGTCTCGGTTCGGCTTGCGACACCGGATCCGACGACAGTCGCAAGACCAATCGAGGTCGCTTCAATCGGGGTTGCCTTGAATTGCATGGCAACGGCGACACCGATGACCATCGGCAAAAGCCGCATCGCAAGAGCAGTCGAGTCAATGATATGTTGTGCAGGAGAAAAATAGGGAAGCAAGGCTTTGGCAAGTTCACCAAGCAATGCTCCCGGGATGAGAGCAACTAAGATGCCGATACTGAGTCCGTTTAAGACATGGACACCGAATTGGCGGTCAAAACGTTTTAAGGTCGTATTCAACTAAATTCACTCCTTATGTATCGCTTTTATGCATAACAGTATAAAAGTGATGAATTGTGTTTAATCATACGAAAGAGCGTTCAAAACGTCAAGCGGAAAATGGAATTTTCTGAAAAAACAAAAGCAAACTATTCGCACTGAAAGAAAAGGACTGCTAGAGTGGAGAGGTAAAAAACCGGGGAGGGAACAGTTATGTCAGAACAACAAATCGTATTAGCCAGCAGACCAGAGGGACGTCCGACACGCGACACGTTCCGTTATGAGACGATCGAATTGGACGCCTTGAAAGCGGATCAAGTGTTAGTAGAGACGCTCTATATCTCAGTCGATCCATACATGCGCGGGCGAATGAATGATGCACGTTCTTACTCGCAACCATTCGAACTGGATGCACCCATCCAAGGTGGTGTCGTCGCGCGGGTCGTTGAATCAACAAGTGATCTGTTAACAGTGGGTGACACCGTCGTCGGAATGCTCGACTGGGCTACGAAATCCGTGGTCGATGCAAAACAAGTCCGTAAAATCGATGCAACATTGGCGCCTGTCTCAACGGCACTGGGTGTGCTCGGAATGACAGGTATGACCGCTTACTTCGGTCTGCTCGACATCGGGAACCCGCAACCTGGCGAAACGGTCGTCGTCTCGGCAGCAGCAGGAGCCGTTGGATCAATTGTTGGTCAAATCGCTAAAATTAAAGGCGCACGAGTCGTCGGGATTGCCGGAAGTGCTGAAAAGATTCAGTATCTGAAAGAGGAACTTGGATTTGATGAAGTCATCAATTACAAAACGGAGCAGATCGGCGAAGCCTTAGACCGGACTTGTCCGGACGGGATCGATGTCTACTTTGAAAATGTAGGCGGTGCAATCGGGGATGCCGTTCTTGATCGATTGAATCCTTTTGCCCGTGTTCCAGTCTGCGGAGCGATTTCCGGCTATAATGAACAGGCGGATTTAGGTCCGCGGGTTCAATCGAAATTGATCATTGCGCGCGCACGGATGCAAGGTTTCTTGGTCGGAGACTATGGCAAACGGTTTAAAGAAGCAGCGGAACAACTTGGTCAATGGGTCAGCAACGGTGAGTTGAAGTACGAAGAAACGATTTTTGAAGGGTTTGAACAAGTCCCGGACGCATTTCTTGGTCTGTTTGACGGGTCGAACACGGGAAAACTGTTGGTCAAACTATAAGAGTACGTCAAAAAGGTGTTGCTTTCCTGAGCGGAGAGCAACACCTTTTTTGTGCTTGAATTTATTGATCAGCAGGATCTTTTTTTAATTCTTCGACATCAGGATCCGGATGCTGTGTTTCGGCCGGTTTGATTCCCGGGTCAGATGTTTTGGCTGGTTCTGGATCCGGATGTAAACCGACATCCGCTGTTTCATTTGGTGCATCTTGTTTTTTATCCGTCATGAGTGTTCCTCCCCCTTGTCTTCGATATTTTTATATGTACCCGAATTATCAATTCTAAAAACGAAACGGACACTTTGGTGAGATTGATGTTTTGTAGCAAAACAAGATACGAACAAACTCGACTCCACGCAAACTCCTCTTCATTTGATGGTGAATGTAAGGAAAAAGACCAATTGCTTCATCAACTCTTTACAAAAACCTTGCATGACCTTTAAGTCCTCTTTGAACTGGTCTCGTAGACTGAAACAGAGATGAATGAAGGAAGGGTGTATACGTGTGAGTGAACAAAAGTGGAAAAAAAGCATCATTGAACAATTAAACTGGGTGCGGACTGAACAGAAACGGATCCAATCCGCACCGGCAGCAAACCGTGCGTCCATCGAGGGTCTAAAACAACTCGAGGTCTTGCGGATGAAAACGACGGTTCGCCCCAAGTCCTCCCCACTCGAAGCCAAAACGAAGCGTTACCATCAGGACAGCAACAGAGAGTTGCTGAAAGAGATTGCGTACGAAGACATCCCTGTGACGGGCGGTTCACGTTATTATGAACGCCGTCCGCTTGAGGTGGCGATCGTGTGCTCAGAGTTCATGCATGCCTACTATCAGGACGCGTTACATTTACATTATGTTAATCCGGCAACCTTTACGGACGTCTTTGAAAAGCCGATTGATCTCTTTCTTGTCGTCACGTCCTGGAAAGGTCTGCACGGTGATGATTGGAAAGGGGTCGCGACGCCGACTTCTAAGAAACGGCAGCGTTTGCTCGACATGATGGAACAGGTGAAAGCAAAAGGAATCCCGGTCGTCTTCCAGTCGACGGAAGACCCGAGCAACTTTGACCGGTTCAGTGATCTGGCGAAAGTTGCCGATTATATTTTGACATCAGACGAAGCAATGATTCCGGAATACCAAGTACTCTGTGGACATGACCGGATTGAAGCGACGTCGTTTGGTGTTAATCCAATCATCCACAATCCGGTCGGAGCGACGAGAAGCCGCAAAAAACACGTTCTGTTTGCCGGCAGCTGGATGGCGAAATATCCGGAGCGTGTCAAAGATACGGAGATGTTATTTGATGGTGTCTTACGCTCAGATCATACACTCGATATCGTTGACCGCAACTATCAGTTAAACCTGCCGGACTATCATTTTCCGGAACGTTACGTCCCGCGTGTTGCTCCTGCGATTCCCTATGACGCATTGCAACAGGTCAGTAAATGTTATGACTGGGTGTTGAATCTAAACAGTATCAAGTACAGCAAGACGATGTGTGCGCGTCGGGTCTATGAATCACAAGCGCTCGGCAATCTGATTTTGTCGAACTACAGTATCGCCGTCAATAACGATTTCCCGAACGTCTTTACCATCCATGACCACCAAGAAGTACAGGCGATTCTCGAGCGGACGACACAAGAGGAGATTGATCGACTCCGGGCGGAAGGCATTCGTTCTGTCATGTCGTCGCATACGGTCTATGACCGGATTGATCAATTGACGCGGCTTCTGCAACTGGACATGCCGCCGGTCAAACGGACGCTTCTCGTCGTCTTGCGCAATGCGACGCCGGAACTTGAGCAGATGCTCGCACGTCAATCGATCACCGCTGATGTAATCTGTCACGAATCAGAGTTGACCGGAGCGCTTTATGCCTCAGCCGATCTCGTCACTGTACTCGACGGAGCTGAATCATACGGAGAATACTATTTGGAAGATTTGATGAACGGGTTCAAATACAGTGATGTGTCAATCACCCGCAAAACGCGGACTGACGAAGCTCATTTCGTAATCCGGGAAGCAGAAGGGTCGACAGTGAACGCCATGATTTGGCGTGAAGCGTTCCCGTATGAGCAGTTCTCCGAAGGAAAGATTGAGGGAGAGACCTTGTTCCTGGACGCGCTGGAGTGGAACGAAGGTGGCGGAACCGCCATGATCGAAGCACCTGTGCTATCTGTCGTCGTCCCAATCTTCAACAATGGCAGGCATTTGACGTATAAATGTTTTGCCAGCCTCAAACGGATGGATCGGTTTGACGAGTCGGAAATCATCTTGGTCGACGATGGATCGACGGATCGATTCACCCGCCAAGCGATTGACCGCCTGGCACGACGTCACGGGAATGTCGTGACCCATCTGTTTCCGACGGGCGGCAGCGGCAGTGCGTCACGTCCGCGCAACAAAGGGGTGGAACTGGCGCGCTCGGAACGGATCGCTTTCCTTGATCCTGATAATGAAGTCTTGAGTGACCGGTATGCTGAATTGTTGGCTGAGTTGGATCAAGATCCGACACTCGACTTTGCTGTCGGCCATATGAAGAAGTTGGCAGAAAAAACAAGCATCATCGCGTTGCCGAAGATCCGTAAACAAGGGCGGACGGTGTGTGATCAACCGAAAGCCTACTTATTGGAAAATCGCTTTTCCGTTCAAAGTATTCAGGCGTTGGTCGTCAACCGCCGTTTTCTGCAGGAACATCAGTTGGAGCAGGTGGTAGGTGCGGTCGGACAAGATTCCCTGTTTTTCCAAGAGATGATGTTGCACGCAAATCGTGTCTTGCTCGTCAATCGTGTCATCCATTATTACTATGCCGCGGTTGCCGGTTCGACCGTCAACTCCTTGACGGTTCGTTTCTTCGAACGAAGTGTCGTCCGGGAAAAGGCGCGGGCAGAGAAATTTGCCCGTTACGGCGTGCTCGATGCGTATAAGACAACACGTTTTGAGCATTTCTTTGAACACTGGTATTTAGTGAAGCTTCGGTATTGCAGCGACAAGGATTTTGCCCCGAGTGTCGCATTACTGCGTATGATTGTTGCTTTTTATGAACCAATGAACTTGACGAATCCGCTGATCCGTCAATTCGTGGAGTTGGCGGACATGAAACGGACGGATGCGATTCAAACATTGTTACTGGAGGAGGTCAGATGATGCAGACAAAACAGATGATGCGACCGAAAGATGAAATTCGGGCCGCTTATTATGATCAACTCGGAGTCGCATTCGGGAAAAAGGTCCGGTCTCGGGTCCACTGGATCATCCGGGAAACAAAAGGCAGTCAAATTCTCGATATCGGCTGTTCCGGTGGACTGGTTCCGATTTTGCTCGGGCGCGAAGGCAAGCAGGTGGTCGGTATCGATGTCTCGCCGGAAGCAATCGAGGAAGCAACGGCGGCATTAGGAGAAGAAGCACATTCCGTTCAAGAATTGATTCATTTGGAAGAAGCCAATCTGATGACCTTCCAAACGTCCCAACGATTCGATACGGTATTGATGACGGAAGTCTTGGAACATATCGGGGAACCGGAGCGGTTTGTCGAAAAAGCCTGTTCGTTCTTAAAACCCGGTGGTCGGCTCGTCGTGACCGTTCCATTCGGTGTGAACGATTATGCCGATCATAAACGGACGTATTATTTACAGCATCTGCTGGAACAATTGACACCATACGGGACGATTGAGCAGTTGGAACGCATCGATAAATGGCTCGGTGTGACGTTGACGCTTCATCCGGAGAAACAGCCGTCACGCCCGGTAACGGAACAAGAAGTCAGTTGGCTCGAAACAGCTTTTGAAGCGGTTGAACGGTTGCATCTCACTGAAATCGTCCGTTTGAAGCAACTGAATAAAAAGTGGGAATTGAAGCAGCAAAAACAGCAGGACATCGAACAGGAACAAGCGGAGTTGGTGTCAGAGCGGGATCAGCTCACGCGACAACTCGCAGAGAAGGAAGACGAAATTGAGTTGCTGACGCAACAGTATCAAATGGTGCTCGCGCGATACGAAGGGGCGCTTGTGTCGAATCTGGATGTCTTGGAGGCGAATGCAGAATGGAAATCAAAGTACCGGTCACTCGCAAATTCAAAGCTCGGAAAAATCGTCATCCGTTACTGGAAGTTCAGACGAAACGTAAAGAAACGACGGGCCCGGAGACGATGAACGTTCTGATGATTTGTCAAAATTTTTATCCCGAGATCGGGAGTGCTGCGAACCGGATGAAAAATATCTTCAAACGGATGGAGCAACAGGGGAGTGAGGTCCACGTCTTGACGTCGGAACCCCTCTATCCGACAGCTGAACTTTACACGGATGCCATGTTTTGGGACGAGCCGAGTCTGGATGCTGCGAAGATCACCCGAATTCAACCGCGTGATCTTCGGGCGACGACGAATTTATGGCGCAGACTCCGTTTGTTCATTGAACAATTTGTCCTGGCAGTCCAGGAAGTACGGCACGATACTAAACAATACGCTTACATCTATGCGACGACGCCGTCGATCTTCATGGGTCTTGTCGGAGTCGTTGCCAAACACCTGAAAAAAGCACCGCTGATTCTGGACGTTCGCGACTTATGGCCGGAATCACTGGTCGGAGTCGGGATTACGAAATCACGGTTGTTGCTTGCGCCACTCTATTGGCTGGAAAAATGGATGTACCGCCAAGCCGATCAAATCGTCATCAACAGTGAAGGGTTTCGGTCGTATATCGAAAAGAAAGGGATTGCACCAGAGAAGATTCACTACATCCCGAATTCGATTGAGGAAAATGAATGGTTGATTAAACGGCGGAAAGTATCGGAGCAGGTCCGTGTCGTCTACACCGGCAACATCGGTCTGGCGCAGGATGTTTTTTTACTACTTGATGTCGCGGAACAACTAAAAGAGGATAAACACATTGAATTCCATGTCGTCGGATACGGATACCACAAGGAAAAATTTGAAGCCCATGTTCTCGAGCGGGGTCTGACGAACATTCACTTCATGAACGCGATGCCACGATGGGATGCGTTGAAACAACTGGCGAAGAGTGACATCGCCTTTGCAACGTTGGTTGAGAGTACAGCGTTCGACACGGTGACACCCGGAAAAATCATCGACTACATGGCGATGGGGTGTGCGATTGTCGGAGCCGTCTCGGGGCACGCCGCCAAAGTCATTGAAGATGCGGGAGCGGGCTTTGTCTCCCGCGAGCGGAGTCGTGAAAAGATCGTCGAGCACATCCGATACTTGGCTGAACATCCCGAAGAACGCAGCGCCATGGGACAGTCCGGTGTGAAGTATGTCCAGGCGCACTTTGACTGGGAACAAAATCAGGAGCGGTTGTTTGAGGCGATTCGTCAAACCGATCTTCGAGTATTAGGGGTGAGTAAATGAAGCGGGTCGGAATGTTTGTTTGGAATACGTTTACGAACGATGCGCGTGTTTTACGGGAATGTACGGCGCTTTCGGAAGCCGGGTATCACGTTGATCTGTATTGCCTGAATGATGGGAGCTTGCCGAAACTCGAACGACATTCGGCAGGTTTTCAGATTCTTCGAATCGATCGGACACCTCCACTTGAATCCGTGCTGCGCCGGATCCGGAAGCGTAATCCTCTTACGCTGATGGCCGGCGCAGGCGTGTTATTGCTGTTTCCATGGCTGATTCCGGTCTTGGTGCTGCTGTATCTCTTACAGAAAAGCCGGTTTGTCCGCTATGCACTGTACAACAGCTTCGGAATCATCCGCATGACGCGGGCGGCTCGCAAACACACGTACGATATCATGCATGCGAACGATTTAAACACGTTGCCTCAAGCGATTTTTTCCGCAAGAGGGGCGAAGATCGTTTACGATTCGCATGAAGTGCAGACCGACCGGACAGGTTATGGAAAAGGACAAGGGTTGTTTGAGCGTTACTTGTTACGGTTTGTTGATCGAACGATGGTTGAAAATGACACGCGGGCCGACTACCACGCATCACTTTATGGTGAACGGCCGGCTGTCCTGCACAATTATCCGTTTTATCACGAAGAAGTCCCACAACCGCGATTCGTACATCAAGAAATCGGCATCAAGGAAGACGAACCCATTTTGCTGTACCAAGGCGGTATCCAGGAAGGGCGGGGACTTGAGCGACTGATTGAAGCGATGCCGTTTGTCCGGCGTGGGACTTTGCTGTTTGTTGGAGACGGAAAAATCAAACCGCGGCTCCAGGAGTTGGCGGCACAGTCCCCGGAACGGGAGCGGATCCATTTTATTGATAAAGTACCGCTTGATCAACTGCCGAGTTATACGGCGGCTGCGACGGTCGGTTTTCAAGTTCTGCAAAATATCTGCTTTAATCACTATTCGGCTTCTTCGAATAAGCTGTTTGAATACATGGCGGCACTCGTGCCGGTCGTTGCGGCGGATTTACCGGAAATTCGGCGTGTCGTCGAAACGGAAGGCGTCGGATTACTCGTTGACGTTGAATCCCCGGAAGCGATTGCTGTCGCCGTGAACCAAATCGTCGAGGAAGACGGCTTGCGTCAGGCGATGAAAGAACGGACAAAGCAGGCGCGCCGGAAATACAACTGGGATAAAGAAAAACACCATTTATTGGACGTTTACCGTGAAATAACGAAGTAACTAAACACTGAATGAAGATGGAAACAAGACAGATGCAGGCAAATCCACGACAGGAAACAACGGAAGTGACCGGATTCGGTTGTTTGTTTGCTGAATGCGATGAATGTTCGCTGATTATTTACAAGCTTTACAAAAAGTACAGGAAACACCTTGAATGTAAGGTCTGTGAAGAATGGTTTAAGAGATGGTTAGAACCATTGGAAACACAAGCAATTGTCGTTATGGTCTAGTTACAGCCACGACACAGTCGGTAATTTGCTGACGTGAAGGACTAACTCGTAACTAGATGGAGGAATGACAAAATGAAACTTTGTACAATCGGACTCGGATATATTGGATTACCTTCTTCAGCCATGTTTGCAGATCACGGAACGGACGTCGTCGGGGTCGACATCGACCCGCGCATCGTTAAGATGTTGAATGCGGGAGACATTCATATTGAAGAACCGGGACTTGAAGATGTCATCAAGCGTGTCGTCGCAAACGGAAAGTTTCGGGCAACATTGACACCGGAACCGGCAGATGTCTTTTTAATTGCTGTTCCGACACCGAATTTAAATGACACGTATAAATCGTGTGACTTGAAGTATGTCCTGTCAGCCGTTCAGAATATGTTGCCGCACGTTCAAAAAGGCAACGTCATCATCGTCGAATCAACAATCGCTCCGCGGACGATGGATGATCATGTCCGACCATTGATTGAAGCAGCCGGGTTCGTCATCGGTCAAGACGTCTTCGTCGTTCATTGTCCGGAGCGGGTGCTTCCGGGACAGATCTTACATGAACTCATTCACAATAACCGGATTGTCGGCGGATTGACACCGGCTTGCGCGGATGCAGGTGCAGCAGTATATGAAACATTCGTTCAAGGCGAAATCGTCAAGACGGATGCGAAGACGGCAGAGATGTCGAAATTGATGGAAAACACGTTCCGCGATGTCAACATCGCTCTAGCCAATGAACTGACGCAAGTGTGTCACAAACTCGAGATCAACGTGCTCGACGTAATCGAGATGGCGAACATGCATCCACGTGTCAATCTACATCATCCGGGACCGGGTGTCGGCGGGCATTGTCTTGCGGTGGATCCGTATTTCATCGTTGCAAAAGCACCGTCCCTTGCACGGATCATTCATACGGCACGGGAAACGAACGTCAACATGCCGCACTTCGTCGCTGAACAGGCAGAGCGCCTTGTTGCGTCTCACGTCCGACCAAAAATCGCAGTGTTCGGTGTCACATACAAAGGGAACGTCGACGACATGCGCGAAAGTCCGGCTGTCGATGTCATCGAGCAACTGATTGACCGCGGCATGGATGTAGCAGTCTGTGATCCACACGTCGAACGTTCGATTTCGTCACGCTTTGAGCTTGTCGATGAGATTGATGCGATCCAAGGTGCGGACCTGGCACTGGTGCTCGTCGACCATGACGAGTTTAAACAGTTTGATTCACGGCGTCTTGCGAATCAGATGCGAACACCGGTCTTGTTTGATACAAAAGGAATCGTTCAACCGCTTGAGGACATCACGGTCCTGAACTTTGGTAACCTGCATACGTATCAAACGACGGAAGTGGATGCGAAGGCGATATGAACGGGGTCGGTACAATCGGGAAAGAGCTGAAAGATCATTTTTATCTGATCTTTCGCCTTTCGCTTTATGAAACAAAAAGTCAATACAGCATGCAATATCTCGGATGGTTCTGGGAAATCATGACGCCGCTCCTGCAGATTGGCGTTTACTGGGTCGTGTTTGGTTTCGGAATCCGTGGCGGTAATCCGGTCGACGGGATTCCATTCGTTTTTTGGTTGGTCAGTGGATTAATTGCCTGGTTTTTCATCGGCAGTACGATACCAAGCGGCTCACGATCGATTTACGGTCGGGTCGCCCTTGTTTCGAAAATGCACTTTCCACTCAGTACGATTCCGGCCTATGTCATCTTGGCGCAATTTTACCGCCATGTCGCAATGATTGCTTTGACGATTGTTCTCGGAATGGCATTCGGTTATTTTCCGGGCTGGCATACGTTTGAATTGTTGTATATCGTCCCGGCTGGTGTGATTTTTCTGTATGCTGTCTCACTTTTGTTGTCTGCTCTGGCAACGATGATTCGGGATGTCCAAAACATGGTGACTTCGGCAATTCGGATGTTGATGTATTTGACGCCCATCATGTGGATTCCGCCGGATCACAGTCTGTTTAAGACATTGTTGATGATCAATCCTCTCGTCTATTTGATTGAAGGATACCGCTCGGCATTGATCGGGACCGGTTATCTGCTCGATCACGTCTGGTATGGAATCTACTTCTGGACTGTGACGTCCGTTTTGTTAGTGGTAGGAGCAGCAGTTCATCTGCGGTTCCGGCGGTACTTCATTGATTATGTCTAGGAGGAAAAAACATGAGTCACGTCGTATTCGAGAATGTTTCAAAACGCTACGTCTTGTATGCCCGACCAATTGATAAATTAAAAGAAGTGTTGTTCGGTAAAGTCAGCGGTAAACCGTTTTATGCTTTAAAAAATATCTCGTTCTCCGTCGAACAAGGCGAAATCGTCGGTGTGGTCGGAATCAACGGGAGTGGGAAGTCGACCTTGTCGCATCTGCTCGCCAACGTCACGCCGCCGACATACGGTCGTGTGACGCTTGGCGGTAAATCGGCATTAATCGCGATTTCCAGTGGTCTCAATAATCAGCTGACCGGACGGGACAACATCGAATTAAAAGGATTGATGATGGGGCTGACCAAAAAACAGATCCAGGCGATTACACCGGAAATTCTGGAGTTTGCGGACATCGGAGATTTCATCGATCAACCCGTCAAAACATATTCAAGCGGGATGCGGGCGCGGCTTGGTTTTGCCATCTCGATTAATATCAATCCGGATATCCTGATCATCGATGAGGCGCTGTCGGTCGGCGACCAGACCTTTACGGAAAAATGCCTCGATAAGATGCGGGAGTTTCGCGACCAGGGAAAAACGATCTTTTTTGTCAGCCATTCCTTGAATCAAGTCAAAAGTTTTTGTACAAAAATCCTTTGGCTCGAGTATGGAGAAGTTCGGATGTTTGGACCGACAGCGGAAACGATGGCGGAGTATAACAAATATTTATATTGGTACAAGCAGCTGACGAAAAAACAAGCTGCACATTATGTCATGAAAAAAAGAACAGGACGAAGTGATGAAATCGAGCGTTCGGCACGCGGTGAAACGATTGAATTGTCGTCATGAATAACGGATAGGGGATGGAACGAATGAAACGAGTCATGCTAGTGTTCGGAACGAGACCGGAAGCAATCAAGATGGCGCCTGTCGTCAAAGCATTGGAAAAACGAGAAGGGGTCGAACCGATTGTCGTCGTGACGGCACAACACCGGGAAATGCTCGATCAAGTCCTTGAACTGTTCCAGATCGTTCCCGACCATGATTTAGACTTGATGCGTCCACGTCAGACACTCGAAGAGATGACGGCACGGATTTTAAATGCGATGCGTCGTGTCTTGGAAAAAGAGCAACCGGATTTGGTGTTGGTCCATGGGGATACGACAACGACATTCGCGGCTTCGCTTGCGGCTTTTTACCAACAGATTCCGGTTGGTCATGTCGAAGCCGGCTTACGGACGTATCAGAAGTATGCCCCATTCCCGGAAGAGATGAATCGTCAATTGACGGGTGTACTCGCTGATTACCATTTCGCGCCGACCGATCAGGCAGCGGAAAATCTGCGGCTTGAGAACAAACAAAGTCCGGTTATCGTGACGGGAAATACAGTCATCGACGCGTTAAAAACAACGGTTTCGAAAGACTACACGCATCCGGTATTGACGGATCTTACAGCAAGTGGACGGAAGCTGGTTTTGCTGACTGTTCACCGACGCGAAAATCACCTGCAATTATCGCAAATTTTTGATGCAGTTGAACGATTGGCGGACAGTCATCCGGATATCGAAATCGTCTATCCGGTCCATCCGAATCCGATTGTCCTCGAGGCAGCGGAACAATTGAACCATCATCCGCGCATCCGATTGATTGAACCGCTCGATGTCTTTGATTTTCATAACTTGGCAGCCCGGGCGACACTGATTTTGACGGATTCCGGCGGCATTCAAGAAGAAGCACCTTCGCTTGGCGTGCCGGTCCTCGTCTTGCGTGATACGACCGAACGTCCGGAAGGTGTCGCAGCCGGTACGTTGAAGCTTGTTGGGACGGATCCGGAACGCATTTATGAAACGGGTCATCTGTTACTGACGGATCAAGGGGCTTATGACGCGATGGCACAAGCGGCGAATCCATACGGAGACGGTCATGCGGCAGAACGCATCGTGGACGCGATTTTAAGCGAGGTACCGGTATGAGTTCACGTCCATTGGAACTGGCGAGTTATCAGTTTTTTCCGCAAGGGGACCGCGATAAAATTCTGCTCGAAGAAGATGCGGACGGTGTTTGGTTCGATTTTCAACAGGCGGATCCGACCGATAAGCTGTACATCCAATTGTTTGATCAGGGATTTCAATACCCTCCCTCGAAGTTGTATCGTGCCGACGCCTCTTTTGGACAGGCCGAGTCCGTCACATTGACGTGCGAACTGGAAGCGGAATCGTCATGCGACATTCAGGTATTCAAGATGCAATACGGGCAAAAAAAACGGATGCATTCAGAGACGGAATGGCTGACAGTAAACGGAAAAACAACGTGTTCCTTACAATTGAAACGATTTAAAGGCGCCGACTATTTTAAAATTGCATTCAAGTTTTTACTCGAAGGGGACATGCGGGTTCGGTTGACGGCGTTACACGTCAACCGGCTTGTTCCGATCAAGCAGGAGGAATCCTATCATGTTATTTAGTTCGACGATTTTTTTATTTCTATTCTTACCGATCGTGTTGCTTGTCTACCACTTGTTGCCACGCACGTTTCGGAACGGCTGGCTCCTTGTAGCGAGCCTTTTCTTTTATGCCTGGGGTGAACCGAGATTCGTCCTATTGATGTTGACCAGCATTTTGATCAACTATCTGTTTGCATTGGCTGTACACGCGTACCGGACACGGATCGGTGTCAAATGGATCATGTTCAGTATGATCGCCGTCAACCTGGGACTGCTCGGTTGGTTTAAATACAGCGGATTTTTTGTGACGTCAATCAACGAGACCTTTCAAACAACGTTGTTTGTCCCGGAAGTCGTTTTACCGATTGGGATTTCGTTCTTTACTTTTCAGGCGATGAGTTACGTCATCGATGTGTATCGTCAAGCGGGACAGGTTCAAAAAAACCCGCTCGATCTCGCTTTGTACATCGCGTTGTTTCCGCAATTGATTGCCGGTCCGATTGTCCGCTATGAGACGGTTGCGGACGAAATCAATCACCGGCGGGAAACCTTGCCTGAATTTGCGCAAGGCGTCCGCCGCTTTATCATCGGCTTATCCAAAAAATTGATTTTAGCGAACGGATGCGGGCAAGTCGCGGATACGATTTTTAACATGAAGGATTTATCGATGGGTCTCGCTTGGATTGGAATCATCGCCTATGCCTTACAAATTTATTTTGATTTTTCCGGTTACAGTGACATGGCGATTGGACTGGGGTTGATGTTTGGCTTTCATTTTCTTGAAAACTTCAACTATCCGTACATCTCAAAATCCGTCTCTGAATTTTGGCGCCGGTGGCATATTTCATTAGGCTCCTGGTTCCGGGATTATGTCTACATTCCTCTTGGAGGAAACCGGGTGTCGCCGTGGAAACAGTACCGAAATCTCGGAATTGTCTGGATGTTGACCGGACTTTGGCACGGCGCAAGCTGGACGTTTGTTGCCTGGGGAGTCTACTACGGAATCTGGATCATGGTCGAAAAAGCCTTCCTTGGAAAACTGCTGGCGCGGGTTCCCGTATTCGCGACGGTGTGGACGCTCGTGCTCGTTTTGGTCGGATGGGTCTTTTTCCGGGCAGAAACGTTCCCGGAAGCGATCACGTACATTCAAGCGATGTTCGTCCCGGATGTGCTGTGGGATGACCGCGCGAGCTACCAACTCGTCCAAAATGGTGTGATTTTAGCGCTGGCGTGTCTTGCTGCGACCCCGATTCCAAAACGGATCGGCGAACGATTTGTCGAATCATCGGGCAAAGTCGGACAGACGATGCAATATGGATACGCGATGGTCTTGTTGTTCCTCGCAACATCGGCACTCGTCGCAAGTACATTTAATCCCTTTATTTATTTCCGTTTCTAGAAAGGAGAAGACGACATGGCACAACCAATCGAACGCAAATTAAAGCCGAAAGCGGACGGTCAACCGTCCTCATCCTTTGAACGGAAGATGATGTGGCTGACGACGATCAGTTTTTTCGTCATCTTGATGGCGATTGGCGCGGGGACGGTCCTTCGGGAAGACCGCGTCAGTTCCCAACTGGAAAATCGAACCCTTGCACAGTCTGTCAAACCGACCGTCCAAGGCGTGATTTCGGGTGACGATATGGTGAAAATGGAAAGTTATTTCACCGATCAATTAGTGTTGCGTGGAACCTTTGTTGAAATGCAGGCCCGATTATCAAAAAATGTCCTGCGGCAACCGTTCCGTAACGGCATTTATACGGCAGAAGACGGTTACTTGATTGAGCCGAGTCAAGCGGCGCAACCAATCGTCCCGGACGCTTTCCGACAGTTCACGCAAGAGGTCAACCGTCCGGTCTACTTTGCCCTCGCACCGTCGAAAACCGTCGTCGCGGAACGGGATGGAATCATTCCGGATTACGTGGCTTCGAACGCGGAACAACGGTATCAGACGATGCAAGCCGGCTTCAAGCAAGCGGGCATTACCTCGATTCCTCTCGATGCCTTACAGTTGTCCGATTACTTTAAGACGGATCATCACTGGAATGTAGACGGCGCCTATCAAGCCTATGGTGAGATTATCCGTACAGTCGCGAAAACAGAACCGACGTTAAAAAAAGTGGAAGTCGATCCGGAATCAAAGCGGGCATCGGAACATCCTTACTTTGGTTCACTCGCCCGCAAGACGACGCTTGCGTATGCGAGCACAGGAGACAAAATTGAATACTACGATGCCGACCAATTTAAGGGCATCGACGTCTGCTACGACAAGAAATGTGGTCAGCCGCTGATTGATGAGCAATTCATCAAGGAAGAGGGCGACTATGCCGATCGCTACGAAGTGTTCATGCGCGGCAATCACGGTATCTTATCAATGACGTCGCAGACGAAAGGACCGAAGCTGCTTGTCCTCAAAGACTCGTTTGCCAATCCGGTCCTGCCGTTTCTTGCTAAGAGTGCCAATCTTGAGGTCGTCGATGTGCGATACGTCAACAAAGATTTTGACGCATCTGAATTTGCGAAGCAAAAAAACGTGGATGCTGTCGTCTTCTTACACAATGCGAACATCAACGGGTTGATGAAGACGTATCAGCAGAAATTGTAAAGGAGGTGCCGCATGAGATCACGTTTACGGAAAAAACAACCGCGCATCGGTTGGCGGATTGCCAGTGCCGTTTTGTTGTTGTTTGTCTTAACCGTCAGTGCCACAACCGGATTTGCATTCTTGAAGTTCCAACAAACAGCAGATTCATTCATCACACCATTAAAAGGAGCAAAAAAGCTCCCGCTTGAGGTGATGCAACCGGTCAACGTCTTATTGATTGGAGTCGACGAACGAAAAAATGATCCGGGGCGAGCGGATGCGATCATGTTGTTGTCGTTTAATCCGAAAACGAAACAAGCGACCTCTCTTTCGATTCCGCGTGATATGCAGGTGACAATTGCAAATGGTGAGAAAACAAAAATCAATCATACGTATGCTTACGGTGGGGTTGAAGAGACGATTGAGACGGTCGAGCGGACGTTTGAGACCAAAGTCCCGTACTATGCCAAAATCAATATGGATGGATTGATTGAACTCGTTGACGCGGTCGGTGGGGTGACGGTTGATAATCCATCTGCTTTCAGTTGGAACGACCGTCGTCTGCAAAAAGACTATGCGGAAGGGAAAATCAAACTTGACGGGCTCGAAGCGAGCGGATATGCCCGCATGCGGAAACAAGACCCGCTCGGTGACATGGGACGACAAATCCGTCAACGGCAGGTCTTGGAAGCGGTCGGGATGAAACTAGCCGGTCCTGATATTTTAACGAACTTGGAAGAAATCAGCCGGGTTCTGAAAAACAACTTCAGCACGAATATCACGTTTTCAGAAGCGGCACAACTGGCGCAAGAAAATCAAACCGGGTTTGAACGTCTGAAACCGCTCAAACTGGACGGTGAGGGATACATTGCGAGTGACGGCATCTGGTACTTTTTCGCCTCGGATCAATCGATGCAAGAAGCCAAACAGGCAATCGACAAACTGACGAAAAGTTAATCCAATCGTGAGCAAGGACTGTGTAAAAGGGGGTTCCTTTTTCACAGTCCTTTTTTTCGATTCGCTTGTTGGTCCAAAAGTCTTATTTTCTTTAGCAGACTAAAATAAGCTTTGACAGACAAGCAGAACGAATGGAGAATGGAAATGAAAACGATTACATAAATCCAAGGAGGATACGGCATGAATCGATTGAAATCAGTCTGTGCAGTTGTGCTAACGTTTGCACTGATGTTTAGTTTGTTTCCAGTAAACAGCTTGGCACTGGAAAAAGGCAAATCGACACTCGTCATCATTCACTACAAAGAAGATAAAACGTCAGAAAAAGATTGGAATCTCTGGTTATGGGCGAACGGACCGGATTATTTCCCGAACAAGGCACACGCCTTTAACGGCGAAGATGCTTACGGGAAAATCGCAGCTTATGAATTTCCAGTGGATCAACCGGAAAAAATCGGTTTCATCGTCCGCGATGATTCATGGAACAAAGATCCCGGTTCGGAAAACGACCGTTTCATCACAAAAGATATGATCAAGGACGGGGTCGCAGAAGTCTGGATCGAATCAGGCAGTAAAGAAGTATCACCTGTCAATCCAACAGGTGGCAGCGACGTCGAGGATGTCAATACGAACATTCATTACTACCGTTACGATAATGACTACGACAAGTACGGGGTATGGGCATGGCCAAACGCCCAGGATGGAAAACGATTTGAATTTAATGGTCAAGATGAGTTTGGTGCTGTTGCCAACGTCACGTTGACGAACATAACAAAGGAGCGTCTTGTCGGAATCATTCCGCACATCGAAGGATGGTCTGAAAAAGACGGAGCGGATCGTTTTTATTACGCCGGAGCAAAGGATATTTGGTTGATTGAAGGCGATCAAACCATTTACTACGGTAAACCGGACATCGACCGGACACCCAAATTCACAAGTTTCCTGGCCGATGATTTTAAAACCATGACGCTGAAAACCAACTCGCCGATTACGGCGGAAGATGTAAAAGCGTTAACGTTTAAAGGACTGGTCAAGCCGGTCGTAAAACAAGTTGATGCGAAGACGCTTGAAGTCACGGTCACCTCTGACATCGATCTGGCAAATGTCGTCACCGTGTCACATCCGGTCTTTGGCGAAGGGATTTTAGAAGCGGGGAAAGTCCTTCGTTCCGATGCCTTTGATCAAAAGTATGCGTACGATGGCAAACTCGGTACAGTCTATCAAAAAGGCAAAACGACGTTCCGGGTCTGGGCACCGACAGCTCAAGCAGTGGAACTCGAACTGTACAAGTTACCGAAAAAACAAGCAGCAACAACTAAAGATATCGTGCGTGAAGTGAAAATGGTCCGCGGCGACCGTGGTGTCTTTAGCGTCACGGTCAAGGGAGACCTTGACGGAACAGGCTACACGTATGAAGTCAAGCATGCCAAAGAAACGACACGAGCGGTTGACCCATATGCGACGGCAGTTGCCGTCAACGGGGATCAAGGCGTCGTCGTCGATTTAAATGAAACGGATCCAAAACGTTGGACCAAAACAAAAATGCCGTTAAAAGAGGCAACGGATGCCATCATCTACGAAACGCATGTCCGTGACTTGTCGATGTTTGATGTGACAGGTACGACATACGATTCAGGCATCAAGCAAAAAGGAAAGTATCTCGGTGTCATCGAGCCGGGAACACGTCTGTTGAAGGACGGCAAAAAAACTAAAACGAAAACCGGACTCGATCACTTAAAAGAATTGGGAATTACTCACGTCCAATTCATTCCGGTGTATGACTTCAATACGGCGTCCGTCGATGAGACGAATCCCCTTAAAACATACAACTGGGGCTATGATCCGAAAAACTACAATGCGCCTGAAGGTTCTTACGCAACCAATGCCTATGATCCAAAAGTCCGGATCAAAGAGATGAAACAAATGATTCAAGGATTACATGACAACGGATTACGTGCCGTCATGGACGTCGTCTACAACCATATGTTTGATGCGAAAGCTTCGAACTTGGATAAAATCGTCCCAGGCTATTACTACCGCTACACAGAAGGCGGCGATCTGGCGAACGGCACAGGTGTCGGAAACGATACGGCTTCCGAACGCAAGATGATGCATAAACTGATCGTCGATTCGGTTGACTACTGGGCAAAAGAATACCGTTGGGACGGATTCCGTTTTGATTTAATGGGGATTCATGACGTCAAGACGATGAATGCCGTCAAACGGACGACAACTAAAATCGATCCGTCGATCCTCGTCTTCGGAGAAGGGTGGAGTCTTGGAACACCACTTCCGGAAGCCGAAAAAGCCAATCAGACGAATGCCAAGCAGATGCCGGGCATCGCACACTTTAACGACAACTTGCGGGATGCGCTCAAAGGAAGTGTTTTTGAAGATACGGAAGCCGGTTTCGTCAACGGTAAGGCAGGTCTTGAAACACGCATCAAGCGTGGGGTTGTCGGTGAGATTGCCTATAACAAAGAAATCACCGGTTTCACAGCAGAACCCGATCAAGCCATCACGTATGTCGAAGCCCATGATAACCACACATTATGGGACAAGTTAAACTTAACGAATCCGCAAGATACCGATGCAACAAAAACAAAGATGCACCGCTTGGCGTCAAGCATTCTGCTGACGTCACAAGGAACAACCTTCATCCATGCCGGTCAAGATTTCATGCGGACAAAAGGTGGCGACCACAATTCGTACAAGTCACCGGATTCCGTCAATCAACTGGATTGGAAATTAAAAATGGACCGTCAAGCCGATGTGGATTACATGAAAGGACTGATTCAAGTCCGAAAAGCGAATCCGGCTCTGCATCTCGGTTCAGCAAAAGACATCCGCCGCTACCTGACGTTTAAGGATGCACCGGAACAAGTCGTTGCTTATCAATTGGCAGATGAAGCTCCACAACAAAAAACCGATCTGTATGTCGTCCATAATGCGAAACGTCAAGCCGTCAAGATGACGTTGCCAAAAGGGACGTGGAACGTGATCGTCGACGGTAAAACAGCGGGAACGAAAACACTTAAAAAAGTGTCGGGCAGCCTTACGGTCGACCCACTCAGTTCTTACGTGTTAAAAAAATAAACAAGTAAAAAACGTATCGCCTCTGTGAATGATTCACAGAGGCGATACGTTTTTTATGGCCAAGGAAAAATTAAGCGTAACGCTCGTCTTCTTCCTCTTCTTCGTTCAGATTACCTTCTTCCGATTTCGCGACGATGACGGCACAAGCAGCGTCACCCGTGATGTTGACGGCTGTCCGCATCATATCGAGCAGACGGTCGACACCGATGATCAAGGCGATCCCTTCAACAGGCAGGTTGACTGACTGAAGAACCATCGTCAGCATGACGAGACCGACACCCGGTACGCCGGCTGTTCCGACAGATGCGAGAACGGCAGTCAAGACAACGGTTGCGAGTTGAGCAGGCGATAAATCAATTCCATATACCTGAGCGATAAAGACGGTCGCGACCCCTTGCATGATCGCTGTCCCATCCATATTGATCGTCGCACCAAGCGGTTGGACGAAACTTGACACGGAGCGTGGAACTTTTAACTCACGTTGTGCGGTTTGCATAGCGACCGGTAACGTCGCGTTCGACGACGAAGTCGAGAAGGCAAACAACATGACGGGAGCAAACTTCTTGAAGAAGAAAAACGGATTCATCTTTCCGAGCAATGAGACGGTCGAACCGTACGTCAACAGGGAATGGACAATCAATGCCAGGATGACGACACCCATGTAGAGAGCCATTGCTTTTAAGGAATCAAATCCTTGTGAACCGACGGCAGAGGCAATCAAAGCGAATGCGCCGAGTGGTGCCATCTTCATGACGAGACCAATCAAATACGTCATCAAGTCATTTCCTTGTTCGACGAATGACCGTAAAGTCGATACTTTACTGCCGAGGAATGTGATTCCGAAACCGATAAAGACGCTAAAGACGATGATTTGCAACATGTTGCCTTCGGCCATCGACGTGATCGGATTCGTCGGGAACATTCCGACAATCGTATTGATCAAGCTGGTATCCGGTAAGTTTCCTTGGTCATATTCCAAGTTGTCGGTTGCAAAGTTGCCGAATGTACCGGGTTTGATCAGTAACGACAAACCAAGTGCGATGACGATGGCAACAGCCGTCGTCGTCATGAAGTAACCGATGGCTTTTCCGCCGACCCGGCCGAGTTCCTTTGGATTCCCGAGTCCCATGACACCAAGCGTAATCGAGAAGAAGACGATCGGGACGACGAGCATCTTAATCAAGTTCAAGAAAATCGTACCGATCGGTTGAAGTGCATACTTATTCAATCCTTCGTAGATTGATTTGTCTGGTAACGTTGCGAGAATGATTCCGAGAATGACCCCGAGGATCAATCCCCAAATAATTCGTTTGGCTTCTTTCATAAATGAGAACAACTCCTTTTTCAGATAACTGTGTCTATTTTGACACATCATTCACCGTTTTGACAAAACATTTTAAAAATTTTAAGAAAACGCTTACAAATTATTTCGATTTTTTTCATCGAAAAACCATGAATCTGTTGTAAATAATGAGGTGACATGAGAGGATAGAAAAGAACAAAAAGGAACATCTCGGGAATGATCCAAAACCGGTCAATCAACTATTGACCAAATTGTATATTCCTACTATAATGTTGTATGACGTGTCTGACACGTTTCCTTTAGTCGGTAATATCGGAGGGAGGGAAAACTAGTGGAAACTCGTGTACGTAAAAATGAATCACTTGAAGACGCACTTCGCCGCTTCAAACGTGGTGTTTCAAAAGATGGTACGCTTGCTGAAGTTCGTAAACGTAAACACTACGAAAAGCCAAGTGTAAAACGTAAGCTTAAATCGGAGGCTGCGCGTAAGCGTAAGAAGTTCTAACGTAAGAGAGGGTGTATCCTCATGAGTCTTCAAGAGCGTTTGACAGCGGATATGAAGGAAGCCATGCGTTCGCGTGAGAAAGATCGTCTTACGACGATTCGGATGGTGAAGTCGTCCCTGCAAAATGAAGCGATTAAACTCGGTAAGCAAGAATTAACTGATGAGGAAGAGCTAACTATACTCTCACGTGAGATGAAACAGCGCAACGACTCCCTCCGAGAATTCGAACGCGCTGATCGTCACGACCTCGTCGAGAAGATTCAAGCAGAGATAATCGTGCTCGAAGCTTATATGCCAAAACAACTTTCGGAAGAAGAAGTCCAGGAAATCGTTGATGCAGCAATTGCGAAGACGGGTGCCTCGGCTCCTTCTGATATGGGGAAAGTAATGGGGATCGTCATGCCGCAACTCAAGGGTAAGGCGGACGGTGCCTTGATTAATCGGCTTGTGAAACAACAACTGAATTAACCCGTTTTGAAAGGTGTCCTTCGGGATGCCTTTTTTTGTTCAATAAATTCGGAAAATTCGGAACTTGGAAAAAGTTATGAAACCTTTTCTGAGATGAAAGCGTATATAATAATAGTAACAATGAGCCATGTTCAGAAAGAGGAAATTTGTTTGTCGTCTGATTCTGATGAAAAAGGGGTGAACGGAGTAATGTCTTTTAGCTTAGGGATGATTTTAGCGGTCTTCATGATCGGTGTCATCATGTTACTGGTCGAGATATTCGTGACTGGATTCGGTATATTCGGCGTGCTTGGAATCGGTGCTGTCCTTGCCAGCTTAATCATGGCAGGAGCAACGGTTGGTCAAGTGGGTCTTGCAGTAGGATTGGCAGTCTTTTTGTCGCTTGCTGCCGGGTTCTGGGCGTATCGTCGGATCAAATCGAATCAGTCATTACTGTGGAGAGGGTTGATCTTAACAGACTCCACATCGTCTGAAAAAGGATACTTGTCTCATCAAGACAAAGAACAACTACGTGGGAAAGTGGGGCTCAGTTTGACACCACTTCGTCCTGCAGGAACGATTGAAATCGACGGGAATCGAGTCGATGCGGTCACGGAAGGTAGCTTCATCAGTTCTGGAGAACAAGTCGTCGTTCAAGACGTCACACACGGACGAGTCATCGTCCGAGTCCAAAAAACGAAGGAGGAGTCACTCACATGACACCTGAATTATTGACCGTTCTACTCATATCAGGAGGAATACTTATTTTCCTCGCGATCTTCTTTACACTTGTTCCAATTCCACTCTGGATCAGCTCGCTCGCAGCCGGCGTCCGGGTCTCGATCTTCACGCTCGTCGGGATGCGACTCCGTCGCGTCACACCATCAAAAATCGTTAATCCATTGATCAAGGCCGTCAAAGCCGGGATCAACCTCAATACGAACCAACTGGAAAGTCATTTTCTTGCCGGTGGTAACGTTGACCGTGTCGTCAACGCATTGATTGCTGCGCATCGTGCCAACATCGAGCTCAGTTTCGAACGGGCGGCAGCCATTGATTTGGCAGGTCGAAACGTGCTTGAAGCCGTTCAGATGTCTGTTAACCCGAAAGTCATCGAAACACCATTCATCGCAGGTGTCGCGATGAACGGGATTGAAGTAAAAGCAAAAGCGCGGATTACAGTACGTGCCAACATCGATCGTCTCGTCGGTGGTGCCGGTGAAGAAACCGTCATCGCGCGTGTCGGTGAAGGTGTCATCTCGACAATCGGTTCATGTCAAGATCAAAAAGAAGTGCTTGAAAACCCGGAAATGATTTCGCGGACAGTCCTTGCGAAAGGTCTCGATTCAGGAACAGCCTTTGAAATTCTCTCGATTGATATCGCGGATATCGATATCGGTAAAAACATTGGTGCAGTTCTTCAAACGGACCAAGCGGAAGCCGACAAAAACATCGCCCAAGCCAAAGCCGAAGAACGTCGGGCAATGGCGATTGCGAGCGAACAAGAAATGAAATCACGTGTCGAAGAAATGCGTGCCAAAGTTGTTGCGGCAGAAGCCGAAGTTCCACTGGCAATTGCAGAAGCATTGCGTGACGGAAACTTCAGCGTAATGGATTATGCCAACTACTTGAACGTGACGGCGGATACAAAAATGCGTCAAGCCATTGGTGGGCAGTCTTCGCCGAACGACTCACAATAAAGGGTGATCTAGGATGGAAAGCTTAATTTGGGTCGGTTTGATGATTGCCTTTGGTGTCATCTCGGTTATCTCAAAAGCAGCCGATCAAAAGAAGACCAGTACTTCAACACGTGTTCCCTCTAAAGAATTTGGCGACTATGTCAAGAAAATGGTCGATCAAGTGGAAACGAAGCTTCCGGAAAATCGAGAGGTTCCACCTCCGATCAAGCGGAAACAACAAAAACAGACACAACCGGTCAAGCACCAACGGACCGAATTACAACAACGCTTGGATGAACGCGATCGTGTGAAAGCTCAGAAACAAGCACGGTCGAATCTGGGTAAGATCACGGGAAGTATTTCAAGTGATGAGATTGGAAAAAGACGGGACGAGAAAAAAGGGATGCAGACAACGCAAGAGGAAATCCGCCAGGCAATCATCTGGAGCGAAGTCCTTGGACCACCTGTCTCAAAACGGACATCTAAGTCCCCGCATCGTTAAAAACAGGTCAGCTCTCGTGTAAGTAGAGAGCTGATCTTTTTTGTGAAGGCACGATGGAAAAATCACAGGCTTAGCAAGGGTCGAAAATGAAAAGAGTTAAAACAAGGAAACCGAGCCTTGAGGATGGGTTTTTCCTTCCAAGTATTATTCGGAAATGCTAAAGTGGACTAGAACAGATTTGTAGAGATGACGTACTGTTATCCATCATTAGGAGGCCAATCATAACGTGATATTTAATGAAAGAATCCCATTTGCATTTTCGAATTCAGAACAGATTCAAGCATTCGTAGGACCGAACGATGCCGTACTAAAAACGATGGAAGCGGAACTGGACGTGCAACTGACGCATCGGGGAGATGAGTTGCTGGCACAGGCAGAAGAAGAACGTGCTGTTGTTTTGGCAAAACAAGTGGTCGGCGTCTTAAAACAGCTTGTGGATCGTGGTGCAGTCTTGACGGAACGGGACGCGACCAGTGCGATTCAGTTGGCGCGACAAGATCGTGTTGATGAATTGCTGGAGTTGTATGACACGGTCATTCACACGAATCATAAAGGGAAACCGCTCCGGGCGAAAACGTTGGGACAAGCACGTTATGTCCGGGGAATTGAAAAATGTGATTTGACGTTTGGAATCGGACCGGCCGGAACAGGGAAAACGTATCTTGCGGTCGTCATGGCAGCACGTGCCTTAAAAGAAGGGCATGTCAAACGACTGGTCCTCACGCGACCTGCTGTCGAAGCCGGGGAAAATCTCGGATTCTTGCCGGGAGACTTAAAAGAGAAGGTAGATCCATACCTGCGTCCTCTTTACGATGCGTTGCACGATGTACTGGGCGTGGAACATACTGCGCGTTTGTTGGAACGTGGTGTGATTGAAATCGCACCGCTTGCTTACATGCGGGGTCGGACACTCGAGCACGCTTTCGTCATTTTGGACGAAGCGCAAAATACGACACGGGAACAAATGAAAATGTTTTTGACGCGTCTTGGATTCCATTCCAAAATGATTGTCACCGGTGACCTGACCCAGGTCGATTTACCGCGGGGGAAAGCATCCGGGTTGCAGGAAGCCTTGAATCTGCTCGGGAACGTCCGGGGAATTCATTTTGAACACTTCAGCTCGGCTGATGTCGTCCGACATCCACTTGTCCGAAAAATCATTGATGCGTACAGTCAAGAACTCGACTGAACCGTGACAGATGAATCACAGAGTGGAAAGGAGACGGACGGATGCGTAAAGCAGGCATATGGATCAGTCTGCTGACGCTCGGCTTTTACGTCATCATCTCGGCGATGATGTACGTAAGTGTCCGACCGGAAGCATTGTCGGCGGAACCTTTTTCCATTGCGGAAGAAGACATACGATCTCCGTTGACTATCGAAGATCGCGAAGCGACAAGGTTGCTGAAGGAAAATACAGTGGCAGCCATCGACAGCCAATATACGATCAAGCAGGAATACGCAACACAACAAATCGATAAAGTCGAACAGCTTTTTGCGAGCCTGAAAGGGATCACGGAAGCCGAAGACGTCGGTAAAATCAAACAGCGTCTCCGGGGGACCGAAGCCGCTGATTTGCTGAAAGATGATGAACTGCGTCTTCTTGCGACCTCGTCGACATCAGTAAGGAATACAGCACGTGACGTCGTCATCACGGCGATTGAAGAAGCGATGCGGCAACGTATTTCTTCCGACGGCGGTGAAGTGGCGGAAGCGCGTGAAAATGCACGGCTCGACATTGAGCGGTCACCATTGTCCTTTTCGTTGAAAGCCGTCGGAAAAACATTGACGGATCAATTGATCGTGACGAACTATGTGTATGATCCGGAGAAAACGGAACAGCTCCGTAAGCAGACAAATGATAAAGTCGAACCGGTCTTGATTTCGGAAGGGGAGGTCATCGTCAAACGGGGGGAAGTCATTTCTCAGGATGCCTACCGGCAACTGCAACTTGTCGGGCTGATCTCAGACCGGCAGTCTTTTAAACCGTTGCTCGGGACATTGATCTTAAGCGGTTTGATGACGTTATTGTTGTACGGCTTCATCGATCGTTCAAATCTCCGATACGCAAAAATGGGGAAGGTGAAGTTATTTAGCCTCGTCTACCTCGTCGTCATACTTCAACTTATTGTTACGTACGGGATGGCGTTCTTAGCGGAGGATATCAATCCTGCCTTGTACTTACTCACCCCGACGGCCTTCTCGGCACTCGTGTTACGCAACTTGCTGAATGAGCGGATTGCGTTATCGAGCACGCTGTTCATGGCCTTAGCGGGGACCTTTTTCTACAGCACGAATCAGAATTTCAGCTTTAATATCGCGATTTACTTGTTGGTGGGGGGACTCGTCGCGACGTACTTTTTACGGTCGAGCTTATCCCGACGCCGTATCTTCATCAGCAGTCTGACAATTGCAGCGGCTAATATCGCTGTATTTCTGGCATTTGTTTTGATGCGGACCGGACAACTTGAACTGAAGGAAACCTCGTACCTAATTGGATTTGCGATTGCGAGCGGCGTCTTGAGTGCAATTTTTGCGATTGGGCTGTTGCCGTTCCTCGAAATGACATTCGGCATCTTGGCGCCGACGCGTTTACTGGAATTATTGAATCCGACGCATCCGCTTCTAAAAAAATTGTTGGTCGAGGCACCTGGCACCTATCACCACAGTATGATGGTCGCAAACCTTGCCGAGACGGCATGTGAAGCCATCGGTGCGGATGGATTGTTGGCCCGTGTCGGTGCGTATTATCATGATTTGGGCAAAACCCGGCGCCCACTCTATTTCATTGAAAATCAACATGGGCTGAATCCGCATGATCGTCTCAAACCGGAAGAGTCGGCACGTGTCATTCTGGCCCATACAGATGATGGGGTCGACTTGTTGGAAGAAGCCAAAATACCGGGTGTGATCGTCGATATTTGCCGGGAACACCACGGGACATCGTTATTGCGGTACTTTTATGTCAAGGCAACTGAACAAGGCGAAGTAAACGAAGCGGATTTCCGTTACAGTGGTCCAAAACCACAATCACGCGAGGCGGCCGTCATCATGATCGTCGATTCGATTGAAGCGGCAGTCCGTTCGATGAAATCACCGACGGAGGAAGGCATTCGGGAATTAGTAAAAAAAATCATTCGAGAAAAACTGCTCGATGATCAATTTTCCGAATGTGACATGACGACACGTGACATTTACCGTGTTGGTGACAGTGCTTGCCATACGTTATCGGGGTTATTCCACGAACGCATTGAATATCCTGAATTAAAGAAAGAGGAATCGACATGAATATCTATATGACAGATGAAGGTACGTTGTTAAACGAGGACCAATTAAAATTGGTCGAATCGATTTTAGTGTATACGGCGAAGGAAGAGGATATTGAAAGTAACAGTGAACTGTCCGTTACTTTCGTGACCAATGATGAAATCCAGCAGATCAACCGGGAATGGCGCGGGAAAGACCAGGCGACGGACGTGATCTCGTTTGCGATGGATGAACTGGGAGAAGATGAAATCGACTTTCAGTTGCTCGAAGATGAGCCCGTCGTCCTCGGTGATTTAATCATTTCGGTCGAACGGTGCCGGGAACAAGCGGCTGAATACGGCAACCATTTTGAACGGGAACTTGGATTTTTAGCGGTGCATGGTTTTCTCCACCTTCTCGGGTATGACCATATCGAAAAAGCGGACGAAGAGATCATGACGAAGCGGCAGGAGGAAATCTTACACCACTTCGAGCTGTATCGAGGAAAGTTGTGAAGACGTGGTGGTTACCGTTTGTCCATGCGATGAACGGGATCCGTCAAGCCTTAAGAGAAGAACGGCATATGAAGGTGCATGTTGTCGTTGGAATGGTCGTGTTACTGGTGGCTTTTTATATGCCGCTGACGGCAGTCGAGCGGGCGATCCTATGTTTGACGATCGGTGTCGTGCTGAGTGCGGAGATGTTTAATACGGCTTTTGAGCGGACGGTGGATCTTGTGACAGAAGAGTGGCATCCGCTCGCAAAAGCGGCAAAAGACATTGCCAGCGGAGCAGTTCTGGTGTTGGCGCTTACATCAATTGCGATTGCACTATGCATCTTCGTCCCATATTTGGTACAATAAGAATCCGGCCTTTTTTGGCCAACAAAGTTGCTAAAAGGGGAAAAATGACATGAAAACAGAACAATTACTCGAACAAGCTAAACTTGCACGCGAAAAAGCGTATGTACCTTATTCCAAGTTCCAAGTCGGAGCTGCCTTACTGACGAAAGACGGACAAGTCTTCCACGGATGTAACATCGAAAATGCAGCATATGGTCTTTGTAACTGTGCCGAGCGGACAGCAATCTTCTCTGCGTGGGCGCAAGATGCACGTGAGTACGCAGCGATTGCGGTCGTAGCCGATACGGAAGGTCCGGTCGCACCATGTGGCCAGTGCCGCCAAGTTTTATTTGAAATGTGTGAAGCCGACATGCCGGTTTACTTGACGAACCTTACGGGAGACGTCACGGAAACAACGGTTGGTGCCCTCTTACCAGGTGCATTCACGAAGGGAGATCTTCATGTTTAAAGAAGGATTTAAATCGGGATTCGTCTCGATCATCGGTCGTCCGAACGTCGGGAAATCGACATTCCTCAACCGCGTCATCGGGCAGAAAATTGCCATCATGTCGGATAAGCCGCAAACGACGCGGAATAAGATTCAAGGGGTTTATACGACGGAAGACCTGCAAACGATTTTCATTGATACGCCGGGGATTCACAAACCAAAACATAAACTGGGCGATTTCATGATGAAGGTCGCAACCAATGCCTTACGGGAAGTTGATGCGATCCTCTTTATGATCAATGTGACGGAACCAAAAGGAAAAGGTGACGAGTTCATCATCGAGAAGCTGAAAGAACTCGATACACCGATCATCCTCGTCATGAACAAGGTGGATTTGATTCACCCGAATGACATTCCGCCCATCATCGAATCGTATCAGAATGAACTGAACTTTGCTGCGGTCGTTCCAATTTCGGCATTGCAAGGAAATAACGTGGAACCTCTTCTGCAAGAAATCGCCAAGATTCTTCCGGAAGGACCGATGTACTATCCGGCCGATCAAATTACCGATCACCCGGAACGGTTCATCATCTCGGAAATGATTCGGGAAAAAGTCCTGCAAAAGACGCGTGACGAAGTCCCGCACTCGATTGCTGTGGCGATTGATCAAATCAAGACACGCGAAGACGGCAACATGGTCGATATCCATGCGACGATCATGATTGAGCGCGATTCACAAAAAGGGATCATCATCGGAAAACGCGGGGCGTTGCTGAAAGAAATCGGTTCAGAAGCCCGGACGGACATCGAGATGTTGCTTGGTACAAAAGTCTACTTGAACCTTTGGGTGAAGGTGCAGAAAGACTGGCGCAACAAAGCCGGTCAATTGCGCGAACTCGGGTTCCGCGACGACGAGTATTAAACGATGATTGATAAGGCGGAAGGGCTTGTACTACGAACGGTCGTGTATGGTGAATCAAATAAGATCATTACGCTGTTGACACGTGAATATGGCAAGCTCGCCGTCATGGCCCGTGGTGCGAAAAAACCAGGAAGCCGGTTTAATGCAGCGAGTCAGCCGTTTATTCGAGCGGTCTACGTCTATCCGCGCTCACGTGGTCTCGGTCAACTGAAATCAGCAGACGTCATCACCGGTTATTCGAACATTCGCCAAGATGTTTTCCTGATGGCGTACGCCATGTATGTGTTGGAACTTGCCGATAAGGCGCTTGATGAGCGGGTGCCGCAACCGGCACTGTATGACTTGTTCGTTGATGGTCTCGAGGCGATGGATGAAGGACTTGATCCGGACGTCGTTTCTTTCATCATCGAGTTACGGTTATTACGGCATCTGGGGATCGCCCCGCACTTAAACGGCTGTACGATTTGCGGCAGTGCCGAGGCACCGTTTGCTTTCTCATTGAGCCACGGCGGATTGTTGTGTAAACGTCACCGGCACGAAGATGAGCATGCGGTGTATGTAACAGAAGCGGTGGCTAAGATGTTATACGTCTTTTCTGTTTATGATTTTTCCCGAATCGGCAAGGTGGAAGTGAAGCCGGAGACAAAACGATTGTTGCGGCAAATCATGGATGCTTATATGGAGCGGTACAGCGGACTCCGCCTTCGTTCGAAACGGGTTCTTGATCAATTACTCAATCTTGGAGACGATTGACAGACTAGTCGAACGTTCGGTAGAATAAGTGCGGAAGAACTAACTAAACGAACACGATGAGAAAAAGGAGTAACACCTGATGTTCAGTCAAGCGATTTCGGGACAGTGCGAGCCGGAAATGAAGCAGGTGTGAACGGCATTTTTGAGTGTTCCCGATTAAAGAGTGGCATGCAGAGTCATGCAAGTAGGGTGGAACCGCGGGCTTGTCTCGTCCCTATGTACAACCTTGTTGTACATAGGGACGTTTTTGCGTTCCCTCATAAATTTGGAGGTGGAAGTCTTGAAGATGACAGTACAGGAAATGATTTTAACACTGCAAAAGTTTTGGGCTGAACAAGGCTGCTTGACGATGCAGGCATATGATGTCGAAAAAGGTGCCGGGACGATGAACCCGATGACGTTTTTACGGAGTTTAGGACCAGAACCATGGAACGTCTGTTACACAGAGCCATCCCGTCGTCCGGCTGACGGTCGTTACGGAGAAAACCCAAACCGTTTGTATCAACACCATCAGTTTCAAGTCATCATGAAACCGTCACCGGATAACATTCAGGAGCTTTATTTACAAAGTCTTGAATTGCTCGGAATTAATCCGCTGGAACACGACATTCGTTTTGTTGAGGATAACTGGGAGAATCCGACGTTCGGTGCGGCAGGTCTCGGTTGGGAAGTCTGGTTAAACGGAATGGAAATCACACAGTTCACGTATTTCCAACAAGTCGGCGGGATCGAGTGCAGCCCGATTGCCGTAGAAATCACATACGGCATCGAACGTCTTGCTTCCTACATTCAAGATGTCGAGAGTGTCTTCGATTTAGTCTGGACGGATGGATTCAAGTACGGTGATATCTTCTATCAACCGGAATTCGAACATTCGAAATACACGTTTGAAACATCAGATGTCGACCTGTTATTCACATTGTTTGACCAGTATGAAAAAGAAGCGAACCGGGCACTCGATGAGAATCTGGTGTTCCCGGCGTATGATTATATCTTAAAATGTTCGCATACCTTTAACCTGCTGGACGCAAAAGGGGCGATCTCGGTGACGGAACGGACTGGATTCATCCACCGTGTTCGGAATATGTCTCGCCGTTGCGCACAAAGTTTCATTGAAGAACGGGAACGGTTAGGCTTCCCATTGATTAAATCGAAAGCAGGTGAATCGCATGCATGAACTATTACTTGAAATCGGTCTGGAAGAACTGCCAGCTCGTTTCGTTCTGCAATCGGAAACGCAGTTAAAAGAACGCGTCACGACGTTTTTGACGGAGGCGCGGATTACATTCGAGAACATTGAATCGTTTTCAACACCACGCCGTCTGGCGGTTCTCGTGACGGGCATCTCTGAACGTCAAACGGATTTAGAAGAAACCCTGAAGGGACCGGCTAAACGGATTGCTCAGGATGCAGACGGAAACTGGACGAAAGCAGCCCAAGGATTTGCCCGCGGAAAAGGGTTGACGACAGACGATTTATTCCTACAAGAAGAAAAAGGCGAGGAGTATATCTTTGCGGTACGTAAAGAGTCGGGACAAGAAACGGCGGCACTCATGCCGGGGCTGAAACAAATCGTTGAAGCGATGTCGTTCCCGAAAAACATGCGGTGGAGTACACAATCGTTACGGTACATGCGTCCGATTCGCTGGATGATTGCTTTACTGGATGATCAAGTCATTCCGTTTGAGGTGGCAGATGTCGCAACCGGACGAACATCACGCGGACACCGTTTCCTCGGACAAGACATTACGATTCTTCGCCCGAATGCCTATGTCGAGGCACTCGCGGCAGAACATGTCATCGTCAGTTATGACAAACGCCGGACGTTGATTGAAGAACAAATCCACGCGTTGAGTGAACAAGAAGGATTCGAAGTACCGATCGATGCATCACTGCTCGAAGAAGTCACGAATCTCGTCGAATATCCGACTGCTTTGTTTGGTGCCTTTGACGAGTCCTATCTGGAACTTCCGGAAGAAGTCCTGATCACGACGATGAAGGAACATCAACGGTATTTCCCGGTCAAAAAAGATGGCACGTTGTTGCACTATTTCGTAACGGTCCGCAACGGAAACGCACATCATATCGAGAACGTAGCCCGCGGAAACGAAAAAGTCATCCGGGCCCGTCTGGCGGATGCCCAGTTCTTCTACGAAGAAGATAAGAAAGCCGATATCGATGCACAAGCAGCACGTTTGGATAAAATCGTCTTCCACGAAAAGCTTGGCACGACAGGTGAAAAAGTGCGTCGTGTACGTGAGATGGCGTTGCAACTCGCCGACCGTTTTGGAGCAGAACCGGCGAAAGTGGAACGTGCCGGAACAATCTATAAATTTGACCTTGTCAGTCAGATGGTTTACGAGTTTACGGAATTGCAAGGGATGATGGGAGAGCGGTACGCCAACATGAAGGGGGAAGATGCAGAAGTCGCAGCATCGATCCGTGAACATTATCTACCGCGCTTTGCCGGGGATGAGAGTCCTAGCACGCCAACAGGTACCGTGCTAGCCGTGTTGGACAAGCTCGACAGTGTCGCTGGATTCTTCGGTGTCGGGATGATTCCTAGCGGTTCGGCTGACCCATATGCTTTACGGCGTCAAGCGCAAGGGATCGTTCAGATTCTTTCAGACCGTCAGATTGACATGACCCTGTCAGAACTGATCGAATTCGTTGTCGCAGCACAACTAAAAGCAGGGCTTTACCAAGCGGATGCAGAACAAGTAAAGACAGCGATGGAAGAGTTCTTTAATCAGCGTCTGAAATTCCGGTTATCAGAAAAAGGATATCGTCATGACGTCATCGAAGCGGCACTTGAACCGAAGTTGACGGTGGGAGCAAACGAAAAACGAGCGGCGATGCTTGAACAGGCAACGCAACGTCCGACGTTTAAAAAGACGGTCGAACAGCTCAGTCGTGTGCTCAACATCTCGAAGAAAGCCGAGTCTGTGGTCGTCGTGAATCCAGCGCTCTTTGAAAATGAAGCGGAACGTGCCTTGCACGAGCAAATCGAACAGTTGATTCCACAAGTCGAAGCGGCTGTCGAAAAAGCAGATTATGAGCAGGCGATTCAAGTACTTGAAGCAAGCGTTCCTGCAATCACTGCTTATTTCGATGGAACGATGATCATGGCGGAAGAGGAAGCAGTTCGGACGAATCGTCTCAGCGAGATGAAACGGTTTGCGACGGCGATCGAAAAAGTCGCACGATTCAATGCCCTCACTTTAATGTGAATAAAGGACGGATGAGCCGATGAAGTTAAATGAACGGCAGAAAAAAATACTCCAAATCGTTAAAGAAAATGGTCCGATCACAGGAGAGCAGATTGCATCTGAACTCTCCTTGACGCGGGCGACATTACGTCCGGACTTATCGATTTTGACGATGACAGGAATGCTTGAGGCACGTCCACGTGTCGGTTATATGTACGTAGGTAAAAAAAATGCCTCGATGCTGCATGAAAAACTGGATACGTTGACCGTCGGCGAGTTCATGTCTTCCGCGAAAGTCATTCACGAAGGCATGACGGTGTATGATGCAATCGTCCATCTGTTCCTGGAAGATGTCGGTTCATTGTTTGTTGTCGGAAAAGATCATGCGCTCGTAGGTGTCCTGTCACGAAAGGACTTTTTGCGCGCCGCAATCGGCAACCAAGAACTCGATTCGTTGCCGGTCAATATCATCATGACCCGGATGCCGAATCTGACGGTCTGTGAGAAGACGGAAACGTTGATCGGGGCCGGGATGAAATTGATCGAGAAGCAGATTGATTCGATGCCGGTCGTCGAACAAGTGGATGGTGTCTTGAAGGTCGTCGGTCGGATGACGAAGACGAACATGACAAAAGTATTGGTCGCATTAGCACGTGATGAAGAACTTTAAGAGGGGGTTCGCAGATGAGACAACGTATTTATGTAGTCAGTGACTCGGTCGGGGAGACCTGTGAATTAGTCGTTCGGGCAGCGGCGATTCAGTTTCCGGAGCAGGCAATCGAAACCGTCCGGATTCCGTTTGTCGATGACGATCAAGTCATCTATGATCTGGTATTGCATGCAAAGGAAGAGCAGGCGACGATCGTCTATACGATCGTTCATGCCACGCATCGCCGCCTTCTCGCTGAGACGGCACAGGCTCATGATGTCAAGGCGATTGATCTGTTAGGTCCGCTGTTGGACACGATGGAAGGGCGTCTTGGCCTGCAACCAAAAGAAGAACCCGGTTTGATCTATCGATTGGATGAAGAATACTTCCGGAAAATCGAGGCCGTCGAATTTGCCGTGAAATACGATGACGGGCGTGATCCACGCGGCATCAAGCGGGCTGACATCGTATTGATCGGTGTCTCACGGACGTCGAAAACACCTCTTTCCCAATACTTGGCGTTAAAGCGTTACAAAGTAGCCAACGTCCCGCTTGTTCCTGAGTCGGTTCCGCCGGAAGAACTGTTTGATATCCCAAAAGAAAAGTGTTTTGGTTTATTGATTTCCCCGGAAAAGTTGATCGATATCCGGATGGAGCGTCTCCGTTCGCTGGGGCTGAAGCCGGAAGCCGCATATGCGCAAATCGATCGCATCAATCGTGAACTTGATTATGCGAAAAAACTGTACGAACGGATTGGGTGTCAAATCATCGATGTGACGAACAAAGCCGTTGAGGAAACAGCCAATTTGATCTTGACCGGAATTTCCGGCAAATCACATGACTAGTAAAGTCCTGTTTCGCGTAGTATACTAATCTAGCTGATTAATGAGATGATGCAACTTTTCTAATGAAACGGAACGAGTATTCGTTCCGTTTCATTGCGGGTATATGTATATAAACGTTCGAAAGGAGAGGTGACCGATTGAAACGGCTTCCTGACGAATTGGTGGATCAAGTTCGACAAGCAACGGATATCGTTGAATTGATATCAGAACGTGTAGAATTAAAAAAACAAGGGAATCGTTATTCAGGGTTATGTCCTTTCCATTCTGAAAAATCCCCTTCTTTTTCTGTTTCTCCGGACAAAGGCATGTATTATTGTTTTGGTTGTGGAGCGGGGGGGAACGCCATTACCTTCGTTATGGAAACGGAAGGGATGAGTTTTCCGGAAGCGGTCGTCAAACTGGCGGATCGGACGGATATCAAGCTGCCGGAGTTTGAACGGTCGGATCAAACCGAGTCCACGCCGGATCAAGAAAAAAAATATCGGATGCGTGAAGCACACCGGATCGTGGCAGATTTGTATCATGAAGTCATGTTACAGACAGCAGCAGGTGATAGCGGACGGGAATACCTCGAACAGCGGGGGATTCAAGAGTCGGCAATGCGAGAATTCAAGTTGGGATATGCACCTGATCAAGAACGGTTTACGGTGGATTCTTTAGCACGAAGAAATTTTGATCTTGACGAGATGGTGGAAGCTGGGCTGATTTCTGTCGGGCGAGATGGCGATTATCGCGATCGATTTAACGGCAGAGTGGTTTTTCCGATTTCAGATCGTGATGGCACGATTATTGGATTCAGTGGACGTTCCATTGACGGGAGAGACCCAAAGTACGTCAACACGGCTGAAACACCGCTTTTTAATAAAAGTGAGCTGTTGTTTGGTTTTGCGCAGGCACGAGGTGCCATGCGTAAAAGTAAACAGGTTGTGTTGGTGGAAGGAAATTTAGATGTTGTACGTGTCGCTCAAGCGGGTATACCCTATACGGTAGCTTCTTTAGGAACGGCCTTAACTCCTGTTCATGCGCAAAATCTGGCACGGATCGTCGATGAAGTCATTGTATGTTATGACGGAGACAAAGCGGGACGCGCAGCGACATTAAAAGCACTACGCTTATTAGAAGACGTTGCGGTCGATTGTTCCGTAATTCGATTGCCGGATGGCGAAGATCCCGATTCTTTCATCGGGACCCAGTCAGAAGAAACATTTCTTCGTCTGGTGGAACAAGAACGAATTTCAGGCCTTGAATTTAAATCTTTTTATTTTCGGCAAGGAAAAAATCTCCGATTAGAAGGAGAACGGGTTCGTTATATTGAAACTATGCTTGAGGAGATTGGTCGTACGACCAATCCGTTGTTACGTGATATCTATTTAGGGAAACTGGCGGAAGAGTTTCATTTGTCGAAAGAATCGTTATTGTCACAAGTTAAACCGTTGCCGACGCAACATGCTCAACCGAAACCAGAACGACGGCAAGAAACACAAACAATCACTTCTTCTGCACAAGATCGAACATTTTCGAACTGGAAAAAAGCAGAACGTTTTTTACTGGCCTACATGATTCGGTCGGAGGAAGTGGGACTTGAAGTACGGGATCAATTGGGTGTTGAGTTCAATGATCCGGCGCATCAATTGATTGCAGGTAAACTATATGAATTTTACGGAACAGATACCCCAGCGGATCCGGACCGATTTCTAACGATGCTTCAGGATGCTTCACTTCAGCGAATCGTAGCGGATCTAGAGTTCATGCTAATGCCGGAATATGATCCGGATTTATTGAGTCACTATATTCGTTCTGTTCAAAACGAACGGCAACGACGGACGCTGGACGAAGAAAAGTCGCAGTTGAGTCAACAAACAGATATCCGCGCTCAAGCGGAACTAATGCAGGCGATCATCGAACGGAAACGGCGTTTGAAAGATCGGTGACCTGCTGCATGATGTGGAAGGAGTGTATGGTTCGATGGCAGAAAAAGCAAGATCAGAAGCTGAAATACTCCGTCTCGCGAAGGATGAACTAATCGCGCTCGGACACAAGAATGGTGAACTATCGCATCAAAAAATCGAGGACAAACTCAGTTCGTTCGAATCGATGGATGCGCAACAGTTCGAAGAATTTCTTCAGTTGCTTGAAACAGAAGGCATCAAGGTCAATAACGATGGGACCGGTGACGACAAAGAAGAAGCCGATCTCAATGATTTATCCGTACCACCGGGTGTCAAAATCAACGATCCGGTCCGGATGTACTTGAAAGAGATTGGTCGCGTCGACTTGTTGAATGCAGAAGATGAGGTCGAACTCGCAAAACGGATCGAACAAAACGATGAAGAAGCCAAAAAACGTCTGGCTGAGGCGAACTTGCGTCTTGTCGTTTCGATTGCTAAACGGTATGTCGGTCGCGGTATGTTATTCCTTGATTTGATTCAAGAAGGAAACATGGGACTGATCAAAGCAGTTGAAAAGTTTGATTATACAAAAGGATACAAATTCTCGACCTACGCCACGTGGTGGATTCGTCAGGCCATTACACGTGCCATTGCCGACCAAGCGCGGACGATCCGGATTCCGGTTCATATGGTTGAAACAATCAATAAATTGATTCGGGTCCAGCGTCAATTGTTGCAGGATTTAGGACGTGAACCGACACCGGAAGAGATTTCAAAAGAGATGGAAATCACGCCGGAAAAAGTGCGTGAAATCCTTAAGATTGCGCAAGAACCGGTCTCGCTTGAAACACCGATCGGAGAAGAAGATGATTCACACCTCGGTGACTTCATTGAAGACCAGGATGCGACAGCTCCTCAAGATGCCGCAGCCTATGAATTATTGAAAGAACAGTTGGAAGACGTACTCGATACGTTGACCGATCGGGAAGAAAACGTCTTACGTCTCCGTTTCGGCTTGGATGACGGTCGGACGCGGACGCTTGAAGAAGTCGGGAAAGTATTTGGTGTCACCCGTGAGCGGATTCGTCAGATTGAAGCGAAAGCATTGCGGAAATTGCGTCACCCGAGTCGTTCGAAACGTCTGAAAGATTTCCTCGATTAATTCAAAGTGTGAAGAAAATATGAAATTTTAGTGAGAAGGGAGAAAAAGTTTTGTTTTTTTCTTCCTTCTCTGTTTTTTTTACAGTAGAATAGTAACGGGGAATACCATTCAGTCACCAACTTGGTTGGGTATAGAATATGGGGGGGAATCCAAATGCGTAATCCGTTAGTACCGTTCGCAGCGATTGCGATCATCGCCATCATCGCCATGATTTCATTGTCATACTTTGGGGTCGATCAGGTAAAAGAAGCTGAAAAAGGTCCATCAACAGCTGAAATGAAGCCGGAAGATCTATTTGCATCAAAAGGATGTACAGGATGTCACGGTGGAAATCTTGAAGGTGGAGCAGGTCCGAACTTAACAAAAGTCGGCGCGAAGCTGAAAGAAGAAGAAATTAAAGAAATCGCAATCAACGGTAAAGGGCAAATGCCTGGCGGTCTTGCGAATGACGAAGAAGCCACTGTGTTAGCGAAATGGCTTGCTGAAAAGAAATAAGTCAATCAACATCCGTCTCTTCTCCGAGATGGGTGTTTTTTTGTGACGGTTTTAATGGAGACGACGGTTTCTTTTTTTCGTCAAGTCCGCTATTTTAAAAAGAGAGTGAACAGAGGAAGGATGAATCAGATGCAAACGAATGTCATACTGGATCAACGCTTAAAAAAAGTCGTGTCTTATATTCCACAAGGAGCGGTGCTGGCGGATATTGGATCCGATCACGCATTTGTCCCGTGTTATTGTCTGCAACAAAACCTCGTCGAGAAGGCGATTGCCGGTGAAGTGAACGTCGGACCGATGGAAGCAGCCCAAGCACAGGTCGCGTTAGTTCAGCTTGAGGACAAGATTGATGTCCGTCTCGGAAGTGGTCTGACCGTCTTGACACCGGGGGAAGCAACGGCGATTACGATTGCCGGAATGGGCGGCACATTGATCGCGACGATTCTTGAAGAAGGAAAAGCCAATTTATCGGGAGAAGAACGATTGATTCTCCAACCAAACGTCGATGCAGTGGATGTCCGGAAATGGTTGCTCGCAAATGGATACGCCCTCTTGTCGGAAGCCATCGTCAAAGAAAACGAAAAAATTTATGAAATCCTGGTCGCCCAAAAAGGCGAGGAATCCGTATATGCGGATGATTCAGAGCAGCGGGAATGGGAACTGTACTTTGGTCCACAATTAATGCGTGAAAAAGCGCCTGCCTTTGTTGAAAAGTGGCAAACGGAACAACAAAAGCGCAAGTATATTTTAGAACAGATGCGTCAAGGGACGGAATCGGATCAACTACAGGAAAAAATCGTGAAAATCGAGCAGTTGATTCAGAAAATGGAAGAGGTGACACACTGATGGCAAACGGACAGCAAATCATCGAACAGTTCGAGTCGTTTGCCCCTAAAAAATTTGCCTTTGAGGGGGATCCGATTGGTTTACAGATTGGGACACTCAACAAGGACGTCAAACGGGTTCTGGTCACACTGGACGTTTTGGAATCCGTCGTCGACGAAGCAATCGAAAAAAAGATTGATTTGATTATTGCGCATCATCCGCCGATTTTTAGTAAGTTAGCCCAAGTCAATGATCAATCCGCGGCAGGACGGATCGTCATGAAATGTATCAAACATGAGATTGCCGTTTACGCGGCCCATACGAATCTCGACGTGGCAGAGGGGGGCGTAAACGATTTGATGGCGGACGCCCTCGGTCTGACCAATACCCGTGTATTGGTTCCTTCTTTCGAGAATACGGTTTACAAACTCGCTGTCTTCGTTCCGGAAGAAGCCGTTGAACGGGTGTCTGATGCGCTTGGACGAGCAGGAGCAGGGCATATCGGCGCATACAGCGACTGTCAGTTCCACAGTACGGGGACAGGACAGTTCAAAGCAACGACAGGAGCCAAGCCATACGTCGGACAAACGGGTCAAATCGAGCGGGTCAATGAAGTCCGGATTGAAACCGTCGTCACGGAACTCAATCATAAGCAAGTCATTCGGGCAATGAAAAAGGTGCATCCGTATGAAGAGGTGGCGTATGATTTGATTCGTCAAGAAATTACGGCACCACCACTCGGTCTGGGACGAATCGGATCTCTCGAAGAAGCGATGCCGTTGAAAGCATTTGCCGAACACGTCCGGACAGCCTTCGCTGTTGAGAACTTACGTTTTGTTGGGGATGAAAACCGACTGGTCCGTAAGATTGCCGTATTAGGCGGGGATGGGAATAAATATGTATCAACGGCTGCATTTGCGGGGGCCGATGTCTTGGTAACGGGAGATTTATATTTCCATGTCGCCCACGATGCCATGGCACTGGGGCTTGCTGTGATTGATCCGGGGCATCACGTCGAATCGGTCATGAAGCAAGGGGTCGTGAATCTCCTGACAGAACGGTTTACGAAACAGAACATCCGCGACGTAGAACTGATCGTGTCGACGACCAACACGAATCCGTTTCAATTCTTATAAAAAAAACGATTCCCACCGGACTGGACGGTTGGGAATCGTTTCATTCTGATTTAGAGAATTTTTACTTTCGGTAAAATCCGACGCAATTCAAGGAATGGTGTCTTATCATGTGTGCTGATATCAGCTGGATCGTACTGCTGCAAGAAATCGATGACTTTTTTAGTGATTGGCGTCGGTGTTGAAGCACCAGACGTTACACCCACATGCTGAACCCCTTCGAGCCAAGATAAATCAAGTTCAGTCAAGTCACCGATCCGGTGAGCCGGCGTCTCGGCGATATCGAACGACACTTGGGCCAAACGGTTTGAGTTATTCGAGCGCGGATCACCGACGACGATGACCAAATCACAATCACCGGCCTGTTCAGCGACGGCTTCCTGGCGGACTTGTGTCGCATTACAAATTTCATTATGCACTTCGACGTGCGGATATTTTTCACGAACGTGTCCCATCAATGCTTGGACATCCCATTGACTCATCGTCGTCTGATTGGTGACGATAATTTTTTTAGTTGCCAGATGATCAGGCAACGCATCGATATCTTCGACTTTTTCGATGAGGTGGACGTGTTCAGGCGCAACCCCAACGGCTCCCTCGGGTTCAGGGTGGCCATGTTTGCCGACATAGATGACTTCGTAATCGTCAGCGACAACAGTCCGAATCAAGTCGTGTGTCCGTGTAACATCAGGACAAGTCGCATCGACGACCGTCAAGTTTTTTTCGGCAGCTCGTGCATAAACTGCAGGAGAGATACCGTGAGCGGTGAAGATGACTGTACCTTCTTTAATCGTTTCCAATGCTTCAAGACGGTCCGGACCGTCAACGGTCAATACGCCCATCCGTTCGAATTCACGTGTGACGTGAGCATTGTGGACGATCATACCCAAAATATGAATAGGTCGCGGTAAACTGTCATTCATTGCCGCTTGTTGAGCGAGTTTCATGGCATCCACGACACCGTAACAATATCCGCGAGGACTGATTTTTTTTACAAGCATAGTCTAGATTCTCCTTTAGTATAGAAAGAATGATTATTTAGAGTGTACCATTGATTGAAGGTGAATGAAAACAGAGGAGTCTGTTCGCACGTAAGAACATGATATACTAATTGGGTTGAAAATGAACGGGGAAGGGGGCGGAAAGATGGAGACGAAAAAGATGATGCGGTCCTATTTTTTCCAAATCACGGCTGTATTATTCATTCTTATTTGTCTTGTCATCTCAGCACTGGCCTTCACGGCGGATCGGGTAACGATTTCACGGGTAGAACAACAGACAGAAAAGCAGAGTGAAAAAAGTGTTGAGGTCTCGAGCAATGCCCTGCGTGACAGTGTGGGAAACCTGCATGAGAAAATCATGGGTCTTCAATTAAATGTCACCAACATGAACAATCTTGAACAGGCGATCCGGGACAGCAACTTACTGGATATCGATACCGGATTTAAAAGTTTCTTTTACTATGATCGTAAAACCGACAAAATCACCTGGTTCTCGAGTGAAGACCGACGAATAAAGGATGGTGCAATCCGGGAAGACGATTCGTTCCTTCAAGCATTGACGAGTACGGATTTTCATATGAGTAAACGTTATCCGTTGGAAAGTGATTACCTGACGTATATGTTCGTATCCGTTCGAAACGGCAATGAACGTGTCGGCGTGTTTGGTGGCGGACTGAGTTTGATGAATTCGGTGGTCTTCCGTAATTCTCTGGAATCGTTTGATGATGATACGATGGCCTATCTCTTTAACAGCCAAGGCGAGCCGCTTGCCACTTCAAGAAATCTTGTGACCGATCAAGAACGGCTGTTGAGCCAAAGTGTCGTCGATCGTGCCTTCCGAAGTACAAAGCCAAACGAAATTTTTAGTACAAATAAAGACATGTACTACTTTGCACAGGATTTAAAGGTAACCGACTGGAAAGTGTTGGTCCGGACGCCGCGAAGCGTATTTTATGAACCCGTCTATACGACGCGTCAGCAATATCTGGTCATCGCCGCGTTGACCCTCGTCTTGAGCCTGATTGTCGGCTATTTGATGTCACGTCAACTGACGGCACCGTTACTTGAGTTAGTACAAAAGATTGAGAAAAGTACGACACCACAACCGATTACGCTGGAACGTTCCGGTTCGAACGAAGTCAAGACACTTGTCTCCGCCTATAATGAGTACGCACAGCGGATGGAGAACGCCCGGGTCGAACAGTTGAGCCAGCAGCAAGTCATTTTACACCAAGAGAAGTTGGCATCGCTCGGACAACTGGCAGCCGGCATTGCCCACGAAATTCGAAATCCGTTGACACCGGTCAAGATGGCGTTGCAGCTTTTATCAGAGGACAAACAAAATAATCCGGACATGATGCACATCGCGTTATCAGAATTAGACCGGGCCAATCAATTAATTCAGACGATGCTTGATTTGTCGAAAAACGACAATGCGTCACTAGTGATGGGGCAAGTCGATGTCAAAAAAATGATGGAGAAACTGACGTTCATTCTTGAGTCGAAATCACATCCGTATGAAGCGGATTGTAAAATCTATACACCGGCTCACATGCCGACGCTGTATGCTTCTGAAAACGGATTGTTGCAAGTCCTGTCGAACTGTATCGGAAATGCACTCGAAGCCGTTGAATCCAAAGGACCGGACGGAATTTGTCATGTTCATCTCCACGTGTACCCGGATCAATTCGTCTTCATCATCCAAGATAACGGAGTAGGGATGGATGCCGAGCAAATCAGTCAAATCGGTCAAGCGTTCAAGACCTCAAAAATCAACGGAAACGGTCTTGGTCTGTTCATGTCGAGTCAAATCGTCTGGCAACATAATGGAAGACTCGAGGTCGACAGTAAAGTCGGCGTCGGGACGACCGTTCAACTGTTCTTCCCGAGACGGGAGGCACAGGAATGAGATTCAATAAATCCTGGTTGCTCGTGTTAATCATTTGGATCTCATCCGTCTTGCTGATCTCGAACATGTTCGTCCAAAAAGAAGCGAGTCCCAAACGAGATGTCGTTGGTTTTACAATCGTCAACGATAAACATGAGTTTGCGCAACGTCTCATCAACGCTTTCAAAGCGGAAGCAAAAGCGAATAAATATGAGGCGGTCGTAGCGACGTCACAAAATTCACGGATCAGTGAACGGGAACAAATCCTCGAGTTCATCGAACTGCAGGTGGATGCAATTTTCGTTACGACGTTAGACGATGTCTATATCGGCAGTGCAATCGAAGAAGCCAAAAGAGCAGGCATCCCGGTGTTTGCCATTGACCGGATGATTCGGTCGGATGCCGTCGTCAGTTCGATTACATCCAACAATCAAATGATCGGCGAACAATTGGCGTCTTATATGAAAAATGAATTCATTAAGCGAACCGGTCAATCTACAGGGAAAATCATTGAAATCACAGGGACGGCGAATGTCTATACGACCAATGAACGCCACCGCGGGTTCTTGGAAGGAATCAAAAGTGAACCGGGGTTGTCCATCGTGAATTCAGCCAGTGGAAACTACGATCCGGTCACATCCGAGCGTGTCATGCGTCAATTGATTGAATCCGGAATCGAGTTTGATGCGGTCTACTGTCACAATGACGATATTGCGATGGGTGTACTCGAAGCATTGAAAAAAGCAGGGATTTCCGGAAAAATAGTTGTTGGCATTGACGGGAATCGTGCTATATTAGAAGCTGTTGACATGAAATCGATGGACGCGACAGTCGTCCAGTCCGCTGAAGAGATGATGAAAGTTGCCTTCAGCGCGTTGAAGCTTCATACGAAAAACAAAAAAATTCCCGATCGTTTCTATACGTATTCATATTTGTATGACGGTAGTAGACCAATACCCATGTTGAACTGAAGAAATAGATGGTGAAGGCGGACGATTCGCCTTTAATTGTTAAAGAAAGAGAAAGGATGGTGACAAATATGAATGGATTTACCCATTTCGATTTGCACCCGTTCGTCGTCGAAGCACTCGAAGACGCACGTATTAAAAAACCAACCGATATTCAATCCCGGATCATTCCGGCAGCGCTCAAAGGGCGGGATATCATCGGACAATCACAAACCGGAACAGGAAAAACGTTATCGTTCCTTTTGCCGATCGTTCAAAACATCAACCCGGAATCACAAGAGATGCAAGCAATCATCGTTGCTCCGACACGTGAACTGGCTTGGCAAATTCACGAGGAGTTAAAGTCAATCCTCGTCAAACAACCGGACTATATCAAAACGAGTCTGATCACAGGTGGTATGGACCGCGAGCGTCAAATCGGGCGTGTCAAAGTCTCGCCACAGATCGTCATCGGGACACCGGGACGAATTTTAGATCTGTTTAAAGAACAAGCGTTGAAACCACACTTCGTCAAACATTACGTCATCGATGAAGCGGATCAGATGCTCGATATGGGATTCTTACCGGAAGTCGACCGGATTGCCCAAGCATTACCTGAGAAGTTACAGATGATGGTCTTCTCTGCGACGATTCCAGAAAAACTGCAACCGTTCTTGAAAAAGTATATGAACAATCCACGTTATGCCCATGTGGATCCGAAACAGCAGACCGCTAAGAAAATCGTCCATCACACAGTTCCTGTCAAACACCGGGATCGTTCGGATTTGGCGTTAAAACTGGCGAAAGCTCTTAACCCGTATATCTGTCTCGTCTTCACGAACACGAAAACAGAAGCAATCGAACTTGAAGCTCTCTTCTTGGAAGCGGGACTCAACGTCGGTTCACTTCACGGTGACCTGCCGGCCCGTCGTCGGAAACAAGCCATTAAAGAAATCAACGAAGCGAAATACCAGTATGTCATCGTAACGGATCTTGCGGCACGCGGAATTGATATCTCAGGCGTCTCACACGTCATCAACCACGGTATTCCAAAAGATCTTGACTTCTATGTCCACCGTGTCGGTCGGACCGGTCGTGTTGACCAAGATGGCTTGGCGTACACATTGTTCGAAGATCATGAGAATGGTTCGATCAACCGTCTTGAAGACCGTGGTATCGAATTTACGAACGTTGATGTCAAGAGTGGTCAAGTCAGCGAAGTGAAAGAACGTCGCCGTGCGAAACCACACATGAAGACCGCTGTTTCAAAAACAGCACACAGCCGTTTATCTGGAGAAGCAGCAAAAGCCAAAAAACGTGTTAAACCAGGTTATAAAAAGAAACACCAATACAAATTAAAAGAAACGGCGAAACGTGAACGCATTAAAGAACAACGCGGAATCGGTCGCGCCGAACGTAAAGCCAACGCAAGTAAATCAAAATAATTCATCCGCAACTTGTATTGAGGATGATTCGTTTCAGCAAAGTTCACGAGAATATCGTGGGCTTTGTTTTTTTTAGATGGCTAAAGGTTCTTGTTTTTTTCGGCATTTGGTACACTAAGAACAGAAGAAGGGTGGAATTTACAATGAAAATCGGTTCACATGTGTCACTTTCAGGGAAAAAGATGTTGCTTGGTGCAAGTGAAGAAGCAGCGTCCTATGGAGCAACGACCATGATGGTCTACACAGGTGCTCCTCAAAATACAAGACGAAAACCAATTTCTGATTTACGGATTCCGGAAGCTTTGTTACACATGGAAGCAAACGGAATTGAAGAAATCGTGGTGCATGCCCCTTACATCATCAATTTAGGGAATACGACAAAACCGGAAACGTTTGAGCTGGCAGTATCGTTTTTGGCAGAAGAAATCCGTCGGGCAGAGGCGCTTGAAAAAGCGAAACATATCGTTCTTCACCCGGGAGCCCACGTTGGTGCCGGCGAAGAGGTCGGAATCAAGCGAATCATCGAGGGTCTCAATGAAGTCTTGACTGGAGACGAACAGGTGAAAATTGCTCTCGAGACGATGGCCGGTAAAGGATCGGAAATCGGAAAAACATTTGAAGAGATTGCGGAAATCATTGCGGGTGTGACGCATAATGATCGTCTGTCCGTCTGTCTGGATACATGTCACGTCCATGATGCCGGATACGATTTGATTCATGACCTAGATGGTGTTCTTGAACGATTTGATCGAATCGTCGGGATCGATCGGTTAGGTGTCATTCATGTCAATGACTCCAAAAACGTGCGAGGTGCGAAAAAAGACCGTCACGAAAACATTGGTTTTGGTGAGATTGGATTTGATCCACTACATCGTATCGTCCATCACCGGGATTTGGCACACCTGCCTAAAATCCTTGAAACGCCGTATATTGGTCTGGATCCAAAAAAGAAAGTTGCACCGTATAAAGAAGAGATCATGATGCTGCGCTCGGGGAAATTTGATGCCGAGTGGCGTCTACCACTGATTGGTACATCCATCTAAACGGAAGAGGTGTCTGTCGCGTGTGTCATCTACTAATCGTCGAGGAATCTGAGTTTGCTTTGCGTCAAGCAGTCGTTGCGTACTACGAAACAAAAGAACCCTTTTATTTACCGGCGGAGTTGGCAGAGGGAGAGGATGTTTTTTTAGCGACTGCAGACGGTATCGTTGCATATGCGGAAGTGTTGTTTAGTGAATACACGACGCGTCCTGCTGATCCACATTGGTTGGTGGAGGCAGACGAACAAGAACGCACATATGCTTGTTTGGATTTGATTAGTGTTGATTTACGTCATCCGTTACTCGGATCCGGATTTCCTGCTTTGAACATCAAGCCGGGCCAGACGGATCCGAAAACAAGGCAATGGTTGCTGGAAGCCTGGCAAGCAGGTCATTTCGAAACAGACGTGTCGACCGTCGAGGAAGCTAAAAAACGGCGGATTGAGCGGTTTCGGGAACGGAATCATTCGGCGCCACTCATGGCGTCATGCGAAGCATGCGGAAGTACACAACGATCTGTCTTGGAATGGCACGAGGATAACGGACATTTTAAGACGCTTTGTCCTACCTGTCACCGTCTGGCACATCAAGCGTATCAGGAAATCCAAGATATTGCGGCGGCCTCGGATGATTGAAAGACGGATCAGATGAGAGGGAAGATCAAGTTTTTTGAAAAATTAAAGGAACAGTTAAAAAGCGTTTTTCTTCTCCGATGAGAGAAGAAAAACGCTTTTTATGTGGGACAAGTCGATGTTTAATGATTAAAACGGCCAACGGTCCGCGACGAATAAAAATACTTTCATCCCGAGGAAAACACCGAAAATCCCGACGATGGCCGGAAAAACAGGCGGGGCAGGAATCGGTAACTTAAGAGCAGTAAAGACGACACCACAGATGACACCGGCTAACAGTGATAATAAGATTTGTTGCAACATGAGGCCCAGTCCTTTCTTCATATAAAAAACGCTTACACATTGATTATATGAAGATGTCTGACGTTAAACAACGATTATTTTTTGGAAGCGGTCGAATCAAATGTAATCTTTTCTTCCGGTCGTTCCATCGGGATCCATTTTTGATCAAGTGGAAGGTCAAATGAAGGTTTTGCCTTTAATTTTCCGTTTGTGTAATGCTGGATTAATATTTGTGATTCACAAGATTGTTTTCCTTTGGAGACGTAATGATAGTCTCCGTTTTCATCTTGTTCCCGAGCTTTGACGTTGTCGGCCAGGGTCAAAGCCAAACAATCCTTGATGTAGTTTTTCTGATCTTCATCGATGATCGGGAAGAGAATCTCGATTCGTTTGCGCATATTACGGGTCATCCAGTCCGCGCTCGAACAGTAAATCAGCTCATCCCCATTATGATGGAAATAGAAGATGCGTGAATGCTCGAGGTAACGGTCGACGACAGAGGTGACACGGATATTTTCAGAAACACCTTTCACTTGTGGGCGAAGGCAACAGACGCCGCGCACAATCAATTCAATCCGAACACCGGCACGTGAAGCCTGATACAGTTTTAAGATGATGTCTTTTTCCGTCAAGCTGTTCATCTTCGCCACGATTCGACCATTGCCGTGTTTTTTATGGTACTTGATTTCATCGTCAATCAAGGACAAAAATTTCTCAAGCATCGAGTTTGGGGACGTATGAAGCGCATTCCATTGCGGTTGTTCACCGTAGCCGGATAACCAGTTAAAGAAATTCGTGGCGTCTTCGGCAATCTGTTCACGTGCCGTCAACAATCCGATATCCGTATACAGTTTCGCGGTGGAATCGTTGTAGTTACCGGTCCCAAGATGGACAAACCGTTGAATCCGACCTTCCTGTAGGCGGACAATCAATGTGATCTTCGAGTGTGTTTTCAAATCACTGTAACCGTAAATGACGTGGGCGCCGACTTTTTCTAATTGTTTGGCCCACTCGATATTTTTCGCTTCATCAAAACGCGCCTTCAATTCGACAAGGACAGTGACCTGCTTTCCGTTCTCAGCAGCCGTTTTCAACGCTTTGATGATCGGAGAATCACCCGAGACACGGTACAGTGTCTGTTTGATGGCGAGGACATTTGGATCATTGGCGGCTTGAACGATTAACCGGACGACCGGATCAAACGTATGGTACGGATGATGTAACAAATAATCCTGTTGTAGAATCTGATCAAACAGGTTTTTCGATTTTTCCAGTGCCGGCGGTTCGACCGGCATGATCGTCTGATAAATCAAATGATCGTATTCGACACCAATCTGACTGTAAAACGCAAAGGCAAACGTCAAATCGATTGGACCATCAACGGCGTAAATATCCCGGTCCTGTAAATCGAGGACGTCCCGCAGCATGTTGAGAAGATTCGTGTTGATGGCATTTTTCTGAATTTCAAGACGAATGCCGACACCCCAACGGCGTTTCTTTAATTCTTTTTCGATCAGTTTCAATAAATCATGTGTCCCTTCCTCATGGAACGGCAAGTCTGCATTTCTTGTAATCCGAAACGGCATGGCAGACAAGACACGGTATCCTTTAAACAACGAATCAATAAAAGAAATGATCACATCTTCGAGTAAGATGACAGCCGTCGTTTCCTCGTCCTCGACCGGTAAATCCACGAAGCGCGGAAGTACGGCCGGAACTTGGACAAGTGCAAGATTTCGCTTAGACCCATCATCCGCTTCAAGAGCAGTGGCGATATTCAGTGACTTAGACGACAGCATCGGGAAGGGGCGGTACGCATCGACAGCAACCGGTGTCAAAACCGGAAAAACCTGATCCCTGAAAAATGCTTTGACGTATTCCGCCTGCATCTCATTTAATTCCTCATGCTTTAAAAAGGAAATCCCTTCCGTCTTTAAAGCCTGCGTCACTTCTTTAAAAGCTTCGTACTGTTGTTCGACCAGCTCTTTCGTTTTGGTGGCAATGGCACGGAGCTGCTGTTTCGGCGTCAAGTTTTGCTTATTTTCCGGTTTGTTGAATCCGGCTAAGACCTCATCCTTGAGTCCACCGACGCGGACCATATAAAACTCGTCCAGGTTCGAGCTGAAGATGCCTAAAAACTTAAACCGTTCCATTAACGGATTTCGTGTGTCGATTACTTCGCCCAGTACACGTTCGTTGAATTGTAACCAACTGATTTCTCGATTATTAAAATGTTCAGGGGAATCAATCTTCATGTGAGGGTACCTCCTTTATTTTCCAGAAGAATCGAACAATCAATGACACGTTCGAGATGTTTTTTTTGTTTTTCCGCTTTTTCGACTTCAAATCCGTAATCATGATCTCCGGTGTCGAGAATGATCCGAATGCCTTTTTGATCTTTTGTCAGTTCAAGTTCAACGCTGTCCACCGCACGGCGTTCCGTCACATCAAGTGCATCAGTCAGTTTGAGAATGGAACCGAGCAAATCAAACCGTTCGATTGATTTGTCCGTAAACCAATCCTTGAAAGGTTTCAAAAGTTGTTGCATCCGTTTTGAAGAAGAGTAGGAACTGACGAGTGCCAACGCCAGACGGTCTTTATGCGTCATGCCTTTCAAGTCTGTATTCGTCAACAGATAAAATGTCTGATTCGACCGTGTATCCGGATTGATATACTGACCGCAGTAGAGCAGGCGGCTGGCTGAATCAAGAAGACGAAGGTCTGCGGCCCGTTCCGGAATGATATCGAGCGTAATCAGCTGACGGTAAATCGATTTGGCGATTGTACCGAGGTAATTCGTCCGGTCACGATTGACTTTATAGTCACTCTCGAGCTGATACAGACTTTCTTCCCGGACATTTTCGATGCGGCGTTGGTTCTGATCATGTAAATCGTATTCATAGACAAGTCCTTCACGTAATCCGTAATTACTCATCACGAACTGATCCGCCTCAATATGTACTGCCAGTTCATGAATCGCAATCAAAGCAGGTAAAAAGATATCAACCCGGTCTTTTGAGAGTCCTTCGACTTTTAACAGATGTTTGGGCGCTTTATCAGCCAATTCATCAATCAATTTTCCTAATTCCTTTGACCGGACTTGATATTGATGAATCCCATGCAGCGGATAATCCAGCGTCGACTGATGAATCCGGACGAAGTTCCGTGCCGAACCGCCGACACCGATTAACGGCAGCTTTTTATTTTTAAGCCATGAAATTTCGTCGAACTGCTCCCGCAAAAATTTGGTCAGCTTTTTTTGTTCGCCGGAAGTCATCGTTTCACCGGACTGGAATTGTCGCGTCAGTGTGACGGCACCAAACGGAAAGCTGTGGTAAGCGACCATTTCCCGGTTTTCAATTAAGGTCACTTCCATCGAACCACCGCCGATATCGACGGAATACCCGTCCGTCAAGAAGGTGGAATTGATGATGGCGAAATAGCCGTAATAGGCTTCCTGTTCATCAGAGAGGACACGCATCGTAAAGGGTGTTTCTTGTTCCACGGCATGGATGATTTCCTGACGGTTACTCGCATTCCGAATCGCAGCGGTTGCGACACAAATCGTTTCTTCGACGTGGTGGGTTACGCCGATTTCATAAAACCGCCGTAACGTTTCACATAACAGCCGAATACCGACCGTATCGAGTGCTCCATTTCCGTCGATATGAGCGGACAGCCGTGCGACGACTTTCACATTAATTTTTTCAATATAGCGACCGGAGTCGATAGGATGGAAAATGACGTACCGGATCGAGTTGGATCCGATATCGATGACTGCTAATTCGTTTTTCAAAAGAAATCCGACTCCTTTCACTTCTCAGTCCATCTTTTCCCGAATTGGCGGTTCTGGAAACGACAGCTTGTATCCTTTTATTGTACCTTGTGCATCCTTCAAAAACCGTACCTTCACAAAAAAGTTACATCAGTTGCACCGGAATAGAGCGGGCGCTATAATAAGACAGTTGATAAGGCGTAATTATTCCGTTTTAAAACGAGACGGAAGGAGAGATTAGATATGACTGAACCAATTATCGAAATTAAACAACTGACATATGACTATCCGGATCGGCGTGTTTTAAATGAAGTGAGCTTTGAGGTCCAGCAAGGTCAGTTCCTGGCGATTGTCGGAGAAAATGGATCCGGAAAATCGACGTTGATCAAATGTATGCTTGGTTTACTCAAACCGAAGGGGACGATTCGACTGTTCGGGCAGGATCAAGCTGCATTCAGTGACTGGTGGCGGATCAGCTATGTTTCCCAAAAAGCAGCATCGTTTAACTCCGGATTTCCGGTGACGGTCGCAGAAGTCGTCGAGATGGGACTGTATGCGAAAAAAGGACTGTTTCGCCGTGTGACGAAGCAGGATCGGCAAAAGGTCAAGACCGCTCTTGAAACCGTCGGCATGTGGGTTCGCCGGGATTCAAAGGTCGGTGATTTATCCGGTGGGCAGCAACAACGTGTCTTCATCGCACGTGCGCTCGTCAATGATCCGGATTTGATGATTCTGGATGAGCCGACGGTCGGGGTGGATCAGCGGTATGTGAAGGAATTTTATGAAATTCTCGAAGAATTACGGCGTGACAAGAAACGGACCTTCGTCCTTGTGACACATGATATTCACTTCGTCAGTAAGCTCGTGACGGATGTGATTCATTTGGTTGACGGACGACTCGGTTGTAACTGCGGCATCAAGGAATATTGGGAACTCGATGAACAGACGATTCGTTCGTTATATCCTGTCCCGGGACGTGTCCTCGTCCACCAAGGGGAGGTTGTCCAGTGATTGAAGCATTCATGACATTGAAGTTTTTACAGTATGCGCTTGTGGCCGCAGTACTGATTGGATTTACAGCGCCGTTGATCGGTTCATTTGTCGTCGTCCGCCGAATGAGTTTGATTGCGGATGCCTTGTCACACGTCACGCTGGCTGGGATAGCACTCAGCCTGTTGATTTCAGGGATGGTCGCGAGTCTCGCGGACTTGAATCCCCTGTATCTCGGAATCGTGACGTCGGTCATCGCGGCATTGACGATTGACTGGCTTCGGGCAAAGTATAAACACTTTCAAGAATTGGCGATTCCGATCATCATGGCGACGGGAATGGGGCTCGGAGCGATTTTCATCAGTCTGGCAAACGGTTTTTCGATGGATCTCGTATCGTTTTTGTTTGGGACAGTCTCAGCGGTGACGCTGACGGATGTCTATACGATCTTCATCGTGACAGGCGTCGTCATTTTATTTGTCATCGCGTTTTATAAAGAGTTGCTCTTTTTATCGTTTGACGAGGAACAAGCCCGAGTTTCCGGGATTCGTTTGCGTCTGGTCCATATTTTATTCATGATCGTCGTCGCTCTGGTCATTGCGATCAGCATGCGTGTCGTCGGTATCTTACTCGTTTCAAGTCTGATTACGTTGCCTGTAGCGGCAGCTCTTCGGTTCGCCAAAAGTTTTAAAGCGACGATTTTTTATGCGATCGTTTTTGGAGAAGTGGCGACGATTGCCGGTTTGATTCTTGCATATCAGTTTGATTTGGCACCAGGCGGCATGATTGTCATGTTGGCGGTGATGGAACTGATTGTCGTTATGATCATCGAGCGGTTTTGGATGGGAGGAAAAACGCATGAAAAAAAACATCGAACAAGCGCGTGACCGGATGAAGGCGTCCGGATTTAAGATGACGCCAAAACGTCTGGATTTGTTAGCATATCTGTTTGAAGCCAACCGGTATGTCAGTGCACGGGAAGTGGCCGAGGAATTGCGGTTGTCACACCCGTCACTCAGCTACGATACGATTTACCGGAACTTAAACGATTTTGCGGAAATCGAGATTTTAGAGACAACGGAGTTGGATGGAGAAATGAAGTACCGGGCAGCGTGTCAATCGGGACATCATCACCACCATCTGATTTGCCGGACATGTGGAAAAACAGAAACACTGGACGCCTGTCCGATGCAATGGGTGGCTCCGATTAAAGATTCGGGCTTCGAAGTCGAAGATCATAAATTTGAAATCTACGGTCGGTGTGCAGCCTGTCAAAAATAAATAAGGTGATGTTGGAAAGTCCTTTGGTCGTTCAAAGGGCTTTTTTTGCTTGAAACCAGTTAAAAGGGGAATAAGACGAACAGAGGTGATGGAGATGATTTATGAGGCACAGGAGGCAAGACAGATCGATGAGTGGGCAAAGACTTCCGGCTTGCCGCTCGAAGTGTTGATGGAACGGGCGGGGAGTGAAATCGCTAAACGTGTCATGAACAACCACGACAGGAAAGAACGGATCGTAATCCTCTGTGGGACGGGTAATAATGGGGGAGACGGCTATGTGATTGGCCGTGAACTGATACGCGACGGTTATGATGTCACGATTCATGCGCCGTTCGGAGCGGCGAAAACACCGGTTGCCTTGCTGCATCAACGGTATGCCGAAAAATTTGGTCTGGTGACAGAGGCAGTGTGCGGCCAATACGATGTGATGGTCGATGCTTTGTTTGGGATGGGGTTTGATCAATCCCGTCTGACGAAACCGCTGACCGATTTGTTTGATTGGGTGCGTGAGCAACAACAACGGGCAATACTGTATGCCGTTGACATTCCGAGTGGCATTCCGACCGATCATTCCACCGGATTTTCCGGTCAGGGAATAAAAGCAGATGTGACGTTTTCGCTTCATGCCTTTAAACGGTCTGCTTTCTTGTTGAAGACCGCTCCGTTTTTTGGGCGATTGGAGAAGATTGATTTAGGCTTACCGGCCTTTGGCGGATGGCGGTTATTTTCTGAATCGATTGCCCCGTTGCTGACCCGTGACGCGTATGGTCATAAAGGGACATACGGTACGGCGTTGCTGATTGGTGGTAGCGAAAACATGCCAGGTTCGATTCAACTGGCGGCACGTGCTGCTCTTCGAACCGGCGTCGGGAAACTTCAGGTCGCAACGGTTCCGACGGCGCAAGTCGGATTGATTATCAATGCTCCGGAAGCGATGGTCCTCGATCAGACGACAGAAGCAATTCAAGAGATGATCACAGAAGTGGATGTCGCTGGGATCGGACCAGGTTTAGCTTCGGACTCCGTCTCGGACTGGCTGGATCTTTTGTTTGACCAAGACATCCCCGTCGTTCTGGATGCGGGCGCTTTGATCCGGGATCATTATCCGGAACGGAAAGCGGCAATTGTCGTGACGCCGCACATCGGTGAATTTGCACGGATGACGAATCAATCCGTTCAGAGCGTCCAAGACGATTTATTTGAACAGGCAAGTGATTATGCGATGCTGCATCAAGTGACGGTCGTTTTAAAAGCGCATGTGATCCTAATCGCCAAACCAGACGGCGGCGGTTATGTGGTTGCCGGGGCATCAAGCGGATTGGCAAAAGGCGGCAGTGGCGATACGTTGTTCGGTCTGATTACGAGTTTGCTCGGGCAACGCAAACATTACAAACAGGTATCGCTTGAACGATTGATTGCCATGGGGGTATCTTGGTATGCGCAAGCGTCCAAACACGTGGAACAACGGATTCATCCGAGCAGTATCACCGCGACGGACGTCATTGAACAACTGGGTCAAGTCGAAAATGATGATCTTATTAACTAGTGTAAAAAATGAACAGACATGTCTCCTTTGAACAAATGAAGGGTCATGTCTTTTTTTTAGGAAATAATTGCTAGGAATGGGAGGGCAGGAGTATCATGAAGTGATGTCGAAAAGTTAAGACAATTATCCAATTCAGAAAGGAGGAGACCGATGCCCATCAAGACAGTGGATAAAATCGTTCGGAATCAGCAACGGTGGATTGGCAACTTTGCCTTTTTTTTGATGAGTGCAGGAGCACTTATTTTTTGGATCACGACGGATGAAACGATTCAAAATGCGTACTTAAATCGATCGACGATTGTCAGCGTACTGGTGCTTATTGGTCTGATGACCTTTTTAATCAGCCGCAGTCGATTATCGAACCGTTACCAATCGCATTTGTTATCCGTCATGTTTCTGATCATTCCGGTTACGTCCATTAGTTTGTTGCCGTACGCGGCGGTTACGGTATGGGCCAGTTGCTTTTTATTTTTAATGATTGCCTTGATTGCGTATGACCGGATCATGATGTGGTATGCCGTCGTCATCATCGTTGCGACCAATGGATATGTCATGCTCCGATCGGAAACGGTTTCGGTCGAAATTGATCCAACCGATCACTATGCCCGACTTGGAATGATTGGGATTGCGATTTGTATTGCCTTTATCATTAATCATCTTCACCTTCGCCATCTCTATCGTCTTCAAGCGCTGGCCAATCAATTACATGACGCAGCCCGCCATGATCTGCAAACACAACTGCTGAATATGCGTGGACTGGAAGAACGTTTTGCCGAGCCGCATCACCAACATCTGTTGTTAGTTGGCGTTCATCTTGAAAATTATTATGAGTTGGCGCGTTATTTCGGCGATGAGATTCAAGAACGGGTGTTATTTGATTGTATCGAACGTCTGAAATCCTTGTTGCCGCCGCATTTAGGAATGGTTCGTGTCGAGGGTGGGACGCTTGTAGTTGTGATGGAAAAACCTCCCGGCGTGTCTTGTCAGGAAGAGATGGAGCGACTCAGCCAACAGATGTCGGCTCCTTATCAAGTCGACCGGCATCAGATTTATGTCAATTTATATATCGTCATCGATGACGGAGCAGCCCATCCGTCCAGCATGACGAAACGGATTCAACAGATTACATCGGCCCTTCCGGAAAGTGTCCGGAATTCAGAAAAAGTCATGTGCCTGAATGAACAGTGGAGAGACGAACAGGCACTTCGGGTGGAAGCGGCTCAAGCGTTATCGCAAGCGGACATCAATCACGATTTTTATCTCGTTTATCAATTGCAGTATGATTCCGATCAGGACCGATTTATTGGCCTTGAAGCACTTGTACGTTGGAACAGCCCGATCCCGGGTGCGGGACGTCCGACTGTTTTCATTCCGATTGCCGAAAAAAGCGATTTGATCATTCGTCTCGGGGAATGGATTTTTGAAGAGGGCTGTAAAACGAGGAAACAGCTGATTGGCCTTGTTCCGGATGACTTCAGTTTGTCGGTGAATGTTTCGCCACGCCAACTGACACATGATTCATTCATGCCGTTCATCGAACGAATGTTACTGAAGTATTCCTTGCAACCAAAACAAATTAAGATTGAGATCACGGAAAGTCAGGCGCTCGATTTTGAGAGCCAGTCGATTCTACGGGCATTACGCCGCATCAAGACCCTCGATTTCCCGGTCTCGCTGGATGATTTCGGGACAGGACATGCTTCGTATCACGTCCTCGAACGGCTCTTGCCGCTTCGTCAATTAAAAGTCCCGAAACAATTTATCGAACAAGTCGAAGAATCGGAAAAACGGCAATCGATCTTAGAATCGATTTTCCAACTCAGTCAATCGATGCATGTTGAATGTATCGTCGAAGGTGTCGAGACGGACGAAGAAGTTCGGATTGCCAAAAATATCGGCATTCATTTATTCCAAGGTTATTTTTTTGCAAAACCTGTTGTTCTCGAAGAAATTATTTGCTTGCTGCAAATGAAACAAGCGGAAGTGACGGATTGACGTCACTTCCGCTTTAGTTTGAATACAGATGGGATTGATTTCGTCCATTCTTCTTCGCTTCATATAAGGCAGCATCGGCCTGTTTAAAAACGGTACTTGCAGACTGGCGTCGAGCAAAAGCAACACCGGCTGAGACAGTGATGGACAGGGCATGATCCTGCATAACGAAAGGAGTCTTCGTCACAGTCGAAACAATCTGTTGAGCCAATTGAGCAGGAGAAACTTTAAATGTATTCGGAAGAATGGCGATGAACTCCTCGCCGCCATATCGACCGACTGTCACGTCGTCCGGACATTCTTGGGTCAACAACACAGAAAAGTGGCGTAAAACGGCGTCGCCGACGGCATGCCCGTATTGATCGTTGACGGCTTTGAAGTAGTCTAAATCAAACAGGATGACGCCCCAAGGCGCTTGTTCCTGCTCAAGAACCGCTACTTTATCCATGATGACATGACGATTGGCAAGTCGTGTCAATTGATCGGTTGAAGCCAAGTAGGATTGATACGAGTACAGGACAAAATGCTCCTGCAACATACCAGACAACCGATAAAACAGAAGGGAAGCAAAAATCGTGATCAAAAAGTACGGGACATAAATCGATTGCCACGCATTGTTTTCTGCTTCACTTGACAACATCCGGACTAAAACGAGCAGAGAGCCAATCGTGACGATGACCGTAAATAAAGCCGCCTTTTGTTTAATGAACCGTGTACAGAGCAAAACAAGGACGACGAAACTGACTAACGTGATGATGGAATTTTGCAAAGCAATCATCGAGTCGCCTGTGTCGAGGATGATCCGGTAGAAGACCAGTAGAAGACCCGTCGTGACGATACTGATTGGTCCGCCGTATAAAGCGGATAGGGCGAGTGGCAATAACCGTAAGTCAATAAAAGCGCCATTGAGGGAAATCGAGTTATGAATCAGTAAGATGCCTGTCATGCCGTTGGCTAAACCAAAGTAAAAACGGGTCGAGAATTTGGAATCACGTTGGATGGGGAGCCGGTTCCGCATCAGGTAAAATGTTACGGACAGCACTAAAAAAATGATACAGATATTCAGAAAAAAGATATTAAGGGTCGATAGCATAAAAAAATCCTTTCACGTTTAACACTATGTAGAAAATGAGATAATATGGAATCTTGTCACCATTGTACGATACTCGAACTACAACATACAGAAAAAACAGCCAATAGAGGCTGTTTTAGCGGATTGGTGCAAACTTATGAATGGTCTGAACGGCTTCATCCCAGGACGAGACGCGAACGATGTTTTCAGGGAGCGGACGCCGGTTGTACGGTGCATCAAACAAGATGACCGGAATCGACGTGTCTTCCGCAATTTGAATCGCATTTTCAAGCCGGTCTTCCATGAAGAGGTCGAGCGACAAATCACGAACGACTTGTACTTTATCGTGAGAGCCTGTCATGATTAACGAATCAAGTGGCAACTCATGTTGTTTGATCCATTCTTCCGTCACGGGGCGGACGATTTCCGATCGCGCCGTCACATAGTGAAGGTCATACTGTTTACGTAACGCCCACAGATGCTGTTTGACGAGTTCTTGTGGGATTGATTCACGATAGATACCGAGTTCATGACCTGACTTGACCATGAATTCCCAAAACTCGATTTGCTCCATGTCCGTATAGGTATGAAGCTCGTATTCAGAGGCCATCTCAAAATCAATCGATGTCCCGAGATATTTGTTCATATAATTAAAGCACGAAGAAGGATGAGTGATTGTTCCATCAATATCAATTCCGATTTTCACTTACATCACCAACATTCTATAAATTTTCTGCCACTAGTATAACATAGTCGAAAAGCGGAAACGAAAAAAAGAGTCGCTCCTGAGGAGGACTCTTTTTTATTAGGCTTGACTGGCTTTTGCGGCTTCTTTTTCTGCTTCTTTTTCGAGAACGATCGCATCGATTTCTTTTTTCAATTCTTCGACCATCGTTGCTTCTGGAACTTTTCGGATGATTTCTCCGTGACGGAACAACAATCCTTCGTTACGTGCGCCGGCAATTCCGATATCTGCTTCGCGCGCTTCACCAGGACCGTTGACGGCACAACCGAGAACGGCAACTTTGATGTTAACTTGAATTTTATCGATATAATCTTCGATTTCCGCGGCAATCGCCATTAAGTCGATTTCAATACGTCCGCATGTCGGGCAAGAAATCAATGTCGCGGCATTTGCTGCGAGACCAAATGATTTCAAGACTTCTTTTGCGACTTTGACTTCTTCGACCGGATCGGCAGAAAGGGAGACACGGACCGTGTTTCCGATACCACGCGAAAGAATGGCTCCAAGACCGGCGGCTGACTTCAATGAACCGGTACGTAAAGGACCAGACTCCGTGATTCCGACGTGAAGCGGATAGTCGAATGACTCAGAGGCTAACTGATATGCTTCGAGCGCCAATTGAACGTCAGAGGCTTTTAAGGAAACGATGATATCGTGGAAATCGAGATCCTCAAGAATCTTGATATGGTGAAGGGCACTCTCGACCATACCGCGAGCTGTCGGATAACCGTATTTTTCAAGGATGTGTTTCTCAAGCGAACCGGCGTTGACACCAATTCGGATTGGGATGTTTTTTGCTTTGGCTGCCGTTACGACCGCTTCGACTTTTTCGCGGCGTCCGATGTTACCCGGGTTGATCCGGATTTTATCGACACCAGCTTCGATAGCCATCAGAGCAAGTTTGTAGTTGAAGTGAATATCAACGACAAGCGGAATGTTGATCCGGCTTTTGATTTCAGCAAGTGCAAGCGCATCACGCTCTTCCGGACAAGCAACCCGGACGATTTGGCATCCTGCTTCTTCTAGACGTAAAATTTCAGCGACAGTCGCTTCGACGTCGTGTGTTTTTGTTGTCGTCATACTTTGAATGATGACTTCATTACTTCCACCAATGACAAGGTCCCCAACACGAACGGGACGAGTCTTAGAGCGATGGACCATTTTCGGCATATCGAAAATCTCCTTTTGTGGCATAACGCCAGATTGTTTATGACTACTTGTTCTATCATATCGAACTATTCCCTAAAAATCGAGAAACAAGAACGAAAATTGAACATTTACAATTGTTTAACACGAAAAGATGAAAGTCAATCCGTCGCTGGACGGGCATTGAAGCTCAAAAAGTGTTCGAATGCGAAGGTTCTTAGGAGAAACGTCGAGCGGGCTTCTTTTTCCGGCGGGCCAGGAAAAGTGGCAGCAGTGAATACAACAGGTGTCCGGCTAATAGAATCGCGATGCCGACCGAAGAGTATCCGAGTTGATAAACAAAGACGCCGATCGGGAACGTCCAGATGTTTGCTGCGACGGTATAAGGAAACACTTGTCGAAACGCCCAAGGTTTTGGCAAGATCCACTGAATGAACCACCGATTTAAGTAAGACACGAACAACAGATACAATAAAACGGCAATTGCAATAAAGATGAAATGGAGAATGAACCAGATGATAAACGGGATCGATTGTTCGAGAAACAGACTGTCGATTACCGTCGTCCACAAGGAAATCCAAGCCAATCCACAAAAATAAAGGGGAACATCTGCCAGGCGAGTCTTCAAAAAAGGACGATTTGGAATTAGGGTGGTTTGTAAGTAATTAAGTAGTTGACTTAAAAAATGCATAATAATCACTCTTTCTTCTGTTTTATAACAATGGTATTTTATGATTTAAAAGGGCTTTGTATCAACACAAATGTTGTTTTAGTACAGTTTAATAAAACCTTAACAATCAAATACCTGAAAAACTGTTTACAAGTTCAATAGACCTTTACATAATAGGAGAGGTTGAAACAATAGATTCTTCACAAAAAATCAATTCCACTTTTTATACGAGGAGATGACAGGATGAACTATGATTTACAGGAAATGATTTTCACTTTTATTGGTGGACTTGGTATTTTCCTATTCGGTATTAAGTATATGGGAGATGGACTTCAAAAAACAGCGGGAGACCGCCTGCGTTATATTTTAGATAAATACACATCAAACCCGTTTCTTGGGATTTTGGCGGGGATTGTCGTTACGGTCTTGATCCAGTCGTCATCCGGTACGACCGTCATCGTCGTTGGTTTAGTCAGCGCCGGTTTGATGAATTTACGTCAAGCGATCGGTGTCGTCATGGGGGCGAACATCGGAACGACGATTACGGCTTTCATCATCGGATTTAACGTCAAGGAAGCAGCACTCCCGGCGATCGCGCTTGGAGCGTTCCTGATTTTCTTCTTCAATAAAGAACGGATTCAATACATCGGACAAATCTTCTTTGGTTTCGGAGCACTTTTCTATGGGTTGACGCTCATGGGAGACGGAATGGCACCGCTTGAATCAAGCGAATGGTTCCGTGACTTAACGGTTTCCATGTCGGATAACCCGTTACTCGGTGTATTCGTCGGAACGATCTTTACGATTCTCGTTCAATCGTCTTCTGCGACAATCGGAATTTTGCAAGAATTGTATGACGGCGGAATGATTGATATCAAAGCAGCCTTACCCGTCTTGTTTGGTGATAACATCGGGACGACGATCACTGCGGTTCTCGCAGCACTTGGTGCGTCGATCGCAGCAAAACGGACGGCAGCAGCACACGTCATCTTCAATATCGTCGGGACAATCCTCTTCTTGATTGCCTTACCACTGTTTTCGGCGTTCATTACGTGGATTACCGGTGCACTCGATTTGGAACCAAAAATGCAGATTGCTTTTGCACACGGAACGTTTAACGTCGTCAACACCTTGATTCAATGTTGGTTCATCGCGCAAATTGCATGGCTCGTCCAAAAGGTCGTGCCGGGAACGGATACGACCGTCGACTCGAAACCACGCCACTTGGATCAAAACATCTTGAACCAATCTTCGTCACTCGCCTTAAATCAAGCGAAGCTCGAAGTATTACGGATGGGTGAGTTCTCGAAGGAAGCGCTTGGAAAAGCGCACCGTTATACGCAATCGCACGATAAAAAGGATGTATCAGATGCAGGTCAGATCGAATATGCCATCAATCATCTGAATACAGAAGTGACAAGTTATCTCGTTAAAGTCGCAGCACATGACTTATCGGAACGGGAATCAAATGACCATTCACTCTTGATGCATGCCGTCAATGACTTTGAACGAATCGGCGATCATGTCGAAAACGTCATCGAACTCGTTGACTTCCAAATCGTGAATCGTATCGAATTTACGGCACAAGCGAAAAAAGAGCTGGATGAGATGTATGTCTTGACGCAAAAAATCGTCGAAACGGCCATCAAGGCAGTTGAACTTGATGATGTTTCCTTGGCGCGCCAAGTACTTGAGCTCGAAGGGAAACTGGATTCGCTCGAACGTTCATTCCGCAAACACCATGTCTTGCGCGTTAATGCAGGAGACTGTACCGGTCAGGCCGGAATGATCTTCGTTGATCTGTTGTCGAACTTGGAACGGATCGGTGACCACGCCGTCAACATTACGGATTTGGTACTGGAGCAACGGTCAGGAACAGCATGAAGCGAATATTCATCATGAAACAAGAGGAATTTCTGAAAAGAAATTCCTCTTTGTTTTTGTGAGATAATTTATTGACATTTAAGTTTCATTCCAGTAATCTGATATTAGTTGTTTTAATTCATCATGGCGGTGTAGCTCAGCTGGCTAGAGCGTACGGTTCATACCCGTGAGGTCGTGGGTTCGACTCCCTCCGCCGCTACTATTACTTAAGGACCCTTAGCTCAGCTGGTTAGAGCTGACGGCTCATAACCGTCCGGTCGCAGGTTCGAGTCCTGCAGGGTCCATTTCATAAGCGCACACTCTTTTTTTGAGTGTGCGTTTATTTTTGGTTGCACGGGGAATATTAAAGATATTGTAATAATGTTCATACAATAATATTCATACTATGGCAATTTAAGGGAGAGCGAAGAGAGATGGAACGTAACCATACGATGATGCAGTTTTTTGAGTGGCATGTAGAAAATGATGGAAAGCATTGGCAACGCTTAAAAGAGAGAGCGCCGGAACTGCGTGCTGCAGGCATCACATCTGTTTGGATTCCGCCGGCATCAAAGGGACAATCAGATGAAGATACAGGGTATGGCATTTACGATGTCTATGATCTAGGGGAATTTGATCAAAAAGGAACGGTCCGGACGAAATACGGGACAAAAGATGAATTGGTCGAAGCGATTCAGGTCGCGCATGAAAATGACATCGCGGTTTATGCCGATGTCGTCATGAATCATAAAGCGGCTGCCGATGAACTCGAGACGATTAAAGTTGTGGAAGTCCACCCGGAAGACCGTTCGCAAGAAATTTCAGAAGAATTTGAAATCGATGCGTGGACAAAATTCACGTTCCCGGGTCGAAACGGAAAATATTCTGATTTCATCTGGACACACGAATTTTTCAATGGAACCGATTTTGATGCACGCGAAGAAAAAACAGGTGTCTTCAAAATCTCCGGTAAAAATAAAGATTGGAACGATCAAGTTGATGACGAATTCGGCAACTATGATTATCTGATGTTCGCAAACATCGATTACAATCATCCGGAAGTCCGCGAAGAGATGATCAACTGGGGAAACTGGTTTAAAGAGACGATCAACTGCCAAGGTTTCCGGCTTGATGCGATCAAACACATCAACTATGAATTCGTCAATGAATTTGCCAAATCAATGATCGGGGATAACCCGGAAGGATTTTATATGGTCGGTGAGTTCTGGAAGTCGGATCTAGACGATTGCCGTCAGTTTTTAGACAGTGTCGACTATACGATCGATTTGTTTGATGTCCCGTTGCACTATAAATTCCATGAAGCATCGCAACAAGGACAGGACTTTGATTTAACGACACTGTTTGCGGATACGTTGGTGGAATCTCATCCGACGAATGCCGTGACATTCGTCGACAACCATGATTCCCAACCAGGCGAGTCGCTTGAGTCATGGATTGATGACTGGTTTAAACAACATGCCTATGCTTCGGTACTCCTTCGTAAAGACGGTTACCCGTGTGTCTTCTATGGTGATTACTACGGAGTACAAGGACCGCATCCGGTCGAAGGCAAAAAGGAAATGATTGATGCCTTGTTGTACGCCCGTTACCATAAAGCCTACGGCGAGCAAGAAGACTACCTGGACGATCCGCATTGTGTCGGTTGGGTCCGTCGTGGGGTCGAAGAATTCCCGAACTCGGGTTGCGCTGTCTTGCTCTCGAACGCGGATATGTGTGAGAAACGGATGTTCGTCGGTGAATCACGTGCCGGAGAACAATGGTTCGATTATACGAATCACCAAGAAGAACCTGTCGTCATCGATGAAGAAGGATTCGGCGTTTTCCCGGTTCCGGGCGGCGGCGTATCTGTATTCGCTCCACGCGACGAACAGTAATCTCTAAGGGTCATTGCTTGCACCTGACCAACTATTTTTGCTAGTCTTAAAGAGTATTGAAATTCCGAAAATAGGATAAAGGGGGACATGAAAATGTCAAAATTTGAATTACCAGAACTCGGCTACGCTTATGATGCGCTGGAGCCACATATCGACGCTCGTACGATGGAGATTCACCACTCAAAACACCACAACACGTATGTCACGAACGTAAACGCGGCACTTGAAGGGTCAGAGCATGAAGGGAAATCACTTGAAGAGTTACTTCAAAACCTCGATTCACTTCCTGCTAACATTCAAACAGCTGTCCGTAACAACGGTGGCGGTCATTGGAACCACTCGTTCTTCTGGAAACTCTTGAAAAAGAACGACGGAGCAGTGCCAACGGGTGAGCTTGCTTCAGCAATCGACGAATCATTTGGTTCATTCGAAGCATTCAAAGATGCGTTCGCAAAAGCGGCAACAACTCGTTTTGGTTCAGGTTGGGCGTGGCTCATCGTGGACGGTGGCAAATTAGCTGTCGTTTCAACACCAAACCAAGATACACCAGTCATGGAAGGCAAAACGCCGATTCTTGGACTTGATGTTTGGGAGCATGCTTATTACTTGAACTATCAAAACCGTCGTCCGGATTACATCAATGCGTTCTTTAACGTCATTGACTGGGATCACGTGGCAAAACTTTACGCTGACGCAAAATAATAGATAGATAGGAGCGCCGATTTTCCGAAAGGGAAACCGGTGCTCTTTTTTAATGCGGAAAATGATGGGATAGGTTGTTATGGAAAGTTTCCTTCTATATAATGAAACAAGATGACTTTTGAACGATAGGGGAGTACGCCATGGCGAAACGAATCACAGTAAGGGGCAGACGGCGTAACCATCTGCCGCTGCGCTTGAATTTAATGTTTTTTGTAGTGTTTTTATTGTTTGCGATTTTAATTTTTAGATTAGGTGTCGTCCAGATTGTAAACGGTGAAAAGATTTCACGGGAAGTTCAAAAAACGGAGATGATTGCTTCGAAATACGAAGTACCGCGCGGAAAGATTTATGATCGGGACGGACGACTGTTGGTCGATACGATTTCCAAGTACTCGATTGTGTACCGCCGGTCTCAAAATACGAAAGTTGATGAACGGATTGAAATCGCCTCACGTCTTGCGGCGATCATCAACCTGCCTAAAAAGGATTGGAAAGTGACGGAGCGCGATCTGAAGGATTACTGGATTGCTGTCAACGAGAAGGAATCCGACCGCCGGTATAAACAGGCCGTCAAAGAAAAATATCCAAGTTCAGAAGCGCAAAGTAAGTTGTCGATTTCACAGCAAGATCAGATTCGTCTTGATACAATCACGGAAAAAGACATTGATTTTGATGACAAGACGATGGAAGTCGTCGCCATCAAACACAACATGGAAGTCGGCTATGCGCTTGATCCCCAGCTCGTCAAATTGGGGGCGGATGCAAAAGAAATGGCCATCATCGATGAAAACCTCGAAGATTTAAAAGGGGTATCGGTCGAGCCGTTTTATGAACGCTCTTATCCGTACGAAGGGACGCTCCGCAATATCTTCGGGAAGTACTCGAAAATCCCGGCGGAACAACAAGCGGAATTCAAGGCAAAAGGATACAGCTTAAATGACCGTGTCGGAACCTCTTTCCTTGAGCAACAATATGAAGATCTGTTGCGCGGGAAACCGGCATATGATGTCTATGAAACGTTTAACGGCGAGCCTGTCGGCGAACCAAATCGCGAAGAAGGCGAATCAGGAAAAGACCTTGTCCTGACGGTTGATGCGGAATATAACAAACAAGTCGACCAAATTCTCCAACAAGCAATTAAGATGGGGCGCGGTATGGGCAGTGGCTACCTGAAAGAAGGTTATGCCGTCGTCATGAATCCACAAACCGGCGAAATTTTGGCGATGTCGGGACAAAAACTCGATACGGCAACGAACGAATTCAGTGATGTCGCGATCAATAACGTCTTAACTTCCTTGCAAATCGGATCTACGATCAAAGGTGCAACAGTCGCGATGGGACTTGAGGAAGGTGTCATCCGTCAAAATGAAGTCATCAACGATGCACCGATTACAATTGGCGGGACCAAAAAAGGATCCTACGTCAATATGGGACCGATCACGGATCTGACGGCACTCGAACGTTCGTCGAACGTGTACATGTTTAACATTGCGATGCGGATGGCGAAGTACCCAAGTAATGGTGTAGCGGGTGCAAGTGTCGACGCGGCAGCGGCGATCATGCAAAACTATTACAGTCAGTTTGGTCTCGGTGTGACAACGGGAATCGATCTTCCGTATGAAGCAAAAGGGGTACAAGGTACACCGGACCGCGTCACACTCTTGATGGACCGGGTAATTGGTCAGTATGATGCCTTTACACCGTTACAGGTGGCGCAGTATATTTCGACACTGGCCAACGGCGGATATCGGGTACAACCTCACTTCTTAAAAGAAGTCTTGGCGTCGAACTCGATTGAAGAAGGAACAAAACAAGTCGATTACAGCTTCAAGACCAACTATTTGAACCGGATTGAAATCAGTCAAGCGAACATTGATCATGTCCGCGAGGGGTTACACCGTGTCGTTAAAGGCGAGCGGGGGACTTCTAAAGTCATCGCCCAGACCGGAATCGATGCGGCTGCCAAAACCGGAACGGCACAGGTCAGTGTTTACGGTGAAGACGGGATTGCACTTCGTGACGGAAGCGGACAGCCGGTTCGTTCGTTAAACTCGAACCTCGTCGGTTGGGCCCCGTACGACAATCCGGAAATGGCATGGGCCGTGTTCCTTCCATATATGGAACAAGAAACGGTCAACTCGAAGATTGGTCATGATTTAGTCAAAGCCTACTTTAATGTCAAGGACGTCCCATGGCAAACTAAGCCTAATTAACTAGTTCAGCGAAGGTGAGGAAACTCATCTTCGTTTTTTTGTTTGGATTGACCTGTTTTTCTAATGAACTTCAAATTGTAAACGCGGAAATACACGCCTTTACAATTCTTTTACGTTGGATTCATTTTGGTTTAATAGTTCATCCGTAGTATAAGTCTTGTAAGGAAAACGGATATAAAGTCGTAGCGTTACCAGCGACATACTTCGAGGAGGAAAATTAATCATGTCTTGGATGAAAAAAACAGCTCTTATTACAACGGTAGCGTCAATCGCAGTAGTCGGTGCGGCATGCGGAAATGAAACAGATGGCTCTTCAAGTTCTTCTGATCTTTCAGGAAAGATCGCTGTAGACGGATCTTCAACAGTCTTCCCAATCATGGAAGCAGTCGGTGAAGAGTATTCAATCGAACAACCAGACGTCGATGTAACAGTCGGAGTATCCGGAACAGGCGGCGGTTTCAAACGTTTCGTCGTTGGTGAAACAGACCTCTCGAACGCATCACGTGAAATTAAAGATGAAGAAGCAGCAGAAGCTGAAAAAAATAATATTGAATTTACACGTCTCTCGCTGGCACTCGACGGATTGACAGTCGCCGTCAGCAAACAAAATACATGGGTTAAAGAATTGACACTCGATCAACTCAACAAAATGTGGCTCGATCCAAACGTCAAGACATGGAAAGATGTTGATCCATCTTACCCGGCTGAGCCAATCAAATTCTTCAGCCCTGGTAAAGACTCAGGAACATTTGATTACTTCGACGAAGAAGTCCTTGACGAAAAAGATATGCGTAAAGACGTTCAACTCTCGGAAGACGATAACGTTCTCGTCAAAGGTGTTGAAGGAACAAAAGGTGCAATCGGCTACTTCGGTTATGCCTACTACGCGGAAAACAAAGATAAGTTAAAAGAAGTTCCACTTTCAGCTGAAGGAAAAGATGCGGTTGATCCAACACCAGAAACAATCAACGACCTGTCTTATCCGCTGTCACGTGAAATCTACACGTACGTCAACAACAAGTCATTAAAAGATAAAAAACAAGTAGCTGACTTCGTTCAATTCACGAATGAGAACGCTGGTGACTTAGCTGAAGAAGTAGGTTACATCAAGATGAAACAAGACCGTTATGATGAAAACGCAAAAGCTATCGAAGACGCAATGAAATAAACATCACCAAACGAGGACGGCCCAAAAAGGGGAAATTCCCCTTTTTCGGGTCCCGTTCTTATGTAGGCATGATGAAGTAGGGAGCGAAGAAGGATGAATCCATCATCAAACAAATCGGTTCGCGAGCTGATTCAACAGAACCGACAACAAAAATTCAGTATGAAAAACGTTATGGAACGGATCATGCCGATCGTACTTTTCCTTTGTGCGTTCGTTTCAGTTGTTACGACCATCGGCATCATTCTCACGTTAGTTCTTGAGACACGCCACTTCTTTGAAGTCGTATCGATCAAAGAATTTTTCGGCAGCACGAACTGGTACCCGTTGAACTCTCAACCGGAGTACGGGATTTGGCCACTCGTCGTGGGAACACTTGAAATTACCGTGATTGCGATGCTAGTTGCCGTGCCGATTGGACTCACTTCTGCGATTTATTTGAGTGAGTATGCATCAGAACGCGCACGTCGTGTTCTCAAACCCATTCTTGAAGTATTAGCCGGTGTTCCGACAATCGTCTTCGGATTTTTCGCCTTGACGTTCGTTACACCATTACTCGTAAAACTCATTCCGGGTCTTGCCATCTACAATGCCTTAAGCCCGGGGATCGTCGTCGGAATCATGATCATCCCGATGATCGCCTCGATTTCGGAAGATGCGATGAGTTCGGTTCCGAAAAAAATCCGAGACGGTGCGCTCGCGCTTGGTTCAACACGTCTTGAAGTCGCTTTAAAAGTTGTTGTTCCGGCAGCCCTTTCAGGGATCATCGCGTCGATCGTTCTCGGAATGTCGCGTGCGATCGGTGAGACGATGATCGTAACGATTGCTGGTGGATCGAATCCAACAGCTCTCGTCAACCCGTTAGAACCGGTTCAAACGATGACTGCTTATATCGTTCAGGTCGCACTTGGCGATGCTGGATTCGGTACGATTGAATACTATAGTATCTACGCTGTCGGTACGTTGTTGTTCGTCTTTACTCTTTTGATGAACTTACTCGCGAACTGGATCACGCGTCGTTTCAGAGAGGAGTACTAAGATGGCCTTACCAGAAAAACAACCCGTACAAAAAAAGTTTATCGATCCTGTTGCTGTTAAAAAATCGATCAGTCAACGCTTGGTCGTCAACAATATCACTAAAATCATTTTCTTGATTGGACTGTTATTTGGTTTAGTCGTACTTGGTATTCTTCTGTCTGGTGTCGTTCGTGACGGAGCAGCCTGGTTGTCACTCGACTTCCTTCAAAACGCTCCTTCACGCCGACCGGATCGTGCCGGAATCTATCCTGCGCTCATGGGCTCAATCTTCCTGATGTTGCTGATCATTCCAATGATCTTCATCCTCGGTGTCGGAGCTGCGATCTATTTGGAAGAGTATGCGAAAAAAGGACGGATGACGTCATTCATCGAAGTCAACATCTCAAACTTAGCCGGTGTCCCGTCAATCGTCTTCGGATTACTCGGACTGACGTTCTTCGTTCGGAACATGGGCTTCGGTTCGACCTTGATTGCCGGAGCACTCACGCTTGCACTGATGAGTTTGCCGGTCGTCATCGTCTCGTCCCAAGAAGCGATTCGAGCAGTCCCGCAAGCAATGCGTCACGCGTCACTCGCGCTTGGTGCCTCAAAATGGCAGACGACGTTTAAAGTCGTCTTACCGGCTTCCTTGCCGGGTGTCATCACAGGAATCATCCTGGCGGTATCCCGTGCCATCGGGGAGACGGCACCACTGATCATGGTCGGTGCAGCCATCTTCATCGCCCGGGCACCGGAAGGTATTTTCTCAGAATTTACAGCGTTACCGATTCAAATCTACAACTGGACAAGCCGTCCACAAGCCGATTTCCAAGGACTTGCGGCAGCAGGAATCATTGTCTTGATGGTCATCCTCTTGACGATGAACTCACTTGCGATTTGGATCCGGAACCGTTTCTCAAAACGATACTAATCAAAGACTTATAATGAAATGAATCACGTTCTGAACCACGAAGGAGGAACACAGATGATGGATACGAAGCTGACGACGAAACCAGCCAAAGAAGGGGCAAAAACGATGAATCAACCAGTAGCTGCACGACAAAGCGTATACCGTGTAAATGATTTGAACTTATGGTACGGCGATGATCACGCCTTAAAAGATGTTAATCTCGACATCAAACAAAATGAAGTCACGGCAATCATCGGACCGTCAGGATGCGGGAAATCAACGTTTATCAAGACTTTGAACCGGATGGTTGAACTTGTCCCGATCGTTCGTACGAACGGTGTCATCGAGTACCACGGCCGCAATATCTTTGATAAGGATTACGAAGTCGAAGAATTACGGACATCCGTCGGGATGGTCTTCCAGCAACCGAACCCGTTCCCGAAATCGATTTACGACAACATCGCTTACGGACCACGTGTTCACGGTGTCAAAAACAAGAAAATCTTAGATGAAATCGTCGAACGGAGTTTACGTGGTGCAGCGATTTGGGACGAGGTAAAGGATCGGTTAAACGAGAATGCGTACGGTTTATCCGGTGGACAGCAGCAACGTCTCTGCATCGCCCGTTGCCTCGCGATTGAGCCGGATGTCATCTTGATGGATGAACCGACCTCGGCACTTGACCCGATCTCGACGTTGAAAGTCGAAGAACTTGTTCAAGAATTGAAAAAAGACTACTCGATCATCATCGTCACGCACAACATGCAACAAGCGGCACGTGTCTCGGATAAAACAGCCTTTTTCTTGAACGGTGAAGTCGTTGAATTCGATCAAACGGACCGAATCTTCTCGAATCCGAGTGACAAACGGACCGAAGACTATATCTCAGGACGATTCGGATAACGAGGAGGAACTTTCAATGGCAGCGAACCGGACGATTTTTGGAGAAAACCTAGCAGTACTTGATCAAAAAGTATTTTTGTTAGCCCGTAAGACGATGCAACAGATTGCGACAACGGCGGAAGCTTTAGAAAAATACGACCGCGAGATTGCGCTCAAAGTCATCGAAAACGACAGCGAACTCGATGCACTTGAACTTGAAATTAATGATGATGCGATCTTACTGATTGCGAAACAACAGCCGGTCGCGACGGACTTACGTCGTTTGATCACAGCCATCAAGATTGCAACCGACCTCGAACGGATTGCTGATTACGCCGGAAATATCTCGAAAGCGGTGTTACGTGTCGAAACGTTCCCGTACGTAATTGACATCTCATTATTAAAACAAGCGTTCGAAACGTTGCTCGACATGACGGAGACAGCGATTGTCGCCTATCGTGACGGAGACATTGAGAAAGCAAAAGCGTTGTCGGATCTCGATAACATCATCGATGAGACGACGTATAAAGCATTACGTCAATACATGCGCCATATGTCATTGCAGCCGGTCGTTGTTGACGAAATCATGCAATTCACGAATATTTGCCGATACATCGAACGGATGGGCGACCATTTGACGAATGTCGGGGAGCATCTGATTTATCTGGAAAAAGGAAAACACTATGATTTAAACAACTGATTGCAGTAGGCTAGAGGGAGATCCTCTGCCTACTTTTTTTTTGAAAAGGATTTTGAAACAAGTTTGTAGAATAAGAAAGAAGTGAATAAAGAGAAAGAGGTGATAGGTAATGCTTGAAAAAATCATAAAATTAAAAGAACAAGGACTGACGATCAAACAGATCGCAGAAAAAGTAGAATCGACTGAAGGGAAAGTCAAATACGCCTGGAGCAAGTACCGAAAATCATTAACGGAATCGAACACAGCACCAACCGAAACGGCTACGACGCCTAAACCGAAAAAGAAGAAGGCAGGGGTAACCGTGAGCGCTTCAAAAGAAAACGAGATTGTGCCTGCATTGACGGCAATTCCTTCATTAGAACGAGATGCCTTTGGAATGGCGACGCATTACGAAGACGATATCATGCATGCCATCGTTCAGTCTCCGACATCGGTCTACGTCTACTGGGAATTGTCCGAGTTATCACGGAAGATGCTCGAGACACATTATCATGCCTCGTTTGATTCATTCCGAAAAGAACTTCGGATCATCGATGTCACACTCCGTGACTATGAAAAAGGCGAAGCGAATCGAACGTATCAGTTTGAATTGCCGGAAATGACCAATACATGGTTCGTCCGTCCGTTGATGCCAAATACTACATACATCATCGAATGGGGCATCCAGACGATTGACGGTGACTTTTTACCTGTCCTGCGTTCAAAACCAGTCGAAACACCACGGGATGAACCGGTGATGGACGGACGTTTTGCGGAAGTCGTCGCACGTTGGCAGTATGGTGAGTTGGAACAGCCGGAATGGGTAGAAGTCTTACGCCCGTATTCCTACTTCGACCGAGTTCGTTAAGACAATAGAAAGAAAGCACAAGGAGAGGAAGAAAAACATGCGCAAAGGATATTTTTCATTAGTCTTACACGCCCATTTACCGTATATCCGCCATCAAGAAGCTCATCGTTTGGAAGAGCGTTGGATGTACGAGGCGATTTCAGAAACCTATATTCCATTACTGTGGGAAATTGACCGTTTGGAACGTCCGCTCGGGTGGACGATCAGTATTTCACCGCCCGTCATCGAGATGTTGGCCGATTCTTTGATCCAAACCCGTTACGTGGAACATTTGGATGATACGTTACGGTTGATTGATCAGGAATTAAAACGTGACTTGATGAAGGAAGAACGAGATGCCTTATTATTCTATCAAGAGCGGTACCATGATTTAAAAGTGACGTTTGACTACTGGAACCGTGATCTCAACGGCGCCTTCCGTCATTACAAAGAACAAGGGTATCTCGAGTTGATGACGTGTACGGCGACGCACGGATTCAGTCCGCACATGTTGTCCGAACAGGCAGCGCGGTCTGAAATCCAAACCGGATTAAACTGCTTTGAACGCCATTACGGTTATCGTCCGACCGGTCTATGGATGCCGGAGTGTGCCTATACGCCGGGACTTGATAAAATCATGTATGAAGAAGGAATCCGCTATACATTTGTTGATGAACATTCGATCGTCAATGCGGATCCGTCACCGAAACACGGCATCGGCGCGCCGGTCTATTCACCACACGGTGTTGCGTTATTCCCGCGCGATCAAATCATTTCGGGTCGGATCTGGAGTTCCGTCATCGGTTACCCGGGTCATCCGGACTACCGCGAATTTTACCGCGATCTTGCCTACGACCGCGAATGGGACCAGATTGCAGAATTCATGCATCCTGAGGGATTACGATACGATACCGGACTGAAGTTACACCGCGTGACGGGTGAATCGGATCAAAAAGACTATTATGTGCGTGATTGGGCTTGGAAACGGACAGATGTTCACGCGACGGATTTTGCAGAAGCACTTGCCAATCATTTGGACGAACAAAGCGGTCAAGACTTCCCGCCGTTTCTCGTGACGGCACCGTTCGATGCTGAACTGTTTGGACATTGGTGGTTTGAAGGTCCTGATTTCCTCGGAAAAACAATGGAACGTTTTGAAGAGTTCGGAATTGAATCGATTTCTCCGACGACTTTCCTTGAGCGTCATTTCCAGGACATTGAGACGGTACACGTCGCGATGGGAACATGGGGACGAAAAGGTTATGCCGACGTTTGGATCAACGAACGGAATGACTGGATGATTCGTCACCTGCATCAGCTTGAAAAACGATTGGCAGGAGTCGTTGCCCGTAATCGACATCAAGATGAACTGACCGTCAAAGCCAAGCGTCAACTGATTCGGGAGTATCTGCTTGCCGTCTCGAGTGACTGGCCGTTTATTCTCGATGGACAAACGACAGCACAGTATGCGGCAAATCGGTTCCGTGAACACATTAAACGATTTGAAGAAACGGAACGCCGACTTGATGCCAATGAACTGACATTGGAGTGGCTGGATGCCCGTTATGCGGAATATCCGTTTTTAGCCGATACGGACATCGAGCCGGACGTCTTCTTGACACCGCACGATTATTATGTAGCCGTTCAACGTGAATCGTCTTGGAATGATGAGGCCATCTTGATTGTGACGACGCAGTATGATGATACGAATCGTCCGGTTGCCGAGTTTGCGAAACGTCTGGCGGCTTCAGGTGAGAATGTCTATGTCATTACAGCAGGAGCGACCGATTATCAACATCAGGACGGAGTACATGTCTACCATGTCGAAGTGAACGGTTTACCGCTCGTTCAGACGTATAACCAGCTCGCGGGGTTAAACCTGGCTGTTTTACGACAAGCACAAGCACTCAATAAGATCGTCGAGTTCCGTCTTGTCCATAACTTTAATATGGAGACGGCATCCGCTGCACAATCGTTTGCTGAAATGAACGGTCTGCCTCTTGTCAGTAACGTCTACGATTTGGAAAGTGAACGTTCACAAGGCGGAACAGGCGGATTGGTCGTTGCGATTAAACGACTTGAAGGAGAAGCACTTCGCCATTCAAATGTGATTTATCTTGAGCGGGAAGAAGCGCGAAACGGGATTGAACATGACTATCATGTCGAAAAAGAACTGCGTTCCTTCCAAGTGAACCTTGAAAATCCGTACCAGCATGTAACGATTCCGAAAAAGAACGGATGAACAGTTGCAATTCACTTCCTTTCTTGGTACGATACTTGAGTATGCTTAACCTTATGTAAAGCAAAAACACTTGATACATCGAGAGCTAGATAGGAGGGAATCCCATGCGCGTTAAAATTACTTTGGCTTGCACTGAAACTGGTGACCGTACTTATATCACTAAGAAGAACAAGCGTAACAACCCAGAGCGTCTTGAGTTGAAGAAATACAACCCACGTCTCCGTAAGCACACACTTCACCGTGAAGTAAAATAATTGAGATGGAAGCCGTCACCTTGTGTGATGGCTTTTTTGTTGAATAAGGGGGACTTTACAGGATGGAAAAGCAGGAAATCCGACAGTTCATTACGCACCAATTAAATACATTGGGTCATCGGCAACAACGTGAGCAACAGATTTATGATCGGCTCTTCACCGTTTCAGCATGGGAAAATGCCCGTTCGATTGCTGTCACCTTATCGTTTCGAAATGAGTGTTCGACCGATCCGATCATCGAAAAAGCATGGGAGCTCGGTAAACAAGTAGTGATTCCGAAAGTGGTACACCGCGAGATGAAGTTTTTTGAGTATCTGCCGAACAGCCGGTTGGTGGAGACAACGATGGGGATCCGGGAACCCGACGATACAGCGGTGGAACGGTCGTTGAATACGATCGATCTTTGTTTGGTTCCCGGTCGTGCCTTCATGCGAAACGGATTTCGTGTTGGATGGGGAGGCGGCTTTTACGACCGCGCATTAGTCGATTATCAGGGAAATACGTTAGCGGTTGCGTTCGAGTGCCAACTCGTCCCGACATTTGCCGTCGAATCGTTTGATCGACCGGTCGACCAAATCGTGACAGAGTCCGAGGTCATTTTATGTCGGTGATGTACGGAATCCTATTTTGTTTTTTACTCGGATACATCGGTTATCGATTGCAGCTGTTGACGATCAGCGGTGCTGTCTGGACGATTGTCGTCGGAACGGTCGTCATTTATGGGTTTGGATACAGCGGACTGATCTTATTGATGCTCTTTTTTGGCAGTTCGAGTCTATTATCAAAACTCGGCAAACGGAGAAAACAGACGGTGAATCAAATCGTTGAAAAAGACGGAGCGCGTGACGGCTGGCAAGTCCTTGCAAACGGCGGTGTCGCAACTCTTGCTTCGGTCGGCTATGCATGGACGGAACACACCGCGTTTCTTGTATTGTTTTTGATTGTGCTCGCTGCTTCGAATGCGGATACGTGGGCTTCTGAAATCGGTCCGCTTTCGCAAAAAAATCCGTTTCTTTTTACAGGGCGGCGTGTTCCGGCCGGAACGAGCGGAGCGGTTTCTGTCCTCGGGACGTCAGCGACAGTGGTCGGAGCCTTGTTTATCGCAACTGCCGGTGATCTGTTGTTTACATTACCTGCCGATACATGGGTACTCGTGACCGCCTTGGGAGTGGCCGGAAGTTTGTTTGATACATTATTTGGCGGAACGATTCAACGGAAGTTTCGTTGTACGGTCTGCTCGAAAGAAACAGAAAAACGGATGCATCATGATACACCGACAGTTTACGTCAAAGGCTGGAAATGGCTCGGGAATGACGGAGTCAACTTTTTATCGAGTGCACTGGCAGGTCTGATTGGTTTTATTGTGTATCGAATGTGGTAAGTGGAAACTGTAGATGTAATTTTACCTTATGTTAGGATATCATTGACACAATTTAGACAAGATGTGAACGTTTTCACAGCATTCATGACTTTGTGAAAGATGTTACAATCTATTTGTGAGATAGTTAACAAACTTTTAAATTAGTTTGGAAGGGTGGACATAGAGGATGGAATTACATGCGAAAGTAACACGCGTTGCGTTGGTTGGCGCTGGAGCCGTCGGATCAAGTTTTGCGTATCAGATGACGACAGCCGGTTTATGTGAAGAATTAGTGATCATCGATGTCAATAAAGCAAAAGCCGAAGGGGAAGCGATGGATTTAAACCACGGAACACCGTTCAGTTCTTCGCCAATTCGCATTTGGGCCGGAGATTATTCCGATTGTAAAGATTCGGAAGTGATTGTCATCACGGCCGGTGCGCCACAAAAACCGGGCGAAACACGACTTGACTTGGTAGCAAAAAATGCCTTGATCATGAAAGAGATGATGCGCCAAATCATGGAGTCCGGTTTTGACGGCATCATCGTCGTTGCTTCCAATCCGGTCGATATCATGGCTCATTTGGCCTGGAAGTATTCCGGCCTGCCGAAATCACGTGTGTTCGGTTCCGGGACAGTCCTTGACACGGCGCGGTTACGTCAAATGTTAGGTGAGTATTTCCATATCGATTCTCGAAACGCCCATGCCTATATCTTAGGGGAACATGGTGATACAGAATTTGCGGCCTGGAGCAACTCCCGCATTTACGGAAAGACGATTGATGAATTATTGGCAGAAGATGATCTCTACTCCCAAAAAGACCTTGACCAGATTTATATCAATGTCCGCGACGCTGCCTATCATATTATCGAACGTAAAGGGGCGACCTATTATGCGATTGGTCTTGGTCTCGTGCGGATTGTACGGGCCATCCTCGGTAACGAAAACTGTATATTGACCGTTGGTGCACATGTCGATGGACAATACGGAATTTCAGGAATCCATATTGGTGTTCCGGCTATCATCAATCGACAAGGTGTCCGGGAAATCATTGAATTTTCATTGACGGAAGAAGAATTGAAAAAATTCCATCATTCAGCAGAAGTGTTGCGTCAAACGATGGAACCGGTGCTTCACTGATTTTTTTAAAACCGTACCCTTTTGATTTATCAAAAGGGTACGGTTTTTTGTCTGAAAGATTCTCGATTAAACTAGGTTTTATTTTACTAGAAAAAGGTTATGTAAAGGATAGAGGAGTTTTCACGTCATCAGATCCAGTAGTAAAAACGCATAAAGGGGAGAAAGACAGTCATGTATACATTTCGGAAGTTAACGAAAGAAGATGCAGAACAGTATTGGAGTCTTCGACTGGAAGGTTTAAAAAATCATCCGGATGCGTTTGGTCATTCGTTTGATGATGAACAACAAACACCGATCAAGGACGTACAAGAAGGACTTGAAGGTGATCCGGACTCGGACGAAGTCTGGCTCGGAATGTTCGACGGCGAAAAATTGTTTGGTTTTGGTCAAGTCAAACCGTATGAGTTATCGCGCGAATCGCATAAGGCGATGATTTCTGCCGTTTATGTCTCACCGGATTACCGCGGTGGAACAGGTCGGGCATTAATGGAAGCTTTGATTGAAGAAGCGAAACAAATTCCGGATGTCGAACAGGTCATCTTGGCAGTGTTGTCCGGTAACGAGGCGGCACAAAGTCTGTACGAATCGTTAGGGTTTGAAGTGTATGCAGAGGATCCGGATTCGGTCAAGTTAGAAGACGGGACGTACCGGGACGACATTTGGATGAAAAAATACGTCTAATCCAAACTGAATCAAGATACGGTCGTTAGACGCGTGAAAAGTCGTAGGGTCAATGTGAATTGAATCTACGACTTTTTATTATGGGACAGCCGTGTGTCGTTCCGTTGCACGGATGAATGTGTACCCGCATGTTCCCATCTTTTGTTATCATATATAAGGGAAAACATTCGAAATCAAGAGGAGTGAATGGTATGCAGGGAGTAGTTCAGACGATTCGTGATTTAGTCGAGATTCCAAGTCCGACTGGATTTACGGTTCAAGCACTTACATATGTAGAAAATCGATTCAAAGAAGAGGGAATTTCTTATAAAAAGCTGGAAAAGGGTGCATTACTCGCCATGTTACCGGGTCAGTCACCAAGAATCCGTCTGCTGACCGCACATGTCGATACGCTGGGAGCGATGGTGAAGGAAATCCTGCCATCCGGACGTCTCAGCCTCTCTCAACTCGGAGGGTACGCGTGGACGGCAATTGAAGGCGAAAATTGTCTTGTACATAAGATGGACGGACAGACGATTTCCGGGACAATCGTGTTCCATCATTCCAGCGTTCATACGTCACGAGTCACGAACACCGAAGAACGGAGTGCCACGAACATTGAAGTTCGTCTCGATATCCGGTCGACGACGGCAGAAGAAACACGTGTAGCCGGAATCGAAGTCGGGGACGTCGTGACGTTTGATCCGCGATTTGTCCATACAGAGACAGGATTCGTAAAATCACGTCACCTTGATGATAAAGCGTCGGTCGCGCTGTTACTGGAACTGATCAAGAAATGGAAAGCGATATCGTTACCGCATCCTGTTCACATTTTAATTTCGAACTATGAAGAAGTTGGTTTTGGAGGGAATGCCGGTTTTTCAGCGGATGTCGCAGAATACATCGCGGTTGACATGGGAGCGCTAGGTGAAGGACAACACTCGGATGAGTATACGGTTTCGATTTGTGCGAAAGACGGTTCAGGTCCGTATGATTTGGCACTGCGCCATCAGTTCACGCGGCTTGCCCAGCAACATGCGATTCCGTATAAGGTCGATATTTATCCCTATTACAGCTCGGATGCGTCTGCTGCTGTCCATGCAGGGCATGATGTAAGACACGGTTTGCTTGGACCGGGTATTGAGTCCAGTCATTCCTATGAACGGACGCATGAAACGTCCCTGCAAGCCACGTATGATCTTTTAGATGCATTCGTAAAGGAGACCATGAACGATGAAAACACTTTATGATGTCCAACAGTTGCTTAAGCTGTACGGAACAATCGTCTATTTGGGCGATCGCGAGTCAGACATCGCGATGATGATGTTAGAACTGGATGAATTGGAACAAGCGGGTGTGTTAGAGAAAAAACAATATGACTCGGCTAAAATTATTTTAGCGCATGAACTGCAACAATCAAGAAAATCGTAAAAAGGTTGTGCAACCCTTTGCATGATGAATCGAGTCGGCTAAAATAAGGGGAGTACAATTTTGGATCATAAGGGAGTAATGGGGATGAAATGGTTACTTGGTGTGGATATCGGCGGTACGACAGTCAAGATGGCAATTTTGGATTTACAAGGCATCATCGTTGAGAAGTGGGAAATTGAAACTGTCATCTTAAATGACGGCAAACAAATTCCGGGAGACATCGCACGCTCATTTTTTGAACAGTGTCAAAAAAGTAATAAACGGGTCGAAGACTTTGTCGGAGCCGGAATCGGAGCTCCGGGATTCATTGATTTCAATACGGGAGTCGTCGAAAAGGCGGTGAACATCGGTTGGAACAACTTTGAATTGGTCGGAGAGTTTGAACGGTTGACCGGATTACCGGCCGTCATTGAAAATGATGCGAATGCGGCAGCAATCGGTGAAATGTGGAAAGGTGCCGGAAGCGGAGCGACGGAACTGCTGGCTGTGACACTCGGGACGGGTGTTGGCGGCGGATTGATCACCAACGGTCAAATCGTTCACGGGACAGTCGGGATGGCCGGAGAAATCGGACATATCACGATGTTGCCGGAAGGCGGCGTCATGTGTGGATGCGGCCGTAAAGGATGTCTTGAGACGATTGCTTCGGCAACAGGTGTCGCCCGGTTAGGTCTTGAGAAAAGAAAAGGGCAGACTACGCTATTGAATGATGTGAAGGCCGTGACGGCAAAGGACGTTTTTGATGCTTATTCAAAAGGAGATGCCGTGGCGACGGAAGTAGTGAATGAAGTGACGTTCCATCTCGGGCTCGCCATTTCAAACTTGGCAAACAGTTTTAATCCGGAAATCATCGTCATCGGTGGCGGGGTCTCAAAAGCGGGAGATGCGTTAATGACTCCGTTGAAAGAGACGTTTGAGCGTTTTGCCTTACCACGTGTCTTCCAATCAACGACGTTTAAAATCGCGGAACTCGGTAACGATGCAGGGGTCATCGGTTGTGCATGGCTCGCGAAACAAATGTTTCTCAAAAAATAATTACACGAAGTTTTAAGAAAAGATTCGAAAGTTCGAATCTTTTTTTTATTTACAAACGTAATAAAAGTATGTGATTGTTAAGTATCGACCGGATTCCGGTTGCATTTTTGTAAAAGTAAGCGTAAAATTTTCACGTGATACGGGTATAAATAGACTATGATATGCAAGCCGTGTAAAAGTTCGATGTAAAGGACACACGTATATTAGGAGGCAGGTTTTTATGCAGCAAGACTCTGGCATCTGGTCGCGCATGCGACTCAAGATGGGACAAAGTGTTCGCAGCACCTATAAAGAGCACAAAGTCTTTTGGATTGCGACACTATTGATTTGGTTAAAGACGTATCTCGCGTATACGCTCTTTTTCAACGTGCCGGTTACGAATTCGGCACAAGCGTTTATCTTACTGATTAATCCAATCAGTTCGGCATTGTTTATGTTCGGATTTAGTTTCTTCTTCCGTGGAAACGTCCAAAAATGGTTCATCTACGGTACGCTTGTCGTTGCGACACTTGTGCTGTACGCGGATATTATTTTCTTCCGCTTCTTCAATGATTATCTGACGTTACCAGTTCTGTTCCAAACATCCAATGCAGAGACGGTTTCGGCCTCGCTCGGTTCGTTGTTGACGTGGGCAGACCTTCTGATCGTCGGTGATCTGTTGATCCTTCCGTTCTTCTTACGAAAAATGGACATGTCAAAAAACATTGCGTCACGCGGACGGGCGATTTTAGCGTTTGTAGCGGCGACGGCTGTCTTCTTAGGCAACTTGGCGCTTGCAGAAACAGAACGCCCGGAATTGTTGACACGTGCGTTTGACCGCGAGTTGCTCGTCAAAAACATCGGGACATTTAACTTCCATATGTACGATGCCTTGATTCAATCAAAAACATCGGCACAAAAAGCGATGGCAGACAGTTCAGAACTGTCCGAAGTCCAAGGTTTTGTGGATTCGAAGTATGCTAAACCGAATCCGGCGATGTTCGGCAAGTACGAAGGGAAAAACGTCATCGTAGTATCGTTTGAATCTGCTCAATCATTTGCGGTGGGCTTAAAAGCACCAAACGGTCAAGAAATCACACCAAACCTCAACAAACTGATTAAAGAGTCGCATTACTGGGATAACTTCTACCACAATACCGGGCAGGGGAAAACCGCCGATGCAGAATTTATTCTTGAAAACTCGATTTACCCGTTAGGTCGGGGTGCGGCATTCTTTACGAATGGAGAAAATGAATTCCGTGCAACACCTGAGATGTTAAAAGAAGACGGCTATTATTCAGCAGTCTTCCATGCAAACAACAAATCGTTCTGGAACCGGGACATCGTCTACAACAGCTTCGGCGTCGATCGTTTCTTCTCTGAAACGGATTATGATCTTGGTAATCCGGAAGATTTGACGGAATGGGGATTACTGGACGACAAGTTCTTTGAACAGTCGTTACCGATGCTGAAAGATCTTCCGCGACCTTTCTATTCGAAGTTCATCACGTTAACGAACCATTATCCGTTTGAAATGCCGAAACCGGAACATGAACTCGTTCCGCCGCTTGAAACCAGCTCAACGACATTAAACCATTATGTCCAAGCACTGGCGTATCAAGATATGGCACTCGGAAAATTCATTGAAGGACTAAAGAAGGACGGCACGTGGGATGATACGATCTTCATGCTTTACGGCGACCACTATGGTATCTCAACAAACCATAATGCAGCGATGGCTGAATTAATGGAAAAAGATGAGTTGACACCATACGACGTCGCGCAACTTCAACGTGTACCTTTCGTCATCCATTTACCTGGACAAGACAAAGGTGTCATGCATGAAAACGTGGCAAGCCAGATTGACATCAAACCAACGCTGTTGAACCTGCTTGGTCATAACTTCGAGGATGAAGTCTTGTTTGGTACCGACTTGTTCTCGAAAGAACACAAGGATTATGCGCTGTTCCGTGATGGTTCAGTCATTACCGACAAAACAGTCTACACACAAGAAACGTGTTATGACCGTAAAACCGGAGAAGAAGTGACCGATGAACAGGTTGGTGCGATTTGTAAAGAGTCCACGAAACAATCGGAAAAAGAGTTGGGACTATCAGATAAAGTCATCTACGGTGACCTGTTACGTTTCCTTCAGACATCTAAATAATCCAAATGACGGTCACGTCAGGCGGAAAATGAAAGGCGGAGACGATTTTAAATCGTTCCGCCTTTTGATTTGTACTTTTTGTGAGTACTTTCATATACGTTTAAACAAAAAAAGGTCAGCTCTCCGATACGGAAAGACTGACCTTTTTCTTTGTAAAAAAATGATTATGCCGGAATTCCACCGAAAATCAATGTCGCAATACCAAACCAACCAAATAAGATTACAGTCAGCGCAGCAAATACGAGTGGAAACATTTGGCGTTTCTTAAGTGAACGCAAGACGGCCCAAACACCGACGAGTGCAACGATAAAGAAAAGCCAACCGATTGGTTGATCCAAATGCATGACGTACTCCCCCTTAAAAAAATCACGTTATGAAGTTCACGAAGATTTCACTTAAATCTCACTTTTTAGTTTAGCTGACTGAGCGGATAAAGTCGAGAGGGGGGAAGGGGAACTTTCGACAATTTCGTGTATAGTAAGGAAGAAGGAACTGAAAAAGGAGTTTGATGAGATGGAAATTGTAAGTATCACTTCAGGAATGGCTTCAGAGAACGGCTATCTTCTTTTTAAAGAAGGGAAATGTTTAGTGATTGATCCGGGAACGGAAGATATGCGTTTTTTTGATGAAATCGAGCGACGCAACGCAAAAGTCGAAGCAATTCTCCTGACTCATGCGCATTTCGACCATATCGGCGGCGTCGATATGCTGAGACGTTTTACTTCGGCCCCGGCTTATGTTCATGCCAATGAAATGAAATGGCTCTCGAACCCGAACTTGAACGGGTCGGTTAAATTCAATATGCCACCTTTGAAAGTGAAACCGGCGGAACAGACGTTAAAACCCGGTCCACTGACGATTGGACCGTTTCACCTGCATGTCCTTGAAACACCGGGTCATTCGCCGGGCAGTGTGACGTTTTACTTTAAACAAGAACGAATGGCGTTTGCCGGCGATCTGATCTTTAAACGAAGTGTCGGACGGACAGATTTAGAGGGCGGGGATCAAGACGTCCTGATGCACTCCATTGACCGTGTCATCGCAGAAATTCCACATGATACAACGTTTTATCCGGGTCACGGACCAGAGACGACCTTGCGTCAGGAAATCAAACAGAATCCATTTTTTTAAAGAAACATAAAAATCCCTCGTCTTCATTCGAAGGCGAGGGATTTTTCATTCACATTTGGAAGTTGGACCAATATGTGAAGACGATGAAGAATACTGTTAAGTACGCTGCAAAGATATAGACATACGTTTTTTCAGTCAGGCGAAGATAGCCTAATGCTGCAAAGAATACTGTTTGTGCCAAGAAGACAAAGCCCATAACTAAAAATGAATCCGTATGCTCACTTGAGCTAGCGTCTCCACCTAGAGCGCCGATAAATGCCATGACTGCAATGATGCCAGTCCAAAATCCGAGTACGCGGTACATTCTCCCCATTCATATAACCCCCTAAATCCGACAGATAGTCAATATACGTACTTATTTTACCAAGCAAACAATCATCCGTCCATCATGTTCTAGTGTTTGTTAAGGAATAACTGTGAACAAAAGATGAAGTTTGAAAAAAACTTATACAATAGTTGTACAAAAGGTGTACAAAGGCAAAAAAGCATGCTATAGTTTCTGTAATGAGAAGCACAGATTTTGAGAGGAGGAGCAATAATGGCGAATGAGTTGATATTTTTCACATATCCAAGCTGTACATCTTGTCGTAAAACGAAATCATGGTTAAAAGAGGAACATGTTGATGTAGAGGAACGTCATCTGTTCAGAAATGCTCCAACAGTAGATGAATTAATGGAATTGCTTAAACTGTCGACGGATGGAATCGAAAGTTTACTGGCAACACGCAGCCAAGCATTTAAAGATTTAGGAATCGATGTCGATGACATGAAACTGAGTGAATTGCTTCGACTGATGAGTGACAATCCAAAACTTTTACGACGCCCAATCATTACTGACGGCAAACAACTTGTAATCGGATACGATAAACCAGGACTTGAAACACTTGCAAAGCGTAAAAACCGAATTGTTGCCCAAGTATCTTAAAGAAGCCGATTTGTTCCGGCTTCTTTTTTTGTGTACTTTTTGTCCAAGGAGGTGCTGGATTGAGAGGACAGATCAGTCAATTGATTCATCAATTTGAAGATGTCGGGGCAACAGATGTTCACTTTATTCCGGATAACCAGGCAACACGGATTGTGTGCCGAACGACGGAAGGCTTAAAAGAACAATCCCCGATGTCATTGACGCACTACCAGTCGATTGTCAGCCATATCCGGTATGAGGCCAATTTAAAGGAACAAAATGAACGAATTCCTCAAAGCGGTCTCTATCCTCTTCAGGACAGCGGAATGCGGGTGTCGCTGTTACCGAGTCGATACGGCGATGCGATGTCTTGGCGGTTTTACCGGGCTGTTGTCTCAAGTGAAGTGGCGGCGGAGCTGCTCCATCCCATTCGTGACCTGGAGTGGATGGAACAACAGACGCATGGATGTATCATCATTTCCGGAACGACGGGAGCCGGAAAAACAACGATGCTCTATTCTTTGATGGCATCGATGGCAGGAAAACGAATCATCTCGGTAGAGGATCCTGTCGAATGCACCGTTCCCGGTGTATTGCAACTCGAGTTAAATGAGAAAGCGGGGTTTGATGCGACACGTTGCTTCGAAGAAATACTCCGGGCGGACCCGGACTGGATTGCGTTTGGCGAAGTCCGGACGGCGGAAGCTGCCCGATTGACGATCAATGCTGCCTTAAGTGGACATGTCGTCTTATTTACCTTGCATGCCGGTTCAATTGAAGAAGCGTGGCTTCGATTAAAGACGCTCGGCATTACGACGGAAGAGTTATCCGTCTGTAAGAAAATTATCCATCTGTACCGGGAGGAGGGAGTCGTTCGCTGTACCGTCGAACACTTACAGTCGGAAGTAAGGGTCGGTTCTTGAATCGATTTCACCGACTGTTATCAAAAGGAATATCAACAAAAGAGGCACTCGATATTTTAACGCGATTCGAGGAACCGTTGCTTCTTCCGGTCATTGAGGATATAAAAGTCCGGCTCGAGCAGGGCAATCGGTTGTCGGTGGCACTCGAGCCATTGGCCCTGCCGGCAACATTACAACAGTTACTGCATGTAGGCGATCAAACGGAACGCCCGCTGATGATTTTGAAGCAAGTGATTCGTTTACTGGAGCTGGAAAGCCAGATGAAAAAGAAATTTTGGAAAATGGCCCGCTACCCGATTGTTCTGGCCGTCAGTCTGTTGTTACTGTTCATGTTTTATGCTTTATATGTGTTTCCCTCTCTGCTGGACATGTCGAATCCAGAGACACTGCCGCCGTTTATTTTGCCTCTCCTCCATCCCTCTGCCAAATACCTCTTAGCGTTCTCGCCCTTGCTGTTGTTCATCGTTTCCCTGTTGACCTTCCGACACCTTCCGCTTAACCGGTTGATGCAAATGAAGATGATTCAAAAGATTGTCCGGTTGTACTACAGTTATTTGTTCACAATCGAGGTCGGTTCCTTTATCGATGCCGGTTTTTCACTGGAGGAGGCCTTTCGCTCGCTTGAACGAGGCCAAGATAGTAAAAAGAAACGGATGTACGGCTTGTTGCACGACCGTCAAAAAAATGGCCAACCGTTATCGGAAGCGATGCAGGAAGAAAATATCATTGATGTGGAGACGGTCGGATTAGTCCATATTGCACGTGAAAGCGGAGACTTAGGTCCGTTACTGCTCGAGCAGGCGACCTTGTTGCATGAGTCGATTGAAGACGAGATTGAAAAGAAACTGTTGTTGATTGAGCCGGTCTTATACGGTGGATTAACGGTGATGACCGGTACGTTATTTTTGATTTTGTATTACCCGATTCAACTGGCGATTCAGCAACTTCCATTTTGAATGAAGGAGTCGATGAGATGAAACGATTTATTCACGATCAACGAGGGTTCACGTTACTTGAGATGGCTGCGGTCCTGCTGATCATCTCGTTGCTGTTGCTTGTCCTGATTCCGACGATGACGAGCGGCAAGGATCAGGCGAAAGGGGTCAGCTGTGAAGCGAATATCCGTGTCATCCGTTCGGAAGTCAATTTGTATTATGCAAAAGAAAAAAAGTATCCGGAGTCACTGCAGACGATTGATCGCGGGACGGCGGAAAAACCAAATGAACTTGCTTGTGATCAGGAGACGTATACGTATGATTCCAAAACGGGTGAACTCACGAAAGCCAAGTAACGGATTTACATTGATGGAAATGACCGTAGTCCTTGTCATGATGGGATGCTTGATTTTATTTCTTTTACCGACAGTAATCAGCCGGCAACCTGCTTTGTATACACTGGACCGGGAGATGAACATTTTGACACAGGATTTTCAGACGCTGCGTTTATTGCAGTACTCAAAAACGAATGAGCAAACGCTGATTCAACTGCGGTGGAGAAACGACGGGAAAGGGTATCTTGTCATGGCAAATGAACGGTTGTTATGGCAACGTAATTTTCAAACGGGATATTCCTGTCTCGTACCGACGACGGGACGGATTATTTATTTTAAAAGTTATCATTCGACCTACTCCTCAACCTGGTATTGCCAATCGAAGAATCAGGCGTATGAAGTCAAATTTTTGCTCGGTAACTATCAGATGATTGTCCAAAAAGTGAGGTGACGGTTCTTGGCGGAACAGCATTTCAGAAAGCATCGGGAAAAAGGATTCACACTGCTGGAGGTTGTTTTCTCGATGGTGGCGATTGCAGGTTTTCTGATCCTTGCGATCGATCCGCTGTTGACTTTTCATCAACAAAAAAATCAAGTCATGATTGAAACACGTTTATTGGATCAGATGGCATCCGATCAAGCGGCGGAAAAAAGAGACGGGTATCAAATCGGTGAAGGGACGTGGTGTATTGAAGGGCTCTGTTTGGCAAGCACAATCCGGGACAACCCTCCTCGAAATCTCATTGGTCCTTTGGCTGAGCCCGTTGTTATTGATTAGTTTGATCACGATGACGCACATCGTCAGTCAACCGCAACAGGAACAACTGATGGAGGAAGAGTTATTTTTTCATACGATCGAACGATTGATGTGGCGCAGTATTTCTTGTGGGAAAGTCGGCGAAGAAGTCCATGGTGTCGATGTCGATCCGGAGGAAGAACCCGTCAAATGGCGTCTCGTTCGTGTCCAGAATCAAATCCGACTAAAAAAAGAATTTGGAGGCGAACTGACATATGCCCACGATGTAGAACATTACCAAGTCAAACAGAACGGTCAGACGCTGGTCTTCGAACTCAATCAACGCCAGAGAACCGTCCAGTGCAAGAAGGAGGGTTCATCCTGATTCAAACACTATTGCTGTTGATCGGAATCGGTGTCGCGATTGTCCTGAGTTGCCACCAACTCGATGAAGAGGTCAAACAACTTCTGCTCGAGCAAGAGGCTTTACAACTGGAATCATTGGTCCGGGCCGGTACGACGGATTGTCGCCCAGGAGAAACGGTTCGTTATCCAATTGGTCACGTTATCTGTACACAGACGGATAAAGGCTTTAAAATGGAAGCGATACTAGACAACGGACAGAGAATCGAGGCGGTCGTTTCGAATGGGTAAGGTTTATTTGATTGGTTTTATGGGAACTGGTAAAACAGCGATTGGTCGCAGTTTGCAGAGACGTTATCGTGTCGATGAACTGGATGAACGGTTTGTACACGAACACGGTCCGATTACGGATTTTTTTGAACGGTACGGTGAAAAAGGGTTTCGGGACCAAGAAGTCGAATTGGTTCGAAACAGTGAGGGACAGGTCATCGTGACAGGCGGCGGAGTCATCGAACGTGATGAAAACCATACCTTTATGAAAGAGACGGGAACGGTCGTTTGGATTGACACACCGTTTCATATCGTTTGGAATCGGATTAAAACAGATCCATCCCGTCCCTTGGTGAAGTCACGCTCAACGGTTGAAAAGTTGTTCCGCCGTCGCCGTCCGGTCTATGCGAAACTATCGGATGTCCGGCTGGACGGGACCAAATCCGTACGGGAGTTAGTGAAAGAAATCGAAACGATACTGGAGGAAAACAGATGATCTGGATCAATGTAGGAATTATTATCTTAGCAATCATCGGATTGGGGATTTACGGCTTCAGCTTGTACAAAAAGAAGATTTCGAAAGATGTCGCACTGGTGAAGCAATTATTGGAACGTTTTTCGATCCGTCAACAGACGTTGCAGACAGGAATTGATCATACGACAAACCGGATTGATCAAATCAGAGGGAATGTCGATCATTTGATTGCGGAAGGAAAGCGTGTCGAGCAAGGGGGACGTCAACTTCTGGTCGAAGGACAACGCTTGAAAAAAGAAGTTGAACATACTGCCGGACTTAAACCATTTTGAAATGGCTTTCATCGGCTGAATATGAAACAATAGGAGAGAAGGGACTTTGTCCTTTCTCTCTTTCGTTTTGTTCAATTTCCGAATAAACCTAGAAAAAAAGATTTTGAATTGGTAGAATGTAATTGAAAGTTGAACAATAAAGAGAAAAGGAAGTAAAAATGTTCGTAATTAGGGGGAGAAGTATGAGTCAGACGACATTGAAGAGAACACCATTGTTCGACGCGATTGCACCAATGGGGAAAATGGTCGATTTTGCAGGGTTTGAAATGCCGGTTCTGTTTTCATCAATCAAGGAAGAACATGTAGCCGTCCGGGAGCGGGTCGGAATGTTTGATGTGTCTCATATGGGAGAGTTGTTCGTTTCCGGTCCGGATGCGTTACCGTTTTTACAACACACCTTATCGAACGATATCTCGAAAATTGTGATCGGACAAGCGCAGTACAACGTTCTTTGCCAAGAAGACGGGGGGACTGTCGACGATTTACTCGTTTACCGTTTAGCGGAACAGGAATACCTGCTTGTCGTCAATGCATCGAACATCGAAAAAGATGAAGCGCATCTACGCAGTTACCTGACAGGAGATGTGACGCTTGAGAACCAATCGGATGCGTATGGACAGATCGCCGTCCAAGGTCCGGAAGCCGTCAGACTGTTGCAAGAACTGACGACGCTTGAGTTGGATGCAATCAAGTTTTTCCGATTCGCGCAAGGTGAACTTGCTGGAGTCGAGATGCTGGTATCACGAAGTGGTTATACGGGGGAAGACGGTTTTGAATTATACATGGCGGCATCAGATGCTGTCGCCGTATGGAACACACTGCTCGAAGCAGGAGTCGTACCGTGTGGGCTTGGTGCCCGCGATACGTTACGATTCGAAGCATGTTTACCTTTATATGGGCACGAGCTGTCCTCAACGATTTCACCAATCGAGGCCGGTATGAAATTTGCCGTCAAACCGGAGGCGAAATCATTTGTCGGGTCAGCGGTCTTATCGAAACAAAAAGAAGACGGACCACAACGGCAGTTGATTGGTCTTGAACTCTTGGACAAAGGAATTGCCCGTCAAGATGCACCTGTCCTCGTGGACGGGACGCCGGTCGGATTCGTCACGACAGGCACGTTGCCACCAACGATCGGCAAAGCGATCGCTTTGGCACTCGTACCGGCGGAACATGCGACGAAAGAGTCGTTTGAAATCGAAGTGCGCGGGAAAAAATTAGCAGCCAGACGGATTGATACACCATTCTATCGCCGGAACAAATAAGGGGGACATATAAGATGGATTTTCGTTATTTACCGATGACGCAAGAAGATGAACAACAGATGTTGCAGACGATTGGTGCCGATTCGATTGAAGACTTGTTAGCTGACATTCCAGCAAGCGTTCGCGATCAGGGAACGCTAGAAGAAGTGGGCATTCCATTGCCGGAAACCGATTTAATCCGGACGCTCTCGAAACTCGCGGATCAAAACATGAATACGAAACAATACCCGTCTTTCCTTGGAGCTGGTATTTACGATCATTATGCACCTGCTGTCGTCAACCATATGTTACTCCGGTCTGAGTTTTATACGGCCTACACGCCGTACCAGCCTGAAATTTCACAGGGGGAATTACAGGCAATCTTTGAATATCAGACGATGATTTGCGAACTGACAGGAATGGATGTCGCCAACTCTTCGATGTATGACGGGATTACGGCTCTCGCCGAAGCGGCGATGCTGGCATGTGCGCATAAAAAGAAAAAAACGATCGTCTTATCAGACGGAGTTCATCCGGAGGCACATGATGTCGTGCGGACGTATGCGAACGGTCCGGGTCTCGAAGTGGCGACGTTGCCGCTCACGCATGGCGAAACGGCAATCGAACAGCTGGAAACGCTCGATGACGTCGCCTGTGTCATCGTACAATATCCGAACTTCTACGGTCGGGTCGAAGACCTGCAGGCATTAGCGGACGCCACACATGCGAAAGGCGGTCTGTTCATCGTCTCGGCGAATCCGCTTGCGCTCGGTTTGTTGGAAGCACCAGGCAAGCTTGGCGCCGACATTACGATTGGAGACTGTCAACCGTTTGGTATTCCGCAAAGCTTTGGTGGACCAACGTGCGGATACTTCACGACGACAAAAGCGTTAATGCGAAAAATCCCGGGGCGTCTTGTCGGTCAGACAGTAGATGAAGAGGGCAAACGTGGATTCGTCTTGACATTACAGGCACGTGAACAACATATTCGCCGCGACAAAGCGACCTCAAATATCTGTTCGAACCAGGCACTGAATGCGTTAGCGGCTTCGATCGCCATGAGTGCACTCGGTAAACGGGGAATCCGCGAACTTGCGACCCGTAACCTGCAGACGGCTTATGCCTTGAAAAAATCATTAAGCGAGGCGGGATTCCGCATCATCGATGACGGTCCAAGTTTCAATGAGTTTGTTGTCGAGTTGCCGATTGATGCAAACGAAGCAAGCAAACAGTTGCTGAAAGAAGGAATCATCGGGGGATTACCACTCGGTACGTTCGATGAAAGCCGGACCAATCAAATGCTCGTATGTGCGACGGAATTACGGACAAAAGAAGAACTGGATCACTTCGTGACAGCGTTAGGGGGACTGACTCATGCATAAAACTAGTGAACAGACGTTGATTTTTGAAATCTCAAAAGCTGGTCGTATCGCGTACAGCTTGCCGCTCGCGACAGTCGAAGAAACAGCGCCGGAAGAGTTGTTGCCGGCGCACCTGCTCCGTCAAGAAGAAGTGGAATTGCCGGAAGTATCCGAGCTCGATCTTGTCCGTCATTATACAGCGCTGTCGAATCGAAACCATGGGGTCGACTCAGGTTTCTATCCGCTTGGTTCATGTACGATGAAGTACAATCCGAAAATCAATGAAGATATGGCACGTCTTCCGGGCTTTGCCCATATCCACCCGTTGCAGCCTGTTGAAAGTGTACAAGGTGCGCTTGGGCTGATGTACGATTTACAAGAAAAACTCGCTGTGATTACGGGAATGGACGAAGTGACGTTACAACCGGCGGCAGGGGCCCATGGTGAATGGACGGGCTTGATGTTGATCAAAGCGTATCATCATGCACGCGGTGATTTTAAACGAACAAAAGTCCTTGTACCGGATTCGGCACACGGGACGAACCCGGCATCGGCATCAGTCGCGGGATTTGATACGGTGACGGTTTTATCCGACGAGCGTGGACTTGTTGATTTAGAAGATTTGAAGAGTAAAGTCGGTGACGATACGGCAGCATTGATGCTGACGAATCCAAACACACTTGGTTTGTTTGAATCAGATATCGTCGAAATCGCCAAAGCCGTTCACGAAGCGGGCGGTAAATTGTATTATGACGGTGCGAACTCGAATGCCATCATGGGGATCGCACGTCCGGGGGACATGGGCTTTGATGTCGTCCACTTGAATCTTCATAAGACGTTTACCGGTCCCCACGGCGGGGGTGGTCCGGGTTCTGGTCCGGTCGGTGTCAAGAAAGATTTGATTCCGTATCTGCCGAAACCGATTGTTGCGAAGACGGAAAACGGCTTTGTCCTCGATTATGATCGTCCGGAATCCATCGGACGCGTTAAACCGTTTTACGGAAACTTTGGCATCAATGTCCGGGCGTACAGTTACATTCGGACGATGGGCGGAGCGGGACTCGCGCGTGTCTCGAAGGAAGCTGTCTTAAACGCGAACTACATGCTGGCGCGTCTAAAAGGGGCATATGACGCACCGTACGATGTGTATTGCAAACATGAATTTGTCTTATCCGGTCGCCGTCAAAAAGCACTGGGCGTCCGGACACTCGATATTGCCAAACGTCTGCTTGATTTCGGCTATCATCCGCCTACGATTTACTTCCCGTTAAATGTCGAGGAATGTATCATGATTGAACCGACGGAAACGGAATCGAAGGAAACCTTGGATGCATTTTGTGATGCCATGCTTCAAATCGCAAAAGAAGTCGAAGAGAACCCGGACATCGTCCTGAACGCACCGCATACGACGGTCGTCAAACGGATGGATGAAACATTAGCTGCACGTAAACCGGTTTTACGGTATCAGCCAAAACAAGAAGTGCGTGTCTAATCAAAAACCATCCCGCGTCTCAGTTGACGGGGATGGTTTTTTTTGTGAAGAAAGGGATCAGCTGCGTTTGACTTTTCCTGTCCACTGCTTAAATCCACCTTTTAATTGGTACAAGTTCGTGTAACCGGCTTTTTTCAATACTTTGGCAGCTTGCGACGAACGCATGTTGCCTTGGCAATACAAATAAATCGGCATGTCCTTACGCAACTCTTTAGCACGCATCTTCATCTGGCTGACCGGTATGTTACGGGCTCCGATGATGTGACCGCCTTTGAATTCTTGTGTCTCGCGGACGTCGACGATTTGTGCTTTCCGATAGTTTGCCCGGAATTCTTCTTGCGAAAGCTTTGTGATTCCTTTGACCGGCATGAAACGCCATGCGATGTAAGCGATTAAGGCTACCCATAAGACGATCGTGATGATTGTACTGATTTCCATATCTAACTTCCAACCCCTTCGTTCATATAACATCCTTATCATTATAGTAAACGAAATCGATTTCGGCAATCGACTCGTCGTTGCGCAGGACAGAAAGGGTCTGATACACTAATACGGAAACGTTTTTTGGGGGTGTTCGCTTGATAAAAGAGTGGCAAGTATTGACGACTGAAGGAATGGAACCGGCATTGAACATGGCAATTGACGAGGCGTTAATCGGTTTTGTAGGTCGCGGCGAAGTGGCGCCGACGCTTCGTTTTTATTCGTGGGCACCAAGAGGCTTGAGTGTCGGTCATTTTCAGCGGGCGACCAAAGACATCGACCGGCAACGAATCGAAGAACTCGGCATTCCGATCGTCCGTCGGATGACGGGTGGTCGAGCGGTTCTCCATGCTGACGAATTGACGTATAGCATCGTGATTCCGGAAACACTGGAGGGATTGCCGAAAACGGTCATTGAAAGTTATCGGATGCTGACAGAAGGGGTCCGGAAAGGGTATCATCATTTGGGGATTCCGGTCGAGTTTTCGGTTCCGATGACAGAGCAAGAAAAAGAGGAGTTACGAAAACCAAAATCTGCTGTCTGTTTTGATGCGGCGTCGTATTATGAACTGGCAGTCGGAAAACGTAAAGTTGCAGGAAGTGCGCAGGTCCGCCACCAAGGTGTCGTCTTACAACACGGTTCCGTTCCGCTTTCAGTCGATGAAGGGGAATTGTTTGACTGCTTCATCTATGAAGATGAGTCAATCCGTGAACGCATGAAAGCACGTTTTGCCGGGAAGGCGGTTGCCTTAAATGAATTGGCGGGACGGACTGTTTCGTTTGAAGAAGTCCGCGGCGCCTTTTTAAAAGGGTTCGAAGACGCTCTTCAGTTGACGTTCACACCGCTTGAGTTCACAGAACACCAGTGGCAGGAGATTGAACGGTTGGCCGCGAAATACCGTAGTGAAGAATGGAACTGGAAGCGCTAAAGAGAAGGATTGGAAGGTGATGTCGTGCCGACTCCGAGCATGGAAGATTATTTGGAACAAATCTATATTTTAATTGAGGAAAAAGGATATGCCCGAGTTTCTGATATCGCGGAACTACTGGGTGTCCACCCGTCTTCTGTCACGAAGATGGTGCAGAAGTTAGACCGTGAAGAATACCTTGTCTATGAGAAGTACCGGGGACTGATGTTGACGGCTAAGGGACGTAAAATCGGAAAACGTCTCGTGGAGCGTCATGCCTTATTGGAAGATTTTTTACGGCTTGTCGGGGTAGAGGAATCATTGATCTACAAAGATGTTGAAGGAATCGAACACCATATCAGCATCGAAGCGTTGGATAAAATCAATGGGATGATTCAATTTTTTGCCGAGCGACCGGCGTTGCAAGAAGAATTAAAAAAACACCAACAAGTGCACCCAGAAGACTGAGTGTGCTTGTTTTTTGACTTTATAGTTCGAAAAAGGCGAACATTAAACGAATAAATAATGATATAGTACGCTTATTTAGATGAGGATATGCTATACTGACGGTGAAATTCATCAGAGGGGGTGACGGGTGGAGTTTCACCCGGATATGGAAATCGTCATTAAAGAGAAGTTGGTAACGGAATCAGAACTTGCTGTTAAAGTAAAAGAATTGGCGGCTGCAATTGAACACGATGCGGCGGGGCGTCAGATTGTGTTGGTCGTTGTCCTAAAAGGTTCGATGGTCTTTGCGGCGGACCTGATGCGGGAAATCAAAGGCAGTGTCCAAATCGATACAGTCGCGTGTTCCTCGTATGGTGCCAAAACGGTTTCGTCTGGACGGGTTCAATTGAAAAAAGACCTTGATCTGGATGTCGAAGGAAAATATGTGGTCGTGGTTGAAGACATCATCGATACCGGTCATACGTTGAGTTTTTTGTGTGAACACATGAAACTCCATCAACCGGGCGTCTTAAAAATCTGTACGTTGCTCGATAAGCCGGCCCGGCGTGAAGTACCGCTAGAAGCGGATTACGTTGGGTTTGAGATTCCAGATTATTTTGTAGTCGGGTATGGAATTGATTGTGCGGAAGAATACCGTAATCTTCCGTACATTGGATGGGTTGAAACCGATTAAGACAACAGTAGCCGCTCTCCCGTTGTGGAAGAGCGGCTACTGTTTATTATTAATATTAAAAAGCACGTTTTTTCTTTTTGCCTTTTTTGCCTTCTATGACCGTCAAATGAGGTCCTTTTGAGCGATCACGAAGTGGCCGGACTTTGTTCGACGGTGCAGGTTTTGCTGATTTGACCGGTTTTTTCTTGAAATCGGTCCGACGCGGCGCCTGATCACGTTTCCCGTGCAGTTTTTTTGACTGCGCGACAGATTTCCGGTACTGGGAGTTCGCGCCGCTGCTGACACTATTGCGTGTCAGGAATTTAAACAGCAAGAAGATAATTCCGGCTGTGATTGCAAAAAACAGTAATTGTGAAAACAGACCACCAGGATCATTCGCAAGCTTATATCCAAAGCCGACAAAAGCGAACAGCAACACGACAAGTGCAAATGTAGAGCCAATCCGTTGTCTAATCATATTATCACCCCTGTTATCAATTAACCAAGTGCATTCTCATGTAGGTTATGTTCCTGTTTTTCGAGTGCTTCAAACGCATAAATCGCAACCTCGATCTGAGAATCGTCCGGTTCTTTTGTCGTCAAGTATTGTAACCAAAGGCCAGGCAAGGCGATGACGCGTAATCCTTTAATGTTCTGTGCCTTATTCGTCAACTGTAAAACTTCAAAAGAGAGACCGATGACGACAGGTAAAAGGGCGATTCGACAAACAAGACGCAACCAAAGTGGATCGGTCGGGACGATTAAATAAACGAAAAAGCCGACGATGACAGTAAAAATCAAGAAGCTTGAACCACACCGGTAATGAAGACGGCTGCTTTTACGGACGTTTTCGACCGTCAACGGTTGTCCGGCTTCAACACAGTTGATGACTTTATGTTCAGCACCATGGTACTGAAACAATCGCTTAACGAGCGGGGTCAAGGAAATCAGATACAGGTAACTGAACAACAGCGTCAACTTGATCAATGCTTCCAGAACGTTTTGAATGAAGTGACCAGACAGTTCCGGAAAATAGCTGAACAAGGAAGCCAGGAAAGCAGGTAATAACGTAAAGAGCAACTTTCCGAAGAAAAAGGACAAGACTCCGATAAAAGCGACGCCCAGCCATTTTGTCAATTGACCTTGGTGCTGTTCTTCAGGTTCCTCTTCACCGGGGTTGACGCCATAGCGGTCACTGGCGAAATTCATGTGACTTGCACCATTCGCAGAGGATTCAACGAGAGCAAACAAGCCGCGCAGCAACGGAATTTTTTTACCGGCTGCAATCCGGGGGCGAAGCGGTTTCTGTTGTTCAAACGTTTCAATCGTATCATCGTTTCGCCGGATCGCCGACACGGCATGGGTCGCATTCTGAAACATGACCCCTTCGACGATGGCCTGTCCACCGACAGGGGCTTTAGCAGTTTTCATAGAGAAACGCATCCTATCTGAAGTAAAGTATCGTGTATCGTCAGTTTACTTGATTTGTCGAAAAAAGACTACGGCGAGCTGTCAAAGTAGATTGAAAATTTAGGAGTCGGAAAACGACTTATGATACAATAACAAGGACAATCTGGAGGTGATGAGATGCGGATCTTCGTCTTGAATGGACCGAACTTGAATTTACTTGGAACACGGGAACCGGATACATATGGCAGACAGACGTTATCGGATTTGGAAGATCGGATGCGGGAACGTTTTCAACAGGTGAACTTTCGGTTTGCCCAATCAAATCATGAAGGGGAACTGGTTGATCTTTTGCATGAAGCACGCGGATACGACGGCGTCGTCTTGAATGCCGCTGCCTACACGCATACGAGCATCGCCCTGCGTGACGCGATTGCTGCGATTGATGTACCGACAATTGAAGTTCATTTGTCGAATGTTCATGCACGTGAAGCATTTCGGCATCATTCGATGCTGGCGCCGGTTTGCCGAGGTGTAATCAGCGGATTAGGGATGACAGGGTACTTGTTGGCTGTTGAGGCACTGATTCATCCGTCCATCTAACATAAGGGGGAAAAGACATGAAACATCGTATTGAAGCACTCCAAGCAGCTCTAAAAGAACGTGATTTACCAGGTCTGCTCGTGACGAAAGCGGAAAACATCCGTTATATCTCCGGGTTTACGGGTTCAAGCGGTGCCTGTCTCGTAACAGGAGAACAAGCCTATTTCGTAACGGATTTCCGTTATACGGAACAAGCTGCTGATCAAGTAAAAGGGATGGAAATCGTTCAAATCGAACGTTCAATTCCTGAGACGATGGGTGAGTTGATGGCGGGTGCACGCGTGCGGGCCGTCGGTGTCGAAAAAGATGCGATGACCCTCGGTTCATTCGAAGCGTTTGATCAGGCGTCGGCAATCGAGCTCGTGCCGACGACGGGAATCGTCGAAAACCTACGCTTGATTAAGGATTCTTCAGAGATTAAGATGGTTAAGGAAGCGGTGGAGTTAGCGGATGCAACGTTCCATCACATCTTGACGTACATTCAGCCGGGAAGAACAGAACTGGAAGTATCAAATGAATTGGAATTCTTCATGCGTAAACAAGGGGCGACCTCTTCGTCATTCGATACGATCGTCGCATCGGGTTACCGTTCGGCATTACCGCATGGCGTGGCGAGTTCGAAGGTCATTCAGACGGGAGAACTCGTGACACTTGATTTTGGGGCGCTTCTTAATGGATACGTATCCGATATCACACGTACCGTCGCCATCGGATCAATCAGTCCGGAGTTACAAAAGATTTATGATACGGTTCTACAAGCACAGCTGGCGGGTGTTGACGGATTACGTCCGGGAATTACCGGAATCGAGGCGGATGCTTTGACACGCGACATCATCAAGGATGCCGGATACGGAGAATACTTTGGTCATTCGACGGGACACGGGATCGGTCTGGAAGTGCATGAAGGACCGGGACTTTCATTCCGTTCGGAAACAAAGTTGGAGCCGGGAATGATCGTTACGGTCGAACCGGGCATTTATGTGCCGCAAGTCGGCGGATGTCGGATTGAAGACGACGTCTTGATCACCGAGTCAGGGCGCGAAATTTTGTCTTCTTCTCCAAAAGAACTCATCACACTTTAAAACGGCAAGATCAACATTTAGGAGGAACTTTTTATGGTATCAGTAAACGATTTAAAAACAGGACTTACAATTAAGACGTCAGACGGAATGATTTGGCAGGTGCTTGAATTCCAACACGTTAAACCAGGTAAAGGGGCAGCATTCGTCCGGACAAAAATGCGTAACATCCGTAACGGAAACATCCAAGAGATGACATTCCGCGGCGGTGAACGTGTCGAGCGTGCCCACATCGAGCGAAACAAGATGCAATACCTCTATCCGATGGGTGAAACATATGTCTTCATGGATACAGAATCATATGAGCAGTTGGAATTGACGACTGCACAAGTCGAAGCGGCGCTCCCGTTCCTTCTTGAAAACATGGAAGTTCAAATCGCTGTCTACAATGGTGAAATCCTCGGAATCGAATTGCCGAACACGATCGTCATGACGATTGTCGAAGCAGAACCGGGCGTCAAAGGCGACACGGCTTCAAACGTTAAGAAAAATGCAACGGTTGAGACGGGACATATCATTCATGTACCACTCTTCATCGAAGCAGGAGAAAAAGTAACAGTTGATACACGTACTGGTGATTTTACAGGGCGTTACAACGGATAATTCAGCTCAAACAACGCCCGTTCATCTTCGGATTGAATCAACGGGCGTTTTTTTCATTTTGCCTCGACTTGCGTCCTTTGGTATGACCAGTTAATATTAGTATTTGAGTAGGCATTAGCACCTGGTATAATATTAAAGTATAATGTTACAGGTGAATGTTGAGATAGGGGATGAATGATAAATGAAAATTGATCAGTTAAAGCAAGTACTCGAAATGTTAGATCAGTCGAGCGTCAATGAACTTTCTCTTGAAACCGATACGTATAAGTTAAAATTAAAAAAACAAAATGATAGCGTCGTCGTTTCACATCAAGCGCCAGCACCAGTCGCGGCTCCGGCTCAACCTGCTGCACCGGTCGCAGAAGCAACACCTGAAGAAAATGCAGTGTCGGAAGCTGATACAGTGACGATCAATGCGTTGATGGTCGGAACGTTTTATTCCCGTCCGAATCCGGACAAACCGTCTTTCGTCAAAGTCGGCGATCAAATCGAAGTCGGTCAAGTCATATGTGTTCTTGAAGCAATGAAATTATTTAACAATCTAAACTCGGAAGTAGCCGGAACGGTCGTCGAGATTCTCGTCGCAGACGGAGATCTTGTTGAATTCGGACAACCACTCTTCCGGATTCGTCCGTAAGCGGGGTGATGGCAATGGAGAAACTTTTAATAGCGAACCGAGGCGAAATTGCGGTCCGGATCATTCGGGCAGCCAAAGAACTTGGAATTCAGACAGTTGCCGTTTACTCGACAGCGGATCGTGAAGCACTGCATGTCCGTCTGGCGGATGAAGCGTACTGCATCGGAGATGTGAGTTCGACGGCCTCATACTTAAACGTCACGAACATCTTAGCCGTTGCGACGAACCGGAATGTGACGATGATTCACCCGGGATACGGATTCTTGGCGGAGAACGTTGACTTTGCTGAAATGTGTGAAGCTTGCGGAATCAAGTTCGTCGGACCGACGTCTGATGCGATTCGCCAGATGGGGATCAAGGATGTCGCGAAACAAACGATGATTGCCTGCGGCGTACCGGTCGTACCGGGTTCGGACGGAACGGTCACGGATGACGAAGCGATGCAATTAGCCGACGAGATCGGCTATCCGGTCATCATCAAGGCAACAGCAGGTGGTGGAGGACGCGGTATTCGTGTCGCGCGTTCGAAAGAAGAACTCATCGTCGGACTGGATGAAACACGCCGTGAGGCAAAACAAGCTTTTGGCAACAGTGACGTCTACCTCGAACGCTTCATCGAAGAGTTCCGTCATGTTGAGGTGCAAGTGCTCGCGGACCGTCATGGGAATGTCATTCACCTTGGGGAACGGGATTGTACCGTCCAGCGGCGGATGCAGAAATTAATCGAGGAAGCACCGTCTCCTGCCGTCAGCGCTGAAACACGTCTGAAGATGGGCGAAGCGGCCGTCAAGGCGGCGAAAGCAATCGACTACACAGGAGCCGGAACGATTGAATTCATCTTCGTGGAAGAAACGAACGAATTTTTCTTCATGGAAATGAATACCCGGATTCAGGTCGAACATCCGGTAACGGAGATGATTACAGGATTTGATCTCGTTCAAGCACAACTGCAGGTGGCACTTGATCACCCGTTGGCTGTTCAACAACAAGACATCGAATTCCGTGGTCATTCGATTGAGTGTCGAATCAATGCGGAAGATCCGGAACATGACTTCCGTCCGCATGCCGGTCGCGTCACACAGTACGTTGCTCCGGGCGGCATGGGTGTTCGGATCGACAGCGCTGTTTATCCGGGCTATATGATTCCACCTTATTACGATTCGATGATCGCGAAACTGATTGTGCATGCCGAAACACGGGAAGAAGCATGTGCGAAAATGGAACGGGCTTTATCTGAATTTTGGATTGAAGGTGTCAAGACGACGATTCCATTCCATCAAAAGGTACTGGCGCATCCGGTATTCCGTCGGGGTACGTTTACGACGAAGTTCACGGAACGTGAACTGAAGGCTGAAATCGTGAAGTAATGGAATGACGGGAGAGGTTTGATTTTGCTCCCGTCTTTTTGGCGTTCTCTATATTTTTTGAAAAAAGAATGTGCTAAACTAATTGATTGAGAACGATAAAAAAAGGAGCACGTAAAATCATGATGAAAAGACATATGGCACGCGAACTCGCAGTACAGTCTTTGTTCCAAATGGAACTCTCGGATCTGTCTGCACAAGAAGCCATTGAATTCGCAGTAGAAGGTAAAGAATATGATGCATTTGTAACACGATTAGTGGAAGGTGTCGAAGCAAACAAACCGGAAATCGATCAAAAGTTGCGTGCTGCGCTCGTTAACTGGTCATTTGAACGTCTCGGGAACATCGAACGGACGATTCTTCGTCTGGCTGTCTATGAACTGTTATTTGAAACTAAAATTCCAGTCCGGGTAACGATCAATGAAGCGATTGAATTGACGAAAGCTTTTGCCGACGAAGAAGCAACAAAAATCGTCAACGGAGTATTAGGAAAAGTGGCACAAGAGGTTGAACAAAACGGTTTGAAAGAAAATCCGCAAAGCAACTGAACGTAAACAGAGAAATTGGATCAGGCAAAGAGTGAAGTGAATATTTTTGGGGGAGTGGACAAAATCATGGCAGTCGTAATCGATGGGAAACAAGTGGCACAATCGTATCGTTTGAAACTGAAAGAAGAGGTCGCACGTCTAAAAGAACAACGTATTCAACCGAAGCTAACCGTCATCTTGATCGGCGAAGATCCGGCAAGTCAATCCTACGTCCGGGGGAAAGAAAAAGCCGCACAGGAAATCGGTATGGATTCCGACTTGATCCGTTTACCGGCAGAGACGACCGAGTCGGAACTACTTCACTTGATTGAACGATTAAACGTGGATGCCAGCGTTCACGGAATCCTTGTTCAACTGCCATTGCCGCAACACATTGATGAGAGTAAGGTCATCTTTGCGATTGCTCCGGAAAAAGATGTCGACGGTTTTCACCCGGTATCAGTCGGCAAGATGATGATTGGTGAGCCGACATTCCTGCCGTGTACACCAAACGGGATTCTTCACCTCGTCAAAGAAATGAATGTGCCGATTGCCGGACGTCATGTCGTTGTGGTCGGTCGAAGTCAAATCGTCGGCAAACCGGTCGGGATGCTGTTTTTAAATGAGTCAGCCACGGTGACCTATTGCCATTCGAAAACGGCGGATCTTACTGCCATGACTCGTCAGGCGGACATTCTGATTGTCGCTGTCGGTGTTCCAAAATTGATTACGGCCGACATGGTCAAGCCGGACGCGGTCGTCATCGATGTCGGTGTCAACCGGGTGGACGGCAAGTTAGTCGGTGACGTCGAATTTGAAACGGTCCAAGAGGTCGCATCGATGATTACACCTGTGCCGGGTGGTGTTGGACCGATGACGATTACGATGTTGCTCCACAATACGATTGAGGCGGCAAAATGACGGATCCGCTTCAGGTTTCGGAACTCGTGAATTACGTGAAACGAGAATTAGAAAGCGATTCGTTGCTGCAACAAGTCCAGGTGGTGGGAGAAGTGTCGAACTTTAAACGACACTCTTCCGGTCACCTTTATTTTACGTTGAAGGATGAACAGTCAAAAATGAAGGCGGTCATGTTTGCCCGTGATGCCAGTCGCGTCAAAACCGACGTGCGTGACGGGGCGCGTGTCGTCCTGACGGCACGCCTGTCCGTTTACCTGGCGTCAGGCGAGATGCAGTTATACGTCGAGCGGATGATGGAAGATGGTGTTGGGGCGCTGTATGAAGCCTATGTCCGTCTAAAAGATGATCTTGAGACACGTGGTTGGTTTGAAGAATCACTGAAGCAACCGTTGCCGACATTGCCGGGTAGAATCGGCATCATCACATCGCCTAAAGGTGCTGCTTTGCACGATATTGCGACGACATTACGCCGGCGTTATCCGCAAGCGGCAATCATCTTTGCTCCCGTCCTCGTTCAAGGCAAGGAAGCCGTCCCGCAAATCGCGCGTGCGATTCAGCTGATGAATGAACATCAAGCATGTGATGTCATGATTATCGGTCGAGGCGGCGGCTCGATTGAAGAACTCTGGGCATTCAATGAAATCGATGTCGTGACGGCGATTCATGAATCGAACATCCCGATTGTCTCGGCCGTTGGTCATGAAACGGACTTTACAATTGCGGATTTCGTGGCGGACGTGCGGGCTGCGACACCGACTGCAGCGGCAGAGCTTGTCACACCGGAAGCTGCGGAGCTCGAGAAGCGTGTCGCTGACCTGAAGCGTCGTCTGACCCGTAATTATGATCAATACATCAAAGAACGGAAAGACCGCGTCACCCGCCTTGCCGGAAGCTACGGTTTGAAATCTCCGCGTGTCCTGTTAGGATTAAAACAAGAACGCTTGGACCGGGCGGAGATGGGACTTAGTCGAATCAGCAAACAGATGATGCAGGTAAAGCAGCAGGCGTTAGGTGATGTATCGAAACGGTTGCAACGAATTCCGCTTCGGGAACGTTTGTCGGATCAAGGGCGTGAACTGATCCGGACCCGGAAACAATTGGAGCGGATTCATCATGTCATGCGGTCGAAACAGGAACGACTGCACCAAATGATTGCCCGTCTCGATTCGGTCAGTCCGACCCAAGTGCTCCTGCGCGGGTATACGTATGTCGAACAGGAAGGACAACTCGTCCGTTCAGTCCACCAATTGTCAGATCAGACCTTCCGGGTTCAGTTTCATGACGGAAGTATCCTAGCGAAACGAGAGGATGAAGATGAAGATGGAAACGGAACAAACCTTTGAAGCGGCGTTAGAGCGTTTGGAAGAAATCGTTGAATTGCTGGAAGAAGGCGATGCACCGCTCGAGCAAGCGATGGTCTTGTATGAAGAAGGGGTCAAACTGACTGCCCTTTGCCAAGGGAAACTGTCGACAGCTGAAAAACGACTTGATCAAATCTTGGAGCAAGATGGCACGTTACGAGAAAAAGGGGGATCACAATGATTGTTTTGACAGAGTGGAAAACGCAAGTCGAACAGGCACTCGAAACGTTCATGAACCGGTTGGATGCACCGGACCGTCTGCGGTCAGCGATGCGTTATTCGCTTGATGCGGGAGGGAAACGTGTGCGTCCGGCATTGATTTATGCTGTTCTTGATGCATACGGTGTCGACCGGAAGACAGGTGATGCAACGGCGGCAGCACTTGAAATGATCCATACATATTCGCTGATTCACGACGATCTACCGGCGATGGATGATGATGATATGCGTCGTGGACGACCGACCAATCATATCCAGTATGACGAAGCAACGGCGATTCTTGCAGGCGATGCCTTGCTGACGAACGCTTTTACATGTTTGCTGGAAACGCAGGCATCGGCAGAAGTCAAAGTGAAGCTTGTTGAACGCCTGGCAACAGCAGCGGGTGCTGCTGGAATGGTGGGCGGACAACTGGACGATATGCTCGGCGAACGCGGTGGCATTAACGACGCACAGGAATTAGAGTCGATCCACCGCCGGAAAACAGGCGCATTGTTGATCTTCGCAGTCGAGGCGGGCGGGATTTTGGCTCAAGTCACAGACGCGGATATTACCCATTTGAAACGATACGGACGTCATCTCGGGATTGCGTTCCAAATTCAAGACGACATCCTCGATGTGACCGGAGATGCAGAAAAAATCGGGAAGCCTGTCGGAAGCGATGAAGGAAACGATAAAGCGACTTATCCGAAGTTACTTGGTCTCGATGGCGCGAAGCGGGCGCTTGCAGCACAAGTGACGGCGGCGAACGAAGCGATTGAAGCTCTTTCCGTTGAAGCAACACCCCTCAAGGAACTACTCGACTTTGTCGTCAAGCGCGACCATTAAGATGGACGGCGCCATGCGCCGTCTTTTTTTTATGTGCCCGTAATGTGGCGTTCGAAAGATTGTTCTAGTACAATGTAGGGTACAAACCATATAAGAATGTAAGGGAAAGAGGCGGTAAGGTATGAAGTTGACAGAAATACAGGATCCGTCATTTTTAAAGCGCATGTCAGTCTCGGAATTAGAAGTATTTGCGGGCGATATTCGACGCTTTTTGATTGAAGAGTTAGCAACGACGGGTGGACATTTGGCACCTAACCTGGGTGTCGTTGAACTGACGTTAGCCCTGCATCGGGAATTTGACAGTCCGAACGATAAATTCGTTTGGGATGTCGGGCATCAAGCGTATGTGCATAAAATCTTGACCGGACGTGCAGGACAGTTTGATACGTTGCGTCAACATAAAGGACTATGCGGTTTCCCGAAACGTAACGAAAGCATCCATGATGTCTGGGAAACAGGTCACAGTTCGACATCGCTCTCAGCTGCGATGGGGATCGCCGTATCCAATGAATTAAAAGGGAACGATGATCGGGCGATTGCGATCATCGGTGATGGTGCATTGACAGGCGGTATGGCGCTTGAAGCACTCAACCATATCGGGGCGGAACAACAAAATGTCATCGTCATCTTAAACGACAACGAAATGTCGATCGCTCCGAACGTTGGCGCGATGCATCAGATGTTAGGTCGGATCCGGTCGTCGCGTAAAGTACGTTACGCGCAGGATGAGCTGGAAACCTTGATCAAAAAAATTCCGTTGATTGGCGGGAAACTTGAAAAGGGCGGAGAAAAAATCAAAGAAGCCGTCAAAGGGGCACTTGTTCCGGGGATGTTCTTTGAAGAGCTTGGTTTCAACTATTATGGACCGGTCGACGGTCATGATTTAGATGATTTGATTGAACAGCTGAACTACGTCAAAAAAGAAGAAGGACCTGTCCTGCTTCACGTCATCACGAAAAAAGGAAAAGGATACCGTCCTGCCGAGTACGACGGAGTCGGCACGTGGCATGGTCTCGGACCTTATAAAATCGAGTCCGGAGAAGTCATCAAAGGGAAGTCAAAAGCACCGAGCTACTCGTTTACTGTTGCCGACACGCTGACGAAAATGGCACGTGACGAAGACAAGCTGACATTGATTACACCGGCGATGAGCGTCGGATCAAAGCTCGATTGTTTTGAAAAAGAATTCCCGAACCGGATGTTTGATGTCGGGATTGCCGAACAACATGCGGTCACGTTTGCCGCCGGGCAAGCGACGCAAGGAATGAAGCCGGTCGTTTCGATTTATTCGACGTTCTTCCAACGCGCCTATGATCAATTGGTCCACGATGTGGCCCGTCAAAATCTTGATGTGACCTTCACGATCGACCGTTCAGGACTTGTCGGTGCTGACGGCGAGACACACCAAGGGGTCTTTGACATCGCCTTTATGCGTCATGTGCCAAACATCCGCATCGTCATGGCGAAGGATGAAAATGAGTTACAGCATTTACTGTATTCCGCTGTTAAATACGAAGGTCCGATTGCCGTCCGTTTCCCGCGTGGTGAAGGAATCGGTGTCACGATGGACGAAACACTCCATGAGATTTCGCTTGATACATGGGAAGTGGAACGCGAGGGAACCGATGTCGCCATCATGGCATTTGGTCCTCAAGTGCAAGATGCGCTGAAAATCGCAGAACTTCTTGAAGGCGACCTATCAGTCCGTGTCATTAACGCCCGGACGATCAAACCGCTGGATGAAAAAATGTTGGATTCGTTATACGCAGAAGGGATTCCGCTCGTGACACTTGAAGAGGCTGTCCTGAAAGGCGGATTTGGTTCCGCAGTTCTTGAGCATGCGAACGAACAGGAAGCTTTCCCGCGTGTTAAACGCTTTGGTATTCCAGACTGGTATATCGAGCATGGCGGCGTCAACGAATTGCTAGAAGAGATCGGCTTATTACCTGGACAAATCGCGGAAGAAGTCCGTTCGTTTGTCAATCAAGGAAAGAAACAGAGTGTGTAACGATTGATGGAAACTGTAAAAAAAATCCGCCTCGACGTCTTGCTCGTCGAGCGCGGTTTATGTGAAACACGTGAAAAGGCAAAACGAACCATCATGGCAGGACTGGTATTTAGTGGCACAGAACGGTTGGAAAAGGCCGGTGAAAAAGTGAAATCCGATATCGATTTGATGGTCAAAGGTCAAGTCATGCCATACGTCGGACGTGGTGGCTTCAAGATGGAAAAGGCGCTCAACGTCTTTGAGATCGACGTCACTGCCCGGACGGGTCTTGACATCGGCTCTTCGACCGGTGGATTCACCGACTGTGCGCTCCAAAACGGAGCTGCCCACATGTACGCTTTGGATGTCGGTTCGAACCAATTGGATTGGAAGCTGCGCTCAGACGATCGTGTGACGGCAATGGAAAAAACGAATTTCCGTCATGCGACACCTGACATGTTCCCGGTCAAACCGAGCTTCGCAACGATCGATGTCTCCTTCATTTCCTTGCGTCTGATTTTACCTCCGTTAAAAACGATTTTAGCAGACGGCGGTGATGTCATTGCTCTCGTCAAACCGCAGTTTGAGGCGGGACGAGACGATGTCGGGAAAAAGGGAATCGTTCGTGATGAACGTATCCACGAGCGGGTGCTGAAAGAGATGGTCGACTTTTTTGTCCGAGAAGGCTTTTACGTCAAACAACTTGATTTTTCACCGATTACCGGTGGAGAAGGCAACATCGAATTTCTCTTACATGCACAGCTCAAGACAGCGGGAATGGATCCTGAAGTGGATCCGCTTGAAACCGTTCGTCTGGCGCACGCTGCCTTGTAAGATTGAATTAATCGAAAGCAGACTTCGTCATGATGATGAAGTCTGCTTTTGATTTCAGTTCAATAAAAGGGCAAGCATGGACTTTTGTCGAATTATTGGATTACAATAGTATCAGTGAAGAAAAACTGTGAGGTGCAAGGATGACAAAGGGGCAACGGTTAATCAAGATTCGGGAAATCATTACGCAGTCGGAAATCGAGACACAGGATGAATTGGTGGAAGAGCTTCGAAATGCAGGATATAAAGTAACGCAGGCGACTGTTTCACGGGACATCAAGGAATTACACCTTGTCAAAGTACCGCTCAACGACGGTCGTTATAAATACAGTCTGCCGGCTGATCAGCGTTTTAATCCATTAGGAAAGTTACGTCGCTTGCTCGGGGACAGCTTTATCTCGATTGACTCTGCTCAAAATTTGATCGTCATGCATGTATTGCCAGGCAATGCAAATGCACTGGGTGTGCTGCTTGATCATCTGAATTGGACAGAGCTCCTCGGGACAGTGTGCGGAGATGACACGATCCTGATGATTGCACGGAGTGAAGAAGCGGCAGAAGAAGTGACGGAACGTATCTTAGGGATGCTTTAAGGAGTTGACACGATGTTAGCTGAATTATCGATTAAACAATTTGCAATCATTGACCAACTGCAAATCGACTTTAAAAAAGGGATGACGGTCTTGACCGGAGAAACCGGAGCCGGGAAATCGATTGTCCTTGACGCAATCGGGTTATTGATTGGTGGACGTGGTTCTGCCGAGTTCGTCCGGTATGGTGAAGACAAAGCGGAACTCGAAGGTCTGTTCATGATTGAAGACGGTCATATGGCGTATACGTTGGCAGAGGAATACGGCATTGACATGGAAGACGGCATGATCATCTTACGGCGTGACTTGTTTGCTTCCGGTAAAAGCGTCTGCCGGGTGAATCATAAACTCGTGACATTAACGATCTTACGTGAATTCGGGCGGGTCCTGGTCGATTTACACGGTCAGCATGAGCATCAGCATTTGATGGAGAGTACGTACCATCAGACGATTCTTGATGATTTTGGTCAAGAGACAATCACACCGATTCTCGAGCGTTATCAAGCACGGTTTGAACAGTACGAAGAAAAGCGGGACGCGTTGCAGGCATTGGCGCAAAGTGAGCAGGAACTCGCTCAACGGATTGATCTCTTATCCTTTCAGACGGAAGAAATCGACAGTGCGAAACTTCGAAAAGGGGAAGAAGAAGATCTGTTGAGCGAACGGAATCGGTTGGCGAACTTCGAGAAGCTGCATGCGTCCTTGAGTGCTGCCTATGACGCGTTGCATGACGAACGGCGGGGGATTGACTCAGTCGGGGATGCGATGCGTGAGCTCCAGCAAGCATCAAGCATCGATGAAGAGTTCTCCGGACAAAGTGATACGCTGGCCAATGCCTTTTACGCGTTGGAGGAAGTCGGCTATGCGATTCGTGACCAACTCGAGACACTGGAGTTCGATTCGAACCGGCTGGACGAGATTGAACTGCGGTTATCCGTTTTCCAGCAGTTGAAACGAAAATACGGGGCGACGATTGAAGAAGTCATCGCCTATGGGAAAAAAATCAGTGTCGAACTGGACACGATGACGAACCGGGACGAACGGATTGAGAAACTGAAGACGGAAGTCGAACAATTGGAGTCTGAGCTGTTTGAGATCGGCGGCGAACTGTCGCAAGCCCGTCGCCAGGCAGCGCTCCTTTTGGGAGAGGCGATCCATCTCGAATTACGTCAATTGTACATGGAGAAGGCACGATTTGAGATTCGATTCCTGCAAGACGGAAAAACACCGGTCTTACGGAGAAACGGAATTGATTTCGTTGAGTTCTATATCATGACCAATGCGGGAGAGCCGTTTAAGTCACTTGGGAAAGTTGCATCCGGCGGAGAATTATCACGGATCATGCTTGGTTTGAAATCAATTTTCTCGCGTTCGGTCGGTGTGGCGTCCATCATCTTTGATGAAGTCGACACAGGGGTATCCGGACGGGTCGCACAAGCGATGGCCGAAAAAATCTACCGTCTGTCGATCGACAGTCAGGTACTGTGTATCACCCACTTGCCACAAGTGGCTTCGATTGCGGACCAACATCTGTATATCCGTAAAATCGAAGAGACAGACCGGACGACGACACAAGTGAACGTCCTGACAGATTCGGAACGCGGCAATGAGCTTGGACGCATGATTTCCGGGACACATATGACGGATTTGACGTTGCGGCATGCCGAGGAATTGATGGAACAGGCAATGAACATGAAGGAATCGCTTAAAAATGGGGTGTAACGATTGATTAGAGTCGGCATAGCGGACGACAACCGAGAAATGGTCGAATTGATTCGCCAGCATCTCTCTGCGCAAGAAGACATGGAAGTTGTATGCGTCGCATATAACGGCGAAAGCTGCCTTGAAAAATTAGAACAGGTGGAAACCGATGTGCTGTTACTAGACATCATCATGCCGCATCTGGACGGGCTCGGAGTTCTCGAAGCTTTGATGAAGCATAAAAGCAGTCCTGCTGTCATCATGTTGAGTGCATTTGGCAAGGACGAAGTGTCGCAACAAGCTGTTTCCCTGGGGGCCGCGTACTTTTTATTGAAGCCGTTCAGTCTGGACCAGTTGGTCAATAAAATCCGTCTGGTCATCAACGGTGTGCAGTCGACGCAGCCGGAACCCGTCGAATCAAAAGTCGGGACGACTTTACGGGAAATCGGGATTGCACCGCACATTAAAGGGTTCACGTACCTGAAGGATGCGGTCTTGATGGTCCTCGAGCGGGAAGACTTACTTGGATTGATCACAAAAGAACTGTATCCGACAATCGCTAAAAAACATCAGACGACATCGTCGCGTGTCGAACGGGCGATGCGCCATGCCATCAAGTCCGCGTGGAAAGAAGGCATGAGTGAAAACAGTTTATTCGCCGGGCGGATCGAACAACAAAAAAGTCCCAAAAACTCAGAGTTCATCTCGTATGTCTCGAACCATATGAATGGATCGTGAACACGATGAAGGACGTATTTAAATAAGCGGTTGCTTCGGACAAAACAGGTTCGAGGCAACCGCTTGTTTTTCATTTGTAAAAAAAGACTGAATATTCATTAAATATATGTTGCATAAACTAAAATGTTTGTTATAATAAAGGTACCAAATGATTTGGAAAGACGTCAGATGAACGTCGAGTCGAACTGGTTCCCGGAAAACCGTTCAACACTTATCATCTCAGGACGCCACCTGTAAACGGCTCAAGAATGAAGGACGACATTCTCTTGGTAGTACGTCATACCAAGGCACTTCATGTCTTTTCCAGATGAGACATCTCGAATCGATGTGAGACTCCACGATTTCGAAGCAAGGGAAAAGTGGAAGGTAACGTAAATTAAACGTCCACAGCAATACGAACACCAAGCACGACCAGCAACAAGTACAGTTCGTGAAAAGGAGTGTTGTCTAGCAGTGAATGTTAGCAACCGAATGATCGACTGCGTTAAGCGGATGACATTATGCTTCACCTAGGTCCAAGTAAAGTCAGATGATGGAGTAGCTTCATCTTTCTATCGATCGCTCGATAGCCAGATCTGATTTCTTTCAACCTCTTCATTAAGAGGACCACCTATGGTTTTGAAGTACACGAATAGTTCTACTATGAGAGGAGTTCATCCGTAAGTGAAACCAACTTTATATGAATAAAAGGTCCCGCGCTTGAAATGAGTTCAAGAGATGGGGACCTTTTTGTGTGCTTATTTTTTAGGATTTTGATAACGCTCCGATACTTTTCCTCGCTTACGGTCGCGATAAAAAACGTAACCGGCCACAAAACCAATCCCGCCAATGGCCAAGACTAATCCGGTGAAACCTTGTAACACATATACATAGGCAGAATCCCCGAGATACCGGAAGGGGAACTGAGCTTTTAAGAATACACTGTCCCGCATCAGCTTGATGCCGATTGCACCGATGATGCCCGGAATGAATAAAGATAATAAACCGATGATTCGCATGATTGTGACCCCTTTCCAAGCGTATTGTATCAGAAAATCAACAGGACTGCGAATTGGATTTGCCCTCCTGTTTTAATACAGGTAGGATAAAGATGTAAGCAGTTTCAAAGGGGGAATCAAAATGCATCATCTATTGATTGTTGGTGCGGGGCAGGGAGGAACCGAAGTGCTTCATGCATTTCAGCGTTCCCCTTTGTTGACGGTCATCGGGGTCGTCGACTCGAATGAACAAGCCGCAGGAATAAAACTTGCGAAACGAGGACAGATTCGTGTCGAAACGACATGGACTGCTTTTCAAGGAACGGATATTGACTTTATTATTGATGCGACAGGAGAACAAGGTGTCCTGGAGCAATTGATCCAGTTTTTCCCGCAGGCTGCTGTTTTGCCGGGAGAATTCGTTCGTGTCCTGCTCGAGCGTCTTGCAGAAAAAGAGCGGATGTTAGAAGCGATCATTTATTGTACAAGTGAGGCGATCTCAGTTGCCGACCAAGCCGGTGAAACGATGTTGATCAATCCGGCCTATACCCGCATGACAGGCTACACGGAGCAGGATGTCATCGGAAAACCCGCCAGTGCCGATATCGGGATGCAAGAATCAGTCCATTTGCGTGTACTCGAAACGGGGGAGAACGTCCGCGATGCACGGATGAAGATTGGCCAGGACCGGCGCGACATCATCGTCAATGCGGCGCCGGTCGTCGTCGACGGACAGGTCAGGGGATCAGTCGGCGTCATCCGGGATATATCCGAGATGAAAGCATTGGCAAAAGAACTGAAAGCTGCTCGTCAAAAAATCCGGACACTCGAAGCGAAATATACGTTTGACGACATCATCGCTGAAAGCGAACCGATGCGTTTTGTCGTGGATCAAGCCAAATTAGCAGCGACGATGCCGGTCAATGTCTTGATTCGTGGTGAATCCGGAACGGGCAAAGAATTGTTTGCCCATGCGATTCATGCAGCCAGTGACCGGAAGTATGAACAGTTTGTTCGGGTCAATTGTGCAGCGATTGCGCCGAGTCTGCTTGAAAGCGAATTGTTTGGTTATGAAGAGGGAGCTTTTTCCGGTGCACGCCGCGGAGGGAAACGCGGATACTTTGAAGAAGCCCACGGCGGGTCTTTGTTCTTAGACGAGATTGGAGAATTGCCGCTCGATGTCCAGGCCAAATTGTTGCGTGTCCTGCAAGAAAATGAGGTCGTCCGGGTCGGAGGAACAAAAGCGATTCCGGTCGACGTCCGCATCATTGCTGCCACCAATGCCAATTTAGAACAAAAAATCATCACCGGTGAATTTCGGGAAGATTTGTATTACCGGATCAACCGCTTGCCGATTCACATACCGGCTTTACGGGAACGTCCAGATGATTTATCTCCACTTTCGACGCATTTACTGCGAAAACTCAATCAAAGTTATGGTCGGACGGTCGAGCGGATTTCAGAAGATGCGTTTGAAGCGATTCGAAAACAGACGTGGAAAGGCAACGTGCGCGAATTGGAAAACGTCATTGGGCGCGCCTTGATCTTTACGGATAAAGCAGAACGGGTCTTGCGCAAAGGACATTTACAACTTGTTGTTCCGACGACACCGAAACGGTCGGAACGTCCAAAAAAAGAAATCAAACACTTGTCTGACGAGATGTCTTATGTAGAGGAACAGTTGATCCGGGAGGCGCTCGAAGCCGTCAACGGAAATAAAACCGAAGCCGCCAAACAACTTGGCATCTCCTTGCGGGCATTGTATTACAAAGTCGAACGGTTTAACATTCAATGCTGAATTGCATATTTTTGCGTGCAAGATATTGCAAAAAGTGCAAAACCATGCAAAATTAAAGAAGAAGAAGACAGACACGACAAGGATTATGGTTTGGCACGAAAATTGCTATTAAATAAAAGAACGACAGGTGAGGGGGGAATAAGTTGAGATTTGATGTAATGGTCCAGCAAGCAGCACGTCTGCAGGATTCCGTTGTAGCCATCGCCTCAGCGGACGATGAGGAAGTCATGGATGCAGTGTCGCTTGCAATCGAAAATGAGTTGGCTCGTTTTCATTTGTTCGGGGATGCGACACGGATTCAAAAGATGATTCACGACCGGCGATTGGATGAATCCCAGTTCGTCATCACACATACAGCAACAGCACAAGAAGCCGCAGAACGGGCAGCTTATGCTGTGCGTAAAGGGGATGCGGATGTCTTGATGAAAGGGCTTGTTCCGACGGCAACGTTCATGAAAGCCGTTCTGAACAAAGAAACCGGTTTACGGTCAGGCAATGTTTTGTCCCATGTCGCCTTGTTTGAAGTACCAGGGCGTGACACAGCAATTGGGCTGACGGATGCAGCCATTCACATTGCTCCGACACTGGAAGATAAAGTCCATATCATCGAAAACGGTGTAACGGCACTGCGGGCGATTGGGTATACATTACCGAAAGTGGCGGTGTTGGCGGCTGTCGAAGTCGTCAATCCGACCATGCAGGCGACCATTGATGCCGCTTTGCTGACGCAGATGAATCGACGCGGACAGATTAAGGATTGCCTTATTGACGGTCCACTTGCATTAGACAATGCCGTCAATTTAGAAGCGGCGAAGCAAAAGGGACTGACAGGAGACGTTGCGGGGGCAGCGGATCTTCTTGTCGTCCCTCAGATTGAAGTCGGAAACGTGATTTATAAATCATTGATGTATTTTGCACATGCATCGGTCGCTGCCATCTTGGTAGGGGCGAAGGCTCCCGTTGTCTTGACGAGTCGAGCCGATACAGCAGAAGCAAAATTATATTCCTTGGCCTTTGCCTTACTCAATGCGCAACCAACTAAAAAGATCAAGCAGACAATCTAAGGGGGAACTCACAATGGTGGAAACAAATGTAGAAGCACGATTCAGTATCTTTGAAACAATGACGATGGAAGATTATGAACAGGTCGTCTTTTGCCATGATAAAGTCTCAGGTCTGAAAGCGATCATTGCCATTCACGATACGACACTCGGACCGGCTCTCGGCGGACTCCGTATGTGGAACTATGCCTCTGATGAGGAGGCGTTGATTGACGCCCTTCGTTTGGCAAAAGGAATGACGTATAAAAACGCGGCAGCCGGACTCAACCTCGGCGGTGGAAAAGCCGTCATCATCGGTGATGCGAAAACACAAAAATCAGAAGCGTTATTCCGCGCATTTGGTCGTTACGTCCAATCGTTAAACGGTCGATACATTACAGCGGAAGACGTCAACACGACGGTCGCCGACATGGATTACATCCATATGGAGACAGATTTCGTAACAGGAGTCAGCCCGGCGTTCGGTTCGAGCGGCAATCCGTCACCGGTCACGGCGTACGGCGTTTACCGCGGGATGAAGGCAGCAGCGAAAGAAGTGTATGGTACAGATTCGTTGGGTGGTAAAACGATTGCGATTCAAGGTGTCGGCAACGTCGCCTTTAACTTATGCCGCCACCTGCATGAAGAAGGGGCAAAACTGATTGTCACGGACATCAACCAAGATGCTCTACGCCGTGCGGAAGAAGCATTTGGTGCACTCGTCGTCGGGCCGGACGAAATCTACAGCGTCGATGCGGATATTTTCGCTCCATGTGCCTTAGGCGCGACACTCAACGATGAGACGATTCCGCAACTGAAAGTTAAAATCATCGCCGGGGCAGCAAACAACCAGCTCAAAGAAGACCGTCACGGTGACATGTTACAAGAACGCGGTATTCTTTACGCACCTGACTTTGTCATCAACGCGGGTGGTGTCATTAACGTCGCCGATGAACTCGACGGGTACAACCGTGAGCGGGCAATGAAAAAAGTGGAACTTGTCTATGATGCCGTCTCCAAAGTCATCGAGATCGCCAAACGTGATCATCTGCCGACATACCGGGCAGCAGAAAAAATGGCGGAAGAACGGATTGCGACGATGGGCAGTGCGCGGAGCCAGTTTTTACGTCGTGATAAAAACATCCTGGGATCACGCGGATAAGAGGAGGAGTTTCATGAGCGAACGTATTTTAACCATCAATCCGGGTTCAACCTCAACGAAAATCGGAATTTTTGATGGAACAGAGCAAGTGTTTACAAAAACGTTGCGCCATTCAGCTGAAGCGGTCGGAGGACCGCTTTCAGATCAGCTGAACATCAGACGCCAAGTCGTCCTCGATGTGTTGGCACAAGAACGGATTGAATTGAAAGCGCTTACGGCAATCGTCGGGCGTGGCGGTCTGCTTCGTCCGCTCGTCAGCGGAACCTATCAAGTCAATCAAGAGATGCGGGACGATCTGTTAAACGGGACGTTTGGCGTCCATGCTTCAAATCTCGGTGGTCTGCTCGCCGATGAGATCGGTCAATCACTCTCGATTCCGGCATTTATCGTCGATCCGGTCGTCGTAGACGAACTGGAACCGATTGCCCGGATTACAGGCTTGCCTGAACTTGAACGGAAAAGTATTTTTCATGCTTTGAACCAAAAGGCTGTCGCGAAACGCTATGCCAAGGATATCGAAACACCGTATGAACAATTGCGGCTGATCGTTGCCCATATGGGTGGTGGAATTACAGTTGGGGCTCACCTCAACGGACGTGTGATTGATGTCAACAATGGACTGGATGGAGAAGGCGCTTTTTCGCCGGAACGGAGCGGGTCCTTGCCTGTTGGTCAACTAGTAGAACTATGTTATAGTACCAAGTATAAACTCGAAGAAATGAAGCGTCTGGTCGTTGGGTCAGGCGGACTTGTCGCGCACTTAGGCACTTACGACGCGGTTGAAGTCGAACGCCGGATTGACGATGGCGACGAAAAAGCTGCTTTATTATATGACGCGATGGCGTATCGAGTTGCAAAAGAAATCGCAGCCCAAAGTGCTGTTTTATATGGTCAGGTCGATGCAATCCTCTTAACGGGTGGACTTGCCTACAGTGACCGGTTGACCAGTGCAATCGAAGAACGGATTGCGCATCTCGGGTCTGTCGTTCGGATCCCGGGAGAAGATGAATTACGGGCTCTTGCGGAAGGTGTATTACGTGTCCTGCGCAATGAGGAACAAGTTAAGGAATATGGAGGCGAACCAAAATGGCTAGAGAATTCGACGTCGTTGTCCTAGGTGGTGGACCCGGTGGATATGTCGCAGCGATTCGAGCTGCCCAAGCCGGGAAGACGGTAGCAATCGTAGAACAAGGGAAACTCGGGGGAACCTGTCTTCATCGTGGATGTATTCCTTCCAAAGCATTTTTGAAGTCGGCAGCGGTTTATCAGACAGTCAAACACGCCGCTACATATGGCGTCGACGTACCGGAATCGTTTTTACGGTTCGAACAGGTCAAACAACGGAAACAAGACATCATCGATGGTCTCGAATCCGGAATACAGCATTTGATGAAAAAAGGAAAAATTGAAGTCTTTCACGGTCGCGGTTCGATTCTTGGACCAAGTATCTTTTCACCGATGCCGGGAACAATCAGCGTGGAGCCGGAAGAAGGCGACGGCGAGTTGATTTTACCGCGCCAGCTGATTGTTGCGACGGGTTCACGCCCACGTCCGTTGAACGGTCTGGCGTTTGACTCGGAGTACGTCCTCAGTTCAGATGAGGCCCTCGATATGAATGCCTTACCCAAATCAATCGTCATCATTGGCGGCGGTGTCATCGGGATTGAGTGGGCTTCGATGCTGACGGACTTTGACGTCGCTGTCACCGTCGTCGAGTTCAGTGATCGGATTTTACCGACGGAAGATCAAGCCGTCAGCCGGGAAGTTGCCCGTCAGCTCAAAAAGCGCGGCGTCAAGATCATGACGAGCGCAGCTGCACAAAGCGACAGCTTCCAATTGACAGAGTCCGGCGTGACGATTGCTGTCGACCGTAACGGCGACAAGACGACGCTTGCGGCAGATAAATTATTGGTCGCGATCGGTCGGATGGCGAATGTCGAAGGGATCGGACTTGAAAATACGAACATTGTCGTTGAGAACGGATTTATTCAAGTTGACGATGAATTCCGGACGAAGGACAATCACATCTTTGCCATCGGCGATGTCATCGGACGCCTGCAACTGGCGCACGTGGCGTCGGCAGAAGGTACAAAAGCGGTCGAGACGATTGTCAACGGTTCGACGACACCGCTCAACTATGCGTTTGTGCCCCGTTGTATCTACAGTGTACCGGAAGCGGCTTCCGTCGGTTTGACAGAAGCGGAAGCACAGGCGGCCGGGCTCGATGTCAAAACGGGAATGTTCTCGTTTAACGGTCTCGGAAAAGCGCGGATTGAAGGCGAAGCGGCAGGATTCATTAAACTCGTCTCCGATGCGAAAACGGATGATTTGGTCGGGGTGCATATCGTAGGACCAAAAGCGACCGAGTTGATCAGTGAAGGAGGACTGGCGCTCGTCCTAAATGCAACAGCCTGGGAGGTCGGTCAGCTTGTTCACCCGCATCCGGCGCTTTCAGAAGCATTTGGTGAAGCAGCGTTAGCAGTCGATGGATTAGCGGTTCATGCCTAAGGAGGAAAAACAGATGGAAAAAATAGAATTCAAAGAACTCGTCGAACTGGGTTTGACGGAGCAAGATGCCATTCAAATGTTTGAGACGATGGTCCGGGCACGGAAGATTGACGAACGGATGTGGAAGTTGAACCGGGCGGGGAAAATTCCATTCCTCGTCTCCTGTCAAGGACAGGAAGCGGCACAAGTCGGTGCGGCGTACGCTCTTGAAAAAGGAACGGACTACATCTTGCCGTATTACCGCGATCTTGGTGTCGTCCTGCACTTCGGTCAGACGTCGCGTGACATCATGTTGTCCGCTTTCGCCAAAGCGGAAGATCCGAACTCCGGCGGACGTCAAATGCCGGGCCATTACGGGTCACGTGCCCTCAACATCGTCACGGGATCTAGCCCGGTGACGACGCAAGTCCCTCACGCCGTTGGAATTGCCCTAGCTGCGAAGATGCGTCAAGAGCCGCTTGTAGCCTATGTCTCATTTGGGGAAGGCTCGTCGAACCAAGGCGACTTCCATGAAGGCGCAAACTTTGCCGGCATCCATAAACTGCCGGTCATCCTGTTCTGTGAAAATAACAAATATGCGATTTCGACGCCGCTCTCGAAACAATTGTCGGCGAAACACGTCGCCGACCGGGCAATCGGTTACGGCATGCCGGGTGTGACGATTGACGGTATTGATCCGCTTGCCGTCTATAAAGCCGTCAAAGAAGCCCGTGAACGTGGTCTTCGTGGTGAAGGTCCGACATTGATTGAGGTTGAAGTCGAACGGCTTGTGCCCCATTCATCGGATGATGATGATAAATCGTACCGTTCAGCAGAAGAATTGGCTGAACTGAAAACACGTGACGGGGTCAAACTGTTCCGTGAAAAATTGATTCAGATGGGTGTCTTGACGGAAGAAACGGCACAAGACATCGAAGCGAAACTTGAACAAGAAGTCGATGAAGCGACGGCTTATGCGGAAGCAGCGGCCTATGATACAGCTGAAAACACACTCCGTTACGTGTACGATGAGGGGGAAACGAAATGACGACGTTAAGTTTAATCGAAGCGATCAACAGTGCAATCAAGGAAGAAATGGAACGCGACGAATCGGTGTTCGTCCTCGGAGAAGACGTCGGCGTCCGCGGCGGCGTTTTCCGGGCGACACAAGGTCTACTCGAACAGTTCGGGGAAGCACGTGTCATCGATGCACCGCTTGCTGAAAGCGCAATTGCCGGTGTCGGAATCGGCGCTGCGATGTACGGGATGCGACCAATCGCTGAGATGCAGTTTGCTGATTTCATCATGCCGGCCGTCAACCAAATCGTCAGTGAAGCGGCAAAAATCCGGTACCGTTCAAACAATGACTGGTCGTGTCCAATCGTCATCCGGGCACCATTCGGCGGCGGGATTCACGGAGCACTTTACCACTCACAATCCGTCGAAGCGATGTTCAATTCAACACCGGGCTTAAAAATCGTCATTCCGTCTAATCCGTACGATGCAAAAGGATTGCTGAAAGCAGCCATCCGTTCCAATGATCCGGTCTTGTTCTTTGAACATAAACGCGGATACCGTCTCTTGAAAGGCGAAGTCCCGGAAGAGGATTACATCGTCGAAATCGGCAAAGCCGATGTGAAGCGGGAAGGCGAAGATTTGACGGTCATCACGTATGGACTTTGCGTTCAGTTCGCCCTTGACGCGGCAACACGCCTTGAAAAAGACGGCATTGACGTCCATATTCTGGACTTACGGACGGTTTATCCGATTGACCGGGAAGCGGTCGTCGCAGCAGCCCGAAAAACGGGGAAAGTCTTACTCGTGACAGAGGACAATAAAGAAGGCAGCGTCATGAGTGAAGTGTCGGCGATCATTGCGGAAGAAGCACTGTTTGATCTCGACGCGCCAATCGAGCGTCTGTGTGGTCCGGATGTACCGGCGATGCCATACGCACCGACGATGGAAAAATTCTTCAACGTCTCCAGTGAAAAAATCGAAGACAAAATCCGGACGCTACACGCGTACTAAGGGGGAAACGTCAATGAAAACCGAAACATTAACGATGCCACAACTTGGTGAGAGTGTAACGGAAGGGACGATTTCCCTCTGGCTCGTCAAACCAGGCGATACGGTCAAAAAATATGATCCGATTGCAGAAGTCATCACTGATAAAGTCACGGCAGAAGTTCCGTCGTCGTTTGATGGTGTCATCGATCAACTTCTCGCGGAAGAAGGTGACACACTGCAAGTCGGGGAAGCGATCGTCACCTTGCAGGTCAGCGGCGGTTCAACGGAAGTCGCGGCGACGGAAGAAGCCGTTCCAGCTGTCGAAGACACACCGGTTTCCAGTGACCAGTCGATGAAAAAACGCTATTCACCCGCTGTTCTGAAGTTATCGTCGGAGCATGCGATTGATCTTGAACGAGTGACGGGGACGGGAGCCGGTGGACGGATTACCCGAAAAGATATCTTAAAAGTGATTGAGACGGGACAAACGCGTCAGCCGGATACCGTCGAAGCGCCGACGATTCAATCAGTCCCGGCAACAAAACCAACAACACAACCGGAACGACAAGAACAGCCGCAAATCGCGCGGCCTCAAGCAGCTAAACCGGTGACGAGCACGACAGAAGCCGGAGACATTGAAATTCCGACGGCAGGTGTCCGTCAGGCCATCGCAACGAACATGGTTCGTTCGAAGCAGGAAGCACCGCATGCCTGGTTGATGATTGAAGTCGACGTGACAAATCTGGTCGAAGCCCGGAACCGCCATAAAGATGCCTTCTTCAAACAAGAAGGCGTGAAATTGACGTTCCTGCCGTTCTTCATGAAAGCAACGGTTGAAGGTCTAAAAAAACATCCAATCATGAATTCAACTTGGGCAGGCGACAAGATCATCCAGAAAAAAGCGATCAACTTGTCACTGGCTGTCGCAACGCAAGAAGCCTTGTTTGTACCGGTCGTCAAGAATGCCGATGATCTCAGCATTAAAGGACTGGCCCGGGCAATCGATGATTTCGGCAAACGGGCGCAAGCCGGCCAGTTGTCTTCAAGCGAGATGCAGGGCGGAACATTTACGGTCAACAATACCGGATCATTCGGTTCGATTCAGTCGGCACCGATTCTGAATTTCCCGCAAGCGGCGATTTTATCCGTTGAATCGATCGTTAAACGTCCGGTCTGGGTCAATGGGATGTTTGCAGCGCGCGACATGGTCAACCTGTGTATGTCGATCGACCACCGGGTGCTCGACGGACTCGTAGCCGGTCAATTCCTCCAGACGGTCAAGCTAGCACTCGAGTCAATCGATCCGGATCAATTGTCTTTATATTGATTCAGACAAATCTATTGACAGAAAACGGTTTCCGACGTAACATAAAAAACAATTAGACAACAACAGACGCAATGACGAAGAGAAGTAGCCTATGAAACGATTCAAGAGAGCTGATGGGTGGTGCGAATCAGTATCGGGAAACAGGTGAATGGACTTCTGAGCATCAGACCGAACTTACAGTAGGCTCTGACGGCTACCTCCCGTTATCGAGGACGACGAATCAGGGCAACCGGTTTGTTCGAGGGGACTAGTAATAGTCAACGAAGGTGGTACCGCGGGTCTTCCCGTCCTTCATGTTTATCATGAATGGGCGAGAAGACCCTTTTCGTATTCAACTGCATAAAAAAATCGATGAATGAGTTAAGTAGTCAAACAAATCGTTGTTCCAGAGAGCGGGAGAGAGGTGGAACTTCCGTACAACGATGTCTGATGAATGGTCTCATGAGAGCATGGCTGAACGGTAAGTAGGTCATGACGGAAGCCCCCGTTATCTTAGGCTACGATGTCTCGTCAAGACGCATCGGAAATGAGAGGGAACATTTGTTGTTCCAATTGTGAGGTGGCACCGCGAGTCTATCGTCCTCCATACGGCATATTTGCTGTATGGAGGACTTTTTTTATATCAGGAGGCGAAACAAGATGATCGAGACAGAACAATTGATAATGGAACAACTGGAGATGAACGGAGATGAACTGACACCGATTTCGATTTTTTTACAGCTCGAAGGGGACCGGAAATGTCTGCTTGAAAGCTCGGCAAGCGCGGGTAACGGCCGTTACTCGATCATCGGGGTCAACCCGGTCGAATTGCTTCGGGCGGAAGGAAATCAGGTGACACGGCAAAATCTTCACACACGAGAGACGCATGCGATGACGGGGAACCCCGTTCAACTCTTGCAACAAGCAGTCACCCGTCCGGCTACCGAAACGGATTTCCCGTTCCTGAGTGGCGCCATCGGCTATGTCGGGTATGATGCGATTCGTGCCTATGAAAACATCGGTGCCGTGCCGGACAGCGACCGGAATTTACCGGATGCCTTGCTTGCCGTGTATGACGAAATCATCTTGTATGATCATTTGGAACACCGGGTCCACTTGATCCAGACGTCACTCGGAGGACTGACTGACCGGGAAGAGATGTCCCGGCGACTCCATGAACGTAAAGCACAGCTGGAACAGACCGGGGAACGGACACGGATGGAGCGACCGCTTGAAAATATCGTCTACCAACCGCAAATCGAAAAAGAGGCGTTTCTTTCGTTGGTTGAACAGGCGAAACAACATATACGGCAAGGGGATGTGTTCCAACTCGTGTTATCGCAACGACTCGATGCGACTTTCGCCGGCGATCCGTTCCACTTTTACCGGAAACTCCGGCAGGACAACCCGAGTCCGTACCTCTTTTACATCGATTTAGGAGAAGTGATCGTGCTGGGTGCGTCACCGGAAAGTTTGATTCAAGTCAAAGGACGGCACGTGACGACAAATCCGATTGCCGGAACACGACCGCGTGGGAAAACGAAACAGGCGGATCAAGCACTCGCCGACGAATTGCTACACGATGAAAAAGAACAAGCCGAGCACCGGATGCTCGTCGACTTAGGACGAAATGATCTAGGTCAAGTGTGTCAGGTCGGAAGCATCCATGTGTCACGGGAAATGGAGATTGAACGCTTCAAAAATGTCATGCATCTCGTTTCTGTCGTCGAAGGGACACTCGCCGAAGGAAAAACGGGAGCCGATGCGCTCGTCGCCTGCTTACCGGCCGGGACGGTCTCGGGTGCTCCGAAGATTCGTGCGATGCAGTTGATCAATCAATACGAAACGAAAAAACGGGAAGTGTATGCCGGAGCGGTTGGCTATTTTGATGTCAGCGGGAATTTAGACTTTGCTCTGGCGATCCGGACGATGGTCATCCAAGACGGAAAAGCGTACGTTCAGGCTGGAGCGGGTATAGTCTATGATTCCGATCCGATCCTTGAATTCGAGGAGACCTTGCATAAAGCGAAATCCTTACTGGAGGTTTGGAAATGATTGTACTGATCGATAATTATGATTCCTTTACCTATAACCTGTATCAATACGCTGCGGCGTATGATGAAATACAAGTCATCCGCAATGATGCGATTGAAGTGAGTGCAATTGCCGCATTACATCCGGCAGGCATCATCTTATCACCGGGACCGGGAAACCCGAACGACGCCGGGATATGTCTTGACGTCATCCGGACGTATTCCGGGAAAATTCCGATTCTCGGTGTCTGTCTCGGGCATCAAGCCATCGGGCAAGCATTTGGTGGAAACGTCGTTGAAGCAGCAGAAATCCGCCATGGTAAAACATCGAACATCCGACAGACCGGACGGTTGTTTGAAGGGTTGCCGGAACAACTGGACGTGATGCGGTATCATTCCTTGATCGTCGAGCGGACCACCTTACCGGACGTCTTGGAGATCACCGCTACGACAGAAGACGGAACGATCATGGCGCTGGAACACCGCGACCATCCGACTTACGGGATTCAATTTCACCCGGAATCGATCGGCACACCACTCGGGCAACAGATGATTCAACGATTTATCGAACTGACGAAGGAGTGACAGGAATGAAGGATGTATTGACGAAATTAACGAATGCCAACCATCTCCGTTATGAAGAAATGCAACAGGCTGCGCGCCAATTGTTTGCGACGGATGTCACGGACAGCGAAATCGCCGCCTTTCTCGTCGCCTTAAAAGCGAAAGGGGAAACCGCAGAAGAATTAGCAGGTCTGGCCTCAATCATGCGTGAAGTCGCACTCGACATTCCGGTGACGGGAACGGATTTCATCGACAACTGCGGTACGGGGGGCGACGGCTCCCAGTCGTTTAACATCAGCACGACGGCTGCATTTGTACTGGCCGGCGCCGGAGCGAAGGTTGCGAAACACGGCAACCGGAGTGTTTCCAGTAAAACCGGCAGTGCCGATGTGCTTGAAGCGCTCGGTGTGAAGTTAGATGAGACACCGGAAGAACTGGCGGCATTGCTTGAGACAAACGGGATCGCTTTCTTATTCGCCCAACGGATGCATCCCCGTGTCAAACAAATCATGAAAGTACGCCGCGACTTACGGATTCCAACGATTTTTAATCTGATTGGACCACTGACGAATCCAGTGCCGCTAAAAACACAGTTACTCGGCATTTATCGCGAAGATTTACTTGAAACGATGGCCTTGACGCTACATCGGCTCGGACGAAAACGTGCGATCGTGCTTCACGGAGCCTGTGGAATGGATGAAGCGTCACTAGCCGGGACGAACCAACTGGTCCTGCTCGACCAAGGCGAATTGATTCGCTTCAGTCTCCATCCGGAGGAAGTGGGTTTATCGGTCGCACCAATCGAAGCCATCCGCGGCGGAACAGCAGCGGAAAACGCGGACATTCTCTTACGGGTCTTGCAGGGAGAAGCCGGTCCATACCGCGATACGGTGTTACTCAATGCCGGAATCGCCTTGTTCGCTGAAGGACGCGTTCAAACGATTCGTGAAGGAATCGAACGGTCGGCAGAGAGCATCGACTCCGGTCAGGCACTTGAAAAATTACAATACTTGCAACGGATGAAACAAGAGGAGGCAATCGGATGAATATCTTAGACCGTATCATCGATACGAAACGACTGGAAGTCGCACAATTGAAAATGACCGGGGTTCCTTCGGCGGAGCATCGCCCGTTAAATCCATCGATTCATCAATCACTTGGCGGGACCGATTTATCCGTCATCGCGGAAATCAAACGGGCCTCACCATCAAAAGGCGACATCTCATTAAACGTCGATCCGGTGGAGCAGGCGAAACGGTATGCCGCCAGCGGCGCGACCGTCATCTCGGTATTGACGGACCAGACGTATTTTAAAGGGAGTATGGAAGATCTGGTAGCCGTCACCGCAGCCGTCGATGTGCCTGTCCTCTGCAAAGATTTTATGGTTGACCGAATTCAAATTGATTTGGCGAAAGCACACGGGGCAAGTTTGATTCTGTTGATTGTCGCGGCACTCGATGATGACACGCTACACGATCTGTATGACTATGCTTATGCAAGCGGGCTTGAAGTCCTGGTCGAAGTGCATGATGCGACGGAGCTCGAGCGAGCAGAACGGTTACAGGCAAAAATCATCGGCATCAACAACCGGAACTTGAAGAAATTCGAAGTGAGTCTCGACACGTCGCTTGCGTTACTGAAGACGAAGTCGCCGGATGTCCGGTATATCAGCGAAAGTGGGATCAAGACGGTCGAGGAAGCGAAAATGTTGCACGCAGCGGGAGCGGATGGGATTTTAATCGGCGAAACCTTGATGCGGGCGGAAGATCCGGCTGATTTCATTCAAGCTGTCAGTGGAGCCAAACATGACACGCATTAAATTTTGTGGGCTGAAACGAATGGAAGATGTGCACTACGCGGTTGACCGGGCCGACTATATCGGATTTGTCTTTGCCCCAAGCAAACGTCAAGTCACGCTGGCGGAAGCTGCGACGCTCCGGTCAGAGATTCCCGAAACGGTCCAAGTCGTAGGTGTGTTCGTCTCACCGACGCGCCAAGAGGTCGAGGAAGCGATTGAGCAGGTCGGGCTTGACATGATCCAGCTCCATGGACCGGTCGCGGACGAGCTGTACCGCAAGAAACGGGTTCCGATCATTCAGGCGCTCCCGGCGGATGCACTTGATGCGATTCACCCGAAAGCGGATTTTGTTTTGTTTGATGCACCGGAAGCAGGCAGCGGGCAACCGTTTGATTGGACGACGGACTTACAAGCGGATCAACCGATATTCGTCGCAGGTGGTCTGCAGGCAGCTAACGTCGGACAAGTGATTGAACGGTATGAACCGTTTGCCGTCGATGTCTCAAGTGGTATTGAAACGAATGGTCAAAAAGATACGAAAAAAATGCAGGCATTTCATGATGCCGTAAAGGAGACTTTTAAATGACACGTTATTCACAACCGGATGCACTGGGACAATACGGAATCTACGGAGGCCGTTATATCCCGGAAACGTTGATGCAAGCCGTCCTTGAGCTGGAACAAGCCTATGCCGAGGTGAAAGAAGATCCGGCGTTTCACGAACGGATGAATGATTTACTCGAAAACTATGTCGGTCGCAAAACACCGCTCTATTATGCCGAACATTTGACGCGGGCGATCGGCGGTGCCAAAATCTACTTGAAACGTGAAGATTTGAACCATACCGGTGCCCATAAAATCAACAATACGATCGGTCAAGCCTTGCTCGCTGAACGGATGGGAAAACGAAAAATCGTCGCGGAGACCGGTGCCGGACAACACGGTGTGGCGACAGCGACCGTCTGTGCCTTGCTTGATCTCGAATGTGTCATCTTCATGGGTGAAGAAGACATCCGCCGGCAAGAGCTCAACGTCTTCCGGATGGAGTTACTTGGTGCCAAAGTCATTTCTGTAACCCAAGGGAGCCGGACGTTAAAAGACGCTGTCAACGAAGCGTTGCGTTACTGGGTCAAACATGTCGACGATACACATTACTTGATGGGATCGGTCCTCGGACCACACCCGTTCCCGGAAATCGTCCGTGATTTCCAAGCCATCATCGGTCAAGAGACACGAGCGCAAATCCTTGAAAAAGAGGGCAAGTTACCGGAAGCCATCGTCGCCTGTGTCGGAGGCGGCAGTAATGCAATCGGCATGTTCCATCCGTTCATCGATGATGAGGAAGTGGCATTGTACGGCATCGAAGCAGCCGGAAGCGGACTCGACACGGAAAAACACGCCGCCACGATGTCAAAAGGTGAAGTGGGTGTCCTGCACGGATCGATGATGTATCTGTTGCAAGATGATCATGGTCAAGTCACGGAAGCCCATTCGATTTCGGCCGGATTGGATTACCCGGGAGTCGGACCGGAACACAGTCTGTTAAAAGATATCGGTCGTGTTCAGTATGAGGCCGTGACGGACCAACAGGCACTTGATGCCCTGCAACTGCTCTGTCAAAAAGAAGGCATCATTCCGGCACTGGAGTCGGCCCATGCGGTCGCGCAGGCGACGGAACTTGCAAGAGGGATGCAACCGGAAGAAGTCGTTGTCATCTGTCTCTCCGGACGCGGCGATAAAGATGTCATGACCGTCAGAAACGCCTTAAAGGGGGAAGCATGATGCGATTAGAACAAGCAATCCGTACAGTCAACGAACGTGGTGAAAAAGCCTTTATCCCGTATGTCATGGGAGGCGACGGAGGCATCGACCGTTTACCGGACATCTTAGCGTTCCTCGAAAGCTCCGGTGCAACAGCAATCGAAGTTGGTGTACCGTTTTCTGATCCGGTCGCCGATGGTCCGGTCATTCAAGAAGCGGGACTCCGGGCGTTGGCGCAACAGATCAGTTTGAAGGATGTGCTGGAAGCGATCCGGATTGCGCGTCAGTCGACAAGCGTTCCAATCGTCGTCATGACGTACTTGAACCCGATTTTCCGGTTCGGCATTGATTCGTTTCTCGCAACCTGCCGCGAAGTTGGTGTTGACGGGCTGATTATTCCAGACTTACCGCTCGAACAAAGCGATCAATTTTTTGCTGGCCGCAACAAACAGGACATTGCGCTGGTTCAACTCGTGTCGCTGACGAGTCCGATGGAACGGATTGAAAAAATTGCGACGCACAGTGAAGGATTCCTCTACGCCGTGACGGTCAACGGAACGACAGGGGGACAGACCAACTTCGATGATGCACTCGAGCAACACTTGGCGAACGTGGCACAACTCAGTCCGGTTCCGGTTTTGGCCGGTTTCGGAATCAGTACACCGGCGCACGTCCGGCAATTAGGTGCAAGCGTCGCCGGTGTCATCGTCGGCAGTAAAATCGTCGAATTGCTGCAACAGGGGGATGAAGCGGCAATCGAACAGTTGATGGCCGCCCGGTTACCGGATGTGACAGTATAAGTGGATCTAAAAAATGACGGACTTTCAGCCGTCGGAACATAAAAAGGGATGCCTGGATTATATATCCCGGCATCCCTTTTTTGCAGTCAGTCTTATTTTTTGGCGTGACTTTTCAAGACATCGGCGACGAGACCCGATACATACGGGCTGCCCCGGTCTTCTTGCTCGACCGATTCGATCATGATGGCGACGAGCAAATCTTTTTTGTCATCATCGTAGCCGACGAAAAAGCCGTTTTCTTGTCCGTTTTCTTCGCCTGCTTTTTTCAGTTCTGCCGTTCCGGTCTTACCAGCGACCTTCACTTCTGGAATGTCCGCTGGGAGCGGGAAACCGGCATGGACGACGTCATAGAGGTCGTCCCGGATCATGGCGGCGTCTTTTGCATCGAGCAGGTCTTGTTTCCAGACCTGCTTGGTTTTTTCGTCTGTCAATAATGTCGGTCGGTAGATAATACCGTCTGTCAGGAAGATTTCGTACATCGAAGCGAGATGCAGAATGTTCGTCAACATCTGTCCCTGTCCGTAAGACGTGTCCATCAGCTGACCGTCGGAAGCAATCGAGCCGTCATTTGAAATTTGCGATGCCCGCATCGGATAGGTGAAGGGAATCTTTTCTCCATAGCCCAATGCTTGAAGACCCGACGTAAACGTCTCTGTTCCAAGCTGCTCGAGCGTCGATTTCGCAAAATAGACATTATCCGAGTAAACGAGCGCATTGTGCAGATTAACCGGATCGGGTGTCTCGTGGATTCGGGTGACATTAAAGCCGTCGACCTTGGTTTTTAACCCGTCAATCGTATACGCTTGTTCCGGATCAAGCGTTCCACTCTTTAAGCCGACTGCTGCCGTCAACGGCTTTTGGGTCGAGCCGGGGGCGAAGGCACTCGTGAAGCGGTTCAAGAGTGGTTGATCAGGATTATTTGTCAGCGCATCGAGTCGCGCCTGTGAAATTCCGGTCGTAAACTCGGACGGGTCGAAGCCGGGCGAACTGAGAAGAACCCGGGTCTCGCCTGTCCGTGGATCGATTGCAGCAGCAGTCCCCGGATCTTCTTTCATCGCGTTATATGTCTGCTGTTGCAACGTTCCGTCAATCGTCAGTTGGATGTCCTGTCCATCCTTTGCTTCGGTTTCTGCTACGGCAACGGTCGAATCATCCGGTTTGATGATTTCGATTCGGGCACCGGACTTGCCACGCAACGTCTCATCGAGCACTTGCTCGAGTCCACGCTTTCCGACTTGTTCTCCGGGTTGAATCGTTTCCTTGGATTGTTTGATGTCATCAGCAGTCGCTGAACCGATGTAGCCGATCAGGTGTGAAGTCGCTTTACCGAACGGATACGTGCGGACTTCCGTTTCTTTGACAGTGACACCATCCACTTGTTTGAGTCGCGTCAGTTGTGATCTGTCATCCGCCGCAAGCGTCTTCAAGGGAACAAATTGTCCGTCCTTGACCCAACTGGCGCCGAGTGCATCTTCGATGGCAGAGACGGGACGGTCAAGCAGTGTGGCAAGTGTCGAGAGATCGTCAACTTGTCCTGCCGTGGCACCGACTTGATAACCGGTACCCGTTGTTGCCAAGGGGCGGTCGTTTGAGTCGAGCAGGTCACCGCGTTTTGCTTCGATCGTCGTTAACTGGACCTTGTCCTCTTTCTTGAAATCCTTCAAGACAAACGACGAATCCCAGTTGATGTACCAGTTTTCCGTGTCTCCTTGTTTCTCAAACGTCAACGGAACTTGTTTTTCATAAGAAACCGGTCCTGCCGTCGTCTCGAAGGAAATTTCGACAGGGAGAGCGGCTTTGTCTTGATCATCGCTTTCCGGTGACTTCAGGCGTTTGACGGACAGTTCTTTGATGTCCAACGAGTCGGTTAATTTTTTTGTTCGTTCAATGAACTCTTTTTTACCGTATGTTTGTTTGGTTTGTTCACTGGCGTAATCGGCATACATCTTGTCATAATCTTGTTTCTCCCATAATTTAATATAGGCATCTAACCGTTCTTCAGGGGTCGGTTGATCCTGGCAACCAGCAAGGATCGTCAGCGCGAAGCTGGTCGACAGGATAAGCGGGAGCGTCTTCTTCAAGGGAAATCCTCCTTTTACGATAAGTATGTCTTACCACCGTATCATGCTTTACGAAGGATTTCATCTCGAACGAACGACAAAAAATCACGCGAAGACAAAGCTTCGCGTGAGGAAAGTTCCGTTCTTAATTAAAGTAGTTCAGCGGGTTGACGCTGTTCGCAGCAGATGAAGCACTATAAACGTAGTTTCCACGGTGCATTTCGAAATGCAGGTGTGACCCGAATGAGTTACCAGTGTTGCCGATATTACCGATGCGTGAACCTTTGGCGATTGTTTGACCGACAGACACCGCACGGCTGCTTAAGTGAGCGTAAACTGTCGTATACGAAAGACCGTTTACTGTGTGTTTCATCATGATGTGGTTGCCGTACGCGCCGTAATAGCGTGATGTGATGACCGTTCCGGAAGCCGATGCGTAAACCGGTGTTCCCGTTGGAGCGGCGATATCGATTCCGTTATGGAACGTATAGCCATAAACACCGCTGGCTGCACCGTACCCTTGAGCAATCCGACCGCTGGCTGGACGTGAAAACCCGCTTGTCGCTTTTGAAGATGTCGTCACGCTGTATTTTTTTGCATATGTAGAAGAGATGTAACGTGCCGTACCACCATACGAAATTTTTGTCCATGATCCGGAAACACCAAGATAGTTGAATGTCTGACCGCTGTTGACGCTGCCGACAACTTTATAAGCAGTCGAAGGACCTGTCCGAACCCGTAAACCATCAGCTGTTACTTTTACTTTGTATGTTGTTGCCGCTTCAACTTTTTCAGTGCCTGTTGTAGCGAAACCAGAAACCACCAGTGCTGTCATTGTCATAGTTGTAATCATGCGTTTCATGTAGAAGTTCCTCCTAAAGTGTGAAAGGCGACGGACGATTATGTAAGGGAACAAGACCCTTTCAAAGTTGTAAGATGTAAGGCGTATGTAAGTAATATGTATAAATATTTTCTTGATAGAATGATTATAGCATCGCGAATAACACAAAAATATTTCAGTTTCATTGCAAGGTTATAGTTGTATAACATATATTGTAATGGGTAATTTTTCAATCTGAATTCAGGATTAATCCTTTTAAAATAAATTAAAAATCACTATTTTTTAAAAACAGAACAGAAAAAAGCCGTTGATTCATCTCAACGGCATGTTTGATGCAAAGGTTTATTCCGTGATGGGTGAAAAAACAGTCAAATGTTGTGGTAACACTTGGACCGTTACCGGAAGATGGCCGGCTGTATCTCCATCCGCGTTGATCGGAAGTCGTTCTTTCGAATCGACGTGAACTTGAGATGTCGTAAAGTAGTCGACTTGATCGGCATCTGAGATGTTTCCAGTCAAGAGTTTTGGCAAGGCTTGCAACGCATCAAAGAAACCAAGCTGTTTGACGATGAACACATGTAACAATCCGTCATCAACGCGGGCGTCCTTGGCGAACGATTCGAAACCGCCAACCGAATTGGTCAAGGAGATAATCAGAAGCGGCGTTTCACCATCAAACGATTTTTCTTCGGCTGTTAATTGGATCGGGTAGGGGCTGTGGTCTTTAAACGCTTTTAATCCTTCAATGAAGTAAGCGACAGAACCGAGGGACGTTTTTTGCTCGACACTCACTTCCTCGACTGCTTCGGCGATTAAGCCGACAGCAATGACATTCATGAAGTAGTGATCGTCATACTTGCCGATGTCGAGTGGACGGGAAGGAGCGTCTTCCAAAACGCGGATCGCCTCTTCTGCATCTGTCGGAATATTTAAAGCACGGGCCAAATCGTTTACCGTGCCGAGTGGAACGATTCCGAGCGTCGGCCGATGATCTTGTTCGGCAATTCCGGTGATGACTTCATTGACCGTCCCGTCTCCTCCCATGGCGACGACGGCATCGTATTGTCCGAGTGCGGCCTCTTTCGCGAATTCTGTTGCGTCGCGTTCTTTTTCTGTAAAGCGAACATCGACTTCCGTAAAACGTTGCGCTAACGTTCCCTCTGCGAGTTCGGCATGTTTTTTGCCAAGTTCTTTACCGGATGACGGATTGATGATGAGCATGACTTTTGACACAAATGATTCCTCCTTTGATTCTACCTGTTCCTATTTTCCCAAGATTGCATAAACGTAATCCTGAACAGAAAAAAACCTTGGATATTACGGAAGGCGTAACATCCAAGGCAAGGCATACAATTAGCGGCGCGCGATCGGAGGCGGTGACGCTTCTCCAGCTGCAGGACGGACGGCTTCTTCTTCATCCCAACACTCTGTGTTTTCAATGCCGAGTGCTTTTGCCGAGAAGACCGGATCAAGTCCTTTTTTCCGTTGTTCCTGGTAATCGTTGATGACTTTGAGGGCGATGCCGCCTAAGAGCGAGATCGCTGTCAAGTTGATTAACGTCATACCGGCCATGAAGAGGTCGGCGAAACTCCATACCATACCGAGGCTTAAGACAGAACCGATGAAGACGAAAGCCATCGTTGCGATTCGGAATCCGAACACAGCGGCTGGACTCTTTTTGATGAATTCGATGTTCGTTTCACCGTAGTAGTAACTGCCTACGATTGAACTGAAAGCGAATAAGAAGACACAGATTGCGATAAAGGCAGGAGCGACGGCACCCAATTGTTCACCTAATGCGTTCTGTAACATCGCGATTCCTTCGCCGTTACCGGCTGCATAACTGTCGCTGAGAAGAACGATGGCAGCAGTTGCTGTACAGACGATCAACGTATCAAGGAAAACACCGAGTGTCTGTAAGAAACCTTGTTTTGCAGGGTGAGAGACTTCCGCAGCGGCTGCTGCATTTGGTGCAGACCCCATACCGGCTTCGTTTGAGAACAGACCACGTTTTACTCCGAGCGAGATGGCAGCTCCGACGGATCCGCCAAATGCTTGTTCAATTCCGAACGCGCTCTTGAAGATCATTGCGAAGACACCAGGAAGTTCCGTGAGATTCGTGACGACGACGAAGAGAGCAGCGATTAAATAAAGACCTGCCATGACAGGAACGACGATGGCTGAGAATTTTGCGACGCGGTGGACACCACCGAAGATGACGAGTCCTGTCAAGACGACCAAGATACCACCGATGACAGCTTTGTTGATACCGAATGCATTATCAAAGGCTGCAGCGATCGTGTTCGATTGAACCGAGTTGAAGATCAAACCGAATGTGACAGCGATTAAAATCGCGAAGACGATTCCAAGGGCACGGTTTTTTAGTCCTTTTTCAATGTAGTAGGCTGGACCTCCGCGGTAAGCATTGTTTTTTGTATCGCGGACTTTGTAGACTTGAGCCAGTGTACTTTCGATTAAGGCAGTAGCGCCTCCGAGCAAAGCGACCATCCACATCCAGAAGACGGCACCCGGACCACCAAGCGTGATGGCGATGGTAACACCGGCCAGGTTACCGGTTCCGATTCGTGTAGCGGCACCGATGAAGAACGATTGAAGCGATGTAATGCTTTCTCCTCCGTCATCCGTCGTTTTTTCATTTTTATCGAGCGTCACTCGGAACATTTCTTTTAAGTACCGGAACTGAATGAACTTCGTCCGAATCGTGAAATAGATGCCGACCCCGATCAGTGCTGCGATTAAGATATAAGACCATAAGATGTTGTTCGCAAAATCGACTCCTGATTGTATTGCTTGTTGAAAGGCATCCATTTGAAAAATTCCTCCTAAAGTTTTTTTGTAGAAAAAATAGCTATACGTTGAATTATACGAATTTTCAGATAATATGCAAGATAAATTTTAAAACTTTTTTTCATAAATTAACACGGTTAACTATTTAGAAAGTAGAGAATTTGAACTGTTTTTAAAAAATAAAAGAGACCTGTCGACTAAATCGACAGGTCTTAAAATCACATAATTTAGGAGGAATGACTCATTCCGAAGCTAAAAATTGTTCGTATTGCGCATCGAGCTGTTGGACAAGTAGTTCACGGACAGAAAAAAGTTTCACCGTCTCTTCATAATCCGTCGTTTCAGCAAGTTGCCGATCAAGCATCGTCAGTTCCTGTTCCAATCGTTCGATCGTCGCTTCTACTTGACGTGTTGTCTGTACTGGAATAGAAGGAGAGGGTCGTTTTTTAGCAGAAACGACGTTCTTCGGTATTTTGGCGACAGGCGGCTGTGTTTGCCGTTTGGTTGACGCATAGGCATACGAACCGGGAAACAGCTCCATCGTCTGATCAAGCCAAAGGGTCTTCGTAAACAGCCGGTTCAAGAAATAGCGGTCGTGCGAAACGGCGATCAACGTTCCGTCAAATGATTCGAGTGCTTCTTCGAGCGCATCACGTGATTCGATGTCGAGATGATTGGTCGGCTCATCCAAAATCAGTACGTTCAAATCGGAGTGGACCAGAATCGCGAGCATCAGCCGCATCCGTTCACCACCACTTAACGCCTCGACCGGTAAGAAGACCCGGGGGCCAAAAAACAAGAACTGGGCGAGACGCTGCCGCGCCGTTCCTTCATCGAGATCAACGGTCGCGCGAAAAACGTCGATTAAACGTTCACCGGGCGGGAAGTCAATGCGTTGCGACAGATAGCCGATTTTCACTGACGGTCCACGCGTAATCAGACCGCTTGTCGGTTCGAGATGGCCTAACAGGAGATGCAATAGTGTGGATTTTCCGCTTCCGTTTGCGCCGACGATGGCGATTCGATCTTTTGCTGAAATCTCAAAGGTTAATGAATGAAGCAACGGTTGCTTAGAGAAGGCGATGCTGACATCCTCGACGCGGTAAACCATCCGGCTCGTTTTTCCATGTGCTGCAAACGTAAGATCGGGGGTCTCGGCGTCAAGCTTCGGGCGTTTGATCCGTTCAATCCGTGCAAGTGCCCGTTCCATCGATTTTGCTTTTCGGAACAGTTTTTCGCTTGGTGGTGACGCTTCGTTTGCCCATTGCCGCAGACGGCGGATCGCTTCCTTCATCTGCTTGATCTTCTTCTGTTGTTCCTGGTAAGCATGGAATTGCTCAAGTAGAAGGCGTTCCTTTTCCTTCACGTAAAACGTGTAATTTCCCTGGTACAGCTGAATCTGACCCTCCTCCAGTTCAGCGATGCGCGTCACGACCGCATCAAGAAACACACGATCGTGGGAGACGATCAGGACAGCCCCGGCATAATCAGCTAAAAAGGATTCCAGCCACTCGACGGCGTCTAAATCCAGATGGTTTGTCGGTTCGTCGAGGATCAACAACTCCGGCTCGGTCAACAACATCCGTCCGAGGCAGATTTTTGTCTGTTCGCCGCCGCTGAGCTGCTCAAACGGACGATCCAAAAGGGCATGTAACTGCAAGCCGTTAATCATCCGGTCGATTTTGGAATCCAGCAAATATCCGCCTTGGCGCTCAAATGCTTCCGTCTCTTGCGTGTAGCGCTCGAGCAACTGATCGATCTGATCGATGTTTGTCGCCATGTCCCGTTCGATTTGTTGCAGGGAGTGTTGTAAACCGACAAGCGTGGCGAAGGCAGTCCACAGGACATCACGCCCCGTCATTACGTTGTCGAACACGGGAAGTTGTGCCAAATAACCGATGGAGAGCCCGCTTTTTTGATAAATCGTTCCGCTGTCTTCGGAATCAAGCCGGGCAATCAAACGTAAGAGCGTCGTTTTACCGCTTCCGTTTCGGCCGATCAAGCCGATCCGGTCTTGGTGCTCGATAAAGAGGGAGACGTCCGTTAAGATATCGTCGCCTCCGAATTGTTTTGTCAGGTGTTGGATGTCGCAGATCATCATATGAAATATCCTCTCTGGCGCATCAAAAAAAGGAGAGCGCAAACAGCACTCTCCTTGACTCGTGGAAGATGCGCTTTGCTTTATTTTTCAGGTATTGGGTTCGTTAAAAAAGGGCAGACTAGTCCCTTAGAACGCCATTCCATGAAAAATCGCGCGCAACAGATACAGTTGTTCCATCAACCAATGCTTACACGCAGCAAAACCCATGTCTTCACACCACCTTTTCCGATTCAATACATCTATTTTACCATGCCTGACAGAAAAGAAAACGTTAATCTTTATTTAAACAAGCCGGCAATCGAGTTGAAGAATGCACTGAGACCATCAAACAACTTCGCAAAAAATCCTTTTGTCTCTTCTGAGGTCGCGAAGGCCTGGATATCTTGTCCAGCATCTTTCAGTCCACTCTCGATTTGACCCCAGTTCAGGTCCGCTTGTTCCATTTGATTAAACAGTCCGGTCAACCGGTCCATCTGAGCATCGGATAAATTGATGTTATTGTTTTGGATGACTTGGACGATGACGTTTTCAATTTCGACCTTCGTTTCCGGCTGTTGTTTCGCGATTTCCGCTTTGATTTCATTCATCAAGTCGGCGACTTTATCCGTCCCGACCGTTTTCCCGACATCGGATGTCACAGAGAGTTCTTGCTGGGCAAGGTCTTTTCGTTCATCCGTCAGTTTGATGCCGGTCTCGGCAGAGGTTTGATCGTACGCTTTCATGATCCCGGTCAAAGCCGAAGTTCCGGTTACCTTGTACGGGGACGTGATCGTAATGTCCGCATCCGTTACACCCGCCGTGACGAGGGCGTTGAGGTACATGTCTTTTGTGACCCAGGTGATGTTTTCGGTCGCGACAGATAATCCATCACCTTTTTCCGCCAACTCAATTTTAGCGGAAGAGTACATGCCGCCACCCCGTTGTGATTGGGGAATATTTTTCCCGAGATATTTTTCTTCATCGGCAGATGTTGCGATAATCGGAGTGATGCCTTCCGGTGCATTCAAGCGGGACAAGACCCACGATTTATCCTTTGCCCCAAGGGATTCGCCAAGGGTGACGATTGTTTTGTCAACCACTTGCTCAGCAGATGCGGCCGTCGGTAGCAGTAAGGTGGTAGCAAGTAAAGCAGATGCCGTCCATGTGATTGTTTTATTCATAAAAGTTCCTCCATAAGTTAAGTATCAGGTACTAAATTTAGTCTAATCGACCGGCGACAGAAGAGAATCGGTCTCAAGGACGAGCCGCCATCCACCTTCCGTCATGTTCATTGTACAAAAAAAATGAGCGAAATGACGAGAAAGGATCAATTCCACATCAAATCATGATAAACTCAAAACAAATCAAATAGCGACCACTAGGGGAGTCAGTAGGCTGACTGAGACGACGGAGACGTTCGGACCCTTTGAACCTGATTAAGTTTGGACTTACGGAGGGAAGTGGCGTGGACGATCCTCTTTTTATGGTCTTTTCACGTCATGCCTGACATCGGGTGTGGCGTTTTTTTGATTAACAAAGGGGGAAACGACATGACATTCAGTGAAGAAATCCGGCAAGCGGCACAACAGTATTGGGACAGCAGCTTTAGCCATCCGTTCGTCACAGGGATCGGAGACGGCACTTTGCCGCTAGCGAAGTTCCGCCATTACGTCCTGCAAGACGCCTATTACTTAAAACATTTTGCGAAAATCCAGGCCCGCGCTGCTTCGAAAGCCCAAGATTTTGCGACGATCGCTGAACTGGCGGAGCATGCGACATCGACGTATGCCGCAGAACTCAGTCTGCACCAATCGTTTTTTGAACCGCTTGGGATTGCAAGCGAGACGCTGGCTGAGTTCGAACCGGCACCAACGGCTTATGCTTATGTGTCGCACATGCATCATGCGAGTGAAGGGACGCTGGGGGAGACGATTGCCGCTATTTTACCGTGTTATTGGCTTTACTATGAAGTCGGACAGCAGTTACAAGGCTGTACGCCGGATTCTCCAATCTATGCGCAATGGATTGCGACATACAGTTCCGAATGGTTTGAACGGGTCGTCTTTGAACAAGTTGATCGTCTGAATGATTTGGCGGAGCGGGCAAGTGCCGAAGAACGGGAACGGATGAAACAACATTTTGTTAAAAGTTGTTATTATGAATTGATGTTTTGGCAGATGGGGTGGACGGAAGAGACGTTTGAAAAACAGTACATGCAGACGATGGAAATCACATCATCGAAGTAAGGAAAAACGTTTAAATCAACAAACACCGGATCCGACGATAATCGGATCCGGTGTTTGTTGTCTAAAAAAATAACTCAGCTGTGTCGTTCAATCAAATCCGCCAGACGTTGTTTGACGGCAGTCGGATTGGTTAAATCCTGATTGGATAACGAAAGTTTTGTCATCGTCTCGTCCGTACCGGCCATTTCACTGAACAGTGAACCAAGACTGTGCGCACGGCGGTCGATCTGGACGACGATATCGATGCCCGACCGGTCTTGTAACAGGATGACTTCGATTTCGTCCAGTTTATGGGCATAATGGGTGCCGCGTGCTGAATACTCGAGTTCTTGCGCGATCGGCAGATCTTTCCGGAAGCGGCCCGGTAATTTCTCTGTATCGGCTTTCTTTAAACGGAATCCGAGGTCTTCCATCGCTTCAAGGATGACCGATTGGTAGTCATTGGCTTTGACGACGACAGCATCGTGGTCAGAAGGGTCAACCGCCTGCGCGATATCAAGACCCGTTTCAATCCACGACTTGGATTGGCTGACGGAGAGCGGCGTATTGAACGGTACTTGGAGCGTGAACGGAATTTCGCGTTCGACACCTGCTTCAATCGTAAACGGGGCTTCGTTTAACGCAAACCGATCCAGTGTGAATGTCGTAAATGCCGTACTGTCGCCGACTTCTTGTTTGTATTGGGTATTGAAGGCAAGATAAATCCGGGCGATTTCCTGATCGACGCTGCCGCCTTTGATGTGGACGACGCCCGTGATCGTTCCACCGGGTTCACAGTGATCTTGTTCGAGTCGTGTATCGACCGTTGCGGCACCGATGCCGATTTGTGAAAGAATTTTTTTGAACATGTTGTTTTCCTCCTAAAAAATGAAGTATGAGCACTGAACAATAAAGCTTGCTTGCTTGTCGAACGCGGGTGAATTTGCTACAGTTTCGAAAGACCAAACAAAAAAGGACGGGACGATACGTGGAACTAGACCAATTAAAAGACCTGCTTATCAAAAAGCTGCAGGCAACTTCACTCATACACGCGACGATTAGCGGTCCGCGCCAAAAATCAAACGATCTGCGTCGAATCAAGTTAAAACCGATTCTACTTAGAGATACGTATGCAATCCAGTTAGAGTTTCAACATGAACGGATCATTAAGCATGAGAATTTAAGTATAGAAGAATTTATTTTGCGAATGGACGATTATTTTAACGAATTTCGTCAATTTTTATTCCGTTTTGAGACGGAAGAACTTCAATTCCAACTGTCGAAGAAGATGAAAGTCTCGCTGAAGACGACGGTTAAAGAACCGGTGCAGGCGGAATTATCGCATAACCGGAAAAAGAGTCATCTGCTCGAAGACGGCATTCCGGTTCCTTTTCTGATTCGGCTCGGTGTCATGACGGAAGACGGACAAGTCAAACGGCAAAAATACGACAAGTTCAAACAGATCAATCGATTCCTCGAATTTGTCGAAGACAGTATCGCAGTTTTACCGAAAGGACGGACGCTACGGATTTTAGATTTTGGATGCGGGAAGTCGTATCTGACGTTCGCCTTGTATCATTATCTGAAAGTCGTCAAAGGATTTGATTTAAACATCACCGGTCTTGATCTCAAAAAAGAAGTCATCGAAGAGTGTACGGCGATTGCCGCTGATCTTGGATATGACGATTTGACGTTCCGAGTCGGCGATGTCCACGATTACGATCAGGAGACAGAAGTCGATTTGATGGTGACACTGCATGCCTGTGACGTCGCCACCGATGTCGCCCTCGCTCGCGCAGTGGATTGGAACGCCTCAGTCATTCTTAGTGTTCCGTGCTGCCAAAAGGAACTGAACCGCCAGTTGGATTGTTCACCGCTCGACGTGATGCTCCAGCACGGCTTGATCAAGGAAAAGTTTGCCTCACTCGCAACGGATTCGATCCGTGCCGAGTTATTGTCACTCGTCGGCTACGATACGCAGTTGCTTGAGTTCATCGATCTGGAACATACACCAAAAAACGTGTTGATCCGAGCGTATAAAAGTCAAAAACAACCGACTGACGAAAAAATCGAGCGTTATGTGGCATTCCGGGATCTCTTACAGGCAAAACCGTTTTTGGAACGTGAATTGAGCGGCAGACTTGGACAGATTTCATCGAAACTCGTACAATAAAGAAGACAACGATTTTAAAGGGGGAACAAATACAATGGATTTCCAAATGTATTTTGAAGATGTCGTTCAGACGGCACGTAAAGAAGCGGCAGCAGCCGGCTTTGAAGAACTAACGACGGTCGAGAGTGTCGATGAGGCGATGAAACGCGAAGGACTGACACTCGTCCTCGTCAACTCGGTGTGTGGATGTGCCGGCGGCATCGCACGTCCGGCAGCCGCTTACATCAACCGGATGGAAGGCGTCAAACCGGATCATTTCGTCACAGTGTTCGCAGGACAAGACCGGGAAGCAACAGACCGGGCACGTGAATACTTCGAAGGGTATCCGCCGTCATCACCATCATTCGCATTGATGCAAGACGGAAACATCTTGTCGATGGTCGAACGATTCGACATCGAATCCTTTACGGCGGAAGAAGTCGTCGAGAAATTAGAATCGCTGATTGAAATCTACGCTTAATGTGTGATCAAGAAGAGACCGACTCCACTGTCGGTCTCTTTTTTATCGTTCGGTTGAAATCAGATAGAGAAAAAAGGACTGTCTACAAATAAATGTAAGCGGTAACAATGGTTTTGATTAATCATAAATGATGAATAAAAAAGAATTTTATGCATTATTTCAAGATTTTTATGCTTTACAATGAATAAATATTCGTATATTCTAAAAACAATAAATCAGGTCAGGCTTTTTAGTATTGAATTAGAAAAAAACATAAGTCATACTATTGTTAAAGTTCTGACAATTGAGCGTTGGAAGGGGAATTTATTCATGAAAAAATTAGTAGCAACGGCAATGGCAGGCATTCTCGCAGTCACGATGGCAGCATGTGGTGCATCGGAAGAATCGACAGGCGAGACGAACACAAGCGATAAAGTATTGACGATGGGAACGTCAGCGGATTACTTCCCGTTTGAATACATCGACACGGCGAAAGGTGACGAAATCGTTGGATTTGATGTCGCGATCGCAAAAGAAGTCACGAAAAATCTCGGCTACGATCTCAAAATCGAGGACATGGAATTTGGCAGTCTGCTCGGAGCGCTCAGCTCGGGACGTGTCGACTTCGTCATGGCGGGGATGACACCGACGGACGAACGGAAAAAGAACGCTGATTTCACGGACATTTATTTTGAATCAAAAAACCTCGTCATGACAAAAGATAAAGCAATCACGGCGGATGATGAGTTAAAGGGCAAAAAAGTAGGTGTCCAGCTCGGATCGATTCAAGAAGCGTTGGCAAAAGACCGTTACAAAGACAGTGAAGCGGTCTCGTTAAACAAGATTCCGGAAATCATTCAAGAATTGAACACAGGCCGGATCGACGCGCTGATCATTGAAGACGCCGTCGCCGTCAAATATATGGATCAAGACGAGTCGTTGAAAACATATGAAATCAAGGAAGATGGACCAACCGGTTCTGCTGTCGCCTTCAAAAAAGGAGACAAGATGCGTGACGAGTTCAACGCTGAGTTGAAAAAGATGATCGACAATGGTGACATCGACAAACTCGCAGAAGAATGGTTCCAAAAAGAAGCAAAATAAGAGTAGTGCATAGGGGTGGGGGTAACCTCATCCCTTTTGTGCGACGTTAGGAGATTGGTTATGATAGACTTTACAAAGATTCAAGATTCAATCCCATACATCCTGCAAGGGATTCCGGTCCTGTTCCAAGTTGTGGTCGTCGCGGCAATTGCCGGGATGCTGATCGGAATCGTGGTCGCCGCCCTGAAAATCACGAAAAACGGATTCGTTCGGTTCATCGGTCATGCCTATACGGCCGTGTTCCGCGGAACACCGCTCATTTTACAGTTGGCGATCATTCACTTTGGTTTACCGCAATTGACGGGGTACGTCACAACCGGTTATCAATCGGCGATCATCGCCTTTTCCTTAAATTCGGGTGCGTACATCTCGGAGATCATCCGGGCCGGAATTCAAGCCGTCGACCGCGGACAATGGGAAGCGGCCGATGCACTCGGAATTCCGTACATGAAACAACTGCGTTCAATCATCTTGCCGCAAGCCTTTAAAAACATCCTGCCGGCACTCATGAACGAAATGATCACGTTGACGAAAGAGTCGGCGCTGATTTCGACGGTCGGTGTGCTTGATGTCATGCGCCGGGCGCAGGTCGTCGGGGGAGAAAAGGCATTATACTTCGAACCGTTGTTGTTTGCCGGATTCGTCTACTTCGTGCTTGTGATGGGATTGTCCTTGATTGGTCAACAAGTCGAAAAAGCTATGAGAAAGAGTGGGTAATCAGATGGAACCTATGATTCAAGTGACTGATCTGTATAAGCAGTTCGGAAAATTAGAAGTCTTAAAAGGCATCACGACGACTGTCGGACGGGGCGAAGTCGTGGCCGTCATCGGACCGTCGGGATCCGGGAAATCAACGTTTTTGCGTTGCATCAATCTATTGGAGCAACCGACCGGCGGGACGATTAATGTTGATGGTTTTGAATTGACGAAACCGAAAGCGAATATCGCCAAAGCGCGTCAAAATATCGGGATGGTCTTCCAACAATTTAATCTCTTCCCTCATAAATCAGTCCTCGATAACTTGATTTATGCGCCGATCAACGTGCTTGGGTTATCGAAGGAAGACGCTGTCAAACGGGCGGAAGTGTTACTCGATCGTGTCGGATTGGCAGAGAAGCGGGACAACTTCCCGAATCAGCTGTCCGGTGGTCAAAAACAACGGGTTGCGATTGCCCGTGCCCTCGCGATGGAACCAAACGTCATGCTGTTTGATGAACCGACGTCGGCCCTTGATCCGGAAATGGTCAATGAAGTGCTGGACGTCATGAAGCAACTGGCAGAGAGTGGGATGACGATGGTCATCGTCACGCACGAGATGGGCTTTGCCAAAGAAGTTGCCGATCGTGTGTTGTTCCTCGATGAAGGGATTTTGATGGAAGAAGGCAGTCCGGTCGAATTGTTTGATCATCCGAAAACGGATCGGGCAAAAAAATTCCTCGAAAAAGTATTATGAGATCAAACGCTAACTCCCTTAAAATGAGTTAGCGTTTTTTAAACAAGTTTTTTAGAAGGAGGGAACGATTGTGATCAAGGAAACGGAACAGTTCGTCAAAACCTTTCATGCCGATGATTTTTCGGGACACGATTATGCGCATATCGAACGTGTCCGGCGGATGGCGTTACAGATTGCGAGACGAGAAGGGGGCGACGCCCGGATCATTGAACTGGCAGCCTTGTTGCATGATGTCGCGGATGCAAAACTCGGAGGGACGAGCAGCCTTGTCGACACGTATCTTCAACCACGTGTATCGACCGGCGAGCGGCAACATATCTTGGAAATCATCAACAGCTTGTCCTTTAAGGGGGGGGACCGGCCACCGATGCGGACGCTCGAAGGGAAAATCGTCCAGGACGCGGACCGGTTGGATGCGATTGGAGCAATCGGGATTGCCCGGACGTTTCAGTTCGCCGGTCAATTTAAGGAACCAATGTATGTACCGGGGCTCACTCCACGTGAGCCGGGCGACCGGACGAGTCCAACGAGTGCCTTACATCATTTTGACGAAAAGTTATTGCGTCTGAAGGATTTGATGAACACGGACACGGCAAAAGTCATCGCGGCAGACCGTCATCGTTACATGCTTGAATTCGTCGAACGGTTCAAGCAGGAGTGGGAAGGTCAGGAAGAAGCATAGTGCGTCCTAAACGGCAACAAAGGTGGCAGAAGGTTATCTGCCACCTTTGTCGTTAGAGAAAGATGTTTAAATCAGCCGCTTTTGCGGGTTAACTTAAGATGACTGCCGTGATCAAACCGAGGGATGCGAATAAACCGACGATCGCGCCGCCCTCTTCATGCGCTTCCGGCATCATCGTCGAAGCAAGCATCGCGATGATACCGCCACTGGCAAAAGCACCGATCATCGCAAACTGCATGTCGGGCAATTCGGCGAGGATTGAGTATCCGGCCAGCGATGCGAGTGCGGAAATCAACCAGACGAGTCCCCACATCAACAGAATCTTTTTCTTTGAAAACCCGTCCTTTTGAAGTCCGGTCGTACTCGAGAGTCCTTCCGGAATGTTGCTGACGAAAATCGCGGCGACAAGGGCTGCACTGACGTTACCGGACAGGAGACTGGCTCCGATCATGATCGATTCCGGAATCGCGTCAAGAATCGTTCCGAAAAAAATCGCCGTTCCGGTTCCTTCATTGCCGCCCGAGGACCGCTTTCGTTTACTCGCTCCACGTGACGAGACAAACATATCAAATGCCGTAAAGACAAGCGAACCGACGATGAAGGAAATGCCGACGACCATCGTCGTCGATTTGTTTAACGCTTCATCGAGCAGCTCGAACGTCGCGGCGCCAATTAAAATACCCGTTCCGAACGACATCACGTACCCGATCAACCGTTGCTTCAGCGGGACAAACAAACCAATCAAGGCGCCGATGACAACAGCCCCTCCCGCAATGGCACCCCACATAAAAGCTATGCCCATACGATCCACCTCCTTCTACTTACCTGTACTCTTATTTTCCTAAAAAAATGATTAATAAACATATCTAATCCGAAATCAGTGTCTTGGATCGACAGACGGCGACAAAAAAATCCCCAGTCGACAAGACGGGGATTAAGACAAGCATTAAAACGGTTGTTTATTCAGCCAATGCCCACCATCAAGGGCGATACATTCCCCGTTCAAGTAACCGGCTTGATCGGACAACATCCAGACGGCAAGTCCGGCGATTTCTTCCGGTGTTCCGAACCGACCGAGCGGCACGTTCCGGCGAATCCGTTCCGCATGCTCCGGTGACATGGCGAGTTTATCAGCACCGCCTGTTCGTTCGATTGGTCCCGGACTGATCGCATTGACACGGGCTTGATACTTATACCCCCATTCGACGGCGAGGGTCCGTGTCAGGTTCAAGACGCCGGCCTTTGCCGCAGCGCTTGGTGCAACACCCGCACCTGCCTGCCACGCATAAGAGGCGACGATATTGAGAATCTGACCCCCGACGACCTGATCTTCCTGCCATCCTTTGACGAGGGCATGGGAGCAGTTGAACGTTCCGTTCAAGACGATATCGACGACCGTTTTCCACCCGTTCGGTGATAACTCATCCGTCGGACAGATAAAATTACCCGCCGCATTGTTGATCAGGGCCTCGAGTCGACCAAAACGCGCACGTGTTTGATTGACAGCTGCGAGACAGGCTTCAGGATCACGGACATCCATCTGAATGACGGCATGTTCACCAGCAATCTGTTGTAAATCGAGATCCGTCTGTTGTAAACGCTCGGCGTCGCGCCCTGTGACGACGACATTCCAACCGGCTTCTTTTAAGGCGAGTGCCATCGCTTTCCCCATGCCGCTTGTTCCACCGGTGACGAGTATTGTCTTTTTCATCCGTAAAGTCCCCCTTGTATAATGAATGAACAACCATTCATTATACATATTCAAAAAAGAAGGAGCAGACTCCTTCTTTTTTGAATAAATTATTCGGCAGCGAGTGCTGTGTTCGTCAAGACAGGAACAACTTGTTTTTTCCGTGAGACGACACCTTCGAGGTAAACGAGGTGGTTCGTCGCTTCGAGACCATAAGCACGTTCGACAAGTGAGGCTTCCGGTCCGAGAACCAGCGCGACAGAGTTATTCGTCAGGATGTCCGTTACGAGTAACATGTACAAATCAAGATCCTTTTCAGCAATCAATGATTCAATCCGGGCTTCAAGTTCCGCTTGGCGAAGCAGTACTTCTGCCGTATCGACTGTATTGGCTTGCGCGATTTCGACCTTCAGCGATCCCATCGTGAATTCCTTGGCATCAAGCGCAATCAATTCATCGATTGTTTTCTTTGATAAGTCAGCGCCGGCTTTCAGCATGTCGAGTCCATAAACATTGACGTCGACACCAGCGATTTCCGCCAACTCACGTGCTGCGATGACATCTTGTTCCGTACACGTCGGTGACTTAAACAATAACGAATCGGAGACGATGGCCGATAACATCAAGCCGGCGATTTCCGGTTTGATCGCGACACCGTGTTCTTTGTACATCTTGTTTAAAATCGTTGTCGTACAACCGACCGGTTCAGCGCGGTAATACAACGGATCAGATGTCTCGAAATTGGCAATCCGGTGATGGTCGATGACTTCCGTCACCGTGACCGCATCGATGTCATCAGCACTTTGCTGACGTTCATTGTGGTCGACGAGAATGACGTGGTGTGCTTCACTTGATACGCGTGTGACGAGACGGGGAACCGCCACCTTGAAATAATCGAGTGCGAATTGAGTTTCGCCGTTGATTTCACCAAGACGAATCGCTTCCGCGTGGACGCCGAGTTCTTTTTTTAATTCCGCATAAGCGATCGCTGAGGCAATCGTATCCGTATCGGGATTTTTATGACCAAATACTAAAACTTTTTCCATATGCATTCACTCCTAAATGATTGATGTCTCGCCCATTAGTGTACCATAACTCGGAATTAGACGGCGTTCATTTTCAAGAGGATACCGGCGATTTTTTCGCTCCAGTACGGGTCGGAGGCGTAAAACACGTTCATCCCCCGGGCCTTATTTCCGAGAAACGCACCCCGGTAATACTTGCCGTCTTCCGCCAGATAATCCCGGGCGATGAACTTGCCGGTTTTCCGGATCGAATCTTCAAATGATGTGTAGGCCGTCGCATTTTGACCCGGTGCGATATCGGTCGCATTCACCCCAAACAGGTTGAACTTATCCCGGGCGATCTCCGACCGACCGTAATTGGATTCGTGGATGGCGTGCGCGAGCAAATAAGCGGCATTGACCTTGTGGTCGCGTTCGACCTGTTTAAACGTCTTGCCGGTACCGATCAACGGACTGTCCGGTGCGTTTTTTTTGATGTACGCATCGAGCTGCTTTGCCGTCAAATCCGTCGGTTGACGCAAATTTTTGGTTAACGTCTTCGACTCGACATAGGTCGTCGTCCGTTCAGGTGCCGACGACGGTGCTTGTCCCGCCGTGATCAATCCACCGAGTCCAGCATCCGCAACGATATAATGCAGTAAGCGATCGCCTCGTGTCTCGTAGTAAGAGCGGTTACTCGATCGCTCGAGCGGATACGGTGTCAACCGCTCAGAATCGACATATCCCGTCAGACCGGCGATTTCAATCCGGCTTGCTTGTTCGCCGTAGGTCAAAAGTGATAACCGGCTGCCGGGGGCGACATACGTCAGTCGCTTCTTTAAAGTCCGATCGGCATAGATGTTGAGCGTTTCCGGTGCATCGGCGATGCCGATGCCCGAACCGGTCAAGTACAGATAACGTTCGTCGGTTGTTCGTTGCACGGCACCACGTTGTTGACCGACAAACGCTTTTGCCTGATCAAACGAATCAAACTCTTTTTCTTCGATCACTTTCCCGTCCCGGTAGAGTTCAGCGATGTAAGGAGAGGCGGGGGGAAGAATCGTCTTCGGTTTGTCTCGGAACAAAACGAACAGCAGTATGCCGAACAAAAAGAAGAACAGGATGCCTTTCCAGGAACCTGATTTGCGAACCGGTCGGGTGGGGCGGATGGTGCGTTTACTCAAAAAATCACGTCCTTTGAAAATATCAATCGACAACCGGGGTAAAGAATAGGTACGCTAACAAAGAATGGAGGGAAGTCCATGTTGATTGGATATCGTACGTTGAAGACGGCTGTCGCAGCCGCACTCGCCATGTGGATCGCAGAGGAGATGCAGCTCGATTATTACGTCTTTGCGGCCATCATCGCCATATTAAGCATTCAGGCGACGCGCAAGAAATCGTTCCGGGCCTCGTATGAACGAATCATGGCTTCGTTGCTTGCCATCGGGGTTGGCTTTATCCTCTTTGAAGTCATCGGCTACCGACCGATTGCGATTGCTTTATATTTCATTATATTCCTTCCGGTCACACAACGCCTCCGTCTGCAGGACGGTTTCATTACGAGTGTCGTCATTCTGACCCATCTGTATACGGCGCAAAAACTGAATCTCGACATCTTTTTAAATGAGATTTACCTGTTGTTGATCGGAGTGGGTGTCGGATTGCTCGTCAACATGTACATGCCGAGTCTCGATCAAACGATTGCCGAACGCCGCCGCCAAATCGATCAACGGATTGCCGCCTTGTTTTTTGAAGTGGCGGCCGCCGTCGAAACGGGTCGGATCAACCATCACTCACTGACGTTACACGAGACGGAACGATTGTTAAAAGAAGGGAAGGACGCCTCCTTGAAACGAATGGGCAATGCGATCGGAAGACGCAATGACGATGAGGACTATCTGTATTTCCGGATGCGGGAACAACAGTTTGAACTCTTGAGCGGCATCGTCCGAAATGTCGACGATTTGGTTCTGGTCGTCGCAGAAGGCAAAAAAGTCGCCGACCTGTTTCGGACGATTGGTGACAATGTCCGACCCGATGCCGATGCGACTGTTTTCTTAAACGAACTGAGACGTCTGCTCGAAGAATTCCGGGTTTCCCCCTTACCGACGACCCGGGACGAATTTGAAGTTCGGTCTGCCTTGCTGCATATGTTGCAAGAGACGGAACAGTATTTACAACTCAAACAGCGGTTTGTGCATCAAAAAAGATAAAACATCGTCGAGGCGAAGGTTCCGATCAAGAAAATTGCTAAAATCGCGATGGTCGTCCACTTGATGATCCGCTGTTGTTTAGACGGTTTTGCCATGAGGCCGTTCACTCCTTTCAAACGATACGTGATTATAGCCATTGTACAAACAACCTTTCTGAAGTGCAAATCCATCCGATAATGGTATACTAACAAAGCGCTAGATGGATTAAAAAATCGAGGAGGAATGCGACATGGTCAATGAGCAACGTGTGCTTGATACATTTTTAGAATTGGTCCAGATTGATTCGGAATCAAAAGAAGAGGCACAGATTTGTGCCCATCTGAAAGAGACGTTCACGGCACTCGGGTGTGAAGTGTTTGAGGACGATGCTTCATCAAAAACGGAACATAAAGGAAATAACTTAATCGTGACACTCCCGGCAACACAAGAAGGTGTCGATAAGATTTATTTCACTTCCCATATGGATACCGTTTTCCCGGGGCAAGGGATCAAACCAATCATCGAGGACGGGTATGTCAAAACGGACGGATCAACGATTCTTGGGGCGGACGACAAAGCGGGACTCGCTTCTTTGATTGAATTGGTTCATGTTTTGAATGAAACGAACCAACCTCACGGAAAAATTCAATTCGTCATTACGGTCGGTGAAGAATCAGGATTGGTCGGGGCAATGGTCTTGGACCGTTCTAAAATCGATGCCGATTATGGCTTTGCACTCGATTCGGACGGAAAAGTCGGTGATATCATCACGGCAGCTCCAACGCAAGCGAAAGTTAATGCCAAAATCTATGGAAAAACGGCCCATGCGGGTGTGGCTCCAGAAAAAGGCGTCTCTGCGATTACAATAGCCGCAAAAGCGATTGCTAAAATGCCGCTTGGCCGGATTGACGAAGAAACAACGGCAAACATCGGACGTTTCAGCGGCGGCGGTCCGTCAACAAACATCGTTTGTGATTATGTTGAAATCTTTGCGGAAGCCCGGTCGCTTGTTGCTCCGAAAATGGAAGCGCAGACGGCGAAGATGAAAGCAGCCTTCGAAGACGTCGCAGCAGAACTCGGTGGACGTGCGGAAGTGGAAGTTAAGGTCATGTACCCAGGCTTTAAATTCGAAGCCGGAGATCAAGTAGTGGAAGTCGCGAAAGCGGCGATCACGCAACTCGGTCGGACACCACGCTTGTTGCATTCTGGTGGGGGATCAGATGCCAACGTGATTGCCGGTTTTGGTATTCCGACCGTCAACTTGGCTGTTGGTTACGAAGACATTCATACGACAAATGAAAAAATGCCGATTGAAGAGCTCGTCAAGACAGCAGAATTATGTGTGACGTTAGTGGATTACATCACGAATAAGTGATGACAGGCTAAAAAAAGAGTGTACCGCAACGTTGCGGTACACTCTTTGTCGTTGTACGATTAAGTTAATTGTGGACGTTCGAAATATTCCATCGACTCAAGAACAAGTTCTTCCGTACATAGTAAGGTTGTCGCGATGTCCTGAATTTGGATCGATTTCCCATACTGTTGCCGATAGTTCTCGTTTAACATCCGGGCACTTTGTACGATTCGTGCATAAGTCCGTTCGATTTTGGTCATGGAAAAACCACCTTTCGAATCAGTATGGGTACAGTTTATCATGCTTCCGCTTGAGAAAGGTGTATTTTGTGTATAAAAATTGCTAATTTTACGAAAAGGGGAAAAAGATGGAATTTTATTTTTTAGGAACAGGTGCGGGAATGCCGTCCAAACAACGGAATGTCTCATCCATCGCACTGTTACATCCGAAGATGACCTGGTTATTTGATTGTGGTGAAGCAACGCAACACCAGATGTTGCACAGTCCGATCAAACCGCGTAAGGTCAGTACGATTTTCATCACGCACCTGCACGGCGACCATATCTTCGGACTGCCAGGTTTTATCAGTACCCGGGCTGCACTGGAAGGGACGACGTTGTTGACGATTTATGGACCAAAAGGATTAAAGGAGTGGCTCGAAGCGACATTACGCGTCACCGGGACGTATCTGCGGTACCCACTCGACATCATTGAAGTTGAGGCAAGCCGGACCTATGAACATGAAGGATTCCGAATCACCGTCGAAGAGTTGGAACATCGCTTTCCTGCCTTCGGCTACCGGATTGAGGGAGAAGAAGAGAAGGGTGCCTTGTTAGTGGATGAATTAAAACGGTTAGACATTCCTTCCGGTCCATTGTATCGACGGATCAAGCAGGAACCGACATTTGTTTTTAAAGGAACCGAATATCAATCCGCCGATTTTCTGGGTGCGCCCAAACCGGGCATCAAGATTGCCGTGTTAGGCGATACAGTGCCTTGTGACAACAGCATCCGCTTGGCCGATCAGGTCGATCTTTTGATTCATGAGGCGACATTTGCGGATTCCGAGCAGGATCATGCCGGACGGTTCGGACATTCGACGGCGAGGCAAGCGGCTGAGATCGCTGCCCAGGCGCAAGCAAAAAAACTGTTGTTGACGCACATTTCAGCGCGCTACGTCGATCAGGAACAACGCTTGGAAATGGAGGCACGAGAAGTATTTCCAGAGTCATACCTCATGATGGATCATCAATCTGTCGTGATGAAGGGATAAAACAATATGGACTTTCTCATCCAATGGTCACTTTTTTTGTTAGCTGCCATCATCCTTGGCTTCTTTTTAGAGAAGCGAACCGAAAAAGAACAGTATCTATATTTAAAATTTGTCTTTTACGCCTGCTTGGGGGCGGTGTCCTTTCCCGTTTATGACATTCAACTGCCGCTTGGCATCATACTGTTCTTGATTGTCTTGCACCCTAAGAAAAACTCGAGATACAAACGGTACATGGCATTGTTCGGATTTCTGTTTTTCCTGTTACAGCTAGTGTTGGGTCCGTTTGATACGATCACCCTTCGTGAAGAAACCCAACAGATGGGACAGGTCACGATCACGGATGATTCGTTCGAAATCTTGATGGATCATATCGATCGGCGGATTGGCGATGATTCGTTACGCTTGGAGCAAAGCCAATTATTGTTTGACCAAGGCGGTAATTTGCGAAATGCGACATTTGAACTGATTGCGAAAACGCCGACCCGGTTCGTTCGGTATGAGGTCTCGTATCAGGAAGTGACGGGGACGTTAACCTATCGTCCGCGGGAAGAAGTATTGACGCGGTCATTGGAGTCGTATTATCAAAAACTGATTGATGCCTCGACGTCCTTTACGATGTTAAAGACGTTATCAATCAAACAGATTTTGCATGAATCAAAAACCCCGTATGTCGAAATGGATCTCGACGGTCTGTATGAAACATTCAGTCTGCAAGATGCGACCGTTTTACTGGTGGATGATCAAGGCGATCTGATTCCCTATGTCAACACGGGAGAAGACGTGCTCGCAAATGCGATTCGATTGACGTATCTCCGATCGGACGGTCAATCGTTACAAGATAAAAAAATTCTTTTATACAATTACAGTTTTGAAACTTCAAGACGAAAAGGAGTCGTACGATGAAAAAATGGATGCTGATCAGCAGTCTCGTAGTATTGGCGGGTTGCGCGGAACAAACGACAACAACGGATAATGAAAGTGCTAAAGCCTGTGACCGGTCGGTCGAAGTATCCGTTGTCGATCATGCCGACAAAAAAACCTTGTTCGAGGACGAAATGTGTTTGACGAAATCGGACACGGCACTGGATGCGTTGGAAGAGACGGATTTGGCTGTCGTCAAGACCGGTAAAGGCGACATGAGTTATGTCACTGCCGTAGACGGCATCCGGGAAAAATCAGCCGGCGCAAGCAGCGGCTGGGTATTTGGTGTCAACGATAAACCGGGACAGGTCGGGGCTGCCGCGTATGAGTTAAAAGACGGCGACCGCCTGGAGTGGCGGTTTGAAAAAGATGCAATGGCTTATTTTCAGTAAGGCAGAACGGGAGCGACTTCATCCGCTGAATGTCGCTCTTTTTTTAGTGGCGATGTTATCGGTCCCGTTCTTTCTGACAACGCACTTGACCGTTCTTCTGATCTTTCACCTGTTGTTCTTTATCGGGATCCGCGAATGGACGGTCTTTCGTTACCTCTTGCTCCCACTTCTGTATGTCGGTTTGATGTATGCCCCGTTGCTCGTGGGAGCCTCGATCGATGCTTACGGAATTTGGATGACAGGTCTGACGGTCGCTGTCTTCGTCACGTCCAGTCAGCTCGTCTTTACGCTCGTTCGTCTGGAACAGATGGGTCCGCTCTTTCGGGTCCTGCCCCGGCTGACACGTTTGACCGGGATGGTTCTGGCCATTGTGCCATCGCTGCTGCGCACTTGGCCGGAAGTGAAGATGAGTCACCCGAAACAGTCGCTTGAAGTCAAGCTGGAACGGATTGCGCTGTACCATCTGCTGCCGATCGATGCCGTGCCCAGTCGCCTGCAACGTATGACGCGTCGGGATGTGCTCAAAGGTTTGTTGATTGGTGGTGCCTTTTATGGATTGACGACGTCATTTGCACTGGGAGCCGCTTTTCTTTTACCGTTACTGTTGATTTTCTCAAAAGGAGGGTTGCGTGATGCCTACTATCATTACCGACGAAACCGGCTCGCTTGAGATGTTGGAACGTTTGGCACGAACCGAGGGGACGGACGTCATCCGACCCGACCGGTTGTTGCATGGCCGTGTCCGTGATTTACTGTCGACGACCAGTTTATTTGTTGCCGGTGAACTGGCGACCTTGCTGGGACTGGAAGCCTTTTTTGACCGGGAAACTAGTGAATTATCGTCCGGTGAACAACAACTTGTCTCACTCGGATATACGTTGGCGTCACTGCCAAAGTCAATTTTTTTGGCAGAACCGTTTTTATTTTTGGATCAAACGCGAAAGTCGCGTCTGCAATCCTTATTAGCTGAAATCGAACAGCGTTTTACGTGTCACGTCACGTACTCGGTGACACCTCAGCATCGTGTGCAACAAACAGCGTTTCAAGAGACATCAATTGGTCCGGTCATCGATGAGATGATTCGCGTCGAACACCGTTACCCGTTACAAGCGAAGTACGCTTTGGCAGTCAGTCAGATCTCATTTCGGTCCGGAGAACGGGTCGCCTTGATTGGAGCGAACGGAAGCGGGAAATCAACTCTTCTACGTTTATTGTTAGGCGTCGACCGGCCGCTGTATGGCAAAGTCAAACGGACAGGAGACAAACGGTATATCCCGGCTCATCCGGCACTCGCACCGGCTCTTGCCGGTGAAAACTTGACCTTTGCCGAACAAAAACAACAGGTGCTGGCCCGGATATCGTGGTCAAAAGACGCGTACTACTTTGATGAACCGACGGCCGGTTTATCGAATCAATCCCGCACGGTCTTCATCGATGCTTTGCTTGCGCATCCGCAAAAATTAATCGTCATCGCCACACATGATCCGGACGTAATCGTGCATGCGACACGCGTCATTTATCTCGTCCAGGGAGAAGTCGCCTATGACGGTCCGGCGGCCGCCTTTATCGAGCAAAGCAGGGTCTACGAATGGAATTGATTCTCGTTGCCGCCGTTCTGATCAGTTTGGTCGTGCTCCGGTTTGAATACCGTCCCGTTTCGGAACCAATGTTGCGTTTCATCGCTTTGGTCACGGCAGCGGCGATTGTCGGGCGGCTTCTGTTTGCCGGTGTCCCGAATGTTCAACCGGCCACTGCGCTTGTCTTGTTGCTTGCTGCGTGCGTCAGTCCGATCATCGGGGCCATTGCCGGGATGCTCGTTGTTGTGCTGACCAGTCTGTTTTTAGGAAGCGGACCGTTTGTCCTGTTCCAAATCATCGCCTATGCTGCAATCAGTCTCTTTTGTGTATTGCCGGGGATGAAATCACGGGTCATGTTATCGATCTATGGCGCAATGGCAGGTTTTTTGTATGGGTGGATCAGTAATTTAGGATTTTTGATTTTTACCGGTTTTTCGCCTGAGGCGTTTGTTACTTTGTTGCTGACAGGCGGTGTGTTTGATTTGTTGCACGGGGTGTCGAACGTGGTGTTCATCTGGATGTTGCATCCGATTTTTTTACGGATTTTGCACTCGTTTGACGGGAAAACGGGTAAATAAAAGTAATCCCATAAGACTGGAGTGAAGTATCATGATTGGTTCAGCGCTATCCATAACGTATCTGTTGTTGTTAGTACTTATTGCAGCGTTTGGTCTGTTATTTGGAAGTATCTTATTGCTGAAGCAAACGGTCAGGGGGCGGTATGCCGGCTTTTATTTACTGGCAGCCGCCATTTTTCCAGCCGCGATGATGATCACATCAGTCGAAGGGGGACTGATCGGACATTTGTTTTTTGAGACCGATTTATTTTTATCGATCGTTGCCTGGTTATTGATTCTCTCGACCGGCTATATGACGATGGTGACGGCGCTGGTCACGTTCCGGTATGTGTATCGGTATACCGCATTGCCGCGAACGCTTCAAAAATGGTGGACGGATCATATTCACCGTCCGAATCAGACGCACTAATCCAAAAAGACGTCCGTCGATTCCCAGCAGGGACGCGACGAACGTCTTTTCTTGTCTGACTGATCAGTTGGAGAAGCTGAATTCCTCTTCCGGCGTCTCTTGTTGCTGATCCGGATTTTGAATGCGGCCCGTCACTTCCGTCAAGAGACGGCGTGGCAGGAATTTTGCGACGGTCACCATGGCACGGTTACTTGCACCCGGCACGACGACCCGTTTTCCTTTTAATGTGCCGCGGTAGCCGGCGAATGCGACGAGATGTGACGGCATACTTTTGAACGGTAACGTGATTTTAGCCCGGTCAAAGAAATTCGTATCCGTTGGTCCCGGACAGAGACACGTGACCGTGACACCGGATCCGTCGAGTTCTGACGCCAGCGCTTCCGAGAACGACAAGACGTACGCCTTTGTTGCATAATAGACGCTCATGTACGGACCCGGCATAAAGGCGGCGACCGAAGCGACGTTGAGGATACGACCAAATCCACGGTCGATCATACCCGGAACCAACCGTTTCGTCAGATCCGTCAGAGCGACGACGTTGACGTGAATCGAGTTGATGTCTTCCGACGGATCGATTTCCGCAAAACGTCCCGACGTGGCAAAGCCCGCGTTGTTGAACAGCAGATCGACTGTCAGTTCATGTTCGTCGAGATAATCGATGACACGGGAGACGCTGTCCGCCTGCGACAGGTCAGCAGCAAACGTGTATGCTTTAATTTGATAACGTTTTTCAAGAACGTGTTTCAGTTCAGTGAGTTTCTTCTCGTTGCGGGCGATCAGGACACAATCAAAACCATCGCGTGCTGCGAGGACGGCTAAATCAAGACCGATTCCTCCGGAAGCACCTGTAATCAAAGCAGTTTTTCGTAACATAATAAAATCCTCCATTCGGTTGGTAAATCAATCTTTATTGCTTATCATTCCCTATTGTTCCCCTGATTCCTGCTCCGTAAGCATCTCCTTTTGGAAGTCGGGCGATCATCGGTATGATTAAGACGATGGAACATCCACAGAAAGCGAGTTGAACAGCGTGAGAAAAAACGTCACGATTGCCTTATTATTAGCCACATTTTTAGCCGCGATTGAGGGAACAATCGTCGCGACGGCAACACCGGTCATGGCCAGTGAATTGAATGGGGCCAAACTCGTCAGCTGGATTTTTGCAGGATTCCTGCTGTTCATGGCGGTTTCGACCCCGATTTACGGCAAGATGGCCGATCTGTATGGACGCAAGCGCGTCTTGTTGTTCGGAATCGGCGTATTTACACTCGCCTCGTTGGCCTGCGGGCTTGCTCAGACGATGGAATCCTTGATCATCTTCCGTGCCGTCCAAGGCATTGGTGCCGGAGCGGTTTTACCGATTGCAATGACCATCATCGGAGATCTTTATACATACGAAGAGCGCGGGAAAATCCAAGGTGTCCTCAGTGCGGTCTGGGGAATTTCCGGTGTGGCGGGACCACTCGTCGGCGGATTTTTAGTCGAAACGTTATCGTGGCGCTACATCTTTTTACTCAATGTTCCGTTTGCCTTGATTTCGTTTATCATGATCGTCGTGTATTACAAGGAAACCGTTAAAGCCACGACCCGAAAAATTGATTACCGGGGAGCCGTCTTATTTGCCGTCGGAATGAGTGCGTTGCTGTATGCCTTATTGTCGGGCAGTGAGTCCGAGACGTTTTTGCGTCCGGTCATCTTGATCAGTTTTGGTGTCAGCGCCGGGTTGCTGTTCTGGTTTTACCGGGTTGAAAAGAAAGCGGCGGATCCCTTGCTTCCGCCGGCCGTGATTCGTCATCCGGTCATTCTCGTCATTAATCTGGCCGTCTTCTTTTCCGCCTGGGTCCTCGTTTCGATGTCCGCCTACATTCCGATTTTTGCACAGGGCGTACTCGGGAAAAGTCCGACCGAAGCCGGATTCATGCTGATGCCGTTGTCGTTGTTCTGGACGATTACTGCGATCATCGGCGGCCGGACGATCGGGATTGCTTCGCCGCGTTACCGGACGATGACCGGAATGGGATTGCTCGTTGTCGGCATGATCATCTTGACCTTCATTGACCGGGCGTCGAGTGATGTCTTCATCTACCTGGCCGTCTCCTTGATCGGAATCGGCTTTGGTCTCGCTCAACCTGTTTTTATGGTCGTGCTTCAGACATCCGTCGACTGGTCACTCCGGGGATCCGCAACCGCCGTCAATTCTTTTTTAAGCACAACAGGACAGACGCTTGGTGTTGCGATTTTCGGCACGTTGTTTAACGTTTCGATCATTCAAGCCTTCAGTGATTCGCCGTTGCTGTCCGCGTATACAATCGATCCGTTTTTCCAGTCGGATACAGCAGGACGTTACGGAACGGAAGTCCAGTCGGCAGCCGAACAGGCGCTGGCAAACGGGTTACATCTCGTCTTTATCGGAGGATTAGTCTGTGCCGTGCTCGCCTTTTTGATGACGTTTCGTCTGCCGAAAGTGCGTCCGGAAGATCCGACCAACTAAAAAACACCAGCTGGATGTCCTTTGAATCAAGGGCATCCAGTTGGCGTTAACGTTCGGATTCGGACGTTGTGGCGGCGTTTTGTTGAGCGAATTGTTCCCGTATGTCACGTTCATTGCGTCGGAGAAACAGACCGATCCCGACCAATAACAATGTGGCTCCGGAAATCTGGATCCACGTCAACGATTCCTGGAACAAGAAGTAACCAAAAATCATTCCCCAGACGGCTTCACCGAGAATCGTAATGCTGACGATGCTGGCACTGACGCGGGACAGGGCCCAGTTGAACAAGTTATGACCGAGCAGTGTCGGGAACACTGCGAGTAGAACATAGATACGCCAGTCGACTTCAAACGCAGCGACGAGGTCGACCGATTGGATGAGTGAAAACAGCAACAGGACGACGGAGGAAACGGCGTACACACCAAATGAATAGGTATTCGTCGAAACGCTCGTCCGGACATGTTGACCGAGCAACCAGTAACCGGCGACAAGAATCGTTGCCAGCAACGCCAGTCCGTCGCCGATTAAGGCACGCGGACCTACCGCGATGTCACCGTAAGCGACGAGCCCGCCACCAAGAAGGGCGACACCAACAAAAAAGAGCGCCTTTTTGGACGGATGTTGTTTAAAGAAGACGGCGTTTCCGATCAAGACAAAAATCGGACTTGCCGTTACGAAGAGCGTCGAGCTGGCAACTGTCGTATAATCAAGAGACAGAAACCACAGCCAGAAGTGACCGGCTAACAGAATGCCGCTCAAAATCATATGGCGAATCGTTGTCGAACTGAGGCTGAGCAATTCTTTTAAGTGGATCAACGGAAGCAACAGCAACGTTGAAAACAGCATCCGGAAAAAAGCAACGGCTTCAATCGGGGTTTCGGCCCATTTAACAAAAATTGCAGATGTTGAGATAAAAAAGAGCGCCATGAATAAAGTGAAATAGGGCATGTGAACCTCCGCGTGTCTGAAGTAAGGAAATGAGGGTGAAACGATGCAATTAATCATTGCGGAAAAACCAAAACAAGCTGAAAAACTCGCCGCGCCATATCCATCGGTCAAGCGGGACGGATACATTGAAATTAAGCCGTGCGATCGTTTTCCGGCGGGTGCCAAACTGGCGTACGCGGTCGGACATTTATGTGAACTGCAGGAACCGGCGCATTATGATGCCAAGTGGAAACGGTGGAACTATGACCATCTTCCGATCATTCCCGAACGCTTTGATTACCGTCTGTCGCGTGGGAAAAGCAAGGCATTCCAAGTGATCAAGAAATTGTTAAATGAGCGGACGACAACTTCCATCATTATAGCATCGGATGCCGAGCGAGAGGGAGAGGCAATTGTCCGGCTGATTCTTCGCCTCGCGAATAATGCCAAGCCACTCCAACGACTCTGGATCTCGAGTCTGACCCCACAAGCCGTCGACCATGGATTTGCCAATCTGCTCGACGGAAAAGAAACAGAAAATCTGTTTCATGAAGCGATGAGCCGGGCCTGTGCCGATTGGTTGATCGGGATGAACGCTTCGCGTGCCTATACGACCTTGCTCAAGAAAAAAGGGATTGCCGATGTCTTTTCGTTAGGACGGGTCCAGACCCCGACGTTATCCTTGATCGTCGAACGTGAAAAACAGATTGAAAACTTCCGACCGGAAACATTTTTTGAAGTCGAAGCGGATTTTACGCGATACAAAGGCAAGTACATCAATGCGAAAAAACAGACGAAGATTACAGAACGTGAACTGGCAGAAGCAATCGCAGCCCGGACGAAGGGAACAGGCATCATTGCCACAGTCGAGAAAACGGAACAGGTCGAAAAGCCGCCGTTTTGGTTCAGTCTGTCTTTATTACAGACGGAAGCGAGCCGACGCTTCGGTTTAGGGGCAAAAGAAACGCTGGATATTGCCCAAAAACTCTATATCCGAGGCTGGATCAGTTATCCCCGGACGGACTCATCGTTTGTCTCAAAAGACGAAGCCAGCCAGTTTCCGTCGATCTTAAAACGCCTACTCAAACAACCGGAGTATGCGGAACTGACCGACGTCCTGACCAAAAACCCGGCGACGAATAAACGGTACGTCAACTCGGCGAAAGTCAGTGACCACTATGCAATCATTCCGACGGAAGAAGCCGGGGCAGTCGCTAAATTGTCGGGCCGTGATGCGCAGGTCTATGATTTGATTGTTCGCCGTTTTCTGGCTGCCTTTGCCCCGGATGCCCGTTCCGAGAAAACGGAGATCGTTACGCAGCGGGAGCAGGACCGGTTCATCACAAAAGGCAGTCGGTCGCTGGAACTTGGATTCAAACGTGTGCTGCAGATCGAAGCGAAGGAACTGGATTTACCGGCGGTCGAAATCGGACAACAGGTGCCGATCAAAAGCGCGAAGTTGCTTGAGAAACAAACGGAACCACCTAAACGGTATACCGAAGGGACGTTGATTCTCGGCATGAAAACGGCCGGGAAGGTCCTCGAAAATGAACTGCAAGCAATCATGAAGGAAATCGAGGGGCTGGGAACGGAGGCGACCCGAGCCGGCATCATTGATGGGCTGAAGCGACGTGAGTACATTCAGGTCAAGAAAAAAGAAATTCACCCGACGGCAAAGGGACGGATTTTGATTGAAGCCGTCAGCGGAAGTATCCTTGCCTCGCCGGAGATGACCGCGAAATGGGAAAGCCGGCTCGACCAAATCGGGAAGGGTGAGGCCTCGGCAGCGCAATTCGTCGAACAGGCCAAAAAGTTGTCACAACATCTCGTCGAAGATGCCAAAACACGTGTCGAGCAACTCGAAGTCGATCCGACGCAAGTGCCGGCTAAGCGGGCACGGGGCGCGACAAACCGTCCTGTTGGGATCTGTCCGGTCTGTCAGGCGGAATTACTCGATCGCGGAAAATTCTACGGCTGCAGTGCCTATCAGAAAAAGAACTGTGGTTTTACGTTACCAAAAACGATTCTCGGTGCCCGCCTGACGCAAGCGGAACTGAAAAAAGTGCTGGCACATGAAAAAACGAAACCGCTGGACATGAAAAAGAACGGACGGACGTTCCGGGCGATGTTATACCTCGAACAAAACCAGTTGAAATTTGAATTCGTGAAGGGAGAAGCCTGATGCATTACGATTTAATGGAGAACCAAACGTTTATCCCGATGTTTGAACGTTTTTTGAAGGAAGGGACACGCTTGACCGTCTGGTTTCCAAACGAAGTGACGGTCGGACCGGCGGACGAGTTGATTTTGGAGGCGGAAGAGTTATTTGGTGTGACAGCAGAAGTCATTGATGATCCACAATCGTTTGGTAAAACCTTATTGATGCCGTATTTGACGGAACAGGAAACCCGGGAGGATGGATTTGTCCGATACGAAGCCGAGATGACCGAGGAAGTCAAAGCGGTTTTGCGTGAACTGACGTTGCCGATGATGACAGACGGTGATTTTGCTGTCCTGTATTCCTATCAGATTGACGCACCGAACGGTTCGTTATTTGTGGAAGATTGGTTTAATGCGGAAGTGTTACTGAAAAATTGATTTGATACCGGAACCTGGGCTGTTTGATTTGCGTAAGTAAGTTAATCAAATCAAACAGGAGGGAACTTGAATGAGAGAATTTGGAATCCGTACCCTTGCATCGCTGTCGGAAATCGACGACATGACATTCGAAGAAGGCGGGGATGGTTTTTTTACCGGAATGCCGGTTTTCATGGTCATCTTTTTTGTTCTGATACTTTCAGTTATCGTGATTTCATTGATTTCATCGGCCTCAAAAGGAATTTCGACGAACGGAATCACGACATCACTCCGGCATCATGCGTCACAACTCGTGACACCATCAGAGTCAGGCGCACAGGACTATTTGACATACATCCGTTCCTTGTCGGTATTCCCGGTTGAAAAGACGAATTTGGAACCGGTTCGCCTCGCAAAAGGAATTTTGGCGCTGATTCAACAGACGGATCTAATCGAAGGAACAACCAAACAAGACATTCTGGCGCAATATGCACGGTTGGGTCTGCTTGAAGGTGATCCATTAGCGGACGAACAGCCGGTTCGCCGTCATTCGAGCGCACACGATCATCATCAGATGCATATCGATCAGCATCAGGCAGATCATCAAAATTCCAATCATTCGAATCTTTAACTTATTGTCCATTCCGTTCATCGGAGTGGACTTTTTGTATGAAATCCGTTCATTAGAAGAGTAAAACCCCGCTTTTCCGACATCTGTTTGTAACATACAACGGTTTAGATTAAAGTTAGATGAAAAGCGGTCTTTTTTGAGCATATTTAGTGGAATTCAATAAAAAACCTTTAAAATAGAGTTTAGAAACGAAAAAATTGTGTATCAATTACACGATAGAGGGGGATCAATAGATGAAATCATGGCTTAATCGTACGATTGGACGCCAAATTATGTTCGCCTTCTATATGATTATTCTGACACTCGTGCTGACCTCAGCCGGTGTTTACTTTTATACGAAAAATCAAGTGCAGGATTCGCGTCAGGAACTGTTGACGTTAAACGATCATCGTACACGAGCGACGAACTTATACGAATCCTGGCAGAGTCTTCAATATGAGATGCGTGGATTTGTCCTGCTAGGTGATGAGGCGATGCTTGAAGAAATCGAACGGAAAAAAGACGCCATCAATCGCCAGACGACGTGGTTCGAAAAAAATGCGCGTTTTAAAGAAGAAGAACAATACGCAACGGATGCCCGGGCGCTTTACAGTGCCTATACGGAACGCGTCATGCCGAGCCTGACGAACTATGTTGCCGCCAAAAAAGACGGTGACGTCACCGAACCGTTCCTGCAGATGGCGACGCTCGGAAAAGTGACACAGGCACCAAAACTGGATCCGGATCGAAAGTTCAACATCAAGACGAAAAGTGCAGCTGATATGAGCTCGAGCATCGTCGATATGGAAACGGTCTTTACAGATTATCGGAACTCATTAAATCAACAAGAGTTGGCAGCACAAGACAAACTTGGGAAGCAAGTGAATGCGTCACAGGTGCTGGGCTTCATCAATCTAGCAGTCCTGTTACTCATCATCGCCTTACTCGTTCGTCCGTTCGTGTCGAAGCTGACCGGACAGTTACGCCAACTGAACCGCGAGAGCAGTCGTTTGGCCAAAGGGGAAGACGCTACACCAATCCCTGTCGTGAACGAGCGAGATGAAATCGGGGAATTGACGACGACGTTTAATCAAATGGCGGCGGCGATTTCCACACAAAAAATGCAACTCGTCTCCAGTAACGACGAACTGCAAAGTCAACAAGAAGAACTCGTCGCGCAACAAGAAGAGTTGCAAACACAACAAGAAGAGCTGGAAGAAGCCCTTGATATTACGTTACGGAATGAAACCCATTTGCGTTACCGGAACGAATTGACGGAAACCCTTGCCTCACGCGAGACATTGACGGCCTATCCGGCGATCATCGAGAAGTTGATTACAATCACGGATGCTGAGTTGGGGGCAATCGTCTTTCTCGAGGAAGACCGCTATACGGATATCGTCTCTTACGGGATGACTGTGGATCAGGAACGTAAACTCTTGACGTCCTCGATGTCCTTGCTCGAGCGGGCGCGCATGCACAAACGGGCTGTCCGGTCGACGAAACAGGTCACGAGTGATCATCCGCTTCCGTATCCATACAGCATGTATGAAACGGTCGTCCCGGTCATGGATCCGGCGACAAATACGATGATTGCGAGCATTTATCTTGTTCGTTACCGTGATCAATTTAACGACGATCAGACGGAAGAAATTTGGTCGTTCTCACGTCAATTGGCATTGTCACTCCTGCGGATGCGGGTATTTGATGAAATCGAACGGGAACGCGAGAAAACGTCGAAACTGTTGCACTCGATCCGGGAAGCCGTCATCTACATCGAAGGCGGAAAAATCTTTGCCAATAAACCGTTGTTGGCGTTGTTCCACCACCCGGCACATGATCAGTTCAACGATGACGGTTTGATGACGCTGGATGTCAAGATCGAAGAGTTGGCCGTTCAAGTCGACCAACATGAAGCGTTCTTGGATTATATGGACCGCGTATGCAGTCATGAGATACCGACGGAAGGATTGTCATTGTCTCTGAATAAAGAAGAACGGTTCGTCCATGTCTATGCGGAAGGCATCGATTACGGCGGACGATTCCGCGGAACGATGCTCGTCTTACGTGATGTGACGATTGAGACGGGAATCGATCGGATGAAGTCGGAATTCGTATCGACGGTCTCCCATGAATTGCGGACACCACTCGCCTCGATCTTCGGCTACACGGAATTGATGCTGGCGAAAGATTTGCCGGCGGCTCGACAACAACGCTACTTGACGACGATTCATACGGAGACACAACGTCTGACGAGTCTCGTGAATGATTTCCTCGATGTTCAGCGGATGGAATCGAGCCAACAGCAGTATCATTTCAAGGAGCTTGACCTGGCGAACTTGATTCAGGAAGTGGCCGAATTCCAAGCCGGTTCTGCGACACATCACCAATTGAGTCTCGAGACGGGCGATGCACCAGTACGACGGGTTGAAGCGGACGAAGCGAAGATGCGGCAACTGTTTGGAAACCTGATCAATAACGCCATCAAGTATTCACCGGACGGCGGACAGGTGGAGTTACGACTTGAGGAATTAGACGATCGGTTACGGGTCACGGTTACGGACGAAGGGATCGGTATTCCACGTCAAGCGTTACCGGAGTTGTTTGGTAAGTTTTATCGGGTCGACAACTCCGACAGCCGGAAAATCGGCGGGACCGGTCTTGGCTTGGCGATTTGTCAAGAAATCGTCCGGGCGCATGAAGGGTTGATCCATGTGGAATCGACGGAAGGAAAGGGTTCGATTTTTACAGTCGAACTGCCGTTCGTTCAAGCAGATGTATCGCTTGAAGAAATCGTGGAGGCATCTTTATCATCAAACGACCATCTTCGAAAACATAAATAATGATGCGTACAGCAAAGACAGTGGGTTCCCCGGAACGCACTGTCTTTTGTTTTGGACAATGAAAGTGGATTGTAAAACGATTGAAACGGGAAAATGATTCATAAGAACTCACTTACTTTATTCAGAAAAGGAGCTGTTTTAGATGAACCCTGTCCGTCCTCCTTGTTAAGTCCGGTTGCGTCGAAATATCCGGATTCTTTATCTGATTCGTTTTGCGACAGCTTGTATTCCGGCCTATGTCATCGAACGATTGTTTTGGGAGCAACGCGGAATGACGATTCAAGATGTCATCTATGCGGAAATCGTCTTTGCGTTGACGCTGGTCGTGTTGGAAATTCCGTTTGGACTGATGGTCGACCGGTTTGGTCGTAAGATAGGGATGATCATCGGCACGTCGTTTGAGTGCCTTTCGTTTCTTGTTCTGCTTCATGCCTTTAGTCTGTCGTCCTTTTTATTTGCGATGGTGCTGGCGGGAATCGGAACAGCTGCCATCAGCGGGACGGAAGACGCGTTGTTGTACGAGTCGATGCAACAGATCGGAGCAGGTGATCGATTCGAGCAGACGGTCGGGCGAATGAACGCAGTTGGTCTCGGGACGGCAGGCGTGGCCGCTCTGCTGGGGGCGTGGCTCGCGCAATCGTTTGATTTGATTACCCATTATTATATTTCCTTCTGTTTTTTGGTCTGTGCGGTACTGGCGAGTTGTCTTTTGTCGGACACACACAGTGCACGGCCGGCGACCGAACGAACGAATGACAGTGGATGGAATCGTCTCTTGAAAATCCCGGCGTTTGTCCGGATTGTCTTGTTCACCGTCATGTTTGGTACGACGATCACCTTTTTAGATGAGTTTTGGCAACTGTATGTCCGGGATCAGGGGATTGCCGTTTCATGGTTTGGTATCATTCTGATCAGCTTGATGACGGCTCAGGGAATGGGTAATCTGTTGCCGAAACCAACACGTCCGTATACGGTTCTGTGTTATTTGTTGCTGTTGTATATGAGTGGAATCATTCTGCTCGCCGTGATCGAAGGCCGTTGGTCGGTATTGCTGCTAATCGGTATTTTTTTGATCTACGGATGGTCGGAACCTGTTTTGACGACGTTGTTGCAAGACTGTTTGCCGGATGGACGTCGGGCGACCGGCAGTTCGGTGGTCTCGTTCGTCGAGAGTCTCGCGACGATGGCGGCAGGACTCGGTTTCGGGCATATCAGCCAGACGATCGGCTTAAACGGGGCGTACTTTTACCTCGGTCTGACCGGTCTGTTGCTGGGACTCGGAATGATGTTTGTCTTGCGGATAAGGGGTTGATAATCCCATTCAACTTATAGGAAAATTAATTTTTCCTATAAGAGTCGTGTGAAGCGAGTGGTTCCGGTTGAACAAAATGGGGCTGATTCAAAAAAGTATTACTCGTCTTTTCACGCCCTTTCCTCAGGCGAGACACAAGCCAGTTTTCCTGCCTCATTCAGGCAGGAAATCGGGTCTTATTTGTCTCTGACAGCGCAAAAATGCGCTTTTTCCTGTAGGAGTTGCGTGTAGCGAGTAATTCTTTTTTTACGAGATGAGGGTGGCAGACTTATAATCTGCCACCCTCATCTGTGTCGAGATTGACGTTTAAGTCAGCCTCATGTTCATGAATCGTATTCAAAACGTGGATCAATTACGAAACGTGGCGTTCCGCGGAGGCGGGGACGGATTGTTGAAGCCGCCGTGCCGAAGGAAGCATCAACAGCGCGATGACAGCGGCAATCCAGTACACGATTTCGATATTCAAGCGGTCCGCCAGCAGACCAAACAGTAAACTGCCAAGACAAAAACTGAGGGTATAGACGGTTTGCTGCATGCTGTACACGTAAGGTAACCGGGCGATGGGTGTAGCTTCCTGTAACCGGGTATTCATGTCAATGGCCCGTAATTGACTGGCTGCCCCTTGTACGATACAGGCAACGATGGCAAACACGACATGCGGCGCCGAGGTGAAAAGAACGGTCGCGCCAATCGATAATAGGACACTGCTCATCAACAAGGGTGTCCGTTTCGTGCGACGGAGCATATAGTAACTGCCGCCGATCATGCTCAGCAGGTAAAAGGCATTGAGAATGCCCCACCAACTGCCGGACAGTGCGAGGTGCGTATCGATATAAACAAGAAACAACGCTGAAATCCAGGCAGTGCTCGCAAACGCATCGATGCCGAGTAACGTCGTATTGAGACGGGCCGCCGGATGCGTGCGGGTATACCGAAAACTCGATTGGAAAGTCGGCGATTCGTCCGAATCTTCGACCGGATCAGCCAGATGCCGCACTTGATGATGAAACAACGTTGTCCAAAGGGTCGCTCCGATAAACAAGCCGAAGGAAATCATCAAAACAAGATGCGGCGAACCAACACTGACGAAAATGGCTCCAAGCGGCCACATCACGAGTTGGACGACTTGATTGGTTCCTTGGACCAAACTGTTGGCTTTTTGTAAATCATCGGTGATACGGGGCAGGAAGGCGCTCTCGATGGGACGTGCAAAACCATCGAGGAACGCAATCCAAACGACGCACACGAGAAGAGAAGCAAGGGGAAGATCAAGAAAGACGATCAGTCCCAGTGTGATGGTTTTAATCAGTTGGCTGAACAACAGCAAGGAGGCATGTCGAAAGCGTCGTGCAAGAGAAGCAAAGAAAAATCCGCTCATGGTCATGCCTGCGGTCACGGCAATCGGAAACAAGGCAGCTGTACTGGCTTGACCCGTTTGTTGGTAAAGGGTAGCGATGAGCGCGACGATGTAGAGCGCATCTCCCGCATTCGCTACCCACTGGCTGACCAGTAAAGTTGTAAATCGGTTCATCTAAAAAACCTCCACATCGTTCGTATTTAGTTGGTGGATGGATTAATAGATGGATTTACATCGGTCGCCCTCATTTCGTTTTTTTTGATTGTATAAGGAAAATAATGGATTGTCAACGTTATCATTGATGCTCTCGGGGTTTTAGACCGGTCGTTGTTTTTTCAACGCCCGCATATTGAGCAAAACGAACAGAGTCATGAAACCGGTCAAAACGATTAAATCCATCCAAATGTCCGTGAAACCGGCGCCTCGAATCATGATGTTTTGCAAGGCGTCTGCCGCGTAGGTCAACGGCATCAAACGATTGATGACTTCCACCCAGGTCGGAGCATCGGTCAAATCAAAAAGTCCACTGAAAAAAATCTGCGGAACGATGGCGAGCGGGATGAACTGAATCAGTTGAAATTCTGTCCGGGAAAAACTCGACAACAGTAAACCGAGTGATAAGGCAACGCTGGCCGTTAAGAGATTCACGAACAAGAGCAGGAAATAGTTTCCTTCCTGGGTTACGTCCAAAACGTTGACGATAAACAATTGAATGAGGATCGTCTGAATCGTCACGAACAGGAAAAACCCGACGAAATAACCGAAGACGATGCTCGACCGTTTAAGGGGAGTCGCAAGCGTTCGTTCAAGTGTCCCGCTGGACCGTTCCCGTAAAAAGCTGACACCGGCAATGATAAACACGAACAAGAAGATGAAGAACCCCATCAAGGCAGGCGCGATTTGATCAAACAATTCGGCATCCGGACTACCGTACAAAAACTGGATGTCCGGTTTGGCGGTCGCAGGCACGACAGGGGACGGAGCGTCGAACGTCTGGTTCGTCAACGCGGTGAGTCGCTGTTGCAACTGCTTGACGGTCTCCGAAAGTTTGGTGTTCGTCGCCGTCGCCTGTTGCCCCTGAATCGTGATCAACGTCTCTTGAATGACTTGAAGTGCCGCGGCATTTTTCGAGACATCGCCACCTTCTATCAAAATCTCCGGTTGACCGTTCTGATAGGTAATCAAGGCTTCAATCCGTTGATCATTGAGTGCGTCCATGCCTTCGGCTTCCGTTTTAAAAGACGCTGTATCAGTTTTGGAAGTCAACGTGTCTGCGAAGGCAGACGGAACATCAACCGTTCCGATTGTCACGTCGTCGGAACTTGAACCGAGAATCGTCGACAGTAAAAAGAGGACAAATAACGGAGCAAGGAACATCATCGCAATCGTTCGTTTGTCCCGAAAAATTTGGGAGATGACACGTTCAGCTACCGTAAGTGTTTGCATCAGACTCGCTCCTTTTGAATAAACGCTTCGTCGATGGAGCCGAAGCGTTGCACCAGTTCGGCGGGGGTTCCTGCATCAATCAGACGGCCATGCTGAATCAACAACAGCCGGTCACACCGTTCGGCTTCGTCCATGACGTGTGTCGTGACAAGGATGGTCACACCCGACCGGCGTAATTGTTCGAACTCGTGCCAAAATGTTTTTTTGAGGGCGGGGTCAATTCCGACCGTCGGTTCATCAAGCAACAGTAAACTGGGTTCATGAATCAAAGCGATGGCAAGGCTGAGCCGCCGTTTCATGCCGCCTGAGAATTGATGGATCGGTCGGTCGGCATCGTTCTTTAAATCAACGAACTGGAGCACCGTCTCGATTCGTGCTCGAAGCCGGGCTTTTTTCAGACCATACAGCTTTCCGAAGTAACGGAGGTTGCCGCGCGCCGTCAAGTCTTCATACAAAGCATCGGCTTGAGCCATATAGCCGATCTGTTCCGCCTGTTTCAATGAAGGTTGTTTTGCTCCGAGGACGGTCACTGTCCCTTTCGTCGGTTGCTGAAGGCCGATCAAGGACTTGATCAAGGTCGTTTTTCCCGACCCGCTTGGTCCGATCAAGCCGACGATTTCCCCGCGCCCGATCGTAAACTGTACATCTGTCAGGACCTTGATTTTTCCGAACTGTTGGGAATAATCCATTACATCAATCATATCGTCACATCCCTTCTCCTTTCCTATACCCGATTCAAGACCGGTCGGTGAACCATCACGTCATTTTTTTAAAGGCCTTGGCCGGCTGAACCATAAACGCAAGGTGACATAAAAATAACAGGCGGAAATGAGGTAAAACAGACTTCCGATTGTCAGGAAATCAATCAGGTAACCTGCCGCGATGATACCCAAAGCAGACCAAAGCGACGTCTTAAAATGATAGTGACCAACGGTACGTCCGATGGTCGTCGGAGCCATGTCTTGCCGGGCAAGAACGGTTTTTTCAGTGTTTTTTTGAAGAGCACCCAGCACCCCCATGATGATTTGAATCAGGTAGACGTGACTGATTTCCGTCACGATCGGAACGTATAACAAAATCAATGCCATACCAAACGTATGGATCATCAGCAGAAGGCGGTCGCCAAACCGGTCACTGAGTCGACCGATTCCGAGATAGGCGAAGGCGGAAGTCAAGGTGAAGAGTCCGTAAGCAAGACCGAACTGGGCATAGGAGTCGCCAATTTGACGGACCAGCAGCAGATAAAAAGGAAAAATGACGCTGCTGCTCATTAAAATCATACTTTGGATACGGATAAAAAGAGGATAGTGCATCATCGTCGCCTCACTTGAAATAATCAATATAAAACTGGTTCATGAAAATCGATTCCGGATCATACTGCTGTTTCGCTGCTTGGAAGGAAGCAGCTTTCGGATACGCCTGTTGAAACTGGGCACGTGTCGCAAACGGATAATACGGCAGGTAATAACTGCCGCGATGATCGAGTGTCACATCAATCAATTTTTGGACGATCCGTTTCGTCTGCCGGATGGAAGCGGCATCGGTCTCCGTGTTGATCAGCCAGACCAGGGCGAACATGTCTTGTTTCGCATAGGACAGCACAGCCGATTCATCCCGTTCAACGTAGCGGATCGTGATGTTTAAAACATTCAGTTCCTCCGTCGTCAAAATCGACCGGAGCTGATCGATGTACGGAACAAAAGATTCGACCGGAACAAAGTATTCCTGCAACAGTTCGGTTCGACTGGGACTCGTATAGTCCATAAAGGCACTATCGGAGCGCATGACGTTGTTTCGGGATTGGAACGTACCGCTTTGTTTCAGGAAATAGGATTTCTGGAACGACCATAATTGATTTTTCCCGAAGTCGCTGTAACGGGAGAGACCAAGCAAGGCCTTCGGTAAAGCGATGATGGTTTCCTGCTTGAGCGGTTCGCCTTCAATCGGGATCGTCCGGTCAGTTTTGCGGTAATTCGTTACATACATTTCTTTGAAAAAGCCGTCCGGTGCAACAGAAATCCGTCCGATGTGCATCCTGACATCTGCATCATCAAGCACGTGTTGTTGAAAATAGGTTGGATACTCACGGTAATCCAACGCGATGGTCTGCTCCGTATACCATTCGTCTTCGGTCAGTTTGAAGGTGACATCCAATATGACACCAAACAGACCATATCCGCCTGGGACCAACCGGAATAAATCCGGATGCTCCGTCCGGCTGACGTTGACGATATGACCGTCGGCGTTCAGCAGACGAAACGATTCGACCGTGTCGAGCAACGAACCGTATCGGATATCCCGTCCGTGGACATTAACGCTGAGCGCTCCTCCGACTGTGAAGATGTTTTGCGACTGCATGACTTGGATTGCAAGTCCGTCCGGCTGAATCCGTTGTTGAATCTCGGCCCAGGTGACACCGCTTTGTGCGGTGATTCGCCGCTGTTTTGGAGCATAGTCCAAAATCATGTCATAGTTCGTCATATCAAGGACCGTCGCGTCGGCCAAGTAAGTATGTCCGCCTTGGCTGTGTTGAAGTCCGGCAATTGAAATCGTTTCGTGATTCCGTTTTGCCTGCCGTATCCAGTCCGTCAGTTCATCCGGCGATTGAGCGGAACGGACTTGTTTGATTCGGGTCGGTAAGAGTTTGGACTGGTCCGAGCTGATCAGTTTTGGATGTTGATACTGCCAGACCGACCAAGAAAAAGCCGCCATATATAGAACTATGACGGGAAAAATGATGATTCGTTTCATACAGCCTCCTAAGGTTTCGTCGAGATGCGGACAGGTTCAAATGGATCAGACAGTTGCGTCGCTGCTGCTTCGGCCTCGGCAAGTTCCTGCATGGGAGCATGGACCAATTGTTGCCGGCGCAAGCGGTACGCGCGTTCCAGCCGACTCGTCAATAGGTTGGCGAAGAACACAAGCAAGGCTAACGCGATGGCTGGGACCAGGAACATGTGATTGATCCAGGAGAGCGCTGTGAATTGCAGGAAATAATAACCGAACTGGGACGCCCATTCGAAAATGGTCGGCGCGACCCCGTCACCAAATAAAAGAAGGGATCCACCAAAGAAGACACCAAACAAGGAAATGTGAATCAAAACCATCAAAGTCTGGACGAATTGTTGCATGAAGACGATCGTCAACGTCGGCAACAAATGCGGCCAGATGTGTGTCCGGAATTGGTAAAATGGACTTCCGCCTAGCGTCCGGGCAACGAGCATGAACTCTTGCGCGAGCAACTGTCGGGTTTCACTGATTAAGTAAAGCAACAGGGCGGGTAAACCGAGTAACGTCAGGACGCTTACTTCGAGCAAGGCCCGGGACGACATGGACGGAATCAAGGCCGGATCGGTCAACAATAAAGCAGGCAATAAAATAAACAACGCAAGCAATGAGATCGGGATGATCAAAAAACCGTCCAACAGGAGTCGCAGACCGGTGTAGAGGCGTTTTCCGCGAAAAGCAAGCGGAACACCAATCAACAAAGCGAGAGCAATCCGGACAAAGGCGACCGTGAAACAAACGCCGATCGTCCACTTGGCACCCTCAATCAGCAATTGCAACAAATCATTCCCGGCACGATCCGTTCCAAGCCAGTGCTCACTCGACGGTTCGAGTGGAGAGGTCGCAAGCAGCGTTCCATCGGCCGAATAAAGATTCGTGATTTGATCGACTTGACCATCCCGAAAAAGTGTATTGCCGACACTGAGCGTCATCAACGCAGCGAACAGGAGCAAACCAATCCAGAAGAGTGGATCTCGTATCAAGACACGTCTCATGAAATTCCTCCTTTCCACGAGCGGGGAATACAAAGTTCCACAACAGTATCAAAAATGAAAAAGGGAACATAAATCAAGAGCAGTAAAACAAGCAGAATCGAAAAATCTTGATTGATCAAAATGAACCGGAACATCCCCTGAACGTTAAAGGTATATTCGATGACGACAAGGCTTGATAGAATCGTAATGATATTCGTCCGGAAAAACAGATAAAACCGGTAAAACAGGTTCGGCAGCAGATGTTGCCAAAACTGACGGGTCGATTGGATACCCTTGGCACGGGCGAGTTCGAGGTAACTTGCTCCCTGTTCTTCCTGAATTCGTCCGGTCAACCACTTGATGAAGAAAAAGACCGTCGTCAACGATAACGTCAAAATGGGTAAAAAACGGACGTGATCGTCAGCACCACCGGCGATTTCAATTCGGTTGAATCCGGTCGTCTTAAATAAAATGATGACGATACACTGTGAAAAGATGACCCAAAACAGATCTGGAACCATTTCCAGCGTCCGTGTCACTTGCGTCAAGAGCGAACGAATCTTAGGGCCGGCTTGATAAAACAAAAAGGCATACAGTAAAGCCGCGACTGCCGAGCAGATCAAGGCACTGCTGAAGATTAGAAGCGTTTCCTGTATAAATGGTTCGAGATCCGGAAACAACAATCTGTTTTCCGCGGCCGTCGCATTATAATAAGTGATGGTGTCCCACGTCGTCAGCAGGTTGAGTTGCTGTTCGACCGTCTTGAAGTAGTTGGAAAAGTCCGGTCGCATCTGGACGATCAGACTGGGTAAGGCACTGACGCCGAGCAAGACGAGTAGGGCCATAATGAGTTGGATGGTCTTGCGGATGACAAATGACTGCATGTTTTCCCTCCTGTACGCCACCGGTTTACCCGATGGCTTGAATGTTGTCATTACCAATTTGAATCAACTGGCTGTTGCGGTTTTTCCGACGCATGACATACCGTTCGAATTGACCGGTCGCGATATAGTCGTCCCGCGTCGACAGTGTCGACAGCGTCAGCAGGATTTGTTTAAGTTGGGGTTGTCCTTCCTTTAGTTTCAGATGGGTCATCTGATTATTCGCATCCAGACGATTTAAGAACAGTTCGATCTTGCAGCCTTCTTTGATCAGTTCACTGACAAGAAACGCCGTCTGATCGATGAAAGTCTCGAAGTTCATATGCAGTCCGTAACCGCTTGGTCCGGAAAGATTCAAAGCAAGTGTGAACGTATCTTGGTTGCTCGTTTCAAAAACCTTTGCCTGCAGTCGTCCGGTTTTCGCTGTCGCATACCAATCAATTTCTTTCGACGGTTCGGCTGTATAAGGTTTTGCCCCGAGTTGCACCAGTTTATTTTTCAGCGGGGAATACCGATCGGTACGGTCCCCGATCCGAAGACGGTGCAACAAGAGCGGTGTCGCTTGTGCCGTCAAAGAGGGAAGAACCGTGAATCGGGGAAAGGCATCAAAGGTAAACAAGTAGACACCCATCCGCCAGGGCAGTTTGATCGTCAAGGTGATTTCGTCAAATGCGGACGGTCCCCGGCGTGTCGTCCGGATCGGAATATCCAGTTGCTCATGCGTCCCGATGACGGCATGATACGTATGGGGATGAAGCGGATCCATTTCCGGAAAGACCAGCCCCTCGTCGGTATGCAGACGAAGCGTCGTCTTGAGACCCAGTTTTTGGAGAGCCTCAAGACCAAACAACTGTAACCGTAACGTCGTCGACTCATGATTGAACATGAGCGGCTCATAATGTTTCCATTCCAAGGCAATGGTCGTCATCAATTGTTTTTCCGTCCGACCGACGACGTAATGAACCGTCGCAAGCGATGCGAAGCCGAAACCGAGTAACGATAATCCGGGTATGAACAAGAAGACGAATGTCAGAATGATATAAACGGAGAACAACCGTGATTCGAGCCAAAATGGGACAGAACGTTCAATCTGCATCGTGTCACCCCATTTCGACCGGAACAGGTATGTCGTCGAGCAAATGCACCAAAAGATCGGCTTTCGTCGTTTTGATACCGCCTTCGAGTGTAAGCGTCAAGCGGTGGGACAAGACATGTTTAGCCAGGTATTTGATGTCTTCCGGAATGATGAAGTCACGTCCGTTGAGGAAGGCGTAACTTTGAGAAGCCCGCAGTAACGCAATCGCACCACGGGGACTGACGCCGACTTCGACCAAAGCATGATGACGGGTCGCCTGAACGATTGCAAGCAGATAATCGAGGACGTCCTGTGAAGCGTGGACCCGTCGTGCTGCTTCCTGCCAAGTAATCAAGTCACCGCCCGTCGCGATTCCGACGGCTTGTTTCCGGACGTTCGCCAACACTTCAATCAATAATTGGCGTTCATGCTCAAGATCCGGATAGCCGACTTCAATCGCTACCATGAACCGGTCGAGCTGGGCGTCTGGCAGCGGGAACGTGCCGGCGGATTCAATCGGATTTTGTGTCGCGATGACAAAAAACGGGGCCGGCATCTGATACGTCGTGCCGCCGATCGAAACTTGACGCTCTTCCATCGCTTCGAGTAACGCGGACTGCGTCCGGGGAACAGCCCGATTGATTTCATCAATCAAGACGACGTTGGCAAAGAGGGGCCCCCGTTTGTTCTCAAACTCTTGTGTCTTCAGGTTAAAGAAGTCAGAACCGATGACGTCTGACGGCAGGAGATCGGCCGTGAACTGAATCCGGGAGAAGGCACTGTCAAAACTGTTGGCGAGTGCTTTAGCGAGCATTGTTTTCCCTGTTCCGGGTACATCTTCGAGCAAGATATGGCCTTCTGCGATTAACGCTGTCAGACACAAATCGATGACATCAGCTTTTCCAAGATAAATCGTATTTAATTGATCCTTCAGTTGTTGCAGTTTCATAAAATTCCCTCCGTATCAGTTAATTTGAACTCGAATCACAGTCATTTTTGGGAGATTTGAAGCGCATTATGGTGAAGAATCTCCATAAAAAGAACAGGATAAGGAAAAAATATCCATTGTTATTAACTGAATTTTAGCACAAATTGAAATTGAGAAGGAACCATTTTCTGAAAATATGAAAAAGCTAACACGATTAACGATAGAAAGGGAAGGGTACATGAATTAGAGAATACGCCAGAGGAGGAATTTTTGATGAAGCTGATTATTTTCGGAGCAACCGGTCAAACGGGACAAGAATTAGTCAAACAGGCAATCGCCCATGGACATACCGTGACGGCTTTTGTCCGCAATCCAGATAAACTCGAGTTGACGGACGAGAAACTGCAGATTATAGAAGGGGACGTACTTAACCAAGAAGCGGTGAATCAAGCCATGCAGGGACAAGACGCAGTAGTGACGGCCCTCGGAACCGAAAGTCTGGCGTACAGCGGATTTTTAGAACGCAGTCTTCTGCGGATCATCAATGCGATGAAGATCAATGGTGTCGAACGAATCGGGTATGTCGCTTCGGCGGGAGTTGATCAGGAACTTCCGGGTGCCCAAGGCTTACTGGCCCAGCAAATCCTGAAGAACCCGTTAAAGGATCATCGTCAGGCCATCGAACTGTTGAAACAGGCGGATGTCGCCTATACGGTGGCACGGCCGCTGCGGCTCATGAACGGTCCGTTGACCGGACTGTACCGGCAAGCCGATACCGGTGTACCGGAACAAGCGAAACAAATCAATCGTGCCGATGTCGCTCACTTTTTACTCGAAGCAATCGAGCAGGACGAACATGTCCGGGGGAGCATTGGACTCGCGGAATAAGAAAAGCCGATTTTCATGGACCTCATTATGGTCCCTGAAAATCGGCTTTTATCATGCTGTTATAATTAGGTCATTACTGTTGCCGGTAAACGGAGACGGATCCGCCATTGACGAAGAACTGACCGTAACCGTCTTGGTTGATCGTGACAGATGCGGAGTTGTTGCCGGTGATATCTGTCCAAACCTCACCTTTGTTTTGTGTTCCGACGTACATCCACTTGCTGCCGCCCGGTCCATCGGAAAGGATGGTCGCGAGACCTGATTTTGCGCGATCCGTTACCCCTTCGCGTGTCCAACCGATGATATCGGCATTGTCGAGATAATCGTTTTGTTTTCCATAGGCAAAGTCTTTCCGGGCTTTTAAGAGTGGATCGATTTTAGAGCCCAGTGCTGGAATTTCCCGAGTTGAAGTACCTTTTGTCCCGTAGTAATCCCCGTAAAAGACCGACGGATACCCTTGTTCACGCGTTAAGATCATTGCGTAAGCGAGCGGTTTGAACCAAGCCTGGACCGTTGATTCGAGCGATTGGCCGGGTTGTGAATCATGGTTTTCGACAAGTGTGACAGCAAGCGTCGGATTGTCTTGGACGACGGTTCCATTAAAGATTGTCCGCATGTCATAATACCCGCCACCTTTACTCGCCTGTTCGAACTTGTAATGCAGTGGGGCATCGAAGACCGACTGCTGATAGTTCGTCCGGCTGAGATAGTTTTTCAGCGTGCCGAGGTCATTTTGCCAGTATTCGGCTACCGTAAATAACGGTTTGCCGGTTGTTTGCCGGACGTTGGCAAGCCAGTCCGCGAGATAACCGTGTTTGATATGTTTGACGGCGTCGAGTCGGAATCCGTCGAGACCAAGCTCATTGACGTACCATTTACCCCAGTTCTTCATTTCCTGCTGAACTTCCGGATGATCAAAATCGACATCAGCATACATTAAGTAATCATAATTCCCGTTTTCCGTGGATACATCAGTATCCCAGGCTTTTCCTGTACCCCGGAACTTATAGATGGCGCTTTTGGAACGTGACTGATCCCAGTCTGTCCCGTCAAAGTGATACCATTTCCACTTGAAGTTCGAATATGCATTGTTACGTGTGGCGAAATTAAAGCCGGTCCAAGCTTGAATCTGATAATCTCCCGAAATTTCCTGATTGCGGTTGCCGCCGTTGACTTCAACAGCAGTTACCGATTCCGTGAAATCAGCGCCGCCTTTATGGTTCATGACGACATCACCGTAGACATCAATCCCGGCTGTATGCAGTTGATTGATGGCCGATTTCAGCTGTGCTTTCGTTCCGTATTTCGTCCGGACAGTTCCTTTTTGATTAAATTCCCCGAGATCGTACAAATCATACGCACCGTACCCGACATCATTTTGACTCGTTCCTTTGTAAGCGGGCGGAATCCAGACCGAGGTGATCCCGAGCTGATCCAGTTTCGTCGTATCACTGCTCAAGCGGTTCCAATGGTTGCCGTCGTTTGGCAAGTACCATTCAAAATACTGCATCATCGTTCCATTGTCCGCCGTCGCGCCGACTGCAATCGGTTGCACAAGTGGCGCTAAAAAAGTAGCTGTCGCAAGTGTTGCGACAATCAAGCGTTTTTGTTTCATGAAAGAACCTCCTATGAGTTTATGAAAGCGTTTGCATCTCTAGTATATCAACCAGACGGCGCCGGTGTATCAACCGCTGCGCTTATTTGCAAACATCTTGTTTTCGTGACTTTTGACCCTAGAATATTTTTTTAGATGAAGAATGATTGCGAAATTGATCTGATATTGAGAAAAAAACAGGACCTTCTGACTCTTGAACATCAGAGTGAATTTTGATTCAGTTTAAGGCCGTGAATTTAAAGGTCTTTTGTCCAGCTTCTCAGATCCGAAATGAGGTGTGAAAATGAGGATGTAACGCCAGCACGTACATATGCGATCAAGGGGGAAACAGTATGAATTGGAAGTCGAAAATCAGCGGTGCGCTTGTCGCGGCACTGGCACTTGGGTCAATTTCGTTTACACCAGTCATTGCTAAAACAGAACCAACCAAAATCGTTGCCGGACCACAGATGGTCACGTCACAATCAACGATCGATGCTTATTATTTACCGGCGTCAGGAAAAACCGGAGCAGCATTAAAGGCATCGTTGCACGACATCATCGATAACCATACACAAGTGTCGTATGATACCGTCTGGACAGCCCTCAAGGAAACAGACCAGGATCCAAACAATGCGAATAACGTCATTGAACTCTATACCGGTAAATCGATTGCGAAAAGTAATAACGGTGGGAACGTTGGTCAATGGAACCGGGAGCATGTCTGGGCAAAATCGCACGGGGACTTTGGAACAAGTAACGGACCGGGAACCGACTTACACCACCTTCGTCCGGAAGATGTTGTCGTCAACAGTGCACGGGGAAATCTTGATTTTGACAACGGCGGAACGAAGTATGCCGGTTGTGACTGTTACCGCGATGGTGATTCATGGGAGCCTCCGACACGTGTCAAAGGCGACATTGCGCGGATGATCTTCTACATGGCGGTCCGTTATGAAGGCGGCGGCGAAATCGATTTGGAAGCATCAGAAAATGTCAGCAACGGTACAAATCCACTTCATGGAAAACTGTCGACGTTAAAAGCATGGAACAAGCTGGATCCAGTCGATGCGATTGAAAAAAGACGAAACGATATCATCTTCGAGAAATGGCAAAAAAACCGGAATCCCTTCATCGATCATCCGGAATACGTGACGTCAATTTGGGGAAATTGAACCAACGATATGAATAAAAGATACATCCCATACTCACGGGATGTATCTTTTTTGTCGATCATCCAAATGAAGATTCCTTTAAAGAAATCAGTGATGAAACCTTTTTCGTTAACGGGCGTATATACAGAAGTGTAAAAAATGATGAAAGATCAAAAAAGTAATCGGCACTGAGGGGAACGTTGCAGAAGATGAATCGTATGAAATTTCGTGTAAGGCGTATGTATAAAGTTGGTTTCGGCATCATCTCGATGCTGGTCGTGTTTTGGTTCAGCATGGGTCTGTTCGTCGCTAAGGGAGAGCGACCGTTGGCAAATGGAAAACATCCGTATGTCATCGTGCTGGGAGCCGGTGTCAAAGGAGAGACTCCGTCATTAATTTTAAGCAACCGGATTGAGGCGGCAGCCCGGTACGGCAAACAGTTTCCGGATACGACTTTCATTTTGAGTGGCGGGCAAGGAAAGGGCGAGGCAATTTCCGAAGCCGAAGCGATGCGACGGGGAATGATTGAAGCAGGTATTTCCGAAAATCGTTTGTTACTCGAAGATCAATCGACGTCAACTACGGAAAACCTGACGTTTTCGAAACGGTTGTTACCGGAATCTGAAACCCGTGTTTCAATCGTCACGTCAGATTTTCATTTGTATCGGGCACGAAAGGAAGCCGAGCAGATGAACTTGACGACCGATGCGATTCCGGCTGAGACGCCGCTGTCAGGTGTATTACGTTACGGGATGCGCGAGCGTGTCGCGATCATCGTGAAGTATTTTCAATGAAAAAACACCTTCACAGTTGAACTGTGAAGGTGTCAGTCACTTATTTATTTTGCTGTGAATCGTTTTGCTGTGAACCGCTTTGTTGTGTATTTTTAGGTTGATGCTCAGCTGGGGCTTCTTCTTTCCCGAGCGCCACGTCTTTGGCTTCGACCACTTTATTGCTGATCGAATTGAGATCACCTTTGGCTTCGTTTACTGTGTCTTTCACAGACGAAGCATCCGTTTTCACCGTATCGAGTTCCGTGTTGACTTTGTCGTAGACGTTTTGAACGTCTGATGCGACTTCTTGGATGATGCTTGAAGCGCTCTTCACTTGGTTGATGACTTGTGACGCTTTACCTGACGGATCTTCTTTGATGGAAGAAGCCAGTGTCGACACGGAGTCCTTGGCACCACGAAGGCTCTGCTTCGTGTTTTGACGGCTAGATGAACTGAGTAATGTCAAGAGACCACCGACGACTGCCCCTAACAACATTCCCGTAAGTAAACTGACTTGGCGACCAGATGACGCTTCCTGATCGAATTGACGGTTCGGGTTTTCAGCATGTACAGCATGTGGATCGTTTGGTAAGTTTGGTTGCATGATTGACACTCCCTTAAAATATTATTTGACCATGATATGAATATACCCTTATCTGCTAACTGAAAACATGCATTTGTAATACAACAAAAAGACCATCCAATGATATGATGGTCTGAGACGATCCAGTAATCTTACGGTCGATGCTCGTCATCGTGTTTTTCAGTCAGCTTACGGTTGATTTCATCGTAATCAATTTCGATGTCATCCTTATTGCCTTTATAGCCGTACCCTTTTGAAATCACGAGGATTGAAGCGACCAGGACGAAAACGATGATTAGAATGGAGACGACATACAGCCACATGATCCATTCCCCCTTTCATTCTTCCTTTAGTATGACGGAAAAAGCGCCGTTCGTCTAAACGAAAATGTAAATTGTGTGCTAAACTATTTTCAAATGAATATGTTAATGGAACGAGGTGAGACGACATGAGTATACTAGTCGTAGATGATGAGTTTACGAATTTGATGATTTTGGAACGATTGCTTGAAAACGAAGGATACGATGTGGTCAAGGCAATGAGTGGGGAAGAAGCGATGGAACTGATGGAAGACCCGCTGTTCATCGAAACACTTGACGTCGTATTACTCGACGTGGAAATGCCCGGAATCAGTGGAATTGACGCCACACGTTTGATTCGTAAACGGTTTGGCTTGGATGAATTGCCGATTGTCATCGTATCGGGTCGATCCAATGAAGAAGATATTGCCGATGGACTTGATGCCGGTGCCTCCGATTACACGACGAAGCCGATCCGGAAAACGGAATTGTTGGCCCGTGTCCGCAATGCCATGTCACTCAAACAAGCCATTGACGCCCGGAAACGGTACGAAAAGGTGTTACAAGAAGACTTCGACTTGGCGCAAAAACTGCAACAAAGTGTCTTGAGCGCAAACATCGAAGATGAGGATATCCGGATCATGGCAACGTACATCCCGTCAAAAAAACTGGCAGGAGATATGTACGCCTGGTATCGGATTTCGCCTCAGAAATATGGCATCATCTTATTTGACGTGATGGGGCACGGTGTTTCATCCGCTTTGATCACGATGGGCATGAGTTCGATTTTGTTTGAACTGGTGCACCGGATCGGTGACCCGGCAAAAGTGCTTGAAGAATTAAACAAGCAGATGAGCCGGCTGTTTCCGGGAGATGAGACGGAAATCTACTTTACGGCCGTCTATTTGTATATTGAACTCGACGAGATGAAACTCAGCTACGCCAATGCGGGACATCCACCCGGTTTATTACGGATGGGCAATCAAATCATTCCGCTTGAGAACACAGGCCTTCCGGTCGGGATGTTCGAGGATTCCGAGTATACGAGCCATACGATTGACCTTGTTTCGCCTGGATGTGTCTACTTGTATACAGATGGTTTCATGGAATTGTACAGTAAGGGGATTGATGAGGGGATCAGCGCGATTCGTGAATTGATCCAGCAACAAGGACCGGGCATTCACCAGCTCATTCAACCGGATCAGAGTGATGATGCAGACGATTTGTGTCTCGTCACGGTTGAAATCAATTAAAAAATGAAAAAACCACTCACCTTCGAGAGTCGTTTAGATTGGGGACAGAGCGGACAGCTGTCCGTTCCTCCAATTCTGCGAACGTCTTGAAAAGCGGGTGGCTTTTTTTTTGGTTTGTTTGCTAGAAGAATCGTCGGCGCCATAAAATAAAGGCAGCTAAACCGGAGAAGAAAATCATCATGCCGAAGACGATCCAAAATCCGATGACTTCGCCTTCCCAAGGGACATGGACGTTCATTCCGAACATCCCGGAAATCATCGTCGGAATCGAAATGACGATCGTGATCGACGCTAAAAACTTCATGACGAAGTTGACGTTGTTCGAGATGACGGAACCAAACGTATCCATCGTCGAACTGATGATGTCTTTGTAGATCTGGGCCATTTCCATTGCTTGACGGTGTTCGACGAACACATCTTCTAGCAAGTCTTCATCATCCTCGTGTTTTTCAAGACTCGGTGTCTTGATGATGCGATCGAGGACGCCGTCATTGGATTTTAAGGAAGTCATGAAATAGACAAGTGACTTCTGCAGGTTCATCAATTGGAAGATTTCCTGATTTCGCATCGATCGTTGTAATTCTTCCTCCAATTCATCCATCCGGCGATCGATTTGCCGGAGGAACCGGAGATAGGAGGAACTGACTTTATATAAGATTTGAAAGACGAACCGTGAGCGGTAGTTCGTCCGGAACGCGCGGAGTTTTCCGCTCGAGAACAAAGTCAACACATCAAGCTGTTGCGAACAGACAGTGATGAAATGTCTCGACGTTACGATGATACCAAGTGGAATCGTATTGTACCGTCGTCCAGATGATTCTTCTTCAATGTAGGGTACATCGACGATCATCAATAACCCTTCATCATCTTTCTCAAAACGAGGTTTTTCCTCGACGTCCAGTGGATCGTAGATAAAATCCTCAGGAATTTTTGTGGCAGCGATGACTTGATCGGCTTCGTCTTTTGTCGGATTGACAAGATGAATCCAAGAACCTTTCGTGAACTCTTGGATTTCGTTGACTGCCCCCGTCACATCGCTTCGATAAATCGTCAACATTTGTCTATCCCTCCTGCTCTTCACTTTTTTATTATAGGAACACTATGGAGGGCGTGTAAATGATTCTCAGATTTTTTTTTGAAACGATTAATGATAAAATACAAACAAGGGAGGGAATACGATGCCTTTTTTCAATACAAAAAAATTAGAAGAACTGCGTATGATTGCAGGTGGCGATGAAGTGTTTCTACAAAAAATCGGTGAGACGTACATCGCTCAATTCGATCGTAAGTTTCCGGAATTGAAAGACGCAGTCGCAGCAAATGATGCGGTACAGACCGAAAAATTAGCTCACTTACTAAAAGGCGCCTCCTATTCCGTTGCAGCGGACGACTTAGCAGATGATTTTGAACTTCTAGAGCGTGAGGCGGAGACGGGTTCGTTAACGAATGCCTCCGATATCTTGCACCGGGTCGAGCAATGTATGGTCGATTTCAGGAAAGTATGGCTGGATGTCTTTCTCGGCAAAAATCCTGATTCGGTCCAATGAAATAAAGCAAATTCGTTTTCGACGAATGAGAAAAACCGTCCTCCTAGTGTTCAGGAAGACGGTTTTTTCGTGATGTAAGAATTAGAGGACGTATGTATCAACCGTTTCGATCAAGCGACCGATTTCCGGTTTCGTGATTTGCGCATTGACTCCGACCGATTCTCCTTTATGACGGAGGTCATCCGAAATCAGGGACGAGAACACGACGATCGGCAACTCGGTATACCGGTCATCTTCACGAAGACGTTTCGTCAAATGTAATCCGTCCATTTTCGGCATCTCGATATCCGTGATCAAGAGATCGCAGTCGCTTCCCGCCTCAAAGGCATCAAACGCATCCTTTCCGTTGATGAACCATTTCAGACCGTGATAACCCGCTTCTTCGAGCGTTTCGATGATGAGGGTCCGCAACATCTCCGAGTCCTCGGCAATCCAGATCGTTTTGTTCGACCGGTTACGCGGCAAAACACGACGTCCTTCTTCGCGGGCGAAGATGTCTTTACGTGAAAGTTCGAGGGCGATTTTTTCATAATCGAGCAAGATGATCATTTTATCACCGGTCTTGACGACACCGTTCGTCAATCCTTCAATTCCACGTGCCAGCTCATTCGGCGTATCAATCTGTTCCCACGAGATACGGCGGATTTCAGTCACGGCGTCTACCCGGAGAACACTTTTTTCTCCGTTGAATTCACAGATGATCAAGCGATCATCCGTCGTTTCTTCGTGGGCAACGCCGATGACAGTCGGTAAATCGATCACGGTCATGACTTCACCGCGCAATTCAATTAAGCCTTTGACAGCATCCGGTGTTCCCGGGAGTGGAGTCATTGGTAGCGGGACGATGATTTCCCGGACCTTCATGACATTGATACCAAACGTATACGGACCACAGTGGAAAATGACGATTTCCAATTCATTTGTTCCGGCTTCTAATAAAATATCGTGTTGATTGTACACGTTATCGAGCTCCTTTCAATCCTGCACTGCACTTCTGACTAGTTATCGGCAGATAGCGGAAAAAATTACATACGAAAAAGAATAAAAAAATTGTTGTAATCGCTTTCATTTTATGTTAAGCAAAAAGTTTGGCATTTGTCTGACCAATTGATTACAATAAGCTATGCAGCCACACACTGAAGTGAGAGAGAAAAAAGATATGGAGGTCGAGTGGAATGACTACAGCAACAACGTATACATTTTTATTAGATGGACAATGGCATGAAAGTGAATCCAATGAAACGATTGAAATTTCTTCACCTTATAAAGAAGACATAGTGGGTCGTGTTCAAGCGATGACAAAACCGGAAGTCGATCGAGCGATCGCTTCAGCCAAAACGGCACAAGCGGAATGGGCAAAAGTACCGGCCAACAAACGAGCGGAATTACTCCATGCTTGGGCAACTGAACTTGAGAAGCGGGCGGATGAGATTGGGAAAGTCATCATGCGTGAAGTCGGTAAAGGTCTTGCGGACGGGATCAAGGAAGTAAAACGGACAGCTGAAATCATTCGTTATACAGCGGAAGAAGGTCTTCGTTTTGATGGACAGATGATGCAAGGGGATTCATTCCCGGGCGGAAGCGCCAAAAAAATCGCTGTCATTAAAAAAGCACCACTCGGCGTCGTACTGGCGATTTCACCGTTTAACTATCCGGTCAACCTCGCAGCGGCGAAACTTGCACCAGCCTTGATGACAGGAAATGCTGTCGTCTTCAAACCGGCGACACAAGGATCAATCAGCGGTATCTTGATGGTAGAAGCTCTTGTCGCAGCAGGTCTGCCGGCAGGACTCGTCAATCTCGTAACCGGTCGTGGATCGGTCATCGGTGATTATTTGACAGCTCATCCCGGCATCAACATGATTACGTTCACAGGTGGTACGGCGACGGGACAACATCTCTCGCGTCAATCGTCAATGATTCCACTCGTTCTCGAACTTGGCGGGAAAGACCCGGCCCTCGTTCTGGAGGATGCGGATCTCTCGCTCGCGGCAGATCACATCATCAGCGGTGCGTTTTCATATTCCGGACAACGTTGTACAGCAATCAAACGTGTATTCGTTCTTGAACCTCAGGCAGATGCGCTCGTCGCAGAATTGTCTGCACGAATCGCGAAATTGACAGTCGGTTCACCGGAAGACGAAAGTGTTGTCGTCCCATTGATCGATGCGAAGTCAGCTGATTTCGTCGAAGGTCTGATTACGGATGCGAACGAAAAAGGCGCTACGCTCGTCACAGGTGGAAACCGGACAGCGAACTTGATCGAACCAACGTTGTTTGACCATGTCACACGCGATATGCGGATTGCATGGGAAGAACCGTTCGGACCGGTCTTACCAATCATTCGTGTCAACTCGGTCGAAGAGATGATCGCCTATGCGAACGAATCGGAATACGGTCTTCAAGCAAGTGTCTTCACGGAAAACATCGACGCAGCGTTCAGTGTTGCTGACGCGCTCGAAACCGGTTCGGTTCAAATCAATGGTCGGACGGAACGTGGTCCCGATCACTTCCCGTTCATCGGTGTGAAATCTTCAGGTCTCGGCGTACAAGGCGTCGGACGAAGCTTAGCTTCGATGACACGCGATAAATTAACCGTCCTCAACTTAAAATAAGCAGTAAAACGACCTTTCAATCTGCGGAAAGGTCGTTTTTTTGCATCCAAATGACGCTTAAGGACGTATGCTGTTTACCTGAATATTCGATGACAGCAGACAAAATTTGCCGCTGTCACTCCTTTCTCTCTATAATGAAGGAAACGATGGAGAGAAAAGAGGGGTTTGCCCATGTCACAAGAAGATGAAATCTTCGTATTACCTATACCGACACCGTTTCCAGTCGGTGATGTGAACTGTTACGTCTTACGGACAAAAACAGAAACAATCTTGATTGATTGTGGTCCGGATACGGAACAAGCTTGGCAGGCGATGCAAAAAGGACTGGCACACATCGGCTTAACCGTCTCCATGCTCGATAAAGTGATCGTGACACACCATCATGCGGATCATGCGGGCATGGCGTACCGTTTCTCGGACCAAGGGATTCCGATTTACGGACATGCCCGATTACGTCCGTATCTGGAACAAGACGAGACTTTTTTGAGCCAAGGCGACGATTTTTTACAACGTCTGGCGATTTCGTTTGGTGTACCGGAAGAAATCCGGACGCTTTTGCCAAGCTACATGTCAGCCTTGAAATGGCTCGGAAAAGGACGGCTGGATCATGTCTTGCAGGAGGGCGATTCGATTTGTGAGTCCGGTACATACCGAGTCCTCGAGTTACCGGGACATGCAAGTGATCAAATCGGTATTTTGAGTCAATCCGGTGTTTTGTTTGCGGCCGATCATCTGTTGGCCCGGGTCGAACCCAACCCGTTGCTTGAGCAGCCGCAGAGCGGCGATACGTCGGACGCGAAACGACCTGTCTTGGCCTATATGCGTTCGCTTCGGAAATTACAGGGAGAACAGATCGAGCTGGCCTACACCGGTCACGGTGAACCGATTCGCGATGTTCCGTCCTTGATTGAAGAACGGCTGTTACAACGCAAGGCAAGAGGGGAACAGTTGCTGAAGCACATAGAAGGAGAACAGACACTGTTCGAATTGGCCCGTGTGACATACGGCAACCGGTTAAAAAAATCATTTCCGCTTGTCATGAGTGAGATGAAGGCACGTCTCGACTACCTTGTCGCCAGTGGACAGATTACGGTCGTCAAACGAGACGGGATTTTGTATTACGCCAAACAAGGTGAAAGCTCATGAATCTACTGAATAAAGTCGTCGTCTTGACCGGTGCCTCAAGTGGGCTCGGCGAGGCACTTGCGCGTGAACTGAATCGCTACGGGGCAAACTTGATTTTAGTGGCGAGACGGGAAGACCGGTTACGTCGACTGGCAAAAGACTTGAATGCCGAGTATTTTGTCTATGACTTGGAACATTCACCGGAGCTTCTTGCAGAACAGATCGCAGAACGGTATGGCATGATTGATGTACTGATCAACAATGCAGGATTCGGGGAGTTTAGTTTTTTGGAAGATACGACAATCGAGACGATTGAATCAATGACGCGGATTAACGTCCTCAGTCCGATTCGACTGACAAAAGCGTGCCTGCGTCTGTTCCGCCCAAACGGGATGGTCATCAACGTCGCCAGTCAGGCAGGCAAGTTGCCGACACCGAAGTCGACGATCTACTGTATGACGAAGGCTGCCTTGTTGCAGTTCTCAAACGCCTTGCGTCTGGAACTCAAGCCAAAAGGAATTCATGTCATGACCGTCAATCCGGGACCCATCGCAACGGAATTTTTTGTTCGTGCGGATATCAGCCGGAAATACGAAAAAAACGTGGCGAACATTCTCTTATCAAAAGAGAAATTGGCGCAAACAATCGTCCGGGCGATGGTCAAAAAAAAGCGGGAAGTCAACGCCCCTTTCTGGATGGAAGGTTCCGCCAAAGCATATGCGCTGTTTCCGAGGATGATCGAATGGTTCGGGAAATCAGGTTTTGATAAAAAATAAAAGGGGATTTTTACGGATGAGAAAACAAATAATCGGAATAGCGGCAGCGGGTCTCGTACTGGCTGGTTGTGGCAATACTCCGGCAGCGCCGACACAAGATAAAGTACTGGGTTCTTCGTATACGACGATTGAAAAAGCGGCGGCTGACACGACGGTCCGGATGTATATGTGGGGCGGCGATGACGGGATCAATGCCTATATCGATGAGTACCTGACACCCCGCTTGAAAAAAGAGCATCAGATTACACTAGAGCGTGTGCCGATTGAGACAGCAGACATCATTCAAAAGTTACGGGCCGAGAAAAAAGCCGGCAAAGAGACGGGCGTCATCGATGTCATCTGGATCAACGGAGATAACTTCCGAAACGCGAAAAAAGACGGTTTATTGTACGGTGAAATCACGAAGGTGCTGCCGAATATGAAGTACGTGGATCCACAAGCACAAGGTTCAGACAGCGGGACGCCGACCGACGAGCTGGAAGCCGCATGGGGCAAAGTCCAGTATACGTTCCACTACGATCAGGCGAGTGTCGCGAATCCGCCAAAAGATCTCAAGACGCTGAAGAGTTGGGTCAAACAGAATCCGGGCAAATTCACTTATCCGGAAGTAACGGACTTTACGGGAAATGCGTTTGTCCGTCACGTCATGTACGGTGTTGAATCAAAAGAGACGTTACAAGATCCGAAAGCCGATTTCAAGAAAACATGGGCTTATCTGAACGAACTCAAACCGTATTTGTGGAAAGAAGGAAAAACGTATCCGAAGACATTGGCGCAACTGGACCAATTGTATGCGAAAGGCGATGTCTCGTTTACGATGGGCTTCAACGAACGACGGGCGGAGCAAGAAGTGAAATCAGGCACGTTTCCGAAGCAGACACGCCCTTTGATTTTAGAAGAGGGGTCGATTGCCTCGACACACTTCTTGACGATTCCATTTAATGCCCCTAATCCAAACGGTGCTCTTGTGACAATCAATCAACTGTTGTCGGCAGAAGCGCAACTGAAGAAGTTTGATGCGACCTATTGGGGTGACGGAACGAGCCTTGATCTTTCGAAGCTCAATCAGCAGGAACAAGCGGCGTTCGCCGATGTCCCGGCGGCAGCCTCGACACCGAAGCCGGCGGACTTTAACGGAAAAGTCCGGGCGGAGCTCGATCCGGAACTGTTTGATCTGATCCGGAAGGACTGGCCGGAACGTGTGGCGAGGTAATGCCTGGCCGGCGGCACTTCTGATTGCCGGTATGGTGGTGTATGGTCTGGTCGTCAGTCTGTCGATGACGACCTGGAACGACTACAGCCGTCTTGCGTCTGATGCCGTTTTTTTGGAAAGTATCGGCATCAGCCTTTATGTCGCATTGAGCAGTACACTCCTGTCCGTGTTGCTCGGGGCGATGCTTGCGGATTATTTTGCGAAACGGACGGGTTTTACGGAACAACTGTTGGCATTGCCGTTGTTTATCCCGCACCTCGGTGCAGCATATCTGTCGATTCTGTATTTAAGTGACCTGCCCGTCATCGGACCGCATGAAGCAAATCATCTCAGTATCATCTTGACTTATCTTTATAAGGAAGTGCCGTTCGTCTTCTTTTATCTTCTGCCGGTATATCGACGTCTCGATCACCGTTATGAAGAATTGGGCTTGATGTTGGGTCTGTCACGGATGCGGCGGTTTTGGCACGGAAAAGGTGTGTTTCTGTTATTCCCGGTGCTGGAAGCGGCCTTCATCGTCTTTGCCTTTACGTTGTTCGCTTATGAGGTGCCGGCGTTACTCGGCGTCACCTATCCGAAGATGATTGGGGTTTACGCCTTTGATTTATACACACAAGGCGATTTATCGAGCCAACCGGCAGCTTTCGCCATCAGTGTCGTCCTGACCGTCAGTTTGTTGGTTGTGTTATTGACATTCACGCGTTTCGTCAGACCGTTGACGGAACGGATCAGTAAGGGGCGAGCGGAATGAGACCCACCCTTGTGAAAAGTCTGTTGATTGGTCTGATCGTCCTGCCCTTGATCGGTGTCATCCCGACGACCTGGACGTGGAACCCGCGTTTACTGGACACGCTGACAACGACTGTCCTGATGATTATGGCAGTGACGCTGCTGAATCACCTGATTGGCTATGCAGCCGGAAAAGCGATTGCGTTTCGCACCGGCAGGCTGATTCGGTTGATGGAACTGTTGATCAGCTTGCCGCTGTTCCTGCCCGTCTTGTTGTTATCGTTCGGCTTGTACCTGACCTGGATTCGACTGGGGCTCGCCGATCAATTTTTAGGCGTCTTGTTGGTGTTGCTGTTACCGACATTGCCGTACACGATCCGTATCTATACGAACGGATTTCAAGCACTCGGTGAACAGATGATGGAACAGATGATTCTCATCCAACCGAACCGCTTCAAACGGTTCTTTTTCCTGACCGGTCCGATGATGCGGTCGTCGTTACAGTCCGTCACCTTACTCGTGACGGTGATTGCGTTAAGTCAGTACGCACTTGTCGCACTGATCGGTGGCGGTGTCGTCCGGATGATCGCCCTCGAAGCCTTTCCACTCTATACGGGAAATTCGTTGGTTGCAGCGAAAGAAGCGACGATTTGGTTGATTGCTTTACCATTTTTGATTTATTTTGTTCAACTCATGGTGTTCTCATCGTGGGTTCGACTTGTTCGGAGGCTGTTAGATGGACGTAATGATCCAGCACGTAACGAAGACATTTGGAAAGAAAAAGGTGTTACAAGACATTGATTTGACAATTTCCTCAGGTAAGTGTGTTGCCCTCGTCGGACCAAGCGGCAGCGGAAAAACCACGTTACTCCGTTTGATCGCCGGACTGGAGCGTGTCTCGAGCGGAACGATTCACTTCGGATCAACGGAGATGACACGTGTCGCGCCGAACGAACGGGGCGTCACGATGTTGTTTCAGCGTCCGTTACTGTTCCCGCATCTGACCGTCGGACAAAATGTCCGGTTGGCAATGAAAAAAGGGAGCCGGCAGGATGTGAACGAATGGCTGGAGCGTGTCGGTTTGACCGGGCGGGCGGAGTCATTTGTCCATGAACTGTCCGGTGGAGAGCAGCAACGGGCAAGTCTCGCCCGGGCGCTGGCCAGCGAACCAAACTTCCTGTTACTGGACGAACCGTTCTCAAGTCTTGATTTGCCACGGCGTCGGGAACTGCGGACGCTGATTCGACGGCTGACGGAAGCAGAAGGCGTCACGACATTACTTGTGACGCATGACCGGGAAGAAGCGATGGCGATGGCGGATTATGTCTACGTCATGGAACAGGGACGGATTATTGATCAAGGCAATCCGGTCCGGCTGGCGGAGACGAGTCCGTTTTTCGGGGATGGAGTTCATCTGAACGGTGAATGGTATTCCTTGTCCGATGTGAAGTTGGTCTTAAGACCGACGAAGGAAAGTTTTGAACGTGTTACGATTACGAAAGAGCTGATCCAGTACGGCGTCCGATTTTATGAAGTCGAACGCGAAGCAGGAGAGCGTCTGATCGTGCAGACGAGTGAGACGTTTTCTGAAGCAATGACAGCTTATATCGTCAGGAAGGAGGGGTAATATGTTAGATACACGGGCCAGAAAAGTTGTCCAGCCCCTTTTTGAACAGGTAGCGACCTTATTAAAGAAAATGGGACTTTCAGCGAACCAAGTGACTATCATTTCCGGAATCATCGGGGGTGCAACAGGTTTTTTTGTATACAATGATATGATGGGTATTGCCATTTTACTATTATGGATCTCTGGTATGTTAGACGTCGTGGACGGCACGATGGCGCGGCGTGAGAAAACGACGCCGATCGGAACGATTCTTGATTTGGTGCTCGATCGAATCGTCGAACTGTCCGTCTTGCTTGGACTTGCGCTCCGCTTTCCGGAGACACAAGTCGTCATCTTATTTTTAATCGCTTCCTTTGTGATCGGGATGACGATGTTTCTGGCGATTGGAGCAGTCAGCGAGAATTATGGGTTCAAGTCGTTCCAGTATCAACCGGGATTGGTTGAACGGACGGAAGGATTCCTCTTTTTGACCGCGATGTTACTGTTCCCAAGTGCAATCATTTGGATTGCGCTCGTCTTTTTAATTGCTGAATTGTATACAGTCGGGGAACGGTTTTATCAAGCCTCGAAGGTGTTACGATGAGTGAATCGGAACAGCTGATGGTGGTGGATGAAGCCGGACATCCTTTGTATACGGCAACGCGGCAAGACGTGCATACGCAAGGTCTGTGGCATGAGACGTTTCATTGTTTTGTCATCGACAGCAAGAAACAGCAGGTCGTGTTACAGCAACGGGCGGATCAGAAAAAAGACTTTCCCGGGATGCTGGATATCACGGCGGCCGGTCATCTGTTGGCCGGTGAGTCAGTTGCTGACGGAGTTCGGGAACTTGAAGAAGAAATCGGACTCGTCAAGTCTTTTGAAGAACTGTACGGACTCGGTGTGTATCAAGAAGAATTATGCTTACCGGGCTTCATTGACCGGGAACGGATTCATCTTTTCTTGACGGACTCGGCAAAACCACTGACCGGCTATTCGTTGCAGAAGACGGAAGTCCGCCGGCTCCTCGCTTTTTCGTTCGCTGAGTTCGCCCGGTTGGCGGAAGAAGAAACGACGGTCTTAACAACGGTCGAAGGTGAAACCATTCAACGCAATCAATTCGTGCCGCATCCGACCGAGTACTGGAAGACGGTTTATACGGGAATTCTAGCTTTTTCTGAACGGTGAACGCAACAAAAGGACTGACTAGCGTAGAAAACGCGGCAGTTCTTTTTCTTTTTGACCGAAAGCTAGGCAGAAAGTAGCATAATAAACATTTCTCTGAGATAATTAACAATATATACATTTGATGAAAGAAGGTGCAGCCAGTGGCGTTACGATTTGCATTGCTCGGACTGCTAACTCAGGGAGAAGCGACCGGATACGATTTAAGTACGACGTTCAAAAAACAGATGACGCATTTTTGGACGGCGCATCATACACAAATTTACCGTGAATTATTAAAGATGGAAGACGATCAACTGGTGACAAGTGTCTATATCGTTCAAGAAGACCTGCCCGATAAAAAAGTCTATTCGATCACGGAACAAGGACAAACGGCACTCGTTGCCTGGCTGCGGGCGCCGAGTGAATTCAAACCGAAGATGAAGGACGAGAATCTGATGCGGGTGTCTTTGTTGCATCTGTTGCCTCCGGATGAAGCGGTCCTGTATCTGGAAGAGTCCAAACGGCATCACCAGTTTGCGGTCGACTTGATGCGGGTGTGGCGAAAAGATCATCTCGAGAACGGGGCCACGCTTGGGGAAACGCTGACCAGTGAATATGGGTTACGGATGATGCTCAACTACCTCGACTGGTGTGACTGGGCGATTGAAGAGATCAAAAAAAATCAGGCCAATGTCTGACCTGCGGGGATTTCACGGTCTGTGATCTAATATCAACTCACTTCTGTTCAGGGCAGAGTGAGTTGATTTTTTGTGGATTCTTTTTGATGCAGACTGTGATAGAGTAGATGAATTGTAAGAGCATTAGAGGAGGTAACAAAAAGCGTGAGTGTATTTACGGATTATGAAGACTGGATCGATGAAGAAACGGATGAGATGATTGAACAATATGCCGGTTATGCCGTCAAAGAACTGAAATGGGGAGGCGAAATCAGCGATTATTATGTCGAATCCGGACTGATTGACCGGTTTGTTGCGCAACAAATGATGTGGTTGTCGTTCGAAGAGATGGAACAGATTTTAGACGAATCGGCGGTGGACTTTGATGTCATTTCGGTGGAAACAGAAGAAGCGATGCAACGCGCCCAAGTCGAACAAACACTCCATCACGACATCAAACAGCAGTTGACGATCAAAACACGTCCTTTCGTTGCGAACCGTCTCGAGCAGCTCTGCGAGGAGCAGCGTGATGTTGCGTCACAAGCTGAAGTCTCGCGGCTTGCCTATGAACAAGTCGTCCAGACATTGAAGGCAGGACCGGCCCCGGAAATCATTGCTAAGCGGTGGTACCGTCGTGAACGGATCATTCACCGTTCGTTTACGCCGGATGAACAAGCCCGTCTTGAACAACAGCGTCAAGAGCTCGAACCCGAGTATCAAAAAGACCAACGACGACTGGAAGAATTACAGCGTGAACGCACGAATTGTGAACGGCTGTTACGGTGATAAAGTAAAACAATGGCAAAAGGGATCGCTCTATTGCACATTGTTTTTCAGTTGAAACAACAAGACCCGCATCCTTGCCTGATTGAGGCAGGGATGCGGGTCTTGTTTGTCTCTGACAGTACGGATTTCTTTGCTGTTTCCTGTATAAGCGTAGCGCGAAAGAAGTCATTCCGTTTGAATCAAAATGAGGATAACGGATGTAAAATCCGCCACCCTCGTCTGCATAGAAAATGACTGCTGAATCAGTCCCTTTGAGTTCAACTAGATGTTCTTAGACCGTTGCCAGTTTCGCCAAGACAAGTTTCGCGACCGCTTCACTTGAAGCCGGGTTTTGACCTGTGACGACGTTGCCGTCGATGACAGCAAATTCTTTGCCGGCATCTGACGTCAGGAACGTTGCGCCTTCGCTGCGTAACGTTGTTTCAAGCAAGAACGGTACTTTATCTTCAAGACCTGTTGATTTTTCTTCTTCGTCTGTGAAGCCGTTGATTTGACGACCTGAGACAAACGGTTTACCGTCGATCGTAACATGCGCGAACGCCGCTGGACCGTGGCAGACAGAAGCGACGATACCGTCTTTTCTGACCATTGCTTCGATGGCGCCGGCGACAAGCGGATTGTTCGGGAAATCGACGACCGCTCCGTGACCACCTGGGAAATAGACAGCATCAAATGATGCGGGATCGACATCCGCGAGTGGCGTCGTATCATGAAGAGCACGGCGTGCATCTTGGAATTTCGGTAGAATCTCCTTGACCATTGAAGCTTTATCGATCGGGACATCGCCGCCTTTGACAGAAACGACCGTGACGTCATGGCCGGCTTCGTGGAACAGGTTGAATGGAGCTGCGAACTCTTCGAACCATAATCCTGTTTTGTGACCGTTCATATCATCAGCACTGGTTGAAACGATTAAAATTTTTGACATAATAAAACTCCTCCTCTGTAATAACGTTACAAAGAAGGAGATTCCCTCGTCTGAAAAAACTCAAACCTTATCGATGTTCTGTATACGTGTGAACAGGAAGCAATGACAGGACGTGTGCGATTTCTTCTGCCGACAACGTTTCCCGCATCGCTTTCAGATTCGCTTGGAGTTGTGACACGCTGGATGCGCCGGGTAAGACGATATCCGCCTGTTGATCGATGGCTTGAAGAGCCATCGCCGGAAGCGGATAGGCTTGGAGTGTCGTCAACACCTGCTCCAGCTGTTCCTTGTCGTATTGTTCAAACCGGTCGACGGATTGAAGACGGGATGTACTCTCCGTCGTCAACAGACCTTTTGCCAGCGGACCGCGGGCCACGAGTTTGATGTTTCGTTCTTGAAGCCGCGGCAACAATTCTTCGATTCGACGGTCAAGCAACGAATACGGCGTCATCAAATAACTGAAATCACTGTTCTCCAGCCAGTAGTTGATGACGTTCGGACGCAAGGAAGACAAACCGTATTCCTTGATCCGGCCCTCCTGCTGGAGATCTTTCATCGCACGGATCGACGCATCAAGATCGTCTTCCATCGTTCCGCCGTGAACATAATACAAATCGAGGTACGATGTTTCGAGTCGATTCAGACTCTCGAAACACGCCTGTTTCAAATAGTCATAGCTTGGGTCCCACGTCCAGCCCGTTCCGGTCGCATTCATCCGGTTGCCGCCCTTGGAAGCAAGAAACAATCGGCTCCGATCTTCAGGTGAAAACGTTTGTCCGATCAGTGACTCGACCGCTCCGTTTGCGTAGACGTCCGCCGTGTCAAAATGAACGATTCCTTCATCAAGCGCCGTCCGCAGAATTTCTGTTGCTTCTTCCTGACCACGCTTCAAAATCGTCATCGTGCCTAATCCTAATGCCATATCGATCCCTCTTTTCTTTCAACTAGTGCTACTGCTACTCAGTTTAGCATATTTAGCGGTTGATTTTCGTTCCGGGTGCTCTTGCCCAAAAGAATGAAACAGACTTGCGTCCGGAATCGGAAAACAGGCATACTGAGGAAGAGAAGAAAGCAGTGATTCGAATCCGAACAGAAGAGGTGTACATGATGGAAGAAAAAACAATTGAGCGGGAAGTCATCTATGAAGGAAAAGTCTTTAACGTCGAAAAGCACGTCGTCAGTTTACCAAACGGCAACACGTCCGTCCGCGAGCTGGTTTACCACAACGGAGCGGTCGCCATCATCGCCTTTGATGAAAAAGGAGATTTGTTGGTCGTTGAGCAATACCGCAAAGCGTTTGAACAATTATCCATTGAAATTCCAGCCGGGAAACTGGAAAAGGACGAGGATCCGGTAGATTGCGCCGGAAGAGAACTAAAGGAAGAGACCGGTTATGCAGCGGGCGAATTAACCCATGTGTTTGATTTTTACGGGGCACCCGGTTTTTGCAGTGAACGGGTACATATTTATGAAGCAACCGGATTGACGGCAGGGGAGCGGCAGCTCGATGCCGATGAATTCCTCGAAAACCAGACGCTGACGCTTGAACGGGCGCTGGAATTAGTGGGAAATGGGACAATCGTCGATGCGAAAACGATCATGGCGATCCAACATTGGCACATCCGTACTTTAAAATCATTCTAAAGTAAATGATTTTCAGTTGATAATCATTTTAATTTGAAAAAGGAGTGATTATCAGCTATGATAAAACCATCAGTTTCGACCAAAGGGGGCGCTATGATGGAAAGTCGTGTTGAACGCATTAAAAAACAGCTGAGCGGTAAAGGATATAAGCTGACTCCCCAACGTGAAGCGACCGTACGAATCCTGCTTGAACATGAGTCGGATCACCTCAGTGCGGAGAATGTCTTTTTATTGGTCAAAGAAAAAAACTCAGACATTGGACTGGCGACGGTTTACCGGACGCTTGAGCTGTTGACGGAGTTAGAAGTCGTTGATAAAGTCAATTTCGGAGATGGCGTATCTCGATTTGATTTACGACAAGAAGGGGCGAGTCACTCGCATCACCATCTTGTTTGTATCGAATGTGGATCCGTCGAAGAAATCTTAGATGATATGTTAGAAGAAGTCGAAAAAGAAATCGTCTCGCGTTTTCAGTTTAAGATTAAGGATCACCGGTTGACGTTTCACGGTGTTTGCCGCGTCTGCCAAGAACGGCATGCACGGGAAGCGCTGGAACAATCGCAATCACAAACCCAAACCGTCTGACTGTCCTCATCAAAAAGAGGACGGTTTTTCTTTTTTAAAAATATAGGTCAGACCTCTTCACAACGGTTTACACCTTTGATATGATGGGAAAGTAAGCGATTTCTTAACGATAGAGGATGAGTTCAGTGAGGCAACAACTGGAAGCATTTATCAACTATTTAGTGATTGAACGGCAGATGTCCGCGAATACGGCCGCTGCCTATCGAAATGATTTAAACCAGTATCTGACGACGCTTGAGCGGGAAGGGATTTCTTCACCGGAAGAAGTCACGCGCCACCACATCGTCCTTCACATCGAATCTCTGCTTCAGGCACAAAAGTCGCGTGCGACAGTCCGGCGGTCCACGAGTTCGATTCGTTCGTTCCATCAATTTTTAGTGGAACGGCAGATCGTCCGGCACGATCCGTCGCGACATCTTGATTTACCGAAACCCGACAAAAAGTTACCGGTCGTCTGGAGTCAAACGGATATCGTTCGTTTGCTTGATTCGGTCGTCGGCAACGATCCGCTCGTCCGGCGTGACGCGGCGATGCTCGAACTGCTGTACGGCACCGGCATGCGGGTCAGTGAGTTGTTACAATTAACATTGAATGATCTGCAACTGGAACTCGGTTACTTGTCGTGTCTCGGGAAAGGGAACAAAACCCGCATCATCCCAATCAGTCAGACAGCGATCGACAGTGTGACGGTTTATCTGGATCTCGCCCGCAACAGTCTCGGCGGTCAACAAACCGATTATGTATTCCTCAACAGCCGGGGCGATCGTTTGTCGCGGCAGGGTTTTTGGAAGATGATTAAGCGTAGGGCGAAAGAAGCCGGGATTGAAAAAGAGATTACGCCACACGTTTTGCGTCATTCCTTTGCCACCCATCTCCTCGAAAATGGAGCTGATCTGCGGGTTGTCCAGGAAATGCTCGGTCACGCCGATTTATCGACGACGCAAATGTATACGCACGTCAATAAAGCCCGTCTGCACGACGTCTATAAAAACCATCATCCACGTGCGTGATGGTTTTACCTCTTAAAGGTCTGACTTCAGACAAATAGGGTGTTTTGTCTAGGCTGTTTGCGGGAAAATTCTAACGGGATTTGTTTTAACAGTAAGCAATAAGTATTAGGAGGAATTTTAACATGGCTCAACCATTCAAACGTGTATTTTTAGTCGTCATGGATTCAGTGGGAATCGGAGAAGCACCGGATGCCGAACAGTTCGGCGATCTTGGAGCGCACACGCTCGGTCATATCGCGGAGCAGCGTAATGGTCTGAACATGCCGCACATGGCAAAACTTGGTCTTTCGCACATCGCACCGATTCAAGGCGTTTCAGCAGAAGCAGCGCCGCTCGCAGCGTACGGGAAGATGGAAGAAGTATCGGCCGGCAAAGATACGATGACGGGGCACTGGGAAATCATGGGTCTTCGCATCGATACGCCGTTCCGTGTGTTTGAGAAATTCCCGGAAGATTTGATTGGACGTCTCGAAACGTTTTCGGGTCGGAAAATCATTGGTAACAAGCCGGCGTCAGGAACGGAAATCTTGGATGAGCTCGGACAAGAACACGTCGAGACAGGTGCGTTGATTGTTTATACGTCGGCTGACTCGGTCCTTCAGATCGCAGCGCACGAAGAAGTTGTTCCGCTCGAAGAATTGTACCGGATTTGTGAATACGCCCGTGACATCACGCGTGATGACCCGTACATGCTCGGCCGGATCATCGCCCGTCCATTCCTCGGAGAACAAGGTGCCTGGGTCCGGACGTCGAACCGTCACGACTATGCGTTGAAACCGTTTGACCGGACTGTCATGAACGAACTCGAGACAGCCGGACTCGATGTCATTTCCCTTGGGAAAATTGCTGATATCTTCGACGGCGAAGGTGTGACGGACGCCATCCGTACGAAATCGAACATGGATGGTATGGACCAACTCGTCAACCAACTCGACCGTGATTTTACAGGACTTTGCTTCTTAAACCTCGTCGACTTCGACGCATTGTTTGGCCACCGTCGTGATCCGCAAGGGTACGGTCAGGCGCTTGAAGAATTTGATGCCCGTCTGCCGGAAGTTTTTGAACGTCTTCAGGAAGATGATTTGCTGATCATTACAGCGGACCACGGAAATGATCCCGTTCATCCAGGAACGGATCACACACGCGAGTATGTGCCATTACTTGCTTACCACAAAAACGGTGTCGCAAATGATTTGGGAATCCGTTCGACGTTTGCCGATCTTGGGGCGACGGTTGCCGATAACTTCAATGTGAAGCTGCCGGCGCACGGTAAGAGTTTCTTGTCAGAACTTTAATTTAAGGGAGCGATTCAGATGACAGTCAATTGGAATGAAACACGGTCGTATTTAGAAAGCAAGATGCAGGCGAAACCGGAAATCGGTTTGATTCTCGGTTCAGGACTCGGTGTCCTGGCGGATGACATTGAAAATCCGATTGCGATTCCTTACAGCGATATCCCGAACTTCCCCGTCTCGACGGTGGAAGGTCATGCCGGGCAACTCGTATTCGGAACGCTCGAAGGGAAACAAGTCGTTGCGATGCAAGGACGTTTCCATTTCTATGAAGGATACTCGATGGAGATGGTCACATTCCCTGTCCGTGTCATGAAAGCGATTGGTGTTGAAACACTGATTGTCACGAACGCAGCCGGTGCTTGCAACGAAGCGTTTGAACCGGGAGATTTGATGTTGATCACGGATCACATCAACTTCTTCGGCACAAACCCGTTGATCGGAAAAAACGTTGATGAGATGGGACCACGTTTCCCGGATATGTCGAAGCCGTATGACGCTGAATTGTTGCGTCTTGCCCAAGAAACAGCAGACGAACTTGGCATTCAAGTGCGTCAAGGCGTTTACTTCGGCAATACAGGTCCGACGTACGAAACACCGGCGGAAGTTAAACTCGCCCGGTTGCTCGGTGGAGATGTCGTCGGTATGTCGACGGTTCCGGAAGTCATCGTCGCCCGCCACTCGGATATGCGCGTACTTGGTATTTCGTGTGTCTCGAACATGGCAGCCGGAATTCTCGATCAGCCGCTTCACCACGACGAAGTCATGGAAACGACGGAACGTGTCCGTGCGCACTTCCTGTCACTTGTCCGCGGTTCGATCAAAAAAATGTAAGAATTGTAGACCGATAAAAATACGAACGACCCCTTGAGGAGGAACTTATTATGCGTATGGTAGATTTGATTGCAACAAAACGAGACGGTGGCGAGTTACCAACAGCCGATATTAAAGCGATGGTCGAAGGATTCACGAACGGTGACATTCCGGATTACCAAATGTCAGCCATGTCGATGGCAATTTTCTATCAAGGCATGTCGGACCGCGAAATCGCGGATTTAACGATGGCGATGGTCGAATCAGGTGACGTGATTGATTTATCACGCATCCACGGTAAAAAAGTCGACAAACACTCAACAGGCGGAGTCGGCGATAAGATCAGTCTGATCGTCGCACCACTGGTCGCATCAATCGGAATTCCTGTCGCGAAGATGAGCGGACGTGGTCTTGGCCACACAGGCGGAACGATCGATAAGCTCGAAGCATTCCCAGGATTCGACGTGGAATTGACGGAAGAAGCATTTGTTTCTCAAGTCAACGACATCAAGATGGCAATCATCGGTCAAACGGGTAACCTGACACCAGCCGATAAAAAATTGTATGCGTTACGTGACGTGACGGCGACGGTCAACTCGATTCCGTTGATCGCAAGCTCAATCATGTCGAAAAAAATTGCAGCCGGTGCAGACAGCATCGTCCTTGACGTTAAAACGGGTTCAGGTGCTTTCATGAAGTCATTTGAAGACGCAAAAGCGCTTGCGACGGAAATGGTATCGATCGGGAAAAGTGTTAACCGGAAGACGATCGCCGTCATCACGGACATGGATCAGCCGCTCGGAAACGAAATCGGGAATGCAAACGAAGTCAAGGAAGCGATCGAAGTACTCCAAGGCAAAGACGTTCGCGATCTGAAAGTCATCGCGTTGACGATTGCTTCGCACATGGCAGTCCTTGGTGAGTTCTACCCGACGTTTGACGAAGCGTATGCCGATCTCGAGACACGTCTCGCAAACGGAGCAGCACTCGACGTCTTCAAGAAGTTCATCGCAGCGCAAGGCGGCGACGCGTCACTCGTTGACGATATGTCGAAAGCACTCGAAACGAAGTTCGAAAAAGATTTCGTGGCGTCTAAAGCAGGATACGTCTCAGAAATCATCGCGGATGAAGTCGGTGTCGCAGCGATGATTCTCGGTGCAGGCCGTGCGACGAAGGCAGATGTCATCGATCACGCAGCAAGCGTTACATTATTCAAAAAGGTCGGCGACAAAGTCGAAGTCGGTGATGTCATCGCGACACTCCGTTCGAACAAAGAAACACTCGACCAAGCAATCGAAAAAATGGACCACGCGTACCATATCAGTGAGACGAAGCCGGAAGCACGCCCGCTCGTTCATGCTGTCATTCAATAAGGTGTTTTCTGACAACTGTCTGGGTTTCTTTCCCAGACAGTTGTTTTTTTGTTATAGTAAAAGGAACAATGGGAGGGGAAATACAGATGAAACCAAAAAAACTAACTGTCGGCGATACGATTGCGATTCTCTCGCCGGCATCAGCGGTCGCAGCGTATGTACCGCGTCGTCTGCAACGGGGGATTGAGACACTGGAGCGGATGGGTTTTCAGGTCCTTGTGATGCCGAACACGACAGCGATTCACAGTCATACGGCAGGCACAATCGGGGAACGCCTTCAAGATTTACATATGGCATTTCAAAATCCTGACGTCAAAGCAATCATTACGACAATCGGCGGGTTTAATTCACATCAGTTGCTCGATGAACTCGATTACGATGTAATCCGCAACAATCCAAAAATCTTCATGGGCTACAGCGACATTACGGCTCTTCTGTCCGGCATTCATACGAAAACCGGTTTGACGACGTTCGTCGGACCTGCTGTTTTACCGCAATTTGGTCAACTGCATGGTCTTGATGCGTATACAAAAAAATGGTTCGAAAAAACGCTCATGCAGACGGAGCCGATCGGTCAAATTGAAGCATCGGATGAATGGACGGATGAAGGTTTGCGCTGGGATGTCAATGATGACCGGAGACGGATACACGTCGTCAATGAGGGGTACGTCGTCGCCCGCGCAGGAGAAGGGACAGGACCGATCATCGCCGGCAATCTCGGGACACTGCTGTTGCTTGCCGGGACACCGTATATGCCGTCGTTCGACGGTGCTGTTTTAATGCTTGAAGATGACGAAAGCGAAACGCCGGAGACGATCGACCGGTACTTTACACAACTCCGTCACCTCGGGGCATATGAAAAGATTTCGGCGATTGTCATCGGACGTTTTCACGGAAAAGTCGAGTTTGATCCTGACTTCCCGCTGAAGGACATTCTCCTACGGGCGACCCGTGGATATGACTTCCCGATTGTACTCGACGCAGACTTCGGACATACCGATCCGGTTTTCCCGTTACCAAACGGCATTCAGACATCGGTGACCGCGGGTGAAACGGTTGTGATTGAAATTCTCGAATCCGCTGTCGAATGAGTAAAAAACCTGCGTTTTGCGTAAAGATTTGATACACTAGGTAACGGAGCCGCGAATGTCGTGGCGAACACCATAGCTGAAAAGCGCGAAAGGTTGGTATACGATGCAAAAAACTGGATATATCTTATTAGAAGACGGAAATAAAATTGAGTTTGAATTGTTTAACGATGATGCACCGATCACAACAGAAAACTTCGAGAACCTTGCGAACTCGAACTTCTACGATGGATTGAACTTCCACCGTGTCATCCCTGGTTTCGTCTCACAAGGCGGTTGCCCGATCGGAAACGGTACAGGCGGATCAGGTAAGACGATTCCGTGTGAAACGTCAACATCATACCCGCACAAGCATAAAGCCGGTTCACTTTCAATGGCGCATGCTGGCCGCAACACGGGATCAAGCCAATTCTTCGTCGTTCATGAGCCACAACCACACCTCGACGGCGTGCACACAGTCTTCGGACAAGTGACATCAGGTCTTGAACACGCTACAAAAATGAAGCAAGGCGCTGGCATTAAAGAAATTCGTGTCGAAGCGTAATGCATTCCTCTCCTTCTTTTGCTGAAAGAAGGGGAGTTTTTTTTCGCCTGATTCAGGGAAGTGAGAAAAAGAATCGAAAAAACGAAGGAGCGATATATGATGCGTTTAGCAGGGAAAAAGATTATCCAACTTGTCAGCAATGATTTTGAAGATCTGGAACTGTGGTACCCGGTCCACCGCTTGCGGGAAGAAGGGGCGATTGTCGACATCGTCGGTGAAAAGGCCGACGAAAAATACATCGGAAAGTACGGTGTGCCGATCGTCTCGGATAAAGCGTTTGACGACATCACACCGTCTGAGTATGATGCGATTCTTGTACCGGGCGGCTGGTCACCCGATCTATTGCGGCGGTTTGATTCCGTTCTCGCCATGGTCCGCCATTTTGATGAAACGAAGCAACCGATCGGTCAGATCTGCCACGCAGGATGGGTCTTGATTTCTGCAGGTGTCTTGAATGGTGTCAATGTCACGAGTACACCGGGAATCAAAGATGATATGACAAACGCCGGAGCAACGTGGCACGATGAAGCGGTCGTCGTTGACGGTCATATCATTTCGAGCCGACGTCCACCCGATTTACCGGATTACATGCGCGAATTCATCAAGGTCCTCGAAGGATCCAAATAATCGTCACAACCTTACTGTACGAGCTTACCTCCCTGTCACCGGACAGGGAGGTCTCGTTTCGGGTAGGGCACCGACTCTGTCCGTCTTTTTAGTCGATTTGACGAAAAATGAAGCATTTCGAGCCGAGAAGGTGTAGAATAAACAAGTCTCAGTCGATCATATTCCTGAGAGTTGTTGAAACTAGGAAGGTGTAGAATCAGATGCTAGTAAAATATAAAAAGTTGAATGAACGGACCGCGATGGGGTTAATCGCTTTTTCGTGCGAAGTGAAGGATCCGAAGTATTTGCTTGAAACGGTTCAAACCTATGAACAAGATGAGAATCAACAGTTGTATCTCTATAAACAGGATGAAGACTTTATCGGAATCATCGGGTTTCAATTGGTGGATGGCCACGCTGAATTGAAGCATATCGCCTTATCGCCGTCCTTCCGTGGTGAACGGATGTCTTACATGCTGCTCGATGCAGCGGAAAAGATGATGCGGATGGAGATTACGGGTGCAACAGAAGAAACGACGCGACTTGTTGAGAAATGGAAAAGTCAATAAAAAACCGGTCCATGTAGTTTCGGACCGGTTTTTCATTTTCTATTTCGCGCCGCAAGTGCCAGCTGTCGGGCCGAGATGACGTCCTGGCGGTCACGTAAAACGTGTTTATGCCGCAAGAAGGACGGATCGTGTTGGACATCGACCGGCACTTGTTGGATCCGTCGTTGCATGTCTTTTGCGAGCGGCAACGGGATGTGTTGATAGTCGGGTTGCGTGAACGCGGGACGTAAGCCCAGTAACTGCACGACGTCGATTCCGTGCCCCGCCAAGGAGCCGGCATGACGTTCGATTTTTTGGAAGGCTTTCGGATAGGTTCGCATCGCACCAGCCAAGTTGCCGCGGCGATGATGATAGCGGGCGACGGCAAGCTGGATCAATGCGACGAGCGACTCATCTTGACGCTGTCCCGTCTGCCACAATTCTTCGAGCACTTCGTGGCATTCAAAATAATCCTGTTGCACGTTGAATTCGAAAGCAAACTGTTCGATTGGATGCATGGAGGCACCTCCTTTCCTTTAATATAACATAGTCGAAGCGGCGTGATGTATGGTATACTAAGGCGCAAAAAACGTTGATGGGCAGGGAGAATCATGGAATCATACAGTGTAAAGATGGATGCGTTTGAAGGCCCGTTGGATTTGTTGTTACATTTGATTGGGAAATTGGAGATTGACCTGTACGATATTTCCGTATCGGTCGTGACGGATCAGTATGTGTCCTATATTCGTGCGATGCAACATCTGGAACTGGATGTGGCGAGTGAATATCTTGTCATGGCAGCGACGCTCCTGCAATTAAAAAGTAAACAACTGTTACCTGTCGAACAGACGGAGTTCGAAGATGTTCCTGATTTCGAGGAGGAGCCGACACGCGAAGGGTTGATTCAGCAACTGATTGAATATAAAGCATATAAGGAAGCGGCACTGGTCTTAAAGGAAAAGGAAGAGGCGCGCCTTGAACTTTTCTCAAAGCAGCCGGAAGACTTGATGGCGTATCTCGATGCCGAGACACAGGATTACAGCGGGAATCTGTCCTTTAGTGACTTGTTGCGGGCGTATGAAAAAATGCGCCAACGTGTCGCCTGGAAAGTGCGCCGATCGAAAACGGTCAAACGGGAAGAACGGACGCTTGAACAACAGATGGTCCATGTTTCCGAATATGTCCTAGGCAACGACGGGACGACATTTTTTGGATTCTTTACGGAACAGCCGACCGTTGAGGAATTGGTGGTCAGTTTCTTGGCAGTGCTTGAACTTGTCAAACAACGGATTGTTGCGTGTGAACAGATGAATGACGATATCTTGTTGCGTGCCTTAGTGAAGGAGGAGAATCAGATTGGCGTATGATCGAATCATTGAAAGTTTATTGTTTGTGGTTGGAGATGATGGCATCGATCCACGTGGTTTGAGTCAAGTCCTTGAAATCAGTGAGGCGGCGGCACGAGAACAGTTGCATGCTCTTCAGATAACGTTTGAGTCCGAGCAACGTGTCTTGCAGATCGTTGAGTCGGGCGGTGTCTTCAAGATGGTCACCCGGAAAGAGATGTCTCCGTATGTGCAAGCCTATGCCGGTTCCCTGGCAGAAGACAGCTTGTCCCGGGCTGCGATGGAGACACTGGTCATCATTGCCTACAAACAACCGGTCACCCGGGCGGACATCGAAGTCATTCGCGGCGTAAAGACGGAACGTGTCATTCATACGTTGAGTGCAAAAGGATTAATTGATGAAGCCGGACGCGCAAAAGGCGTCGGGCGTGCAAAATTGTATAAGACGACCGATCATTTCTTGGATCACTTCGGACTGAACAGTATCGAAGAGTTGCCGCCGCTTGAGTTTGAAGAAACGTTAGAAGCGGACGGGGATCTATTTTTCCGGAATGAGTCGTCACTAGAGGAGAGAATAAATTAATGGAACGTCTACAAAAAATTATCGCCCAAGCTGGTGTCGCATCGCGACGCAAAGCAGAAGAATTGATCACAGAAGGTCGTGTCAAAGTCAACGGGAAAGTCATCACGGAACTTGGCACGAAAGTCGGCGGACGCGCGGAAGTGGAAGTGGACGGCGTCAAACTCGAACGCGAAGAACACGTCTACTACATGTTGTACAAACCAACAGGCGTCGTCTCAACCGTTGAGGATGACAAAGGCCGTAAAACCGTTGTTGATTTGGTCCCACCCGGTCACCGTGTGTTCCCGGTCGGTCGTCTCGACTACAATACGAGCGGCTTGTTACTCCTGACAAACGACGGGGAGTTCTCGAACCTGTTGCTGCACCCGAAATATAAAGTCCCGAAACGTTACATCGTCAAGATCAAAGGTGTACCGGAAAATTATCACGTCAAAGGTCTTGAAAAAGGCGTCGTCTTGCCGGACGGATTCAAAACAGGCAAAGCACGTGTCGAGATGCGTGACATCGACAAGAAAAAGAATACGGCAATTTTAGAAATGGTCATCTACGAAGGCCACAACCGCCAAGTCCGACAAATGGTCGAAACACTTGGAGCGGAAGTCATCAAGTTGAAACGTGAACAGTTTGGCTTCCTGACACTCGCCGGATTGACATCAGGCGACTGGCGCGAACTTTCAAAAAAAGAAGTCAATCAATTGCGTGAGCTGGCGGATCCGGTTGCTCCCCCTACGAAAAGACGTAAGAACACAAAAAAACGTTAATTTGTAAAGCGAGAAGCTCAGCCTGCGGGTTGAGTTTTCTTTGTTTGTGACAAAACGATTAACGTATTTCACATTCTGTCAACATTTAAGCGATTTCAAGTACAATATGGGTGGAGGCGGTGCGACATGAAAAAAACGAATCAAAACCCGGATGAGCGGCTAGCAGCCGCAAAGCAAAAGAAGAAAAAACGTTCATTTTGGCGGTTGATGATCATGACGATGGTGTTATTCGCCGGTGCGGTCGTCATCATGCAGTTTGTGGACCAGGCGACACGCGACAAGGACGGACGAGTCCTTGCCGGAGACGATGCGCCAGGCTTTGCGCTTGTCGATCTGTATGGGGAAAAACAACATACGATGGATGAGTACAAAGGAAAAGGACTTTTACTCAATTTCTGGGGCACATTCTGTGAACCTTGTAAAAAAGAAATGCCGTTGATCAATGACAACGTCGATATGTTGGAAAAAGAAGGTGTTAACTTCGTGGCGGTCAACGTCGGCGAAACACCGGTCCGCGTGTCAAGTTTCATCAAGGAAATCGGTGGAACCGATTATCCGATTCTGATGGATACGAACAGTTCGGTCGAAAAAGCGTACGGTATCTACAACTTACCTGTGACGTTCATCATTAACAAAGAAGGTAAAGTCGTCGAGAAGTATGAGGGTGAAATCGATCAAGCGAAACTTGAAGAAATGATTAAAAAAGCAAACGAGTAACGCATCGAGGGGGAATTTATGATGCAGCAGGAATATAAGCAACTGGATATGCGTTATGAGGAGGCCGAGCTTCGTTCAAAACGAAAAAACCAGTCGTGGATTGACCGGACATGGACATTCTTCTCATCCGTCAAAGTAGGACTGTGGTTGATCGGCTTGATCATCATCGCAAGCGGGGTCGGGACGATCTTTCCACAAGAAATGTACATTCCGCAAGCCATCCCGCCGGAAGAGTTTTACGGCAAAGAATACGGGACGGCCGGCGATATGTATTATGCGTTAGGATTCCATAACTTGTTTGAATCCTGGTGGTATATTGGATTGATTACATTATTGCTTCTTTCAATCATCATCGTGTCAATTGACCGTTTCTTCCCGCTTTACCGCGCTTTGAAGAAACAACCGGTCATCCAGTCCGACCGTTTTATGGGCGGTCAGCGATTTGGCGCTGAGGCGACTGGTACGGTCCAACAGATTGATGCAATCGAGCCTTTGCTCAAGAAAAAAGGGTATAAGATTCGCCGGAAAGACGGCGCCTTGTTAGCCGAAAAACAACGGTTTGGTCGCTGGGGTCCATACATCAACCATATTGGATTGGTGCTGTTCTTTGGTGGTGCCATGTTACGAATCGTTCCTGGGATGCACGAAGACGAGTTGCTTTGGATTCGTGAAGGGGAAACGTTGCCGGTCGAAGCGACGGACAATCAATACTATCTCGAGAACAATGCTTTCAACATCGAATTTTATGATCCGGCAAAAGAGGATGAGAAGTTCAGTGAAGCATTAAAACGAGCGGGTGGAAGTGTTCCGAAAAACTACGATACGCAGATGACGCTGTATGAGAAGGTCGGCATGACGGACGATTTCAAACCGAAACTTGAAAAAATCAAGTCGGGTGAAACCGCGGTCAACCAGCCGTTTGAGTTCGGAAATTATCAAGTCTTCCAGGAACAGTATGCGGCGGATCCTGAATTCAAGACGATGTCATTTAACATCGAGAATCAAAAAACGGGAAAAGTCGTCGATACGATCAAGGTCGACTTACGTAATCCGAAAGAAACCTATGCCTTAAAAGACGGGTACGAAGTTGAACTGAAGGACTTCTTACCGGACTTCGTCGTCAAAGACGGAAAACCGACGACGAACTCATCACGTCCAGTCAATCCGGCGTTCGTCTTTACGATCAAATCTCCGGAACATCCGGAAGGGGAACGGAGTCTGATCGGGATTAAACTGAATGTCGGCGGCGATGAGAACCAATACAAGATGGGCTTCGCAGGCACGGAACTCTCGAACATCTCTGGCGTTCGAATCAAAAAAGATCTGACGTTACCGTTCCTGTTCGCAGGTGGAATCATCTTCATGACGGGTCTGTTGATCGGCATGTATTGGCCGCACCGCAGACTATGGTTAAAAGAAGCGGACGGGCAGATTAAAATTGCCGGCTTCACGAACAAAAACGCACTTGGGCTTCAGAAAGAAGCCAATCTCGCATTGACCGAAGTGGGACTTCCGCAACTGGAAGACCGGCAGAAGTTGCGGGAAGAGGGGGAATCGAAATGAATCTGCTTAGTTTGAGTAGTAATCTACTGCTCGCATCCTTTGTTTTGTATTTGATCAGTACCGGCTTCTTTGCGGTTGCGACAAGTGGCAAAAAAGGACCAACCCGCTCAGGGAAGATTGCTTTTTCGCTCGCAATCGTTGGATTTATCGCTCAACTCGGTTACTTCTTCACACGCTGGGCGGGAGCCGGTCACGTACCGGTCTCGAACTTATATGAATACACGACCTTCTTCGGTATGATGATGGTGCTTGGTTTCTTGATCGTCTACGGGATTTACCGGAACAATGTCCTCGGACTTGTCGCGATGCCTGTCGCCTTGCTCGTCATCGCTTATGCATCAATGTTCCCGGACGAAGTCCAACCGTTGATTCCAGCCTTACAAAGTGTTTGGCTGAAAATCCACGTGACGACAGCTGCACTCGGCGAAGGGATTCTGGCGGTCAGTTTTGCGACCGGCTTGTTGTACCTGATCCATGCGACGGACTTCAGCAAGGAGTCGAAAACACGGACGTGGCTTGAAGTCGTCATGTTTTCACTCGCCTGTGTCGTCGGTTACATCGTCGTTGGTCTTTTGTTTAATGCAATCGGGACAAACTCGACCATCGAGTATGTCGCGAAAAACGGTGCCACGATGCAACATGACTACACGATGCCTGTCTTGACAGGTCCTGAAAACGGGAAAGTCATCTCCGGCTCAGGAGCGGTGGCAGAATTGCCGAACTTCCTCAATGCCAATAAAGTCAACACGGTACTCTGGTCGTTAATCGGCGGAATCGTCTTGTACATTCTGCTCCGATTCGTCATTCTCCGGAAGCGGTTGGCGGAAAGTCTGAAACCGATCGCTCGGAAAATCGATCTCGAAACAGCGGATGAAATCAGCTACCGCTCGGTTGCGATCGGCTTACCGATCTTCATTCTCGGCGGACTGATCTTTGCGATGATTTGGGCACAGATGGCATGGAGCCGTTACTGGGGCTGGGATCCAAAAGAAGTATGGGCACTGATCACGATGCTCTTTTATGTATTTTATCTCCATATGCGCATCCAGCGCGGTTGGATCGGAAAAAAATCAGCGTGGTTATGTGTCGGCGGATTTGCCGTCATCATGTTTAACCTCGTCTTCGTCAATCTGGTTGTTGCGGGTCTTCACTCGTACGCCTGATCGGTGAAATCGATTGACCGGATCATTAATCAAGGATGGACGACGGAAAAACTTCCGCTGTCCATCCTTTTTTTTGCGTGAAGCGGCAATTCCGCGGTCGGAGACGCTATTCTTTTAGTTTCATAGTATACTAAAAGAGTAGTAGGATAGAGTTAGACAGATTAGTTCATGGGAGGAATCAACTGATGTCAGAAGAAGCGCGTATTTTGGTCGTCGATGATGAAGAACGGATTCGGCGTTTATTGAAAATGTACCTCGAACGTGAGAACTTTACGATTGAAGAAGCGGATAACGGAGAAACGGCTCTCGAGATGGCACTGGAAACGGAATATGATGTGATTCTACTGGATTTGATGATGCCAAAACTCGACGGCATGCAGGTCTGCGAAGAACTGCGGAAAACGAAAGCGACGCCAATCGTCATGCTGACGGCGAAAGGCGAAGAGACGAACCGGGTTCACGGCTTTGAGATGGGGGCAGATGATTACATCGTCAAACCGTTCAGTCCGCGCGAAGTCGTCTTACGTGTCAAAGCGATCCTGCGCCGGGCAAGTGCGACCAAGTTCCTGCATACCGATGCGAAGACAAAAGACGTCATCGTGTTCCCGCATCTGACGATTGATAATGATGCGCACCGCGTCACGGTCGAATCACAGGAAGTCAACTTGACGCCAAAAGAATACGAATTGCTGTATTTCCTGGCGAAACAGACGGATAAAGTGTTCTCGCGCGAACAACTGTTAAAAGAAGTCTGGAACTATGAGTTTTTCGGCGACTTACGAACGGTCGATACCCACGTCAAACGGTTGCGTGAAAAGTTGAACCGCTTGTCACCCAATGCGGCGCAGATGATTACGACGGTTTGGGGTGTCGGATACAAGTTCGAGAATAACCCTGCCTGACGATGAAGTGGTTACAGAGTGTCGTCATCAAACTGTGGGGAACGATTTTATTACTTGTCTCGGTCGTCTTGATTGCTTTGACGATTTTGCTGCTCGAATTTTTCAATTCGTTCCATATCGAGCAGGAACGGGGACACTTGGCAAAGCTCGGCCAGCAGGTCGAAACGGTGTTTCAAGCCCATAGCGGTCTCGAAGAAGGATCAGCCACTGCGATTGAGATTACCGATATATACGGTGCGACGCTGATCGCGACGACGACCGACGAGACAATCGAAACGAACATCTCGGAAGAAAAGGCGAGCCGGATCATCAAAGAACTGGAACGTCAGAACTGGAAAGCCGTCGACGGCGAAGAAGGGGAAACCGCAATCGGGAATTACGAAACGTTTGACGGGAAAGCAGCCCTGGCGTACCGGGCTCCGTTCATCACGGAAAGTGGAAGCGGGACGATGTATTTGATTGAGCAATTGACGAACATCGAACAGGCCAACGAAGGGGCGCGTCAAATCATTCAGCTTTGTGTCCTGCTTGCCATCATCGGCACGACCGTCTTCGCCTTTTTCCTTTCAACACGGATTACGGCACCGCTCCGGACGATTCGCCAAGCCGTCGTTGAGGCGGGAGAAGGGAAGTTCGATCAGAGTCTGACCCAACGTTCACGGGATGAAATCGGGGATCTGGCGCTTGCGTTTAACGAGATGAGCAGCCAGCTGAACCAATACGTCACCGATCTCGATAAAGAACGGCATCTCTTGTCTTCAATCTTAAAATGTATGGCGGATGGTGTCTTGACGTTTTCGGATTCGGGTGAGTTGCTCGCGACCAATCCGCCGGCGGAAGCCTTCTTAGCCGGTGCACCTGTACCGGACGAACTGATTGAACTGTTCCAGACGGTCATGCGCAAGGAAAAAGAGATGACGGTTTCCTTCGAGCGGGAAGGACGCTTCTACATCATCATCGTCAGTCCGTTGCTCGAACAAGAAGAGCAGATCGGCGCCGTTGCCGTCTTGCGTGATATGACGGAAGCTCAACAGCTCGAAAAGATGCGGGCGGACTTTGTCGCAAACGTCAGTCATGAACTACGGACACCTCTCGTGATGTTACAGGGGTATTCCGAAGCGATCGTCGACGGGATGACGGAAAGTGACGAAGCGACGAAAGAGTTTGCCTCGATCATTTATGATGAGTCGCAGCGACTCTCGCGTCTCGTCAATGATCTGCTTGATCTTGCCCGGATGGAAGCCGGTTATCAGGAACAACGGATTGAGACGATCGATGCGGTTCCGTTTGCCAAACGAATGATTAAGAAATTCAAGCAGATGGGTCTTGAAAAACGCGTTTCCTTTGAGGTGGTCGGTCCGAACGCCCAGTTCGAAGCCGATCCGGACCAGATGGATCAAGTGATGACGAATCTGCTCGGAAATGCCTTACGCTACACGGAAGATGGGCAAATCAAGATTGAAATTGCTGAAGATAGGGAAACAATATCTTTATCTGTAATTGACTCGGGAGACGGAATTCCGGAAGAAGATGTGCCGTTTGTATTCGACCGTTTTTATAAAGCGGATAAAGCACGGACACGCGGCAAAACCGGAACCGGCATCGGTCTCGCGATTGTTGCCAATGTCGTTCGTTCACATGACGGGGAAGTCGAAGTCGAAAGTGAACTGGGGAAAGGATCTGTTTTCCGAATTCAATTACCAAAAAAACAAAGGAAGCGAACTTTATGATTCGCTTCCTTTCGCTATAAGACAGGAGTGAGTGGTTTGAAAATCTATACAAAATCAGGGGATGAGGGAGATACATCCCTCGTCGGCGGACGCGTCAAAAAAAATGACGTCCGAATCACCTTAATGGGGGAACTCGACGAACTGAACAGTTTTGTCGGGCTTGCCCGAACGAAAGCGACGTCGATTGAGGTCAAGGAGCAGTTGACGGTCATCCAGCACGTTCTGTTTGATTGCGGCAGTGATTTGATGTACGTCGAACAAAAAGCATCACGCTTGAGTCCGACGGCGACAGAAGATCTCGAAAGTTGGATTGACAGCTTGACGGAATTATCGCCGCCGCTTGATAAATTCATCTTACCGGGCGGAACGGAAGCAGCGGCTTGTCTGCATGTCGCACGGACGGTCTGCCGTCGCGTCGAACGGACGATGATTGATGTCGAACAGGCCCATCACTTGTTGCCGTTCATCAATCGCTTAAGTGACTTCTTCTTTACGGCAGCACGGTACGAAAATGCAGTTAATCAAAAAGCGGATATCGAATATGTGCGGAGTGCGCACGTATTTAAACGAAAGGGTGGAGAAGCATGAGTCAGTCATTTCAGACGTGGAAAAAACAAGGAACGACCTTTCATCTCGTTCCGACCGAAAAATTCAAGACGACTACCGTCCTCGTGACGTTTTCAGCACCACTTGAGGAAACGACACTGACGAGCCGGGCATTGTTACCGTATATCATGGAAAAATCGACAGCGGCTTATCCGTCGATGAAGGCTTTACGCGAGCCGCTCGAAACGTTATACGACGCCGGTCTGTATGCGGATGCCTCGAAATTCGGGGAGGAACATGTCATCTCGTTCCAACTCGATATCGTCCGCGGTGATCTCGTTCGTCATGAGACCCTGCTCGAGGAAGCACTGGATCTACTCGAACAGATGATTTTTTATCCGGATTTGACAGAAGGCGGATTCCGGGAACAGTTCGTCAAACAGGAGAAGCGTCTGCACGCTTTGCGGATCAGTTCGTTGTATGACGACAAGATGCGTTTTGCCCAGCAACGCCTGCTTGAATTAATGGCGCCGGGAGAAGCGGTTTCCCTGTCGTCACTCGGTACACTCGAGGCCCTTGAACAGATTACACCATCTTCTTTGCGTGATACATACCGGTCGATGGTGGAAGAGGACCGGATCGATGTTTTCGTCGTTGGTCATGTCACACAAGACGAGATGGAAGATGCCTTGTCCTTCCTGCCGTCGCACGGTGAAAAAGCCAGTCATTACATCCCGGCCCAAAAACAAGTCATGGGTGTCAAACGGTCATCCGAGACACAACCGATCAAACAAGGGAAACTGCATTTAGGATACCGGGTGGGCGTTGATCCGACGTCGGTTGATTCCATCCGGATGCAAATCGTCAATGGCTTGTTCGGCGGCTTCCCGCATTCGAAATTATTCATGAACGTCCGTGAAAAAGAGAGTTTGGCCTATTACGCCGCCTCACGGTACGCCGCGTTAAACGGTGCGTTGTATGTCTATGCCGGTGTCGAGACGAAGCAGGCAGAGCGGGCGGAGACCATCATCGGCGAACAGTTGGTAGATTTGAAGGCTGGACTGTTTACAGATGAAGAATTGACACAGACGAAAGCGATGCTGATCAATGCACGTCGCCAGATTCTCGATCAGCCGGGACAACTGATTGGTTGGTTGAACGGCTCGAAGATGCGCGGACTGACGCTGGAAGATGAGATTCATATCATCGAGACGGCAACACGCGACGATGTCGTCCGTTTGGCGGCGGCAATCGAACTAGAAGCAGTTTACTTATTGCGAGGTGAAGAATAATGGAACAGTTCACGTATCATGATACCGACGAAACCGTCTTTTTTGAGCAGCTTGACAACGGACTAGCCGTTTATCTTCTGCAGAAGAAAGGCTACGAAAAAACGTATGCAACATTCACGACACGCTACGGCTCGATTGACAACCGTTTTAAAACAGGGGATGACTGGGTCCAGGTACCGGACGGGATCGCTCATTTCCTCGAGCACAAAATGTTCGAGTCGGAAAAAGGAGATGTTTTCCAAGAGTTTGGCCGACTCGGTGCGTCCGCCAACGCGTTCACGTCGTTTTCGCGGACCGCGTATCTCTTCTCGGCGACATCATTGATTGAACAAAATCTGGAGACGCTGATCGACTTCGTCCAGGATCCGTACTTCACACCGGAAAGTGTCGAGAAGGAAAAAGGCATCATCACACAGGAAATTCAGATGTATCAAGATAACCCCGGCTGGCGTCTGTTCTTTGGTCTGATCGAATCGATGTATGCGAAGCATCCGGTCCGGATTGATATCGCCGGAACACCGGAATCGATTGATCAAATCACGGCTGACGATTTGTATACGTGTTACCGGACGTTTTATCATCCGTCGAACATGGTCTTGTTCGTCGTCGGAAACATTGATCCAGCGGAGACGCTTGCTTTAATCAAAGCGAATCAGGCGAAAAAGAACTATTCCGACCGACCGGCGATCGAACGCGATTACGGAGTGGAGCCGAACGCCGTCGCTAAGAAACGATTTGAACTTGAACTCGACGTCAAGACACCAAAAGTCTTGATCGGTTATAAAGACACGTCACTCGGCGGCGAGGAACAGTTGCGCCGGGAATTGACGAGTGAACTGTTGTTGCACCTGTTATTTGATCAAACATCTTCGACGTATCTTGAACTGTATGAAGACGGGTTGATCGATGATACGTTCAGCTTTGATTATTCGAGTGAGGAAGAGTTCGCCTTTGCGACGTTCGGAATGGAAACGGAAGATCCGGAACGCTTCATTGCGGCGTACGAGAACTTACTCGCTGTCCGTCCGGAGTTCGAGGAGACGGAAGTTGTCCGCAAACGAAACATGATGCAAGGTAAATTCTTGCGTTCGCTCAACTCACCGGAATTCATCGCCAACCAGTTTTCACGCCATGCCTTGGCGGGAACGAACTTGTTCACGTTACCGACCTTGATTGCTTCGATCACAAAAGAAGAAATCGAAGCCCGTTTTGATGAATTGTTTGCACTCGACAACCGTGCGATTTCAATCGTCAAACCGTACGCGTAACCGATGCGGATTTTAATTACCGGAGCGAGTGGCGCCATCGGATGGGCGACCGTCAAACGCTTGGCGGAAGACGGGCATGAGCTCGTCTTGCATACACATCAACGAAAGACAGAACTGGAACAACTCGTGAAGCAGTTGCCTGTGACGACAGAAATCGTCACAGGCGATCTGTCTGACCGGAACGCTTTGGCGGCCTTTTGTGAGACGCTCCCTTCCGTCGAAGGGTTCATCCACATTGCCGGTACGAGCTTCAGCGGACTGCTGGTTGATCAAACGGTCCGTTCGGCAGAAGCGATGTTGACCTTACATGTCGAGTCATTGATTCAGATTGCACAGGTCTTGACACGAAAAAAAGCATTCTCCGCTCCGCTTTCGATTGTCGTCGTCAGCAGTGTGCTTGGAGAAACCGGTGTTGCCGGAGAGGTCGTCTACTCGACCTGTAAGGCGGCACAACTCGGTTTCGTCAAGTCATACAGTAAAGAACTCGGCGCCATGCACGGCCGGGTGAACGCCGTGACGCCGGGATGGATCGATACACCGATGAATGCCGTTTTTTCTGAGGAAGACCGTGAGCTTGCGCTTGCAGAAATTCCGGCAGGTCGCTTTGGCCGGGTCGAAGAAGTCGCTTCCGCGATCGTCTACTTGATGAGCCGGGAGTCGGAATATATGAATGGTGCCGTCCTGAAGATTGACGGTGCTTGGATGTAATCCGTTAAATTTGCTTAGGGGAATGCTTTTCATTTTTCAAAAAATCATTTAACATGAGGGATGGATAACCGATTCTAAGGGAGGCTTTGCGCGTGAGTGAATTCGAACAGTGGTATCTGGAGTATGAATTGAACGTCAACCGTCCCGGAATTTTGGGGGACATCGCGTCACTCATGGGGATGCTACATATTTCGATTGTCACGATTAATGGTGTTGACCATCAACGTCGCGGCATGTTGCTGCAGACGAAGCAGCCGGATCAAATTCCGCGACTCGCAGCCATCCTGAAGACGATGCCGGCGATTGAAGTCATTAAATTGCGGAAACCGAAACTGCGTGACCGGATCGCGATTCGCCACGGCCGTTACATCGATCACAGCAGTGGTGAAATCAAGACGTTCCGATTCGTCCGCGAAGATTTAGGAATTCTCGTCGATTTCATGGCAGAGTTGTGCAAGCAGGAGGGACATCTTTTGATTGGTGTCCGCGGCATGCCCCGAGTCGGTAAAACAGAATCAATTGTCGCCGCAAGTGTCAGTGCGAACAAGAAATGGCTGTTCCTGTCATCAACGTTGATCAAACAAACGGTTCGCACATCCTTGTTTGATGATGAACGGACCGGAGATTATGTCTATATCATTGACGCACTCGTCTCCCAACGCCATTTTGATGAGCGGCACTGGCAAATCTTACGAGAAGTCATGCGTTTGCCGGCGACGAAAATCGTCGAACATCCGGACGCTTTTGTTAAATCAAGCGAATATACGTGGGATGATTTTGATTACATCATTGAACTCCGCAACACGACAGAAGAAATCATTGTCACCGAACCACCGCGTGCCCATGGCGGAAACGAATGGTTCAATTTCGAATAAGTATTGAAAATGGAAGGTGTGTTACCGATGACTGAGCTCGGAACCTACTTAAAGGAGCAACGGGAGACCCTAGGTGTATCCCTTGAGCAAATCCAAAGTACAACTAAAATTCAAAAACGTTACATCGTCGCCATTGAAGAAGGGGACTACAAGCAACTGCCGGGTGCCTTTTATGCCCGGGCATTCATCAAAACTTACGCCGAAGCTCTTGGACTTGATGTCGATGAGGTCTTCGAGACGTACAAACGTGATTTACCGGAGCCGGAGACCCAACCGGTCGTCGAATTGTCGCGCCGCGCGACCTATTCGAAGTCGACCGCTCCGAAGAAAAGCGTCGCCAAACGGTGGATTCCAAACATCATCATCATCGCGCTGATCTTTGCGATTGGGGTCGCCCTGTATTACGGTTTCCAAGCGTTCCAGGACGGTGACAACACCCGAACAGCGACACCTCAACAAAATGAGGTCACGATTGATGAAGGGGATGCACCAAGCAAGGAAACCAATGCCCCTGCTGAGGAGCCGAAGGAAGAAGAACCGGCTAAAGAAGAAGAACCTGTAAAAGAAGAAGAGAAAAAACCGTTAGCTGCGAAAACGACGGCTGGTCAGGACATCACATATGAAGTGCCGACAGACGGGACGATGAGTGTATCGATTCGGATCAAAAAAGATGCCTCGCCATCGCCATTTGTTGGTGTTCGGGATACGTCTCTTGAAGGCGAAGCACTTGCGCCGGACCATATCAATGCGTCGGATCCGAACCCGATCGTCGTCAAAGATGCGAAAACAGATGTCATCCGGATTCGTGTCGGGTCGATCAAGGGAATCGACAGTATTATCGTCAATGATCAGGAGCTTAAGCTTAACCGCTCCCTCCTCGTTCAAAATATTTATCTGAAGAAAGTAGCCACGCCATAAGGCGTGTCTTCTTCATGTCGGCTCTGCCGGCATACATAACCCGAAAAGGAGGGATACGAGAATGAACTTGCCCAATCAATTGACGGTCTTACGCGTGTTATTAATTCCCGTGTTCGTTGCCGTCTTAGCCATCAATCCAGACTGGGGACAGTGGGATGTCTTAGGAGCAGAATTACCGGTTTCCCACTTCGTCGCCGCGATGATTTTTTCCGTCGCTGCCATCACCGATTGGCTCGATGGTTATCTCGCACGTAAAAACAAATTGGTCACGAACTTCGGTAAATTCATGGATCCACTTGCTGACAAGATGCTTGTCGCTGCAGCACTTGTCTATCTGGTAGAACTTGAATTCGTCGCTGCCTGGGTCGTCGTCATCATCTTATGTCGTGAATTTGCCGTGACGGGTCTGCGTCTCGTCGCTTCAGACGAAGGAATCGTGCTCGCTGCCGGTAATTCAGGCAAAGCGAAAACATGGGTTCAGTTGACGTCGATCATCGCCTTTTTATTACACGACATCGGATTTGCCCTACTGAACATTCCATTTGCTGAAATCACGATGTGGCTTGCTTTAGTGTTGACGATTTACTCGGGTGTCGAGTATTTCTCGAAAAATATCAAATTGATTACGAAATCGATGTAAGTTACATCAAACAAGGCTGTTCGCCAAACCGAACAGTCTTTTCTTATAGTTAAGAAAGTGGGGATGCAAAGATGAAAGCAGAAATCATTGCTGTCGGAAGTGAGTTATTGTTAGGGGAAATCGCCAACACGAACGCCCAGTATTTATCGGAGTGGCTCGCGACGTGCGGAATCGATGTCCATTACCATACGGTCGTCGGAGATAACCGGGAGCGGATGGTGGAGGTTGTTACACGTGCTCAGGAACGGGCGGAATTGATTGTCATCACCGGAGGACTTGGTCCGACGGAAGACGATTTGACGAAAGAAGTCGTGGCAGATCTTCTCGGGCGTGGATTGCATGTGGATCAGCCGGCATATGACCGAATTGAAGCGTTCTTGAAGACACGAGAACGTGTGATGACGGACAACGAGAGAAAACAGGCGCTCGTCATCGAAGGAGCGGACGTCTTGACGAACGAGGCAGGTCTCGCTCCAGGCATGTCGCTCCATGCGGACAATCACCAATACATTTTGTTGCCTGGTGTTCCGCGCGAGATGAAACGAATCATCGCCGATCATTTCGAACACCTGCTTGGAAAAGAAACAATCAAATCCAGAACATTGCGCTTTTTCGGAATTGGCGAGTCGGCATTAAATGACCGGTTGGCTGATCTGATTCGGACGGCACGCAATCCGTCGATCGCTCCGTACGCGGAATTGGCAGAAGTCCGTCTTCGTCTGACAGCGAAGGCGTTTGATGAACGCGAGGCGCTGGAGATGCTTGATACACTCGAACGACAGGTGCTCGATGAAGTCGGGACACATTTTTACGGATACGGGGATGCCAGTTTACCTGCCGTCGTCTTGGACCGGTGCCGCAAAGCCGGATTGACGTTAGCAGCAGCCGAGTCGTTGACGGGTGGTGCCTTCGCGAGTGGTCTAACGGACATTGCCGGTGCAAGCGATGTCTTTCGGGGTGGTGCTGTCGTCTATGCGGACACAGCGAAAGTTAATGTCTTAGGTGTCGAACAGACGTTGCTCGATGAACAGACGGCGGTCAGCCGGGACGTGGCGATTGCCATGGCGGAAGGGGCGCGTGCACTTTACGAGACGGACCTTGCCATCGCCTTGACGGGAGAGGCGGGACCAACGAGCAACAGCGGTCAAGCTGTCGGAACAGTCTTCTGTGCATTGGCACAAGCGAGCGGTACACAAGTGCTTGAATTGACGTATCCTGCCTTCGACCGTGGTATGATTAGATTACGTTCCGTCAAGGATGCCTACTTCATGTTGTTGAAAAACATCGGTCATTCCGACGAAATGGAGGAAAGTTAATTTCTTTCAACTATACGAATAAATGTTCGTAAAAAGCTTGTTATTTGGTCTCAAAAGAAGTACAATAATCTCAGTAAGATAAATAAAAGGAGGCCTGCTACGTGAGTGATCGTAAAGCAGCACTTGAGATGGCGTTACGCCAGATTGAGAAACAATTTGGTAAAGGTTCAATCATGAAACTAGGTGAAAGTGCAGATCAGAGAGTATCGGTGATCTCATCTGGATCTATCACATTAGATATAGCTCTCGGTGCAGGTGGATATCCACGTGGACGGGTAATCGAAGTCTATGGTCCGGAATCTTCGGGTAAGACGACAGTCGCGCTTCACGCGATTGCTGAAGTTCAGAAACAAGGCGGACAAGCAGCTTTCATCGATGCAGAGCACGCACTTGATCCTGCTTATGCCAACAAACTAGGCGTTAACATCGACGAGCTTCTTTTGTCACAACCGGATACAGGAGAGCAGGCGCTTGAAATCGCAGAAGCTCTTGTCCGTTCAGGTGCTGTCGATATTCTAGTCGTCGACTCCGTTGCCGCGCTCGTTCCTAAAGCCGAGATCGAAGGCGAAATGGGTGACTCACACATGGGTCTGCAAGCACGTTTAATGAGTCAGGCACTACGTAAATTGTCTGGTGCTACAAATAAATCAAAAACCATCGTTATCTTCATCAACCAGATTCGTGAGAAGATTGGTGTCATGTTTGGTAACCCGGAAACGACTCCAGGTGGACGTGCGTTGAAATTCTACTCGTCTGTCCGTCTTGAAGTTCGTCGTGCGGAAGCATTGAAAAACGGAACCGATATCGTCGGTAACCGGACGAAACTGAAAGTTGTTAAAAACAAAATTGCGCCGCCGTTCAAACAAGCGGAAGTCGATATCATGTACGGTCAAGGTATCTCGAAATTCGGTGAATTGATCGACATCGGGACAGATCTCGATATCGTTCAAAAAAGCGGAGCATGGTATTCATACAATTCAGAGCGTCTTGGTCAAGGACGTGAGAATGCAAAACAATATATGATTGAGCATCCGGAAGTAGCGAACGAAGTCGAACGCTTAATTCGTGAGCATCATGGTCTTGTGGATCGCAAGGATCCTGTTGATTTCGAAGAAGGTCAAGCAGAAGATATGTTTGCGGAATAAGCGGGAAAAGGAGTGGAATCGATTCAGATTCCGCTCTTTTTTTGTTGAAAAGAGGAAAACATAGGAATTCTTTCCCGCCCGTTCGTTGACAATGAACGAGTGCTATCCTTACAATATAGATGTACGTTTTTTAGACAGCTTCGATGAATAACCGAAATGAACTAAGAAACACCTTGCAAAGGGGAGGTGAACCCATGGGTACAACAACTTGGATTGTCATACTTCTCCTCACATTACTGATCGCATTCATCGTAGGCTACTTCTTGCGGAAATCGATTGCAGAAGCGAAAATTCAAGGCGCGGAAACAGAAGCGACGAAAATCGTGGAACGTGCACAGGTGGCAGCGGAAGCAACGAAAAAAGAAGCATTACTCGAAGCGAAAGATGAAGCCTTTAAACTTCGGACAGAAGTGGAAAAAGAACTTCGTGAACGTCGTCAAGAGCTAACGAAACAAGAAGGACGATTGCTCCAAAAAGAAGAGACGCTCGATCGCCGTGTTGATTCCATCGACCGTAAGGAAGAACAAATCAATACGCGGGATGCAGAGATCGCGAAACGGAAGCATCAAGCTGAAGAGTTAGAACGAAAAGTAGAGGACCTGTATGAACAGGGACGCCAAGAGCTCGTACGTGTTGCGAATCTTTCGCAAGACGAAGCAAGAGCTATCATCATGGATGAGACGAAACAAGCTGCAATGCATGACGCGGCAATTCTTCAAAAAGAAATCGAACAAAAAGCAAAAGAAGAAGCGGACAAAAAAGCACGAAACATTCTTTCACTCGCGATTCAACGGTTCGCCGCAGAACACATCGCGGAGACGACGGTTTCTGTCGTCAACTTGCCGAATGACGAGATGAAGGGTCGGATCATCGGTCGTGAAGGACGAAACATTCGGACACTTGAAACATTGACGGGGATCGATTTAATCATCGATGATACACCGGAAGCGGTTATCTTGTCCGGATTTGATCCAATTCGCCGTGAAGTGGCGAAGATGGCGCTTGAGAAATTGGTCCAAGACGGTCGGATTCACCCGGCTCGGATTGAAGAGATGGTCGACAAGTCCCGCCGAGAAATGGATGAACGGATTCGTGAGATCGGTGAAGAAGCGACGTATGACGTCGGGATTCACGGAATTCACCCGGATCTTGTCAAAATTCTCGGTCGCTTGAAATACCGGACGAGTTACGGTCAAAACGTTCTGTTCCACTCGCTTGAAGTCGCGCATCTTGCCGGCATGATGGCAGCGGAACTTGGAGAAGATGTAACGCTTGCGAAGCGGGCCGGTCTTCTGCACGATATCGGGAAAGCGATTGACCATGAGGTCGAAGGAAGTCACGTTGAGATCGGGGTTGAGCTCGGTACGAAGTACAAAGAGCACCCAACCGTCATCAATGCGATTGCTTCCCACCACGGGGATACAGAAGCGACATCTGTCATTTCTGTTTTGGTCGCAGCAGCGGATGCTTTATCTGCCGCACGCCCAGGTGCACGTCAAGAAACGCTTGAAAGCTACATCCGACGTCTTGAACGTCTGGAAGAAATCTCAGAATCATTTGACGGTGTTGAGAAGTCCTTTGCGATCCAAGCCGGTCGTGAAGTTCGGATCATCGTTCGTCCTGATGTCGTCGACGATGTCCTTGCGCATAAAATGGCAAGCGATATCCGGAAAAAAATCGAAGAAGAACTCGATTATCCGGGTCACATCAAAGTCACGGTCATTCGGGAAACACGGGCAGTCGAATACGCAAAATAAGCAGAGTGGCGGGCGACCGCCACTTTTTTTAATGATTGGAGGAAATTTTTTTGAAAATCTTATTTATTGGTGACGTCGTCGGGGCACCGGGCCGTCATATCCTGCAACAGTTCACAGCACGAATCAAATCGAAGTACAATCCGACGGTTATGCTGGTGAATGGAGAAAATGCCGCACACGGGCGGGGGATCACGAAATCGATTTACCATCAGTTGCTTGAGCTTGGGTTCCACGGCGTCACGATGGGGAACCATACGTTTGATAACCGCGACATCTTTGATTGGATTGATGATGCAGACCGGATTGTTCGTCCTGCCAATTATCCGGAAGGGACACCCGGTCGCGGAATGATGGTCTTAAAAGTCGGCAACAAAAAAATCGCCGTCATCAATGTGCAAGGCACTGTTTTCTTACCACCACTCGGCGATCCATTCCGGACAGTCGATGAATTGATTGCGGAAGTCGAGGGTGAGGTCGATGCAATCTTCGTCGATGTTCATGCGGAAGCGACAAGTGAAAAGATTGCCATGGGCTATCACCTGGCAGGTCGTGTCCAGGCCGTCGTCGGAACACATACACACGTCCAGACGGCAGACGAACGGATTCTCGAAGGTGGAACCGCCTATATCACGGATGTCGGGATGACAGGACCGCTGGACGGTGTCCTCGGTATGCGCAAGGAAGATGTCTTGCGTAAATTCAAAACACAACTCCCAACCCGGTTTGAAGTTGCAGAAGGACGGGAACAGTTAAATGGAGTCTTGATTCATATTGATGATGTATCGAAAAAAGCTACGAAAATTGAACGCATTCATCTAACGGATCAATCGATTTTCTTTGATTGAGTGTTGATTTTTGATTGGGAGGTACGTGCATGGACGTCCTGAAAGTATCAGCTAAATCGAATCCGAATGCGGTCGCAGGGGCGCTTGCGGGTGTACTTCGAGAGAAGGGTTCTGTCGAGATTCAGGCAATCGGTGCAGGTGCACTCAATCAATCCATCAAAGCGGTTGCAATCGCCCGAGGATTTGTCGCACCGGCAGGGATGGACCTGATCTGTATCCCGGCATTTACCGACATCATGATTGATGGGGAAGAACGGACGGCAATCAAACTCATCATTGAACCACGATGATGCATCATTGGACATAGGTCCTACTGTATGTAGACCATTTACTCGTTGGAGTAGATGGTCTTTTTTTTCGCTCGATTCCCTGAAGGAGGATTGTGCAACTATCCGGAAATCGGTATCATGGGGGAGGATAGTGAAGCAGACAGCTTCAATCATTTCAGGGGATCAGAAGGAGCGAACGTCGATGTACAATCAATTGTCATGGAAAGTAGGCGGTCAGCAGGGTGAGGGGATTGAATCGACTGGTGAAATCTTCGCCATTGCCTTGAACCGTCTAGGTTATTACTTATATGGATACCGTCATTTTTCATCGCGGATCAAGGGTGGACATACAAACAATAAAATCCGGGTCGCGACACATGAAGTCCGGACGGTTGCCGATGATTTAGATATCTTGGTCGCGTTTGATCAGGAAACGATCGACGTCAACTTCCATGAGTTACGTCAAGGGGCGATCATCATTGCCGATGCGAAGTTTAATCCGACGAACCCGGATCAGACACGGGCCGTCCTCTATCCGATTCCTTTTACGGAAATTGCGGCAGGACTCGGCACATCCTTGATGAAGAATATGGTCGCAATCGGTGCGTCGAGCGCCATTCTTGGCATTCATCCGGAACGGTTCCAAGCCGTCGTCGAACAGATTTTTGGACGGAAAGGACCGGAGATGGTCGAGAAAAACTTATCGGCGATTCGTGAAGGGGCGGCTGCCTTTGAAGCGATGGCCGGAACGGCGGAACGGTTTATTCTGGATCCTGCCGACGGTCAGCAACGGATGTTCATGATCGGGAACGATGCGATTGCGCTTGGTGCGGTTGCAGGAGGCGCCCGTCTGATGGCGGCATATCCGATCACGCCGTCATCGGAAATCATGGAGTACTTAATCAAAAAATTACCACAATTCGGCGGAACGGTCGTCCAGACGGAAGATGAGCTCGCGGCTGTAACGATGGCAATTGGTGCCAACTACGCCGGTGTCCGTGCCTTGACGGCATCAGCCGGACCGGGTCTGTCTTTGATGGCAGAAGCGATTGGTCTGTCCGGCATGACGGAAACACCACTCGTCATCATTGATACCCAGCGCGGAGGACCGTCAACCGGATTACCGACGAAACAGGAACAGTCGGACTTGATGGCGATGATTTACAGCACCCATGGCGAGATTCCAAAAGTCGTCCTGGCGCCGTCGACCGTCGAAGAAGCCTTTTACGATGCGGCGGAAGCTTTTAACATTGCGGAAGAGTATCAGTGTCCGGTCATTCTCTTGACAGACTTGATGCTGTCGCTTGGAAAACAGTCCGTCGAACCGCTTGATGTCAATCGGGTTGAAATCCGTCGCGGGAAACTGATCTCAGGTGATTTGCCGGAACTCGAGGGCAAAGCGTACTTTAAACGTTATGAAGTCACGGAAGACGGTGTCAGTCCACGTGTCGTTCCGGGAACGAAACACGGAATTCACCACGTGACCGGGGTCGAACATAACGAAGAAGGCCGTCCGTCGGAAGCGACGAAGAACCGGGTCGATCAAATGACGAAACGACTAAGAAAGCTGAACCAGTTCCGGATGAAGGATGCGGTCCTTGTGACAGAACAGCATGCGACACCGGATATTCTGTTTGTCGGCTTCAACTCGACGCGCGGTACGATTGAAGAAGTGATGCCGCGTCTTGAGGAGCAGGGGATTCATGTCGATCATCTCCATATCCGCCAGATGCACCCGTTCCCGAGCGAACTGGTCCGTCCGCATCTCGAACGGGCCAAACAAGTTGTCGTCGTCGAATACAATGCGACGGGACAACTGGCAAAACTGATTCAGATGAACTGTGGTTTTGCGGAAAAAATTGAACACATTCTAAAATTCAACGGCGACCCGTTCTATCCGGCGGAAGTGGTGGAACAAGTCGTCGCAGGAGGGGTTTTCCATGGCAACATTTAAAGATTTCAGAAACGATGTGAAACCCAACTGGTGTCCGGGCTGCGGTGACTTTTCGATTCAGGCGGCCATTCAACGGGCGGTCGCAAACGTCGGACTGGAGCCGGAAGAACTTGCTTTGATTTCCGGCATCGGCTGTTCGGGCCGGATTTCCGGTTACATCAACACTTATGGCTTCCACGGCGTCCATGGTCGCTCGTTACCGATTGCCCAAGGCGTCAAAATGGCGAACCGTGAATTGACGGTCATCGCTTCCGGAGGAGACGGTGACGGGTTTGCGATCGGGATGGGGCATACGATACACGCCTTCAAACGAAATGTCGACATGACGTACATCGTCATGGACAATCAAATCTATGGTTTGACGAAAGGGCAGACGTCACCGACGTCGGCACTTGGCTTCAAGACGAAGTCAACACCAAAAGGATCGATCGAAAAGAGTGTCTCACCGGTCGAACTGGCGCTGACGGCAGGCGCGACGTTTGTCGCCCAGAGTTTTTCGAATGATTTAAAAGGATTGACGAGTCTGATCGAACAGGCGACGAAGCATAAAGGATTTGCCTTCATCAATGTCTTCAGTCCTTGTGTCACGTTTAACAAGGTCAATACGTACGACTGGTTCAAGCAGAACTTGACGAAACTGGACGATCTGGAAAACTATGATGCGACTGATTTGGACATCGCCAAACGAGTGGTCCATGAACATAACGGGCTCGTCATGGGCTTGATTTACCAAGACGATTCGCGTCCGGATTATCAGTCACAAATTGACGGCTATGCCGATCGCGGACTGACTTTTGCAGATCTCGACATGAATGAAGAAACATTTGGTAAACTTGCTGCTGAATTCATGTAAACTAGAGTAGAATGATTGTTTGATGATTTGGGGATGCTCAACACTTGGTCATTACCGATTAGAGAAACAGGTAAGACCCATGAAGGAGTCGGGGAGACATGACAAAATTAGTGACAGCTGTAGAGAATACGACAAAAGTAAAGACGATGCGGGCGCTCGTCAAGGAAGAACGTGGATTTGGTGCGGTCTTAAAAGAAGTAGCCGTTCCAACACCGAATCGGGGCGAAGTGTTGATTCGTGTCGAGGCGACATCGATTTGCGGGACAGACGTCCATATTTATGAATGGGATGCCTGGGCGGCGTCACGCGTCAATCCGCCGTATGTTTTTGGTCATGAGTTTTCAGGTGAAGTCGTTGAACTGGGTGAAGGGACAAAACGCTTGAAACTCGGCGACCGGGTCTCGGCGGAAACACATATCGTTTGTCACCAATGTAAACAATGTCTGCGGGGACAATACCATATCTGTAAAAACACAAAAATCATCGGCGTCGATACGCAAGGCTGTTTCGCCGAGTATGTCGTCATGCCGGAAGAAAACCTCTGGGTCAATCCGGAAGATATGCCGGCCGGCATCGCGTCGATTCAAGAGCCGATGGGCAATGCCGTCCATACGGTTCTCGCCAGTGACGTCAGTGCCAAGACGGTGGCCATCGTCGGTTGCGGTCCAATCGGGTTGATGGCCGTATCCGTCGCGAAAGCGGCGGGGGCGGCAGAAGTCGTGGCGATTGATGTCAATCCATACCGGCTCGAACTCGCGAAGACGATGGGCGCGGATGTCGTCATCGACTCCCGTCATGAAGATGTTCTTGAACGCGTCCGGATGATGACTGACGGTGACGGCATTGATGTCGTCTGCGAAATGAGCGGTCACCCGGTTGCGATCGGTCAAGCATTCGAGATGGTGACGGCAGGCGGGGATGTCAATATCTTGAGTCTGCCGGTCAAACCGGTTGAAATTGATTTGACGAACCATGTCGTCTTTAAAGGAGTCCGAGTTCAAGGGATTACCGGACGGAAGATGTATGAGACATGGAGTCAAGTGTCCGCTTTCTTATCGAGCGGAAAAGTCGATGTAAAGCCGTTGATCACGCACGCGTTACCACTCGAACGGTTTGAAGAAGGATTCGAATTGATGCGACAAGGGAAGTGTGGAAAGGTCGTACTACAACCAAGGGGGACGAATTGATGGGTTTTGAGCATTTACGGACAGAATTAGAAGAGATGAAACAGGCGGGAACGTTCCGCGAACTCGTGGCGCTTGAAAGTGCCCAGCACAACCGGGTGACGGTTGACGGAAAAGAATTGATTCAATTGTCGTCGAACAACTATCTCGGACTCGCGGCGCATCCGCGTCTCGCAAAACGGGCAGCCGACGCGGCACTCGAATTTGGTGCGGGAACCGGTTCGGTCCGGACGATTGCCGGAACACTCGAGATGCACCAAGCCTTCGAGCGGGAACTGGCGACGTTTAAACATACGGAAGCCGCACTTGTCTTCCAGTCGGGCTTCGCAACGAACCTCGGCGTATTATCCGCGTTACTTGGACCGGAAGACGTCGTCATTTCCGATGCGCTGAATCATGCCTCGATCATCGACGGGATTCGTCTGACGAAAGCCAAACGTCGTATTTACAACCACGTGGATCTCGCGGACTTGGAAGCGGCCTTGCAAGAAACACAGGACGCGCGGACACGTCTCGTCGTAACGGACGGCGTCTTCTCGATGGACGGAAACATTGCACCACTTCCGGAAATCGTTGAATTGGCTGAAAAATACGATGCCCTCGTCATGGTCGATGATGCACATGCGTCAGGTGTACTCGGAAAAAGCGGCCGCGGAACCGTCAATCATTTTGGACTCGATGGACGGGTTGCGTTGCAAGTCGGGACGTTATCAAAAGCGATTGGTGTCCTCGGCGGATATGTCGCGTGTGAACAACACGTTAAAGACTATTTGATCCATAAAGGTCGTCCATTCTTGTTCTCGACGTCGCATCCGCCGGCAGTCGTCGAAGCGAACCGGGAAGCACTCCGCGTCATGGAAGAAGAAGGGGAACTGTTTGACCGCCTGTGGGAAAACACGGAGTTCTTCAAACACGGATTACGGGAACTCGGGTTTGATATCGGCACGTCAACGACACCGATTACTCCGGTCATCGTCGGCGACGAAGCGTTATGCCATCAGCTGTCAGACCGTCTGCGTCAACACGGTGTCTTTGCACAAGGCATTGCCTTCCCGACTGTTGCCAAAGGCAAAGCACGTGTCCGGACAATCGTCACAGCGGAACATACACGAGAAGACTTGGAGCAAGCGCTCGAAGCGTTTAAACAAGTGGGTCAAGAATTGAAATTGATTTAACAAAAGGGACAAAACGATAAAAGGGACGGCACATCTTCCGATGCGCCGTCCCTTTTTTAATGTTCTTCACTCATGGCGTTCGATTAATAAACAGCAATCGGTCCATAGGGTCCGTCGATGATTTCCAGCGGGGTCTCGAAGATATCCGAAAGCGTTTCGGCGACCATGATTTCTTTGACCGTACCAAAGGCAGCGACTTGTCCGTCTTTCATGGCACAGATGTGGTCCGAGTATTTAGCTGCAAAATTGATATCATGTAAAACTGTGACGATTGTCCGTCCGAATACATCCGCGACATGACGAAGGTAGCCCATCATTTGGACGGATCGGGCGATGTCGAGGTTATTGAGCGGTTCATCAAGTAAGACATATTCCGTTTCCTGACAAAGCACCATCGCAACGTAGGCACGTTGCCGCTGACCGCCGGAAAGCTCGTCGAGATAACGATGCTCGAGCGGTGTCAAATCGAGAAAATCGATGTACTTTGAAGTGATGGCTTCGTCTTCCGGTGTCAGTCGCCCTTTGGAGTAAGGGAAGCGGCCGAATCCGACCAATTGACGGACGGTCAACCGGGTTACAAAATGATTTTCTTGACGCAGAATCGTAATGATTTTTGCCAAATCCTTGGATTTCGTGCTCGATACGTCCAGACCTGCGACCTCGATGTGCCCTTCGTCGAGATGCAACAGACGACCAATCATCATCAGTGTCGTTGATTTACCCGCGCCGTTTGGTCCGATGAGGGCAGTGAGACCGGCCTTTGGCAGCTCGAGCTGGATAGGACCGATTTGAACATGATCGCTATATGATTTCTTGACTTGATCTAATTTAATCATAGGGACCTCTTTCTTAATAACACCGCGAGGAAAATCACACCACCAAACAGTTCGATGATGACGGAGACCACGCTCGGTGCATTGAAAATATGATACATGAAGAAATAGGCGCTTGTCAGAACGAGAAAACCAATGGAAAACGCCATCGGCAGGACATACTTATGATCGTACGTTGAAGCGACCTGATAACTCAGTGTTGCGACTAAAAATCCGAAAAACGTCAACGGTCCGATCAATGCCGTCGACATGGACATGAGCAGAGAAATGAGAATGAGGATATAGATGACGCTGCGGCGGTGATTCACGCCGAACGATGTAGCGACATCCTTTCCGAGTGCGATGACATTGAGGCGATTAGCCGACAAGAATAACAAGATGCTGACGACGATGATGATGGGAATCACGATCGGAAAATAAGCCGCATCCGCATTCGTCACAGAACCAAACAGCCGGGCTTGCAGGATGTCGAACTCAGATGGCGCAAGCATCCGTCGCATGAACGTCGAAAGCGAATTGAGTCCGGTGCCCATGATGATGCCGATTAAGAGCATGAGCTGCAAATTCGCGTATTTTCCGGATAACAGCCAGCCGTACAACAGTAAACTCATGCCTAACATGATAATGACTTGTGTGAAGAAGGCTCCTGTCCCTGTGAAACCAATCAATGCACCGGCACCGAAGAAGAAGATCATCGACGTTTGGATCGTTGCATACAGTGCGTCGAATCCAAGGAGTGACGGGGTGATGATTCGGTTATTCGTCACCGAGTGAAAAGCGACGGTAGCGAGACTTTGACAAAGCGCCGCAATGGCCATCGTCACAATCGCTGTGATCCGGCGTTCGACGACCGGCCAGAAGGAAGGGGACTGAACCGGAACCGGATTGTTGTAGACGAGGAGACCAAATGAACAGAATAGTCCACCCAGGAGAAAAAGACAAAGCAAGATCCAGTAACGCCGTTCGAGTTGTTTGGATTGGAAGGCCGAAGTGTCCCGATCACGTGTATGAGACGTCGTCAGTTCATGTGTATAGGTTTTAGATGTTGGATCCATGAGGGAACTCATCGCACGCCTCCTCTTGTTCGTTGTCGTAATAAAATGATGATGAAGACAGCCGCACCAACCGTGCCGAGAATAAGTGAAACGGGTAATTCGAACGGTTGAATGATCGTCCGCGATATCAAATCACTGACGAGGATCTTTCCCATCCCGATGACACATACCCACGGCAAGTTACTTCGAAGATCGTCGCCGCGAATCATGGAGACGAGATTAGGCACAATCAGACCAAGAAACGGTAAATTTCCGATCACCGTTGCGACGATTCCGACTGACAAGGCAATTAATCCGGTAGCAATCATCATGAGACGGTTGTAATTGATACCGAGGCTCGTGGCGATATCTTCTCCGAGACCGACTACAGTCAACCGGTTGGCCAGAAAGAAGATGCAAATGGTGACACCGATGATAATCCATAAGTATTCGTAACGACCGATTTGAATCGACGCAAATGAGCCCACAAACCATCCTTCAAGTGCTTGACTTGCCCGGAAAAACAATCCAAGAAATGTCGAGATGGCAGAAATGACAGCACCGAGCATAAGACCGATGATCGGAACAATCAGTGAAGAGCGTAATTTAACCGATCGCAAAAACCAGAAGAACACCATCGTTCCGATGAACGCAAAGATGATGGCACCCGTCATGCGCATCATGAGCGTGGGAGCGGGTACCAGCAGATAAACGGTCAAAAGACCAAGTCCTGCCCATTCGATGGTGCCTGTTGTCGTCGGTTCCACGAGACGGTTTTGTGTAATGAGTTGCATGACGAGCCCGGCCATCGCCATGGCTGCGCCTGTCAGCATGAGCGCTAAGGTTCTCGGGACCCGTGTAATCCAAAACATATCAAAATCATTTGCCTGTTTGCCTAGTTCGTACACGCCGGTAAATAAAGAGGTGACAGCAAGGAGGAAAATGATCAGCAACGCTATGATAAACGACGGGGTCCAAACGGCAGAAAAGGAAGGTCGAGCGTTCGGCTCAACTCTTCCATTTACTTGTTGCGGCTGCCTCTGTTCCATTTACTTCACAAGCGCTTCCGACATACTTTGGAAAAACTCCGAATAGGTCTGAATCGATTCATTTAAATACATGTCTTTTGGCGTATAGACGATATGATCTTGTTTGACTGCCGTCGTTTTTTGAAGAGCGGGTGCTTGATCAATGACGTCTTCCGCCGGAACCGCACCTTCCGCGTCACCAAGCGGCGCATCCCGGTCTAACACGAACAACCAGTCCGGATTACTTTGCGCAATGGCTTCAACGGAAACTTCATCTCCTTGATCGTTTCCTGACTTCTTGTTGACCTCGAGAGCCGGTTTCCACCCGAATATGTCATACATCGGTCCGAAGACGCGGCCGCTCATCGGGGCTGAGAAGCCGATATCTCCTCCTGAGACGATGACCGACATGATGCTGTCGTTTCCGTTATATGATTTTTTGACGTCTGCAATTGACTGTTCGAATGTCGTGACGAGTTGTTGTGCTTCTTGTTCTTTGGCAAAGATTTGACCAAGCGTTTGTGTCGTATCTTCAAGTCCCTTGACTAACAGTTCACCTGGAGTACCGGAATCCTCAGGCAGCTCGACATCCAGATCGACGACAGCTGCTTGCGGCACTAGCTTCTTGATGTCGTCATAGTAATCGGCAAAACGTTGACCGACAATGACGACATCCGGATCAACACCAGCGATGGCTTCCAAGTTAGGTTCGAAATGCATCCCGACGTCGACGATGTCTTTGTCTTTTGCATACGGGGATTCAGCCGGTAACAAGCCGACAGGAGCAGCCGCGAGCTCGACATCCCATGCGGCAAGCGTCTCAAACGTTCGGTTATCGAGGGCGACCACTTTCTCCGGATTGACAGGTACTTTGATCGTACCGTGCGCATCCGTGATTTCTACCATTTTAGATGTTTTTGTTTCTCCGTCTGCTGTCGTGTTGGCTTCGTTTGCAGTTCCACATGCCGCGAGTAAAACGGCAAGCGAACTCATCATAACGGATGTCTTTAATGTTCCCACTATCCTTCATCTCCTTTTTTTGTTGACAATCCCTCATCTCAATTCATCTGTTTCTGTATGTAGTCTGAATCCGAGTGCAGGTATTAATGATAATGATTATCATTGTCATCTTCAAGGGAAATAATAGCAAACACCATTCGAATATGCAACGACAATTTTATTTTTACGAAGATCCACTTTTTTTATTTCTATAAACTATATAAAAATAAAAAAAGACTGATTAGTGATTAGTTGTAGTGACTTGATAAGGGCGTTAATAAAGGAAAATTGCTTTCAAATTAAAAATGATTTGATTTATTAAAAAATCATTTTTAGGGGAATGAGCAAACTGTTACATTTTCTTAGACAATTTGATTAGCCGGCGTAATCAATTGTAAGATAGGGAAAAGATGACAAGAACAAGACAGAGAGAAAGGACGTGTGACGGTTTGATCAGGATGAGAAAAAAACTAATTGTACTGTCGTTCGTCTTAATGGCAATGGTGCTTGGGGGATGTATCCGAATCCAATACGATGCGACCGTCCATACGGATCAAAGCGTGACCTTAAAAACGACGTATGCGGCAAAAGAACATCCCGTGGCGCGGTTACTTAACTTAAATCCGGATTGGAAGACGTACGTCAAGCAGGCAGAACAGAATGGTTACGCCGCCGAGACGTTCCAGACGGACGATGATTACGAAGGCATCAAGATGGAAAAGAAATTTGCCAAGTTCGAGGATTTAGCGACCATCAAAGACGAATGGAAAACCGGGATCGGCGGAATTTTGATTCCACCGGATACGACATATGAGGTCAAGACGGAAAAAGGATTTTGGTTTAATACGTATCGTTTGGATACAAACATTGATTTGAGTATCGACCGGCTGAATATCAAAGGGTATCAACCGACCGGTCAAGTGAAGAAGTTAGCCGACCGGTATATTCGTCAGGCAGATATCGAAATCAATTTACATGGTCCAGAAGTGATTGGTCTGCAAAATGGCGAGAAAATTGACTGGGCCAATCATAATAATGTCTCATGGAAATTGTACGGGACAAAAGCCAATCAACTGCAACTGATCGCCTATGTTCCGAATCCGACCGGTTGGATCATTACCGGTGTTGTTTTGTTGATTGGTCTCGGGTTGTTAATTTTCTGGATTGTGCATCATGTTCGGAAATTACGACGGAAACAGTTTAAGACGATTGGTCTTTCACTGGTCATTTGTCTCATCGTCGGCGGTGCAGCGTGGTTGATTTTTGCGGATGAGACGTCCAGTGCGCCACCACCGACCAAACAGATTGTGACGAAACAGGTTGGAGAAATTACACCGACCTTCATGGTACACGGGCTGTTCGGGACGGAACGGACGTTTTTGCCGATGATCAAAAATTTCACCGACAAGAAATTGGCAGATGACGGGGGACGGTGTGATGTCTCACGAAACGGAAAAGTCGCATGCAGCGTCAACCCTTCGACGACCGGGTATCCACTTGTACGAATTGTGTTTGAAGACGATGAAGCGAGTCTCGTCAATCAGCAGAAATGGCTCAATGCCGCTGTCGAACAATATGACCGGCAACAACAGGCGACGTTTACCGACATTCAGCTGGTCGGGCACAGCATGGGGGGAGTCGACGTCGTCGCCTACACGTTAAAAGAAGATATTCCGTACAACGTTCGAAAACTTGTGACGCTTGATGCACCGATCAGCGGATCGGATTATGCGACACTCGGCTTGACTCTCGCGCCATTCGGAACGAATACGAACAGTCCGGCAATTCAGGATTTGGCGGAAAATTCGGCGGCAATGAAAAATTTGAAGGACCGGCTCGAGACCTGGCCGCGTGACGTCCTTGTATATTCATTCGGGGCAAAAGGCGGCGATTTCAACCTGATTCCGCTGAAAAGTTCGTTTGCGCTTGAGGCCTATACGGATAACATCGAGACGAAATCTTACAAATACGATCACTTTACGATTCACCGTCGGGAGAAGGTCTTCCGTGAAGTCCGTAATTTTTTGTTTAAAGAAAACTTAATCCCGGAAAAAGAAAATCTGGACACGGAGGAGGAGTCTTCATGAAGCGGATTGTGATCATTGGTGGTGGGATTGCCGGCGTGACAGCGGCAGCTTTGTTGGCACGGGAAGGGCATGATGTGACGCTGTGCGAAGGGAGCCGTGAATGGGGCGGCTCCGCCGGCAAGTTCACCCGGAAGGATTTCACCTATCCGGTCGGAGCGACACTTGGCATGGGATTTGAGCCCGGTGGCATCCACGACCGGGTGCTGCGTCATCTGCAGCTGGAACAACCTGTCGAGTTACTCGATACCGTCATGGCGATCAAACTCGAAGGACGGACGATTCTGTATTACCGTGATCGGACCCGTTTCATCGCGCATTTGAAAGAGCAGTTCAAACCAAAAGCCGATGCGATCCAATCATTTTTTAACGAAATCGATAAGATTCAGCACCATGTAAGACCATTGATGGAGGCATTGCCGGCATTGCCGGTCAAGACGTTGTCCGACGCCCGGATGATTATGAAAGAAGCACCGTCGAGCCTTCCGCTGATGCGATACTTGACGCGGACGATCGGTGACCTCTTGCGACACCATCAGCTTGACGGGACAACGTTCGCCCAACTGATTGACGGAATTTTACTCGACAGCATGCAAACCGGGACGGAAGCTTCGGCGTTGCTTGGTGCCGTTGCGCTGTCGATTTATCATGATGGCGCTTATTATGTACCGGGCGGATTGTATCAAGTCGCTGAACGACTGAAGACTTCTGCTGAACAGGACGGCGCGACCATCCTGCTTGGCCGGAAAATCATCTCCGTCCGTCAAACGGCGGATGGGTTTTTACTCGAAGACCGCCGCGGACGCCTGCTTCTTGCGGACGAAGTCATCGGCGCCTTACCGATCGAAGCGATGCAAGAGCTGGTCGGACCTTCCTTGCAACCGACGTTGCGTCGGACGTATAAACGACAGGCAGCCTTGTCCCAGTGGGCGACGTTTACGTATTATGCGGCTTTACCCGAGACGATCATCCAAGACGATTTGGCTTTTCGCCAAATTCACGATCCGATCCTTCCATCCGGTCATGCCTTCATTTCCTTGTCGCAAGCAGGCGATCTGAACCGGGCGCCGGCAGGATGCCGGACGTTGACGATGTCCTGTCACATTCCGCTTGGTCAGTTCGAACGCAAGGACAAAGAGCGTTATGCTCAACAAATTGCCTCGATGCAGGACAAGTTCGAGACGATTCTTGAGCGCGAGTTTCCCGGATTTCGGGAGCATGCGATCGAGCGGCATCCGGGAGGACCGGGTGCCTGGGTCCGCTATACATCGCGTCCGGACGGCGGTGTCGGAGGTTATCCCCAGCTGCCGTCGACCAGTCTGTTCCGGGCGGCTTCGTTTCGGACCGGTGTCCCCGGTCTTTACATTATCGGGGATACAGTCTTTCCGGGAGCCGGAACGATCGGTGCGACGACATCAGCAATTCATGTCGCGCGTCAGTTCGGAGTCAGCATCTGACAGAGAGTTTGGGAAATGATGAAAGAAGCGGCCGGATGGTCGCTTTTTTTTAAGAACAGGATTATGATTGATGCGAGACGGGAAGTAGATAATCATGAGCAGAAAAAGAGAGAAGGAGTGAACGAGATTGAATCAGTTTGAGGACAAGTGCCAACATTTTATTCAAGAACGGCGACCGGAAGTCGGTCCGTTGGTTTTCACGAACGCTCGCACATTTATCAATGCCCGCGGATTAAGCGTTTATGAACGGATTTACCAAGGGAAAGAAGAAGTCCGGTTGGCGTTTGTGGAACAAACGGCAGGACATCAAATCGTCTCCTTGATGGAGAACACATTCGGAAACGGACTCGTCTATTTCGTTTCGACAGCCACCGCGACATGGGACGGCGAAAATTTTGGGGAATTTACGTTTTAACTACATAATGAGTCCCAGTCCGGAAGAGGCTGGGACTCTTTCATGTCGAAACTTGTACCGGTCTTTGAACGTATACCATGTATGAGGAAAAATGCAGCGAGAAGGAGGAACCATCTTGCAAGAACACGCACAAACACCGAAGTCATCGACACGCCGCCTGGCGACGGTGTCGCTGATTTTTATGGCCGTCGGCTTCATTGCCTCGTTGCCGTTTAAAGAAAACGATTGGGTCTTTTGGTTGCAAAGCGGATTTGAAGCCGGTCTGGTCGGCGGAATCGCCGATTGGTTCGCCATCACGGCGTTGTTCCGTCATCCGCTCGGATTAAAGATTCCGCATACAAATCTGTTGCCGAAAAACCGGGAACGGGTCATCGAGTCGATCGTTCAGATGCTTGAGAAAGATTTGCTGAATAAAGAAAGTATCGTCGAAAAGTTGCGGCATATGACACTTGCCGATCGCTTCATCAAATTGCTTCGTTCAATCGTCCTGTTGCCGGCGTTTCGTTCGACGGTCACGGAGTTGTTGACCGGTATTTTGCATAAACTTCCGCGGGAGGCGATTTTAAAGGTCGTTGATGAGCGGATTTCCGATACCGTCAAAGCCTATCCGTCCAAACGCTTGGCTGAACGATTGATGGAGTTGAATGACGAACGGCGTCTCGATGAGTTGGCGATTGACCAGTTGCTCGGATATGGTCAACGCTTGCTGGAAGACCCCGTCATTCGCGATCAGATTGGTCGTCTCGCTTATCACGCGATGATTGATCAGGAGAAAAATACCTTTTTACGGGTCACGGCGAAAACCGTTCAAAAAGTCTATTCGGAAGAACGGTTAAGTCTCGTCATTCAATCGGTCCTGCTCAGTGTGATTCAAGATATGAAACAGGTCCATCACCCGAACCGTCTGGCGATTCTTGACCATCTGCGCCGCAACCTGGCCCAGTTGACTCAGGATGAGGAACGTCTCGCGAAAATCGACCACTGGAAAGCAACGGAAGTGGACCGCTTTGATCTCCAACCGGTCTTGGACCGCGCGTACACCGCGGGCGTCGAGGAATTGAAGACGTATCTGGCATCTGATTCGTTCTGGGAGAACCGAGCTTTGCCGCTGATGAACCAAGCACTCGACGAATGGGATCAGCATCCGACGTTCAAAGAAGAAAGCGACCGGTGGATGAAAGATCAACTCGTCCGGTTTGTCGATCAAAATCACCAAAAGATTGGTGGACTGGTCCGCGAAAACTTGAATCGGTTTGATACCGAAACATTGATTCATATGATTGAAGATAAAGTCGGGAACGACTTGCAATGGATCCGGGTCAATGGCGCGATTTGCGGCTTCTTCATCGGGCTGATTCTCGGTGGAATCAAATTATTCGTAGGATGAGGAGAGATAACATGTGGCAAGAGGAATTGCTTCTAAAGGACGACTATGACTTTGACGGTATCCGGAGACGACTGCAGGGCGATCGGCTCCAAGTCGAACGGAACGATCAGCTGCTCGTACCGATTCTGTTGCCGGAAGGAAAGTTCGTCGGTCGGATTGAGGCGCCCGAGCGTCGCGTGATCCTCTTGTCCGGTGAAGGACCACAACAGCCGATGGTGCACCAGTTGCGCCATCGATTTCGTCTGGATACACCGAACCCGAGTCGTGGTTTAGCCGGGACATCACTTGACGGAATTGTAACAACGTTTGGGGCCGAACGGCTTGTGCTCGATATTAATCCCTTCACTGCCTTGATTCGGTCCATCATTCACCAACAAATCAATCTGTCCTTTGCACAAGTCTTGATGGAACGAGTTTGCCGGACGTTCGGAACGGAGCAGGACGGAATCATTTTTCCACCGACGGCTGAAGCATTACGAGACCTCGAACCGGAGCAACTCCGAACACTTCAACTGTCCGGAAGAAAGGTCGATTATCTGCTCGGTGCCGCCCGGGCCTCAATTGATTTTGAACAGTTGATGACAGCGCCGGATGCGACGATTGCCGAAACGTTGATCGCCTTAAAAGGGGTCGGTCCATGGACAGTGCAAAACGTTTTGATGTTCGGCTATGGACGGGAAGATTTGTTTCCGGCGTCCGACATCGGCATTTTACGGGCGTTTGAACGGCTGCTTGGCAGTCGTCCGACCGTCGACGAAGCCGTCCTGTTGGCGGAGGAATTTGCACCGTACCGCAGTCACGCCGCTTATTTATTATGGCGATCGATTGAATAAGGAACTATTCTTGTCACCCCTTGAAGAGAACGGTATAATGAATGCGATAAGAACGAGTCATCGTTCGTAGACATGATAAGCGTAGCGGGATCACCGCTTCCGATAGAGGGGACGAATGTTTATGTATACAGATGAACAAATCATCGAAAAGGCAAATGAAATCGCGAAAATGATTTCTGAGACGTCAGAGGTGGAACGGTTTAAAGCCGCTGAAGCCAACATCAATGGAAACGAAAAAGTCCAAAAGATGATGAAACAAATCAAGTTCCTGCAAAAAGAAGCAGTTAACTGCCAACATTACGGCAAGACGGAAGCATTAGCACGTGTCGAAGCAAAACTGGATAAATTATTTGCAGAACTCGATGAGATGCCGGTCGTTCAACAATTCCAAGAGTCACAGGAAGAAGTGAACGGTCTCTTGCAATATGTCACCGTGACGATCTCAAACGGGATCACGGATCAAATCATCGAAGCAACAGACGGTGATGTGCTGGCGGGGAAAACAGGCAGTGGCATGGAAGCAGAAAATAAAAGCGGCGGTTGCGGCTATTAATCAATGAACTGAATTGGAAAAGCCGACGGATTCCCGTCGGCTTTTTACGCGAATGAGGTGAAAATCATGGAAGCAGTGCACAACACACCGATGATGAAACAATATTTTTCCATTAAGGCGGATTATCCCGATGCCTTTTTGTTTTATCGTCTGGGTGATTTTTATGAGTTATTTTTTGAAGATGCCAAACAAGTGGCACATGAACTGGAATTGACACTGACGGCAAAAAACGGCAAGAATGCCGAACACCCGATTCCGATGTGCGGTGTGCCGCACCATGCGGCAAACGGCTACATTGAACAATTGATCGAACGTGGTTATAAAGTTGCTTTGTGCGATCAGGTCGAAGATCCGAAGTTGACGAAAGGACTCGTCAAACGTGAAGTCGTCCAAGTCATCACGCCGGGGACCTTGATGTCGTCGTTGACGGAAAAAGAAAACCGGTATCTCGTTGCAGTCGTCGAACAGGATGGACGATTCGGTATTGCCCGCGGCGATGTTTCGACCGGAGAAAGTGCCTTGACGAGTGTTGCGACAATCGAGGCCGTCGCCAAGGAATTGAGTATCATCTTACCGCGCGAAATCATTATCACGACGCGTGAACACGAAGCGGCACTCAGCCATCTGCAGATTCCGCTGACGGAAAGTACACGCCGGGAAAATCATCCGCACGGTGACCGGGCGATCGATGCGGCACAAGCAGACGCTTTTGCTGTGTTGTACGCATATATGCATGATACGCAAAAACGGTCGCTGGCGCATTTGCAGCCGGCACTGGTCTATGAAGCAGCCGATTTCATGCAACTGGAGCCGAATACCGTCAAGAATCTGGAACTGGTCCGTTCTGCTCGGACCGGCGATAAAAAAGGATCATTGCTCGGTCTGTTGGATGTGACCGGAACGGCGATGGGCGGACGGATGCTGAAACGCTGGCTCGAAAAACCATTGCTGTCGGAACGGACGATTACAGAACGGCTCGACGCTGTCGAAGAATTGTTGGCGCATTATTTTGAGCGGCAACAGCTCAAGGATACGTTGCGGGAAGTATACGATTTGGAACGATTGGTCGCGAAAGTCGGATACGGTACAGCTTCTGCCCGTGATCTCGTCCAATTGAAATCGACGCTCCGCTTGATTCCGCGTATTCAAGCCGCGCTTGAAGAACTGTTGAGTGACCGCTTGGGACAACTGGCACTCGGGCTCGATCCCCATGAGGAACTGACCGACTTGCTGGAACGTGCTTTTGTCGAAGCCCCGCCGATCTCGACGAAAGAAGGCGGGATGATCCAACCGGGCTTCGACCCGGCACTGGATGAACTGCTCATGGCGTCGAAAGACGGAAAGACATGGCTGGCGACACTTGAAGCAAGTGAACGGCAGGCGACCGGCATCAAGACGCTGAAGATCGGTTATAACCGGGTATTCGGGTACTATATCGAAGTCTCGCGGGCCAACGCCAAACTGTTGCCGGAAGGACGGTATGAACGTAAACAAACGCTTGCGAACGCCGAGCGGTATGTCACGCCGGAACTGAAAGAGAAGGAAGCGTTGATCCTCGGGGCGGAAGAAAAAAGTATTACTCTCGAATACGAATTGTTCTGCCAAGTCCGGGATCAAGTCAAAACACAGATTGAAAGTCTGCAACGGGTCAGTCGACGGATTGCGGAACTGGATGTCCTCGTCGCCTTGGCGGAAATCGCGGAACGTCATGACTATGTCCGACCGTTAACGATTACAGGACGAAACGTGACCATCGAGAACGGACGTCACCCGGTCATCGAGACGGTCCTGCCGCGCGGAGAATATGTCGCAAACGGCATCGCCTTGCATGAGGAACGGGAAATGCTGTTGATCACGGGACCGAATATGTCCGGTAAATCGACGTACATGCGTCAATTCGCCTTGATTGCCTTGCTGCATCAGATTGGATCGTTTGTACCGGCAAGCCGGGCCGAATTGCCGGTCTTTGATCAAATCTTTACGCGGATCGGAGCAGCTGACGACTTGGTCAGCGGACAATCGACGTTCATGGTCGAGATGGTCGAGACACAAGAAGCCTTGACCCGGGCAACGAACCAATCGTTGATTCTGCTCGATGAGATTGGTCGCGGAACATCGACATATGACGGAATGGCGCTCGCACAAGCCATCGTCGAACATATCGCCGACCACGTCGGAGCGAAAACATTGTTCTCGACGCACTATCATGAGCTGACCGTTCTTGAGGAATCGATGCCGCGGCTCGCGAACGTCCATGTCCGGGCGGTCGAGCAGGATGGACGAGTCGTCTTCCTGCATGAAGTCCGCGACGGAAAAGCCGATCAATCTTACGGGATTCATGTCGCGCGGTTAGCGGATCTGCCGGATTCCCTGATTGACCGGGCGGAAGTGCTTTTATCTGAATTTGAACAGACGGAAAAACAAACGCCTGAGTCACCAAAACAACCGGTTGTTCAGACGGAACCCGTCGATCAACTGAGTCTCTTTGCCGAGCCCGATCCGATGCGGGAAACGATTCAGACACTTGATCTGATTAATATGACACCGCTTGAAGCATTAAATACGTTGTATCGTCTGCAGGCAGAAGCAAGAAAGTAAGGAGGCGTAACACATGGGAATCATTCGGGAACTATCAGATTCATTAGCGAACCGGATTGCAGCAGGTGAGGTCGTTGAACGCCCCGCCTCGGTCGTCAAGGAACTGGTCGAAAATGCACTCGATGCGGGTGCGACACAAATCGATGTTGAACTGGAAGAAGCGGGCATGAAACGAATGACAATCCGCGACAACGGTCACGGCTTTTATCCGGAAGATGCAGAACTTGCCTTCGTCCGCCATGCGACGAGCAAAATCAAGGATGAGCACGATTTGTTCCGGATCAAGACACTTGGATTCCGGGGAGAAGCCTTGGCGTCGATTGCGTCCGTCAGTAAAGTGACGCTGAAGACGAAGCGGGAAGACCAGGAAGGGGTCCAGCTGACACTTGATTACGGGACATTAACGGAGCGTTCGGCGATTGCGATGAACCGCGGAACGGAACTGACGGTCGAGCAATTGTTCTTTAATACACCGGCCCGACTGAAGTACCTCAAGACGACGCATACGGAACTGGCAGCCATCACGGATATTCTGAATCGGGTCGCCTTTGCCCATCCGGACGTCAAACTATACGCCGTCCATGAAGGGAAAGTCTTGATTCAGACGAACGGATCCGGAGACGTCCGGCAGGCACTGGCCAGCGTCTACGGACATCAGACGATTCAAGGCACACTCGTCGCGACCGGCTCGACAGCCGACTATCAGCTGACGTGTCATCTCGTCAAACCGGAAGTGACACGCGCTTCGAAAAATTATATCACGCTGATTCTAAATGGACGTTCGGTCAAAAACTTCGCGCTGACGCAAGCGGTCTTAAATGGATATCATACACTGTTGCCGATCGGTCGTTTTCCGATTGCTGTAATTGAAGTGACGATGGATCCCTTGTTGATAGATGTCAACGTCCATCCGGCGAAACGGGAAGTCCGCCTGTCAAAAGAGGTGGAACTGGGTCAACTGATTCAGGAAACGATTCGGTTGACGCTCAGCCGCCAGACGTTGATTCCGAAAGTCACACCGCCGAAACCGAAAAAAGATCCGAGTGCGCAGGAAAAGTTAGAGTTTTCTTACGTGGCGGAACCGGTTGAAGAGTTGTCATCACGGTCAGTCTGGAACTATCCAATTCCGAAACGAACGGAGGCGGGGGATGACCGGACGGTGGCACCTAGCCGAATGGAGGCGTTGGAGCCATCCATCGAGCCGCAAGCACAGCCACAACCGGAACAAGTTGACGAGCCGGTCGCGACCGGTCCGAAGTTTCCGCATCTCGATGTCATCGGGCAGCTTCATTCTTCGTATATCGTTTGTGCCGGAGCGGATGGTATGTATTTGATTGATCAACACGCCGCTCAGGAACGGATTAAATATGAGACGTATAAAGTCATGTTCGGCCGCCCGCTCGAACAACGGCAGCAGCTGTTGTTGCCGTACACGTTTGAAATCGCAAGCGATGACATGCGACGGATGGATGAAGTCCTGCCGTTGTTGCGTGACGTCGGGATCGAACTGGAGCCGTTTGGTCCACAAAGTTTCATCGTCCGTGAAGTTCCGACATGGTTTCCGTCCCACCGTCAAGAGGAGACGATTCAGGAATTGATGGATGAAGCCTTGATGAAACGGAAGGTGGATCTCGAAAGTTACCGCGAGGACGCCGCCATCATGATGGCATGTAAAAAATCGATCAAAGCGAATCATCCTCTTAATCACGAGATGATGCGCCAACTGATTGCCGATCTTGCGAAAACCGAGATGCCGTTCACCTGCCCACACGGTCGACCGGTCATCATCGAATGGACGAATTATGAGCTGGAAAAACTGTTTAAGCGTGTCATGTAAAGAAGGACCCATCTGTTTTTGAACAGATGGGTTTGTTTTTCTCTGTATTGTGACAGAAAAACGGTTCTCCACCTGTGAGAACGGTTACTTCAACAAATCTAGCTCATTTCATTGATTGTTCACAAAGTGAGGCGGATAATGAATCCCGAATACGTTAAACAAGGGGAAATCATTATGCGTTCAAAAACTTTACTTGGTGTGACCGTGATCTTACAAATCGTCCTGATTTCATGTTTTGCCATGATCGGCGACTGGATCAGTCTGACCTTCCAGTTGCCGTTACCGGGAAACATCATCGGATTGATTTTATTGTATCTGGCATTAAAGAGCCGTCTGTTGCAAATCGAACATGTGGAGCGTGGGGGAAAACTCTTATTGCTGGTCATGCCGCTGTTTTTTGTCCCGGCGTTATCCGGCATCATGGACTATACGGACTTCATGCGTCAATCGGGGCTGCAGGTGCTTGTGATTCTGGTCATCAGCAGTTTGCTGACCTTGACCGGATCGGCGTACATCGTCGACCGTCTGGCACGCCGGAAAGAGGAGGCGACCGTTCATGAGTGAAGCACTGCTTTGGTTCATGTTGACGATTCTGCTGTTTGCCGGAGCCTTCTGGTTGTATCAGAAATATCCGTTTATCTGGATGTTGCCGATTTTGACGGTGACGGCTGCCGTCATTGTCATCTTAGCGCTGAGTGGGACATCACATGCTGTTTACATGTCAGGTGGACAGTATTTATCGAAGATGTTGGGTCCGGCGATTACGGCATTCGCGATTCCGCTTTACCATGTCCGTCATCACGTCCGTCGTTTCATTCCGGAGATCTTGCTTGGTGTCGGCATCGGAACGCTGATTGCGTTGACGTCGGATTTAATGCTCGGACTGCTGTTGCATCTTGAACGGACGACGAATCTGGCCTTGTTGCCGAAGTCGGTCACGTTACCTGTCGCCTTGGCGATTTCGGAACGGTCCGGCGGAACACTCGCCTTGACGGCGACATTTGTTCTCGTGACAGGGCTTGTTGGTTCGATTGTCGGTCCACGACTGATGACCGGTCTGAAGATTCGGCATTTCGTCAGCCGCGGCGTCGGTTTAGCCTCGATTGCCCATGTCATGGGGGCGACGAAATCGATGAGTCTCGATCAGCGTGAAGGGGCGGTTGGTCTGCTGACGATGGTGTTGACGGCTATCCTAGCCAGTGTCCTTGCACCGTGGATTATTCAAATGGTATATTGAAGGAAGATACTTCCAAAAAAGGTGGTACATCCGGACAATGATTATTTGGATTAATGGAACGTTTGGTGTCGGAAAGACAACCGCAGCCCGTGGGTTGCAACAACGCATCAAAGGATCACATCTCTTTGATCCTGAATTAACAGGTCAGCTGTTGCGACAGCAACTCCCGCGCGAGACGCAGACAGATGATTTTCAAGATGAACCGCTTTGGCGTCAGTTGAATCTGATGTTACTGGAACAAGTGGACCAGCCTTCAGCCGTCATCATCGTACCGATGACGCTGACCAATCCGGATTATTTTGACGAAATCATCAGTGCCTTACAAAACAAGGGGCATCAGGTAAAACACGTGACGTTGATGGCCAGTCCAACAACCATCCGGCGTCGTTTGAGAAGCCGTTTTGAACGTGCACAATCGTGGGGAGGGCGACAGGCGGCTGAACGGTTGCGCGCCTTGGCACATCCTGTCTTCTCCCATCATGTCGATACGGATGATTTGTCAAAACAGCAAATCGTCGATGTAATTGGTCTATTGTGTGACATTCCGCTGTCCCCTCCTGTCTAAGTACTGGGAATAGAAGGATTGAAACCAAACGATTGAGGGAAATAAAGGTGTGATGCGGCAGGCAAGTCTCGTATCAGATCTTTATTTTTTTTAGTTTTAGTAGGAGGCTTTTATGAATATGAAACAATGGATGACAGAAAAATTAGGGAGACAGTTAATGGCGATTTTTTACAGCGTCTTTGCACTCAGTGTGGTGACGTCTGTTGTCAGTTATCTGTATGTCGACAATGCAGCGGGTCAGACAAAAGAACAGGTTCTCGACCAGCTTCAGCAAACACAATGGTTTTGGTTTTTGAACTTATTGATTTTTCTTTTATGCTTATTGTTTATCGTCCGACCGCTTGTCCACCGGTTGACGATGCAGTTACACGAATTGAATATCAAAAGTCAGCGTTTGGCGGAAGGGAAATCGATTTCGCTGGAACACGACATTCTAATCGAAAACGAAGTGGGTCAGTTAACACGATCCTTCTATCAGATGGCACAGTCCATTTCTTCCCAACATACGGAACTGTCCAGTAAAAACCAACTGATGGAACAAAATCAAGAAACGTTGAAAGAAAAACAAAACGAACTGGAACGGGCACTGGAAGTGACACGTTCGAACGAACTGCATCTGCAAGACCGAAACGAATTGATTGAGACGTTGGCTTCGAAGGAAAGTTTGTTTGACTACTCCTCGGTCATCAGTACAATCGTACGTTTGACGAAAACAGAATTTGGCGCCTTGTTGCTCATTAAAAACAATGAAATTTCTTCAGTCGTGCCAAAAGAGATGACGGAGGAACAACAGGAAAGTCTGAAAACAGAATCGTTGCTGCTCAAACGGGTGATGATTTCAAAAGAGATGGCGAATTCATCAAAAAAAGTGGCCAACGATACGTTGATCGGCTTTCCGTACTACATCTATGAAGGGGTCATTCCCATCATGGATCCGGCGAAAGAAGAGTTGATTGCCTGTCTCTACTTGGCACGATTCGATCAAGCCTTTAATAAAAAAGAATTGAACGAACTGGAATCGTTCTCGAAACAGATTGCAATTTCTTTAATGCGGATGTCGTTGTACGAGCAGATGGAGTATGAACGCAAAGAAACGGCCCAACTCCTCAATTCTGTCCGGGAAGCGATTTTATACATCAAACATGATGAAAAAACGATTCTCGGAAACAAAGCCTTATTTGATATCTTCGAATCCTTGCAAATTGAAGAAGACAATGATTCGATGACCTTCCTTGAAGTGCGACCCGAGACGATGTTTGAACAGGTGGATCAAAAAGAAGCATTCGAAGCGTATTTTGAAGAAGTCTTATCCGGCCAGATTCCGGAGGGGATGTTCTCGTTATCGATTGACCAGGGAGAATACTTCATTCAGGTTTATGCGGAAGAAATCACTCAGGGTGAACAGGCGAAAGGAACGATTCTTGTTTTCCGTGATGTCACGGCGGAGACTGAAATCGACCGGATGAAGTCGGAACTCGTGTCGACCGTCTCCCATGAACTGCGGACACCACTCTCGTCGATTTACGGATTCACCGAACTGATGCTCAAACGAGAGCTGGATCCGGAACGGAATAAACGGTATCTCCAGACGATTCATGACGAATCAAAACGCCTGACGGATCTGGTCAGTGACTTTTTGAATGTCCAACGAATGGAGTCCGGCAAACAGTCGTATGATAAAGAAGTGTTTGATCTGATTGATGTCTTGAGGGAACAAACACGTTTTTATCAGGCAGCGACGGAGCAACATCGCTTACAACTTGATGTGGATGAAAACCATGAATTCTTGATTAATGCGGATAAAAACAGCATGAAACAACTGATTGGAAACTTATTAAATAATGCAATCAAATATTCACCGGATGGCGGCGATGTCGTTGTCTCCTTGACGCATCACCACAATCAGATTGAGTTGAGCGTCCGGGACTTCGGTTTGGGGATTCCAAGCAGTGCGATGCCACACTTGTTCAGCAAGTTTTACCGGGTCGACAATTCGGACAGCCGGAAAATCGGCGGAACCGGTCTCGGTCTCTCGATTTGTAAAGAAATCGTTCGGGCACATGACGGAAATATTGACGTCGAATCGATTTTAGGCGAAGGGACAATCTTTACAGTTCTCCTGCCGAGCGTGTCGGATACGTTGATTGAAATGGACTGAATACTAACAGGCAGGACCTGACAGGCGGAAGTAAGAACCGTCTGTCAGATCCTGCTTTTTTGGCTTGTCTGATAGAAAGTGAGTTTTCTCATAGCGGATTTGAATCGGATAAAAGCCGGCTCGACGGGATAGGGACGAATTTCTCGAAACATTTCGTGACGAAGTGACGGTTTTGCTTGCAAATCGTTTCAGGTATGCAGGGATTGCCGGTCAGATGTTGTGCTCGCTATAGTAGGCGAAGAGACCATCATCACGAAATCGAGGGAGAGATGAACATGGAACTGAGCACCTTATACGAGGAGGTCGTCCGCAATCCGTCCGCGGATGAAGTCCAGGAAAATGCGAATGTAGACGGAAAATCTCCGCTTGCCAAGCTGAACCGGATTGCCGGTGTGGCAGCAAAACGAATGATGCAGGAGCTGTTGCTGTCTAATGAGACCAAACAAGCCGTTGCCGCCAACCTCATCTATATCCATGATGCGGATTACTACGTGACGGGGACGACGACCTGTGTCCAATTGCCGCTTGGTCGCCTGTTGACAGAGGGATTCGACATGGCACACGGAACGATCCGTCCGGCGCAAGACATCCGATCAGCGCTGGCACTTGCTGCAATCATCATGCAGGCGAATCAAAACATGCAGCACGGAGGACAGTCCTATCCGATGTTCGATTACGATCTCGCACCGTTCGTCGAGAAAACCTACCAACGGCAACTTAAGAAAATCCGTGCGTTGATTCCGAAATGGTCGAATCGGCAAAAACGGGCGTATGCGCTGTCGGAAACGTATGAAATGACCTATCAAGCGTGTGAAGCATTTATTCATAACACGAACTCGATGCACTCGCGGGGCGGGGGACAAGTCCCGTTCATCTCAATCAATTACGGAACCGATACATCCGAGTTTGGACGGCTGTTGATCCGGGCCTTGCTGAACGCCACCAAAGCCGGACTCGGGAAAGGCGAAACGCCGATTTTCCCGATTCAGATTTTTAAGATCAAAGCAGGTGTCACGCTGCATCCGGCTGACCCGAACTATGATTTGTTTCAACTGGCAGCAGAAGTAACCGGAAAACGGTTGTTTCCGAATTTTGCATTCCTCGATGCGCCGTTTAACCGTTCGTTGCAGGATGGACCGGAAGCAGAAGTTGCTTATATGGGGTGCCGGACACGTGTCCTTGAAAACCGGCAGGGTCCGGATACGGTCATCGGCCGCGGCAACCTGTCCTTTACGAGTCTGAATCTTGTTCGTTTGGCGTTGACGACACAAAGTCTCGACCGGATGTTCGAAGCGGTCGCGACCTATACCGGACGGATCTGTGAGCAATTACTGGAACGGTATCAGTATCAGGCGGACCGGACGGCGGAGGAATTCGCCTTTTTGTATAAACACATATGGCGGGAAGGGCAGACACTCGCCGCGTCAGACCGTGTCGAACCGGTCTTAAGGCAGGGAACGTTGTCGGTCGGTTTCATTGGGTTGGCGGAAGCGTTGATTGTGCTGACCGGTCAACACCACGGCGAGTCGGAACTGGCCCATCGAATCGGTCAGGCCTTGATTCAGACCATGCGGACGGTCGTCGATCAATACGGTGAGAAGACGGGGTTGAATTTTTCCTTGCTCGCGACACCGGCGGAAGGTTTATCGGGCAAGTTTACGGCTGCGGACGTCCAACAATTTGGACGCATCCATCGCGTGACCGACAAAGGATATTATACAAACTCGTTCCATCTCCCGGTCGAGGCACCGGTCACGATCCGTGAAAAAATCCGGTTGGAAGCACCGTTTCATGCTTTATGCAACGGCGGTCACATCACATATGTCGAGACGGACGGAGCACTCGCTGAAAATCCTGAAGCGATTGAAGACATCGTCCGTTTGATGGCGGAGGCCGGAATCGGATATGGATCCATCAATCATCCGATCGACCGGTGTTTATCGTGTCGGACGGAACAAACGATGGAGCAGGCTTGTCCGGTCTGTGGGGGACAGGACATCGAACGGATTCGCCGGATTACCGGCTACCTGGTCGGAACGATGGACCGGTGGAACGATGCGAAGCGGGCGGAAGAACAGGATCGGGTGCGACATGCGACTGCTCCAGATTCTCGCTGACTCGGTCGTTGATGGTCCGGGCTTGCGGACTGTAATCTTTTTTGCCGGTTGTCCCCACCAGTGTGCCGGTTGTCACAATCCGGAGTCATGGGCGAGTGACGGCGGACATTACTACACCGTTGATCAAGTGATTCAACAGATTGAGCAGATCGGTTCACGCCGGATTACGATTTCCGGCGGAGAGCCGTTTTTCCAACCGGCTGCCTTGGTGGAATTGGTCGCCGCCTTGGCGGGTTACGACATCTATCTCTTTACGGGGTATACGTTGGAACAGTTGATGCGGGACGAGCAGGCGAGATGGGTGTTAGCCCGCATCGATTGTCTGATTGACGGGCGGTACGTTCAGACGCTTCCGGATCATTCCTTACGGATCCGGGGAAGCACGAATCAACGCATCTTGAAAGCCGATGCGTTGAAAAACTATCTGTCGTAAAAAAATAGACCGTTTCCTCTGTCAAACAACAGAAGGAAACGGTCTATGCGGCGTTACGCGTATTTTTTTTCACGGGCTGGTTCGACCTGGACGATCTCTTGCGTGACATCGCGTTTTTTGATGAAGAAGGATAATCCCAACGCGAGCAGGGCGAGTAATGTCGCAATGAAGAAGGTGTCATTGATCCCTTCAACCATCGACTGGGTGATGATCGTTTGCGGATTCGTACCGGGTGTTGCGTTTGCTGTTAATTCTTTCGCATAATCGGCCGTCCGTGATGTCATGACGGTGACGAGTAACCCTGAACCGATGGCACCGGAGACTTGGGACAGCGTGTTGTTGAGTGCTGTTCCGTGTGGCGTCAAATGTTGCGGAATATGGTTCAGTCCGTTAGTCATGACCGGCATCATGACCATCGAAATGCCGAGGAATCGTAACGTGTACATGATGACGAGGAACGAATAGGCGGTGTCTGCCGTCAAACGACTGAAGAAGAATGTCGTCAGGACGGTCAACGATAATCCGATCATCGCCAGGATGCGGGCACCAAACCGGTCAAACAAACGACCGGTGATCGGAGACATGAAGGCCATGACGAGCGCTCCCGGCAACATCAACAGACCGGAATGGAATGGTGAAATGCCGCGGATCGTCTGGACATAGATTGGCATGAGAATCATCGCCGAGAACATCGACATGTTCAGCACCATCGAGATTCCTTGAGATAAAGCGAACATTGGATATTTGAAAATCCGGAATTCAAGCATCGGCTCATCCAGCCGGAATTGACGTATAATGAACGAAGTGAGACTGATGACACCAATGGCGAGAGCACCGATGACCGTCAGCGATCCCCAACCGGCGGAACCGGCGGAACTGAAACCGTATAACAGTCCGCCGAAACCGAAGCTCGATAAGACGAGTGACAGTTGGTCGAGTCGCAGAGAACTCGTGACCGTTTCTTTCTTTAATAAGAAGAAACCGATGACGAGAACGAGCAGTGAAATCGGTGTGACGATATGGAACAACATCCGCCATTCGTAATGTTCTAAAACCCACCCGGATAAGGTCGGACCGATGGCCGGAGCGAACGTGATGACGAGACCGAAGATTCCCATGGCTTGTCCCCGTTTTTCAATCGGGAAGCCGTTCAGCAGCACGTTCATCAAGAGTGGCATCATGATGGCAGAGCCGGACGCCTGCAGCATCCGGGAGCCGAGCAGAATTGGAAACAGTTCCGCTTGACCGGCGACGATCGTTCCGATGGAGAACAGCCCCATGGCTGTTAAGAACAATTGACGGGTCGAGAACTTTTGGACAAGGAACGCCGATGTCGGAATCATGATTCCGTTGACCAGCATGTAACCGGTCGTCAGCCACTGGGCTGTATTGGCTTCAATGTTAAACGATGTCATGATAGAAGGTAGGGCGATATTTAACAGCGTCGAGTTAAGGACGGCGACGAATGCACCGGCCATTAAGACCGCTAAGATTAAATAAAGTCGAGATGATTGCTTGGTTGCTTGCATTTCGTTATGCTCCTTTTGTACAGTAAGTCTAATTTGTTATACACTGATTCTGCAACTTAGCTATCTTACCGTTTGAAGCAACAGATTACAAATTATTTGCTTTATACACTAAAGTATACGGTTGATTTTTGAAAAATAGACCACATTTAAAGAAAAGGATACGATTATGAACCCAAAAAAGAAACAGCTCCTTGATGCTGCCTACCAACTGTTTGTCGAAAAAGGCTACCAGTCGACCTCGATCCAGGATATCTTGGATCAAAGTGTCGTCTCAAAAGGGACCTTCTATAACTATTTCTCCTCGAAAAATGAATTGTTCATCGATGTCTTCAACACGGTTTTTGAAAAAATGCGCAATGCGCGGAAGGAAATTCTTGTCGGGCGGGATGTCTCGGATTACGAAACCTTCATCCAACAAGGGAATTGTTATCTGGAACTGATGCAAAAATACAAACTGTACACCTTGTTCGAAGAAGCGATTGCTTCCAATGAAAAAGAGTTAAAAGCCTTCATGGAAAATAACCGTCTGCTTGAAATCGAATGGACGTATCACCGTCTGCGTGATCTGTTCGGGGAAGCGAAAACACCCTATTTGCTTGATCTTGCCGTCATCTATACCGGGATGTTGCAGTACGCGATGTACTTCTTCCGGCAGTCGGAACCGAATACACAACCGGAGCGCGTTGTCCGTTACGTCTTTAACCGTCTGACCCATCTCGTCGAAGATGTCAGCCGGACGGAAGAACAGCTGATTCCACCACGCTTTCTGTCGGTCTGGCTCGATCGCCCGCAAGACGAAGTCGTCATCCGCAAAGAACTGTTCGAAAAAACCAACGCTCACATGAAACGGCTGATTACACTGTCGCCGATTTCAGAAGAGTCGAAGGAAGCCCACGATGAAGTGCTCGATTTCATCTATGAAGAGTTGCTCGAACGAAAGAAACCGAAAATTCATTTGTTGCGTCGTGCACTCGAGACACTGGCGGAAGATCCGATCTTCACAGGGCAGGAAATCATGACACGGTACCAAGGCATGGTCGACGAAATTGCTCATATTCGGACACGTGTTCAATAACAACTTGTCGAAACCGGAAAAAGGGAATAAGATAACAAAATGTGTCAGAACAAAATGAAATGAGGAATGGTATGTTTTCACAATGGAGGAAAGAATGGGTGTTGCAACCTAAAGCCGATATCCTGTCCGGGATTGTCGTCGCGTTAGCGCTTGTCCCGGAAGCAATCGCCTTCTCGTTGATTGCCGGTGTCAATCCGATGGTCGGTTTGTATGCTTCGGTCATCATCGCGATTGTGATCTCGATTGCCGGTGGACGACCGGGAATGATTTCAGCCGCGACTGGGGCGATGGCGCTCGTTGTCGTACAGCTTGTTAAAGATCACGGCGTCGATTATTTATTAGCAGCCGGTATTCTCGCCGGTGTGTTTCAAATTTTATTAGGGGTGCTCGGCGTTGCGAAATTACTGCGTTTCATTCCACGGGCTGTCATGGTCGGGTTCGTCAATGCCTTGGCGATTCTGATTTTTTCCGCTCAGCTGCCGCAGTTTGCAGGACAGAACTGGATCATGTACGCGATGGTCGCAGCATCACTTGCCATCATCTTGATTTTTCCACGGTTCACGAAAGTGATTCCGGCACCACTCGTCGCGATTACGATCATGACGGTCCTGACGGTCGTCTTGTCGCTCGATACACGGGTCATCGGGGATATGGGACAAATTTCGGCTTCTCTTCCGAGCTTCTTCTTACCAAACGTTCCGTTCTCTCTCGAGACGCTGCAAATCATTTTCCCGTATGCCTTATCACTGGCGTTTGTCGGATTGATTGAATCGTTGTTGACGGCACGGATCGTCGACGAGATGACGGATACGACGTCGAACAAAGCGACCGAGTCGCGCGGACAAGGGATTGCCAATATCATCGCCGGCTTCTTCGGCGGAATGCCGGGGTGTGCGATGATCGGTCAATCGGTCATCAACGTGACATCCGGTGGACGGGGACGTCTGTCGACGTTTACGGCCGGTGCCTTCTTGATGCTGTTAATGGTGACGATGAACGACCTGCTGATGACGATTCCGATGGGGGCCCTCGTCGGGGTGATGTTCTTCGTTTCATATGCGACGTTCGATTGGGGATCATTTAAGATGCTGAAGGATTCACCGAAAAGCGACTCCGCTGTCATGTTGGCGACGGTGCTTGTGACCGTGTTGACGGATGACTTGTCGATGGGTGTCCTCGTCGGGATATTACTGGCCGCGATTTTGTTTGCCTCGAAGATTTCACGAATCGATATCAAACGGCGCGAAGAGGGGACAACCGTCGTCTACGCAATCAACGGTCCAATCTTCTTTGCTTCGACGACAGCGTTCGTTGAACGATTTGATTTGACGGCAGATGCTTCGTTTAAGCAGGTCACACTCGACTTCACCGCGGCACATCTGTTTGATGATTCGGCGACGGAAGCGATCGAAACCGTGGTCTTGAAATATCAAGCGGCCGGGATCAAGACAGAGCTCGTTTCTTTAAATGAAGAATCGCAAGCGCTGGTCGACCGGTTGGCACGTCGGATTGCTTGACGATAAGCAGACTGACGTAACACTTTCTCTTAGGACAGATAAGGTTGGCGGATATCAAATCCGGCAACCTTTTTTTGTTGGAAAAGCAAACTGTATCGAAGATTTTTTCGGTATACTGGGAAAAAAGGGGGAGTACACATGAAATGGTTTCGTTTTGAGCAAGAAGGTCGTGCACGAATCGGTGTCGAGGTGGAGCAGGAACGGTATGATGTGACCGAACAAGTGTATACCGATTCATTACTCGAAGTCATCGTCCGGGGATTTGAGATGGATTTGGATTTGGACGTGGCACCTCGTCTGCAGGATTCCGTCCGATTGCTGGCACCCTACATACCGTCCCGGAATGTCATTTGTGTCGGGAAAAACTATGCGGATCATATCAAAGAGATGGATACGGCGGGGGCAGGGAAGTTCGTCTTGTTTACGAAAGCACCGACCTCGGTCGTCGGTCCGTTTGATTCGATTGAACGTCATGCCGGATTAACGAATCAGTTGGATTATGAAGGGGAACTCGCAATCATCATCGGAACGACCGGTCGGGATTTGACGCCGGAGAACGCCTTGGATCATGTTTTTGGTTACAGCATCGTCAATGATGTGACGGCTCGGGATCTGCAAAAAGAACACGTGCAGTTTTTCCGCGGTAAATCGCTCGACGGATTTTGTCCGTTTGGTCCGGTCATCGTGACGGAAGACAGCTTTGATCCGACGGATGTGTTGGTCGAGACACGGGTGAACGGTCAGCTCCGTCAGTCGGGGTCGACGAAATTGATGCTCCGTGATGTCGTGACGATTCTGACGGAAGTGTCGCGCGGAATGACGCTTGAAGCAGGCGATGTCATCGCGACGGGAACACCGGCCGGCGTCGGACATGGAATGACACCTCCAACGTATCTTCAGGATGGAGATATCGTCGATGTATCGATTGAAGGGATCGGTCATCTGCAAAATAAAGTCAAAGCGTGAATTTGAATAGTCGATGACCGTCTTTTTTAAAACCGCTCAGGGGATGAGCGGTTTTTTTGTGTAAACGGTCATCATATGACCGTTTTTGGTGTATAATAGACGTATAAGAGGACATTATTGTCGAATAAAGTCACATTTTGAAGGTTTTTTGACGAAAAACATAAAAAGTTGAACGATTTTGATTGATTTTTAAATGTAAACGCTTTATATTAAAGATGCGGAGGGAAACCAATGTTAACGAAAAAACGCCATCAACTGATTCTTGAGTTATTGGCTCGAGAAGAAGTCGTCAAAATGCAAACCATCGTCGATCAGACGGGAGCCAGTGAATCCACGATTCGCCGAGATTTATCGCAGTTAGAAGCAGCGGGACATCTTCGACGGGTTCATGGCGGGGCGACCGCCAATCACTTGCAAATTGATGAACCGAGTTATTTCGAGAAAAGTGATCGTTTCGTCGAAGAAAAAGACCGGATTGCCCAAGCGGCAGCCGACTTGATCGAAGACGGAATGTACGTTTATCTCGATGCGGGAACGACGACACTTGCCATCGTTCCTTACCTCGAACAAAAGGCGATTACAGTCGTGACGAACAGTCTTCCTCTAGCGAATACGTTACTCTATCACCGTATCCCGACGTTCGTCGTCGGAGGGCAACTCAAGCATTCGACGCAAGCACTGGTTGGTTACAACGCACGTGAAGGAATGTTGATTTACCATTTTGATGTCGCATTTCTTGGGATGAACGGTGTTCATCCGACCCAAGGATTCACGACGCCGGATCCGGAAGAGGCACTCGTAAAGAAGACAGCGATTGAGTTGGCAAAAAAGTCTTACGTATTAGTCGATGAGACGAAGTTGGATGAAATCAGTTTTAGTCGGGTCGCTTCATTGCGAGCGGCGACGATCATCACGACGACATCGAGCGAACAAGAAGCGAAATACAGTCAATATACAGAGGTGGTGAACGCGAAATGATTTATACACTGACACTGAACCCATCGATTGATTATTATGTCACGTTGCCGGTATTTGAAGCCGGTCAGGTCAACCGTGTTGAACAAGCCGAAAAAGTGGCGGGTGGAAAAGGGATCAACGTCTCACTCGTCCTGAAGAACTATGAGGTCGAAACAGAGGCACTCGGATTTTTAGGAGGAAGCACCGGACAATTCATTCGCAATGAACTGGAGAAGCAAGGTGTTTTGACAGCCTTTACGCCGATTGCCGATGAGACACGGATCAACGTTAAAATCCGTGCCGATCAGGAATCAGAACTCAACGCAGCGGGACCGAAAATTCAAGAAGATGAATTAAACGCGTTACTGACAGCATTCGAGACGATGCAAGCAGGCGATATCGTCGTCTTTGCCGGCAGCATCCCAAGCAGCTTGCCGCAGGATTTGTACCGGAAGATTGCACAAGTATTAACGAAGCGTGGTGTCAAATTTGCCGTCGATACGACAAAAGAAGCGATGCTCGAAGTATTACCGCTTGGTCCATTCATGATCAAACCGAACCATCACGAGTTGGGCGAGATCTTTGACGTCGAGATAACGTCAAAAGAAATGGCCGTCCCATACGCCCAACAACTGGTGGAGCGGGGCGCAGAGAATGTCATCATCTCCTTTGCAGGGGACGGTGCGTTACTCGTCAATAAACAAGGAGCTTACACGGCAAACACGCCAGCCGGTAAACTGATCAATTCCGTCGGTGCCGGTGATTCGCTTGTCGCTGGATTCGTTGCCAGTCACGCCCTCGGCCGACCGCCGGAAGAAGCTTTCCGTTACGCCGTCACGACAGGCAGTGCTTCTGCTTATGCCTTCGGGTTATGCACGAAAGAAGATATCGATCGTTTATTAACCGACGTAAAAGTCGTTGAACTCATTCAATCATAAAAAGGAGTGACTAACTCATGAAAATCACAGATCTTTTGACACGCGACACCATCAAATTAGATTTACGTTCGTCTACGAAAGCAACCGTCATTGACGAGCTTGTCGATGTCCTCGATCGTGCAGGGAAATTAAATGACCGTTCTGCTTACCGTGAAGCGATTTTGGCACGGGAAGCCCAAAGTACGACGGGACTTGGTGAAGGCATCGCCATTCCACACGCGAAGACGGCAGCCGTTAAATCACCGGCTATCGCCTTTGGACGTTCGACAGGCATCGATTACGAAGCACTCGACGGACAACCAAGCCGTTTGTTCTTTATGATTGCAGCCGGTGAAAATGCCGATAACGCCCACCTTGAAACGTTATCCAAACTGTCGGTTTATCTGATGGACATGAAGTTCCGGGATACGATTCTCTCGGCTCGTTCGGAAGATGAAGTGATTGCTGCGATTGAAGCAAAAGAACGGGAAGAAGAAGGTCCGGTCGATGTCTCTTCTCCGGAAGTCGCAAAAGACGCACCATACATTCTCGCCGTTACAGCATGTCCAACCGGCATTGCCCACACGTATATGGCAGCTGATTCCCTCCGTCAAAAAGCGGAAGAAATGGGTGTCCGGATCAAAGTCGAAACGAACGGTTCAACCGGTGTCAAAAACGGTTTGACGAGTCAAGATATTCAAGATGCGACAGCAATCATCGTCGCAGCGGACAAAGCCGTCGAGATGGATCGCTTCAACGGGAAACACGTCGTCGAAGTACCGGTTGCCCAAGGTATCCGTAAACCAAAAGAATTGATTGACCGTGCCGTTAAACAAGATGCGCCTGTCTATAAAGGCAGCGGGTCAAGCGACAGCTCAAAACCAGCACGTGGTGGTTTCTATAAACACCTGATGAGCGGGGTTTCTGCGATGTTGCCACTCGTCGTCGCCGGTGGTCTGTTGATCGCGATCAGCTTCTTCTGGGGGATCAACTCCGCTAATCCGGATGACGCATCGTACAATGAATTTGCCGCACAATTGATGTCGATTGGTCAGGCAGCATTTGGTCTCTTGATTCCTGTTCTTGCCGGATTCATCGCGATGTCGATTGCCGATAAACCAGGTCTCGCACCAGGTTTGATTGCCGGTTTCCTTGCAAGCCAAGGGAACGCTGGATTCCTCGGTGGGTTGATTGCCGGTTTCCTTGCCGGTTACGTCGTCCTCTTACTGATCAAAGTCTTGCAAGGTCTTCCGAAAGCACTGGAAGGCATCAAGCCGGTCTTGCTTTATCCGCTATTCGGTTCATTCATCACTGGTATGATCATGCTTCTTGTCATCAACGAACCAATCGCTGCCTTCATGACATGGTTGACGGATTCACTCAACGGTCTCAGCGGCGGAAACGCTATCCTACTCGGTATGCTCGTCGCAGCGATGATGGCGATCGATATGGGTGGTCCAATCAACAAAACAGCTTACGTTTTCGGAACAGCCGCATTAACAGCAGGAAACACGGAAGTCATGGCAGCCGTCATGGCGGGTGGGATGGTTCCACCGCTTCTCGTAGCCTTCTCGTCTACGTTGTTCGCACGTAAGAAATTTACACCACAGGAACGGGAAGCCGGTATCGCAGCTTACGCAATGGGTGCTTCATTCGTCACGGAAGGTGCAATCCCGTTCGCGGCAGCAGATCCACTTCGTGTCATCCCGTCAAGTGTCATCGGTTCAGCAATCGCTGGTGCCTTGACAATCGTCTTCGGTGTGTTGCTTCCGGCACCACACGGCGGTGTGTTCGTCTTCCCATTACTTGACGGACCATCGGGCACATTGATGGCAGTCCTCAGCTACGCTGGTGCGATCTTAATCGGAGCACTCGTCGGAGCAGCCATCCTTTCAATCTTGAAAAAACCGCTCGTCGATCAAGAAGTCGCGAAAAAAGAAATGACTTCAGGCGCCGGTACAAAAGCATCATAATCGATTGATTAGAACTCAAAATCACTCCAAGGCGACTTGGAGTGATTTTTTAATTGCGTTTTTCGGGTATTAGAGCAAGAATAGGGGACGTATCTACAATATGAAGGAGGTTCGTATATGGGCGGTCAATCTCTACAAATCGGACCACGTACCATTAAAACAGGACTTGCGGTCATCTTGGCCTTGATCATCAGTGATCTGTTTAATTTAAGCCCAATCCTACCTGCGATTTCAGCGGCGACAACCTTGTTGCCGTCCGTTTATCAAACATGGAAGCAGTTTCTCGAGGAAGCGGAGGCCAACTTGATCGGCGCCTTCCTGACGCTCGTCTCACTCTGGATTTTAGGTGACAATCCGGCCAATCCATTGGCGATCGGAATCGTCATCATGGCAGCAATCTCGATTTTGCTTGCATTTGGCTTCGGCCGGACGATTCCTCACGTCGTCTTGATGATTATCGTCATTCTGGAGAGTGTTGAAGGGGCGACGGATCCGTTATGGCAAATCGTCTTGATCCGTTACTTACTCGTCATGCTCGGGATCGGTTGTGCGCTTGGTGTCAATGCCTTGATCTTCCCGCCGCGTTACGGGAACGTCTACTATCAAAAGGCTTCAAAACTGTTTGAGAAGCTGCTTGTCGTCACGCGGGCAATCGCCTTTGAAGGAAAAGTCACACCATACCGGTCGGCAATCGACAAAATGAGCCGCTCGATGCTCGAGACGAAGACACTGTTTAATCTGCACCGGGAAGAGATTCGCGGCTCGCGGCAGCGGCATGTCTCGTTACTACGGAACTTGATCATCCTGCAACACATGCAGGCGTGCCTGGAACGGGGTGTCGCGACGGCAGAACGGTTCCGGGAGCGGGAGCAGGCACTCTCGCACATCGCAGACGATTTGCGGAGTGAACTGTTTTATCACGTCATGCACATCGCCCAGCGTCAGGAAAAGGTCTTGTTGACGTATGATCTGTTACTGACGGAAGAACCGCTCGCGATGGAAGATCTCGTCAAAGAAAACATTGCTTTCGTCAAACATTCCTTCCTTGATCGGGATGAACTCGAAGAAGAATTGATCATGGAAATTTTGCCAATTGTCGTCGCGATGAATGAATGGATCCAGGAACTGGAACTGTTCGAAAAACGGCTTAACGGTGCGCTTCGACGCCATGTGACATCGCTGTCGATCGAACAGAAATCCGTCCGCGATAAAACATTTAATCGTTTTAAACGAAAAAAAGCGATTGACGAAAGTAAAAAGTAAGCGTATAGTCCTCCTTAACAACACTTTAGTTGCTAACAGCGTAACAGCATAACAGAATGAAAGAAGTTAGACGAAGACGAAACCGAAGTAGAAACAATCTCCCTGTTTCAGAGAGCACGTGGCGCTGCGAACGTGTACACAGATTGGATCGAATTACAGTTTCCGAGTCTCTTGCCACGCAAGCGGAGAAAACCGTTATCCCGTAATGAAGCGATCTATGTCTACGTAGATTACCAGGGTGGTACCGCGGCCTTTCGTCGTCCCTGTCGAACATCTTTGTTCGGCAGGGATTTTTTGTTGTTCATCTACTTTCAAGGGGGAAATTCATATGTCTACACCAATCATTCCAAGTCACTTACAACCACACGTCGCACCGCAGCACTACGAAGATTACACGCCAACGGATCATGCGGTTTGGCGTTACGTCATGCGACTGAATTTAAATACATTACAAGATACGGCACATCCGGCATACCTTGAAGGGTTGGCTGCATCCGGCATCAGTCCGGAACGGATTCCGGATGTCCGTGAGATGACGGCGAACTTAAGTCGGGGCGGTTGGGGTACGGTTGCTGTTGACGGCTTGATTCCCGGTGTCGCGTTTTTTGACTTCCAAGGTCACGGTTTGTTGCCGATCGCAACCGATATCCGTAAAGTCGATAACATCCTCTACACACCGGCTCCTGACATCTTGCATGAGGCAGCAGGTCACGCGCCAATCTTGATGAATCCCGTCTACGCGGAATTTGTCCGCCGGTTCGGTGAAATCGGAGCGCATGCCTTTAACCATAAAGCCGAGCATGATGTCTTCAAAGCACTGAAAAAACTGACGATTGTCAAAGAAAGTCCGTTCTCTACACCGGCAGACATCGAGCAGGCAGAAGTCGCACTCGCCGAAACCCGGACCCACGTGACCGGGATTTCCGAAGCCAACGAAATTTCGCGTCTGTTCTGGTGGACCGTCGAGTTTGGTCTCATCGGCGACATCAACAATCCGCAAATCTACGGTGCCGGTCTTCTGTCATCAGTCGGTGAAAGCCGTCACTGCTTGACGGATGCTGTCGTCAAACATCCATTTTCACTCGCAAAAGCACTGGCGACGAAACATGACGTGACAAGCATGCAAAAGGAACTGTTTGTCTGTGAATCATTTGAGCAACTCCGGGATGCGTTAGAAGAATTTGCGCAGACGATGTCATACGTCCGCGGCGGTATCCACGGTCTGACGAAAGCTGTTGAATCGGGCAACTTGTCGACGCTTGTCTTTGAAAGTGGCGTCTCCCTCGTCGGTGTACCGGATACGCACGAGATTCATGAATCACTGCATCTCGTTAAGCTGACCGGTCCAACGGCGCTTGCGGCGAACGGGGAAGTCATGACGGGTCAAGGACTTGCGGACCACCCGGAAGGCTTTACACTGTTACACGGATCTGAATTAAACAAAATCCTTCTGCAAGTGAAAGTCGGCGAACAGCTGGACTGGAAAGAAGGTTCGGTTCAGGTGACAGGACAGGTTTCAGAGATCCAAAACGTCAACGGTCACCGTGCACTCGTCATCCTGGAAGACGCGCAGGTGACAAAAGGCGGAGAAACGACTGCGATGAGCCGGATGGAGTTGATTGTCGGTGACATCACGTCAGCTTTCCCGGGAACAGAAGTCGAAGCACTGAAACCGATTCCGGAGACGGTTGAGTTTGAGCGTGTCGAGCGACCGCTGACGGCGGCTGATCCGATCTTTGAAGCAGTCCGCGAGATGCGCGAAGGACGAGCGGACCGTCAATTGTTGCCACAACTGATTGATCAGACACTCAGTCAACTGCCGGACGCGTGGTTACTGCGTCTCGAGTTACTCGAACTGGCGGATGAAGTCGATCAACCCCGCTTGATTGCCGATCTTGACCGTCTCAAACAGACGTCAAAAGAACGCGAGGAATTGATCAGCCGGGGAATCCGGTTGGTGGATCACGTCCGATAACCGATGAACGCATCGAGAAATCTCCCGAAATCTGTTAGAATGAAAACCGTTCGAAAGTGAAACGGAACAGGGGAGTGATCGATTTGAAACAACCAAATTATTATCAAGACGTCAAACAGTTCCATCAGACGTTCCATCATCCGGGTGCGGACCACCCGACACCGATTCCACTGGCACGCGGAGTCAAACGGGCGACCTGGACGGCAGAAGAAGCTGTCGTTGAGTTTCTGCACCAGTCCTCACGTGATGAAAACGAATTTTTAGCAGCAATCGAGACCTTTAAGACGGGGCTTGATCGGGCGGTTGAAAAATCGTTACGCGAGACGTATCCGACGACTGAAGTGGAACAACTTGTCGGGCAAGGCGATGCGTTGACGGACGCCCTGTACTTCATCATGGGCAGTTTCGTTGAAGCGGGACTTGAACCCGGACCATTGTTTGAGATCGTCCAACAAGCCAATATGGCAAAACTCGGTCCGGACGGTCAACCGATCTTCCGGGAATCGGATCAAAAGGTCATGAAACCGGAAGGCTGGCTGCCGCCGGAACCACAACTGGAGGCGGAAGTCTTACGTCAAATGAAACAAAAAGCATAAAAAAAGGAAGCGGATCGCATCGAGAGATGCGGTTCGCTTCCTTTTTGTTCAGACCTGATAACGGGATAAAGAAAGTTTGTCCGCCCGGTCAAAGACAACACCTTCTGCCTCGAGGGCTAATTGTTGCTCCTCCCCCTCAAGGGAGATTGCGCCTTTAGCATTCAAGACACGGTGCCATGGTAACTGTTCCGTCCGACTCAGGCTGTGGAGAATCCGGGCGACTTGTCGTGCTGCCCGCGGATTACCGGCGAGACGGGCAACTTGTCCATAGGTCATGACCCGCCCTGGTGGAATCGAACGGATGATTTGAACGACTTTCAGCGTAAACGGATTCATCGTGTTTCGTTTGTCGAGACGATGTACTGTTGGATGTTGTCGTCTTCATCAAATCCGATGGTCACATCGATGATGCCTTGTTGCAGACGGATTTGAAGTTCAAGCCGGTCTTTGATGTCATCGGCCTGGGCAATGGTCAACGTCGGATCGACTTCGATTTCGACTTCGACATGAAAATGATCGCCTTCCTTGATGACTTCAAGTTTGCTGATATCCCGGACATCCGGATCGCGCATGATGATGCCTCCGATACGTGCTGCCATCGTCTCATCCGCTTCTCCAAGTGCACCGGCCGCATTTTGTAAAAAGACGTTACCAACGACGTAAAACATCATTAAACCAATGATGATGGAAGCGATCCCTTCTGCTTGATGAAACGGTGTCAGATGCGAAATGATGACGGCGATCATCGCGACGAGACCACCCGCCGTTGCGACCAAATCTTCGAGGAAGACGAGCCGTGTTGCCGGTTTTGCCTGTTTCAAGGCCCGGAAACTGTCGAGAATCAGCTTTGGACCTTTTGACGTCAAGCGGGCATCGTGGGCGATTTCTTGCATCGCTTTATAAAAGACGCCACTTTCGAGCACAACACCGACAAACAAAACGGACAGCGTGATCCAGAAGCCGGTCGATTCCGTCGGTTTGATGATGTGGGCAATTCCTTCATGAATCGTTTCATATGCCATGATGCCGACGAATAAAATCGCGCCGAGCAAGACGAGATTGACGAGACGGCCAAACCCGTTCGGGAATCGTTTTGTTGGTGCCTTTTTACTGAGGGCAGAGCCGATGAAAACAAAAAATTGATTGGCGGCGTCCCCAATCGTGTGCATCATTTCCGCAAACATCGCGACGTTGCCGGTTAAGACATAAGCGACGGCTTTGATGATGGCGATGACCGAGTTGACGATGCCGGCCGTCAGAGCAGAACGATTGCCCCGTTTTAATAATGTAATGAATTCTCCCATGATGCGTCTCCTTTAGCTAACAAACTTGATTACTAATAGTAGTATGTTACACCAGATGACGTGATTAAAACCAATTTGAACAAAAAAAGACCATATCACCAAACGGCGACATGGTCTAGAAGGCAGTGGATCAAGAAAGGTCCACTTTTTTATTGATTTCGTTCGAGTCATCGTTACCGACCGCTTTTTTCAAGAGTTGTTTTACGGATTTTGTCGTATTTCCGGTTTCCCAGTATTCGGCGCCTTCCGTATTCACCTTGATTAAGACGACTTTTGGATCTTCGTATGTCGTACCGAGATACGCTTCGTAACGCGGGCTCCAAAGTTCTTTTTTACGGTTGATGTCTTCGACGAATTCTGCTTTCCCGCGAATCGAGACGTATGATTTGTCGACATACGCGACGTTGACGTTCGGATTTTTAAGAATTTCGTTATATTTGCCTGTTTCTTTTGATGTAAGGAACCAGAGATCGCCATCGAACTCGATATCCTGAGTTTGCATTGGACGTGAGACAAGACCTTCATCAGAGATGGTCGTCAGCATCGCCGTTTCGATTTTATCGATTAATTTTTTGACCGTTTCGACTGCTTCTTGGTTTGATGTATGATTCGTTGACATGAAAAACACCTCATCCTTTAAGTTTTTGTTGCGGCTACTCTAGGAATGTTCCCTGATTTTCAAATTGAAAACGTCGCCATCCGGTAAACAGGCAGTTTTATTGCATTCAATTATCCGACAGGCGTACAGTTTAGACATGAAGTCAACACCAGAGGAGAGATTATATTGAAATTAAGTATTTTAGATCAATCACCGGTCTCAAAAGGACAAACACCGTCAGAAGCCTTACACGAAACGGTTGAGCTTGCGAAAATTGCCGATGAACTGGGATATACACGGTTATGGGTGTCGGAACACCACTTTGCGAAGACACTTGCCGGATCAAGTCCGGAAGTTCTGATCGCCTACATGGCAGCCGTCACAAAACAGATCCGTCTCGGTTCAGGAGGCGTCATGTTACCGCATTACAGTCCGTATAAGGTTGCGGAGAACTTCCGTGTCCTGGAAGGACTCGCACCAAACCGGATCGATTTAGGTCTCGGTCGGGCACCGGGCGGTATGCCACTCGCCACCCGCGCCCTTCAGGAAGGATCGTCCCCACGATTCGGGGGAGCCGATTACGGCGCACAACTCGATGATCTCGTCGATTATTTAAAAGACGGTGCCCCGGCTGATCACCGCTTCGCAGGACTTGTCGCGACACCTGAAATCGATACGACACCGGAAGCCTGGTTGCTCGGGTCAAGCGGCGGCAGTGCCTTGAATGCGGCGCAGCGCGGATTTGGTTTCGCCTTTGCCCACTTCATCAACGGACAGGGAGGTCAAGAAGTGATGGATTATTACCGTCATAACTTCATGGCGACGTCGTTTAATGAGACGCCGCAAACACTCGTCTCGATTTTCGTGACATGTGCCGAGACAACGGAAGAAGCGGAACGATTGGCTTCGATTCTTGATTTGTCATTGCTCCTGCTTGAGAAAGGTGTCTCGTCAACAGGTACACCGACACCGGAAGAAGCCGCGGCTTACCAGTACTCGTTCCAGGATCAGTTCCGGATTGCGGAAAACCGGAAACGGATGATCGTCGGTAATCCAGAATCTGTTGCGAAACAATTGCAGGAGCTTGCCGATTCATATGGAACCGATGAAGTGATGATTGCTTCGATGATTGCTGACAAGGAAGCCAAACAACAATCACTGAAATTGATCATGGACGCTGTCAAAGCGACGGTTTAAAAAACAGAGACGTTCATCTCAGCTCGCTGAGGTGGACGTTTTTTCGGTTTCAAGCGACGGATATTCTTCTGAACGTTCTGCTTGGAGATCACGCCGCAGGATGAACATTCCGCTGCCGACCGTCAGCAACAGACCAAATGAGCTGATGCTAAACAACAGACTGAGCGAGACATAATCGCTCAAATAACCGAACAGTAACATACCGAGCGGCATGATCCCCATCGCAAGTGATTCCATGACGCCGATGACGCGCCCTAAGTAAGCAGGATCCGTCCGGCGTTGTACGATCAATTGGAGCGGGATGTTGGCCCGTAAAACAAGAAAGCCTTCAATAAAAGAAAAGAGGAAAAAGTAAGCAAACGACCAGCTAACCGGGATGAGACCGAGTAACGGCAAAATTGGGATGATAAAAAACACACCAAGTAAAGTAAGTGATTGAAAGACCGTCAGCAACGGACGTTTGATGGTAAAACGGGGTAAGGCAAGCAACAGGGAGGAAAACAACAGTCCGACCCCTAACACAGCTTCGATCACTCCAAATTGAAACGGTGAGAACGACAGACGATCCAGTAGTACGATCGGATACATGACTTCAAAGGCAATAAAAAAGAAATTTAAGACCAATGCCATCATGATTAATGTCGTCAAGAGACGTTGTTTGAATACATAACGGTAACCGTCGCGGAAATCCGTCAAAAATGAAGCAGTGGTTTCGGCAGATGATGGAAGTACCCGGAAAGTCAGACGTGTATTCCAGATCGCCGCCAAGGCGAATAACGTTAACGGCAGGAGGGAAAAGAGATCAATTGGAGCAAACGATAATAAAAATCCGGCGAGCATCGGTGCACCGATCGAAGAGATGGAGCTGATGGTTGAAATCAAGGAATTGCCGCGTTGAAGTTCTGTTTCTTCAAGCAATCGGGTTAAGGAACTCATCAACGTCACGGACAGGAAGGTCGACAAGGACGTGAGGATTGCGCTGACAATCATGTAGTGAAGTGTGTGAATCGGGAAAAAGAAGGCGTAACCTGCAAATACTGTTAGCGTCAACGCACTGAATGTCTCCGTCAAGACAATGATTTTTTTACGGTCCCAGCGGTCGGCGAGGACACCGGCAATCGGCGACAGTATAATCCGCGGTACAGTTCCCGCTATGAGAACTAAGGCAAACTGAAGCCCAGATGACGTTTCACGCAAAACAGTCAAACCGGCGACGAACGTAAAAAGACTGGCGGCGAATAACGAACAAAACTTACCGAATAACAGTCGTTGTAAATTTTTCGACATCCTAACTCCTCCTTTTTGTTCAATTAAATTGAACTTTCCTTTATACTAGAGGAACAGGGAAGAATTGTAAATATAAAAGTTAAATTAAATTGAACTTTATGTTCGGGTGAGGGTGACAAGATGCTGGGAACACGAATCAAAACATTACGAAAAACGAAAAAAATGACACAGTCGGAAGTCGCTGAAGGTATCATGACCAAATCAATGCTCAGCATGATCGAGAATGGAAAAGCAACACCATCCTTGCCGGCGCTGCAACGGATTGCTGAACGGTTGCATGTCTCGGTGGACGAACTCCTGCTCGATCCGCGTGTCACGGAAATGAAACAACTCTTGGAACAAATTGAGTCGCCGAAAAGTGAGTATTATAGTGAACAACAGGTCATTGAGATGTTAAGTCCATATCTTGATCCGGTCGTTCCTTCTTATTGGCAAGGGCAAATCTATCACAAATACGGTTTTGCTTTACGTTTTTTGAATCCGGAGGAAGGTCTTCGTTATTTTGAGTTGGCATTTGATATTTTTAAAAATCTTGACCTACGGGATCAACAAATCGAGGTACAAATTTCAAAAGTCTATTTTCTGTTTTTTCTGCGTCGGTATGAAGAGGCCTATCAATTGATTGATGCAATGATGGTCATTCAGGATATTCCGCTTTCGCACGAGACGTTTCTTGATTATCAGATGTTACAAGCACTTCGGGTCAGTGTGAAAGAGGACAACTGGACCGAGTCCATCGTCTTATTGCGGGAAGGAATTGCCTACATGCGAGAGAAAGGGGTTTATATTGAGGTCATTTCCTATCACCGTTTGCTGGCACTTTTCTTGAGTCTGACCGGGGACTATGCGTCAGCAAAAACTGAGCTCGAAAAATTAAATCATTTCTTTTTATTTACCGAAGCGAACGTGTATGAGCGTCTTCTCGTCGAATTGACAAAAGGAAGCATCGCGATTCACCAAAAAGACTATGCCGGCATTCGTTATGCCCGAGAACGCTTGGTAGAAGTCGATATCGAAGCCAGTTACCACTATACCGGACAGTTAGAGGTCTATCTTTGTTTATGGCAACAGCCTGGCGAAAAATTGGAGTTTGATTTACAGGGAGCCGTGGCAAAAATCTGGGGCAATGTACATATTTGGCGGGTTGCGAGCGAATATGATTTGTCGGAAATGTTGCAGACGCTAGCGCTTGCGATGACGAAAGGGGCCGGTCTTGAATACCGGGACGAGGTTGAACAAATGACGGCGCATCTTTCACGTGGTCATTTCAAACAGAAAATAGAGCAGCTGTTGGCAGAACTGCATTAAAAAAACCTCTACCCGGAAACTGTTCCGGGTGGAGGTTTTTACATCAAAGCGCTTTAAAACCAAGTAATTTTTGTGTCCAATAGCGTTCAGACAGACGGCTGATGCCGAGTGATGGTGTATTGGCATGAATGAACTGATCGTTGTTCAACATGATGCCAATGTGGGTTGGACCTGCTGCGTACGTATTTTCGAAGAAAATGATGTCGCCGCGGACCGGTTGACGTAATTTCGACAACTTTTGACCGAGATAGCCGTCGTTGTTCCAGTAGCCGTTGACGTTTGTCCGAGCCACTTTATAACCCGCTGTGTTCAACGTGTAGTTGATGAAGCCGGAACAATCGAATCCACCGTTGACCGGACTGCTTGAACCCCAGACGTACGGTGTGCCGAGATACTTTTGTCCAATCGAGATTGCTTTTTCCATGACGCCGGAAGCCGGAATCGTCGGTGCAGGCGGTGTGACGGGTGGTGTCACCGGAGATGTGACGGATCCGGTCGTGATGTAGCTTTTGGCAACGTAATAATACGTCGTTCCAATCTTGATCTGATACCAGCCGGCGCTTGTCCCGGTTGTTTCACCGGATACTTGAACGGACGATCCATGAGCCAGTTGCGTAAATACCGTCGACGTCGTACTTGGAGCTGTCCGGACGTTTAAGCCGGTTGGGGCATTGACTTTATACGCTTTCGACTGATCGACCGGTGTGACGGAGACACCCGGCGCAGGCGGCGTTTCTTTTGCTGACGCCAGCACATAATTCGACGCGACGTACACATTTTTCCCGTCGAGTTGAACTTGATACCACGAGTCGACTGCGCCCGTGACCTTCAAGACCGTTTTATGCGGTAACGTCTTATAAATCTTGCCGGTCGTTGAAGCCGACAGACGGGCGTTCAAACCTTCCTTGGCATTGACTTCATATTGTTTCGATGAATCAACTGCTTTGACGGCCGTTGAAGCCGGTGGTGTGACAGGAGTCGTGACCGGCGGTTTAGAGCCCGTCGTCACCGTTGATGTTTTAGCCGTGACGAGCGTCGTGTGCACGAAAGCCGGTTTTTTCTGATACGTAATTTCGTACCAGTCACCGGTTTTCTTTTTAACAGCCAGATTCACATTTTTAGCGAGTTTACCAAGCGATTTGGATGATGTCGTTGCCTTCTCACGGACGTTCACGGAAGCAGTGTTCGTTATGTAGGTCGTAGTTGTGGCTGCTTTTGCTGGAACCGTTTTGACATAAGCGGCGGTGATGAATGCTTTTTTCGACTGGTGGCGAATTTCGTACCAAGATCCCGTTTTCTTGACTGCCGTGACAGTCGTTCCTTTTTTGAGTGTCGTGATGACAGGAGCGGAAGTAGTGGCAGCAGTCCGGATATTGACGTTGTCTGTCAAGATGAGTGTCGTTGACGCGGCTTCGACGCCGGTTGCTGAACCGATCAGCGCGAGGGTCGTCAAAGTAAGAAATGTCTTTTTCACGTAGTGTGGCTCCCTTCCAAAATAACGAATCCAGTTCGATCAGAAATCGAATCATTGTTACCATTTTGTCATAACAAGCAGGGAATTCCCCTGATTTTAAAATATATTTTTTAAGAAAGAAATTCGGTTCATTTTCAATAAAACAAGAAAGATTTGTAAACGAGAATTATTTTCAGTTATCCTGTACACTAAAGGTAATTTGGGAGGAGGACTTGCATGTTAAAACGGTTTTATCACTATTACATACCGCATAAACGATTATTTTGGCTCGATTTTTCGTCCGCCTTGTTCGTCGGACTGCTGGAGCTCGCTTTTCCGCTTGCTGTCGCATGGTTCATCGATTCATTGTTACCGCACAGCGAGTTGAACTGGATCATTCTCGTCAGCATCGGATTGCTTGGATTGTACGTCATCAGCACATTGATGCAGTTTGTCGTCAACTACTACGGACACAAACTCGGCATCAATATCGAGACGGACATGCGGCGTCAATTGTTTGGACACGTCCAGAAACAGTCATTCCGCTTTTTTGACAACACGAAGACCGGTCATATCATGAGTCGGATCACAAACGATTTATTTGACATCGGCGAACTGGCCCACCACGGTCCGGAAGACGCCTTTATCGCTGTCATGACGTTAATCGGTGCTTTCTCCATCATGCTGACGATCAATGTGCCGCTTGCACTCGTCACGATCATTGCCGTCCCGTTCTTGATTTGGTTGATCAGTTACGCCAACGTTCGAATGAACCGTTCGTGGGACCGGATGTACGGAAACATCGCCGAGGTCAATTCCCGGGTCGAGGACAGTGTGTCGGGCATCCGGGTCGTTCAATCGTTTACGAACGAAGCACACGAAGTGGCTCGCTTCGAGAAGGACAACACGACGTTCCGTAAATCAAAGATTAGTGCCTATAAAGTCATGAGTACGAGTCTGTCAGGCATTTACTTGACGACACGTTTGATGACCCTCGCCGTCCTCGTCGTCGGTGCCTATCTCAGCTACACCGGAAAACTCACTTACGGAGAACTCGTCGGTTTCATCCTGTACATGAACATCTTGCTCAAACCAATCGACAAGATCACGGCGTTGCTTGAGTTGTATCCAAAAGGAATGGCAGGTTTCAAACGTTTCCTCGAGATGATTGATCACGATGAGGAACTCAAGGACGCTCCGGACGCCATTCACGTCTCGACGTTACGCGGCGCGATTCGGTTTGATGACGTCAGCTTCGGTTATGAAGCGGATCGTTTGATTTTAAAAGACATCAGTCTGTCGGTCGAACCGGGTCAGACGATTGCCTTCGTCGGAACATCCGGTGCCGGGAAAACGACGATTTGTTCGTTGATCCCACGATTTTATGATGTGCTTGACGGAGCGATTACGATTGATGGAATCGATATCCGTCAGATGACAAAAAGCTCGCTCCGGCAACAAATCGGCATCGTCCAACAGGATGTGTTCCTGTTTTCCGGGACAATTGCCGAAAATATTGCTTATGGGGATTTGACGGCAAGTCGTGAACAAATCATCGAAGCAGCGGAACGCGCACACTTAAGTCAGATGATTGCCGATTTACCGGACGGATTTGATACACAAATCGGGGAGCGCGGCTTAAAATTATCCGGTGGACAAAAACAACGGTTGGCCATCGCCCGGATGTTCTTGAAAAATCCGCCGATCCTCATCTTGGATGAAGCAACTTCAGCGCTCGATACAGAGACGGAAGCGATCATTCAAGAGTCACTGGCCGAACTGTCAAAAGACCGAACCACACTGATCATCGCCCACCGTCTGGCCACGATTCGTCAAGCCGACCGTATTTTGGTCGTCACGAAAGACGGAATCGTTGAAGACGGGACGCACGAAGAACTGGTCGAAAACGGCGGGTATTTCTCCCGTTTACTGGATCGGCAACGCGTCTAACCGTAAGTCGGAAACTCTTTTTTATTCACATGAAAAGGAGCTTCCGGCTTTTTTTTGTCTGCAACCCGTTGATCGTCTGAGGAAAACGGAATGATTTCAAGGGAAGGGGGAACATATAAGGGAAGGGAGGACAGGAACATGTATGGATTATTTTGTGAAAACTACAACGAAACCTATTCGACCCTGCATGAGGAAAGTTCACATGACTTCCACCGTTTTTTTGCGCTGTCGTACACGATTCACAATACCGTCTTCGAGAAGGCGGTTTACGACCGGATGATGCAAATCGTCAAGCAAAAAACGACCCGGTTTTCGGCATTACGCAGCCGTTACACGCCGCTGTTGATCTCCCACATCGAACTCAACAGCAACGAACCGGAACGACTGCTAGAGCGCGTGATTGAAGCCGAAAAACACATTAAACGACGTCTGATTAAAGAAAAAGCGGTGCGTCCGTTTTTTGCACTGGGTGAAGTGTTGAACCGGCAACAAGGCATCGATGCCTTGCCGCTGATGACGGAACTGCAAAAAACACATCCTGTCCTCAATCTGGCAAAACAATATGTCGTTGCCTCGACGTTAATGGAGACCGGTCCCTTACCGGAGAACTTTCTCGGGACAATCGAACAGTCCGAGCAATGGCTCGAGCAATGGATGAGCCCGTCAAGCGAACGGTTGATGACGGCCCAAATTTTGGGAGCGTTACCGGACCTCGATGCCCGAAAAAAACGTATCCAAATCTGGTGCGGAATGCTCGAGGAACGGGAAGTGCGAATCTGGGACCGGTTGTTTCCGTTGCTGGCGTTACTTGAGACGACAGAACGGGTCGATATGATTTATGTGACGCGGATCGTCGATCGGGAGCGCTCGCGCAATCGATTTTCAGACGAGGTCAATTGGCTGATTGCGTTTCATTTATTGCTCGCGAAAACAGGTAAAAGCCGGATCCAATCGGCGTTATTGATTCTTGCGACGCTGGAACTGACAAAAAAGCCTTGAAACGACACAATAAAAACGATCCTCGGCGGATAGGCTGAGGATCGTTTTTATTGCAGTCGGTTAGTTGAACGTTGTAAACGTCGCGTGTTGTTCGACCGGATACAATTCTTTTCCCGCGACATCATTTAAAATCAATTGATTGCGCGAGACCGACATACCGAGATTGTCAGCCGCCGGACCGTGCGACAATTCGAGGTTCGTCGTCGCATACAGATGGTGGTTCGCCTTGACGGTTCGATGAATCCGGTAATTGGCATCGACCTTCCATGCCTGTTCTCCTTCAAACTCGATGTCGAGCCGGTTGACGAAACGCGGCAACGATGGAACGAAGCCGGTTGCAGCGACGACAGCACCGGTTTTGGATGTCCGCTCATCATGCAGTTCCGTATGGCGCATGGAGATTGTAAAGTCCTGTTCACGGGTAATCTGGTTCACTTCCAGATTGGCACGAATATTGATCCGTTTTGCATCGTCCTGAGGCAGGTCATACAGATGTTCATAAATGGCCTGAAGTGTCTCGGGACTGATACCGTTTTGCGACCGGGCGAACTTCGTCACCGCTTCTTGTCTCGTTTCAAGCGGCAGGCTGTTGAAGTACTGGACGTAGCTCGGCGAAAAGATTTCTTCTCCCAGTTTACCGGTCTCGAGTGTTTCGAAGATCGTGGACCGGGAAATCCATTCGAGTTCAAACGTCTCAGGACGATCACTCGTGAGCAGGTCGAGGAAAATTTCGGCTGCGCTTTGACCGGAGCCGACGATGCTGACTTTCTCTTGTTTGAGCAGGGACTCTTTTTCCATGACGTACTGTGTATTATGAATGACTCCGTCATCAAAACTAGCGGGAATCGATGGTTTTGAACCTGTACCAAGCACGATATTCCGTGTTTCGTATGTCGTCCGTTTGCCGGTTGCGACTTCTTCGACAAGCACTTCGTAACTGTCACCGGTATCTTGGATGTCGATGACGCGTGTCGAAAAGTGCAGGTCTTCCAATTGAGTCGATACCCATTTCAGGTAGGCATTGTACTCTTGACGGGAAATAAGTAGTTTTTCGTAAAAATAAAAGGTATGCAGACGGTTGATTGACCGCAAATAATTTAAATACGTAAACGGGCTGGTCGGATCGGCGAGGGTGACAAGATCAGAGATGAAGCTTGTTTGCATCATCGAATCTTTGATCATCATGCCGGGATGCCAAGAAAACTGTTCACTTTCATCAAAAAATAACGTCCGTAACGGGGTTGGATGAGCCAGGGCGCTTAAGCCTAAATTCATCGGTCCGATACCGACACCAATTAAATCATACATAAAAAAAGCCTCCCAATCGATATTGTTATAAAACAATACCCGATATAGGAGGGGGTTGAAACGTACCTTGACAATTGTTTACAGTTGATCTGTCGTTGTGGTTTGCGTCGAAACCGTCAGTTGTTTTCCGTCACGAATGATCGTCAACGTGACATTTCCGTCAGATTTGATGAGAGCCGTTTTAATGTCAACAAAACTTTTGATTGCTTCATCATTGATCTTCGTGATGACGTCACCCGTTTTCAGCTTCGCGGATGCGGCAGGACTGTTCGGTTCAACCGACATGACGACGACACCTGTTTTTTGAGATTCCGGCAACTGGACTTGATCAAGCAGATAACCGGCCGGGAACGCCGACACATCCTGGAGCGAGACGCCGAGCGTCGGATGTTTCACTTCGCCGTTAGTCTCAAGTTGTTTTAAGATCGGTAACGCATCGTCAATCGGAATGCTGAAGCCGACGCCTTCGACACCGGTCTCGGCGATCTTCATCGAGTTGATGCCGACGAGTTGTCCCTGTTCATTGATTAATGCGCCACCGGAATTCCCCGGGTTGATGGCGGCATCCGTCTGGATGACGGTCGTATTGAAGTCGTCCTGTCCATCCTTGTTTGTATCAACAGGAACGGTCCGGTCGTTGGAACTGACGATCCCGCGGGTAACGGAGTTCTGGAACTCACCAAGCGGGTTCCCGATCGCGAGGACCGTTTGTCCAGCTTTTAAATCCGCTGATTTTCCAAGGGTGATGACGGACGGAACGTCTTTCGCCTCGACTTCAAGAACTGCGAGGTCATACGTCTCGTCGCTGCCGAGTAATTTGGCACTGATTGTTTCTCCGTTGTTTAAGGTTACATCGAGTTTCGAAGCACCGTCGACGACGTGATGATTGGTGATGATATACGCTTTATCGTCCGATTTTTTATAGATGACTCCAGAACCGGAACCACTGGCAGCTTCCTCTTGGTTCATAGCGTTCCCGGATTGGTAATTCGTGACCGTGACGACGGATTTTTGCGCCGTCGCAACCGCATTCGTGACGGGATCACTGGTTGTCGTCGACACTTGTTTCGGCATCCCGTTCGACAAAGGAGTGTCGGCGACCTGCTGTTCTTGATCCATCAAAATTGGAAAGGCGACCGTTGCGGTAAGTACGGCACCGATGATGCCTCCGGTTAGTCCCGGTAAAAGTTGTCTCGTTTTTCCTGCCATCAAAATCAATCCTTTCGTGTGTGTTGTTCTGTCCTTAATGTATCAGATTCATCGGCGGGAAATGAAATTACGGTCGTTTTTCCGAAATGACTCATCATTCCCCACAATTTGACGACAATCTCAAACAGTTGAGCGAAGGCGGGGAGTTCGGTACACTGAGTGTGTTTCGTACTTAGTAACAAACTTAGTCACAAAGGGAGATGTTTCAGATGAAGTATGTACTGCGTGTGTTGTATGGTGGCGGCTTGCTGTTTGCCGGGATCGGTCATTTTCGAAATGAAAAGGGATTTGTTAAGATTATGCCCGCTTTCATCCCGTTCAAACGCTTTTTCGTACAACTGTCCGGGGTCATCGAAGTATTGTACGGGCTGATGTTACTGTCAGGTCGCGGTGTCGACATCGTCCGCAAGACGTTACCGGGCTTCCTCTATGCCGTCTTGCCGGCTAATATCAACATGGCCGTCAATCCAAAACCAATCAACGGAAAAAAATTGCCGGTTTGGGCTTTATGGACACGCCTGCCGTTGCAATGGGTCTTGATTGCACTCGCTAAACGTTTGAAATAAGTAAGTTGTTGCAGGAGGTTATTTCTTGGACTTTAAAGACATCAGAATCAACCGTGTCGACATGATCGAAAAGTTTGTTGCGGAATTCGAGATCACAGCTTTAAGATTTTTTGAAACGATTTATGCAGGAGATACGATTCATTACGGGGCTTTCAAAGTGAAAGTTTATGAAACGAATTACAATAACGACGATGCTCCGGAAGAAATCGGATTTACTGGATACACCAATTTAAGATTGAGAGATCCGGACGGCAACCATGAAGGTGGGATCGGATATGGTCTGACCGTTGAAGAATCCTTGCAAAAAACGACTGCTTATTTTTTAGATTTGATTGAAGAGTACAAATTGGATAAGGGAACAGGTCTTTCGAAAGAAGATTTCGTGATCATCCCCTATGATGAATTTTAATCTATTTATTCAAAGGGGATGCGGGATTGGAAAGGCAAAGGATCTTCGAATCCAAAGGCGTCAAAAGTTTTCCGATGGATACTTTACGCAATAAAAGGGTTACCCGGAGCAGCACTTGTGCTCCAGGTAACCCTTTTTGTTTAAAAACGTTTTTCGACAGCAAGAATGGCTGCGTTGGCGATGTCTTCATATGTGGCATCGTTTGGATGGAATTGGTCGCTTGAAAGATCACGTTTGACATCACGTACGAGGTTAAACGTATCGATGATTTCGATATCATGTTTGATACCAAGTGTCCGTGATTTAGCGTTCCACTCTTGAACGATGGCGTCAAATGCTTCTCCGTTTTCGCTTGCGCGGAACGGATTATACAGTCCGACATAGAAGATGACGGCATCCGGATTTTCTTCCCGTAAGATGCTGAAGGTTTTTGCCAGATTGTTTTGAGCAGTCTCAATCGTGGCTGCTGTTTTTTTGGCATCAAAGTTTGCGACACCTTCACCGCGGTTAAACAAATCATTCCCGCCGATTGTCACCGAGATGACTTTTGCTTGCGACAACGTACGGCGGACTTCTTTTTGTTCGAGCTGTTTTAAGAGATCCTCCGTCCGTGCTCCGCTGACGGCTAGATTTTGGAAACGTTCGACACGATCGTTTTTGACAAGATCGCGACCGACGATAGCGGCATAACTGTTTCCGTTTGAGGCACCGACACCACGTGTCAGGGAGTCACCCAGCGCGACGTACGTCCCGCCTTTTTTGACCGGTTCTTCCTTGGTTGGAGTCAAGACGGCTCGTTTTGGTGGATTGACGACATCATTGTAGGCACTCGCGAAACCGTACCCGAAGACTGCCGTTAGAATAAGAGAAACTACTAAAAAAAGTGGCCAAACATATCGTTTCATGAACCGTTCCTCCTTTTGCTGTTACTATGATTGTAGCAAAACTTTTCGAAATGTGCGGTTTTGAAGTGTTCCAATAAGGTAAATCATTCATTATTCCGCTAGAATAGATACTAAGAGGTGAGAGACGTGAAACCAACTGTAAAATTAGAATCAGTCACAAAGGTCATTGGAAAAAAGACAATCATCGACAATATTTCATTTGAAATCTTCCCAGGTGAAGTCTTTGGATTCCTCGGACCAAACGGTGCCGGGAAGACGACGACCATCCGGATGCTCGTCGGTCTGATTAAACCGACATCAGGAAAAATTACCGTGTGTGACTTTGATGTGCGCAAACAATTTGTTCAAGCGATGCAACGAATCGGTTCGATCGTTGAAAACCCGGAGCTCTATAAATATTTAACGGGGCGCGAAAATCTGCAAGTCTTTTCACGGATGTTACCAAACGTCGATGAAGCCCGGATTCAAGAAGTCATCGACTTGGTCGATTTGACAGCGCGGGTCGACGATCAAGTCCGGACGTATTCCCTTGGGATGCGTCAGCGTCTCGGGATTGCCCAAGCCTTGCTTGGCCGTCCGGATGTCTTGATTCTTGACGAACCGACGAACGGACTCGATCCGATGGGAATCCGTGATTTACGTCAGTTCATCCGGAAGTTAGTGGATGAGACCGGCTTATCGGTCCTCGTCTCGAGCCATATCCTGGCAGAGATTGAGATGTTGGCGGATCGTGTCGCCATCATGAGTTACGGAAAGATCGTTCAAGTCGGAACGGTCAAGGAACTGGTTGAGTCGCTTGCACCGGGTGTTGACTGGCGTGTCGATGATGCCTTTAAGGCAAACGAGATCCTGTCGGCGTCTCCTGACGTCCAAGTCTCGGAAATCGTTGACGCGAATACCGTCCATACGTTAATGGATGCCAGCAAGACACCAACGCTCAACAAACAATTGTTTGAAGCGGGCGTCGAAGTGTGGACGATCGAACGGAAAGTCCAGACGCTCGAAGATCTCTTCATCACATTGACAGGAGGAGATCACATTGCGTAATCCGAACATGCTCGGACTGATCCGAAACGAAGTCATGAAGATTGCCTCGAAAAAACGGTTTGCCGTCGTCGCCATCATCTTAGTTGTCCTCGTCTCGATGTTTACGTATGCCCAGTACCGGGACATTCAAGAGCAAATCAAGAAACAAGGCACACTCGACTGGCGTGTCGAATTGCAACAAGATATCGTCGATACGCAAAACCGTTTGGCCTCAAGCAGCATTCAAGACGAGTTTCGTCAGTTTCTTGAGTTTGACTTAAAACAAAATCAATACTATCTCGACAATGACATCAATCCGAACTATCCGGGGGCACCGACCTTCATCCGGATTTTCTTCTCCCAAGGATTGACGTTGATTCTCCCGCTTTTCATCATCGTCATCATGGCGGATATCGTCAGCGGGGAGCAAAATGACGGAACGATCAAAACCTTACTGTCGCGTCCCGTCCGGCGCTGGAAGATCTTGATGGCGAAATGGCTGACGACGTTGTTGTATACATCGATGCTGATGGCCCTGACCGCCGCCGTCTGTTATGGGATTTCCGGAATCGTCCTTGGATATGACGGGTGGACCGCGCCGATACTGACCGGATTCCAAGCCTCACCGAGCGGAACATTCTCGACCGAATTCGTGCATACGATTCCGATGTGGGAATATCTGTTGATGGCAATTGGTCTCGCCTGGATTGTCACAGCCGTAGTAGCGACGATTGCCTTAATGGTGTCGGTTCTGGTCAAGAACACAGCGACCGGTATCGGAATCATGATGGCTGTCTTGATTTCCGGAACATTGTTGACGACACTTGGTTCAAGTTGGACGAGTTCGAAATATCTCGTCAACGTGAACTTTGGGTTAATCAACTACCTTGATGGACAAGCACCACCGATTGAAGGAATGACGTTACCGTTCTCGCTGGCTGTCTTACTCTGTTGGACAATTGGTGCGTTGATCGTGGCGTTCTGGAACTTCACACAAAAAGATATGTACTGATACACGACAAGAAAGCCCCTTCTCCATAATGGAAAAGGGGCTTTTTGCAGATGTCGGGCATCTGCGTGGAATCAAGAGGGGAATCCCTCTTAAAAGAAGCCGATGCAGGTCGGCTTCTGCGCTACGCAACAATCGTACTTTTATCATAGCGATTCCAGTAATTGGTGTCAAACCTGCTTGAAAGGGTTTACGAACGTCCGGATTTGTCAAAAGGTATGTAAAGACGACAGAGGAGGTGCCAAAAATGGCTGATTGGGGAATTATGCTGACAGGCTTAGTCATTTGTGGATGGTGTGTATTTAGTGCGGTATACGACGATTTCATCCGCCGTGTGTAACAGAACTCATTGAACCGTCTCCTTTCATAAGGAGGCGGTTTTTTTGTCGTGTCTGAGCCGGAGGCAGATATGATACACTGACTACAAACACGTATAAGCTAGGAATGGTGATGTCATGAGTAAACAACCCGTCATCGTCATCGTTGGACCGACTGCCGTCGGAAAAACGAAGACAGGGATTGAATTAGCAAAAAAATTAAACGGCGAAATCATTTCGGGTGACTCCGTTCAAGTCTACAAACAGATGGACATCGGATCAGCGAAGGTGACGCAGGAAGAGATGGAAGGGATTCCACATCATTTGCTCGATCTGGTTGATCCGGACGACGAGATGAGTGTCGCCCGTTTTCAGACGTTGGCGCGAGCAGCGATCGATGAGATTGCGGCAAAAGGCAAGTTGCCGATCATCGTCGGCGGGACAGGGCTTTATATCCGGGCGATTTTATATGATTATCAATTTACCGTCCAGGCGGAAGATAAGGCATTACGTCAGGAATTGGAACAGTTTGCCAAAGATGAGGGCGCGCAAGCCCTCCATAATCGCTTGCGGCAGCTGGATGCAACCCGGGCGGATGCGATTCATCCGAACAATGTCCAACGGGTCGTCCGGGCGATTGAAGTCGCGATGAGCGGGCAAACACAAGTCTCGGGCAGCGAACCAAGTTTGTACGACAGTCTATTGTTTGTCCTACATATGGAGGACCGGGACCAATTGTATGCCCGGATCGACCAGCGTGTCGACCTGATGCTCGAACAAGGACTGCTGACGGAAGTCGAGCAACTGGTCGCAGCCGGTTATCAGGAGACGAAAGCGATGCAGGCGATCGGCTATAAGGAAATCATGCCTGTGCTGGACGGCGCGCCGCTTGAGCCGGCTGTCGACGCATTAAAGCGGAACACCCGCCGCTTTGCGAAACGGCAATTGACGTGGTTCCGTCATCAATTTGACGGAAATTGGGTTGAAATGGGAAGGCTTTCATTTGAAGAAAACTTCAAAATTATCTATGATAGAACAGTAGGGTTCCTGAAAGCGGTTAAATCGGAGTAGCCTGAAGAGAAAAACAGATAAAAAGAGGGGGCACGGGGGCTTATGAAAGCGACGTACAACATTCAAGACTATTTTTTAAATCAGTTACGAAAAGATTCGGTTCCGACGACAGTGTTTTTAATCAGTGGGTATCAGTTACGGGGATTGATTAAATCGTTTGATAACTTCACGGTCATTTTAGAATCGGAAGGTAAACAGCAATTGATCTACAAACACGCGATCTCGACGTTCGCACCGGCACGGAATGTGACGTTGTATGAACAAGAATCGGAGACGGAAGAAGTCACTCGTTAAAAAAAGACGGCCGGGGGGCCGTCTGCTTGATGGAGCAACGCTGCGGCGTTGCTCCTTTTTTGTTAGAGTAAATCTTTTAATTCATCAAACGCGTCGGCATACCGTCTCAGTGAAACGTCTTTATAGAGACACGTCTTCGTCAAACGTTCTTCTTTCGTCAACTCTTCTACATACGTTCCGAGGATGAAGCTGTTGCGTAACATCGACGGGGTGATGATTCGTTTATTGTCCGACCGTTCATTCAGCTGGCGCATCATCTTCGTGATCATGACGATCGACAATTGTTTCGGGGCATTTTTGCTGTAGACCCAGCGAAATGTCATCCGTGAGAAATCAAAGGCGACGAAAAACGGATCCGTCGAATGATACCGCGGACGAACCGGTTCCGGTATCGTCTTTAAATACGCGAGCATCAGATCCTGATCGTCACGTTCGAGGTGGAGCAGGTACGCATTGCCGAGCCGGTCGTGGACCGTCATCTCGCGTTGCGCGAAATTCAAATCCTGCATCTTCAGACCGATGATGTGGTGAACCCGAAGACCGTAGCGGTAAAAGAGCCGTAAAATCAATTCGTTGCGGTCGATCAAGTAGGGACGGGCGACGAGTTGGTGATCCGTCAGGCCGCGGTCCGACCGGTTCGTCCGGATCAATTGTTCGTATTCAGCAAGGGACGCGACATGCTGCGGCGTCAGCTCATGCGTCGGCTGGGCGTATTCGATCAATTTCGATTTCGTCTGACGGATTTGATAGTTGACCTGGTTGAGGACACTGACGATTCGGGCGACAGTCGCCTGTTGGTACAATTTCTCCTCGATTAAATACTCGTTGATGAACGTTTTCCAAGTCTCAATCGGAATCGCCTTGAAGTCGTCGATCGTCTCGAGTGGTTGGTCGACTTCGGTCATGTAGCGGTGGATTTCAATCAAATCGTAGCGGTACCGACGGATCGTCGAATCCTGTCGGCCGCTCGCGCTCAGGAAAAACAGATACCGTTCGATGAATTCCGGCAAAGTATAATCGAGTCGTTCTCGTGCCATAACGGACCTCCTATTTTTAGTACTTTTCTTTATGATAAACCGAACGGATGTTTCCTGTCCAAAATAGTTCAGAGGACAGGGTGCATGTGGTATGATTAGGGACGCAGAAGGTTTGTTATTTTGAAAGGAATGATTATATGTCAGAACGCGTCATCGTCGTCGGTTGTCAGCTCCCCGGTGTACCGGATCATATCTATGAAGAATCGGTCGCGGAGCTTGAAGCACTCGTTACGACTGCGCACGCCGTCGTGGTAGGGCGACTCGATCAAAAGCGTCAATCGATCGACCGCCGGACGTTTATCGGAAAAGGGAAGGTCGAGGAACTTGTCGCGTTAGCGCAGGAACTCGAACCGGATTTGATTATTTTTAATGCAGAAGTCACACCCGGTCAGATGAAAAATATCCGGATTGCTCTTGAAGATCCGGAATCGATTAAATTGATCGACCGGACACAATTGATTCTCGACATCTTCGCCGGACGTGCCCAGTCACGCGAAGGAAAGTTGCAAGTCGAACTCGCTCAGATGAGTTACCTGTTGCCGCGTTTAAGCGGTCAGGGCACGCAGCTGTCGCGGCTCGGCGGCGGAATCGGGACACGTGGTCCGGGGGAATCAAAACTTGAGACCGACCGTCGGCACATCCGCCGTCGTGTGGATGAAATCAAGAAGCAACTCGAAACATCCGTCGCCCACCGCGCCCGGTACCGGGAACGCCGGAAAGAAAACCAGACGTTCCAAATCGCACTGGTCGGATACACGAATGCCGGGAAATCAACGATTTTCAACCGGTTGACGAATGCCGATACCTACGAGAAAAACGAATTATTCGCGACACTTGATCCGTTGACACGTCAGTTTGACCTACCGGAAGGCGGACAGATTCTGTTGACCGACACGGTCGGATTCATTCAGGACCTGCCGACGAAATTGATTGCCGCGTTCCGCTCGACACTCGAAGAAGTGCTCGAAGCGGATTTGATCATTCACGTCATCGATGCATCAAGCGAGCATTATCTCAATCAGATGCAGACGACGAATGATGTGCTCGACGAACTTGGTGCCGGTGACATCCCGCAACTCGAAGTCTTTAATAAAAAAGACCAGTTGACGGACTTGTTCACAGGCGGAAAACTGCTGATTTCCGCTCTTGATCCGGCGGACATCGAACGGTTAACCGTCGAAATCGAAAAAGCGATCAGTGAGATTCTCGAATATCTCGAGATCCGGATTCCGGTTAATGCGTTTGCACATTACAATCCGGCTAAAGAAGTGATGATGAATTTAACAGAACAATATGAAGAGGACGGCTCCGTGACCTTAAAAGGCTATTTACGTAAGGATACGCGGCTCTACTCGACATTGAAACAATACGAGGTGTAAGCATGTTTACAGAGTTAACGCATTATGAAACAATCCGTCCGTTCGTCGAGCAGGCGGAAGAAAAAATCGCGCCGGGAATCCGCAAAGCGCAACAAGTCGCGGAACACAATCAGTTCCGTGTCCTGAATGCCTTTCGGGAGCATAAAGTGAGTGATTTCCACTTCATGCCGTCGACCGGTTACGGCTACAACGACGAAGGGCGCGATAATCTCGAACGGATTTACGCGTCGGTCTTCGGTGCGGAAGCCGGACTGTGCCGGGCACAGATCATCAGCGGGACGCATGCGATCGGCATCGCCTTGTTCGGTTTATTGTTGCCGGGGGATGAGCTGCTGTATATCACCGGAAAACCATACGATACACTCGAAGAAATCGTCGGTATCAGCGGTGACGGACGCGGCTCCTTAAAGGAGCTCGGCGTCACCTATGACGTCGTCGAGATGAAGCAGGCGGAAACGATTGATCTCGAGGCGGTCCTTGCCCGAATCACGGACAAGACAAAAGTCGTCGGGATCCAGCGCTCAAAAGGATACGCGACGCGTCGCAGCTTACCGGTCGCCGAGATTGGTGAAGCCATCGCAGCGATCAAAGCAAAACATCCCCACGTCATCATCTTCGTCGACAATTGTTACGGAGAATTCGTCGAGACGATCGAACCGACTCATGTCGGTGCCGATCTGATGGCGGGTTCGCTGATCAAAAATCCGGGCGGCGGTCTTGCGAAGACGGGTGGTTATCTCGTCGGACGCCGTGACTTGATCGAACGGGCGTCGTTCCGGATGACGACACCGGGAATCGGAGCAGAGGCAGGTCCCTCGCTCTATTCGCTCCAAGACATGTACCAAGGATTCTTCATGGCACCGCATACGGTCAGTCAGGCGTTGATGGGGGCGATGTTCACCTCGAGCATGATGGAACAGTTCGGTTTCGATACGGCTCCGCATTACGCAGCTGAACGGACAGACTTGATTCAATCGGTCTCCTTCCACGCGCCGGAGCCGATGATTGCCTTTTGTCAGGCCATTCAAGCCGCTTCACCGGTTAATGCGCAAGCCTTGCCGATTCCGGACTATATGCCGGGGTATGCCGATGATGTCATCATGGCCGCAGGAACGTTCATTCAAGGCTCATCGATCGAATTATCGGCAGATGGTCCGATCCGGGCGCCGTATACGGCTTATGTTCAGGGCGGGCTGACATACAGTCACGTCAAGATTGCCATCGTCTCGGCCGTCAATCAATTAATGGAACAACAACTGATTCAAACACAACAGGTTTAAAATAACTGCTTGATGTGAAAAGACCTCTGTTACCCCAAGTCGTCTGACTTGTAAGAAAGTCGTGTTAACTTTCCTTACATCTCTTGACAACTTGCCTTACAGAGGTTTATTCTCATGAAGTAAGGAAAAAGGAGGAACGAAATGGCAGACTTATCACGACAGTCCAAGCCACTATTTCCCATCGGAGTCGTTCAAGAGTTGACCGCGTTATCTGCCCGACAGATCCGATACTATGAAGAACAGGGATTGATCAAGCCGGAGCGGACAGAGACGAAACGTCGCCTCTATTCGTTTAACGATGTGGATCGCTTGCTGTCGATCAAGGAATATTTGGATCAGGGACTAAATATCGCAGGGATCAAGATGATTTTTGACAATGATCTCGTCAAACGGGAACGAGTTGCGGAAACCGTCGTTACGACGCGTCCGGAATTGTCTGATGGCGAACTATATAAACTCCTGAAAAATGAATTGAAGGAAGCAGGACGACATGGAAAAACGTCACTCATCCAAGGTGAGCTCGGACGGTTTTTCAAGTAAGCACCTGTTGCCATATAAAAAAGAGCCGGAGAGGGGATTTGTCACATGACACGTCGCAACATTACACGAGAAGACATTATGAAAATCGCTAAAGCTGAGGATGTACGTTTTATTCGTTTACAGTTCACAGATATCCTCGGTACGATCAAGAACGTTGAAATTCCAGTCAGCCAATTGGAAAAAGCACTTGATAACAAAATGATGTTCGATGGTTCATCAATCGAAGGATTCGTTCGCATTGAAGAATCAGATATGTATCTCTTCCCAGACCTCAACACATGGGTCGTATTCCCATGGACAGAAGACGGAACGGGTAAAGTTGCACGTCTCATCTGTGACATTTACAATCCAGATGGCACACCGTTTGCTGGAGATCCACGTGGTCAACTCAAACGGGTACTTAAAGAAATGGAAGAGCTTGGTTTCTCTTCATTCAACGTTGGTCCTGAGCCGGAATTCTTCTTGTTCAAGAAGGATGCGAACGGTCGTCCGACACTTGAGTTAAATGACCAAGGTGGCTACTTCGACCTCGCACCAGTCGACCTCGGCGAAAACTGCCGTAAAGAAATCGTCATCGAGCTTGAGAACATGGGCTTTGAAATCGAAGCATCTCACCATGAAGTCGCACCAGGACAACATGAAATCGACTTCAAATATGCAGATGCCATCACGACTGCGGATAACATCCAAACGTTTAAACTCGTCGTCAAAACGATTGCGGCGAAACATAATCTTCACGCAACATTCATGCCGAAACCACTTTACGGTGTCAACGGTTCAGGGATGCACGCCAACATGTCTCTCTTTAAAGGCAACGAAAACGTCTTCTTCGATGAAGAGAACAGCAACATGCAACTGTCTGACGATGCTCGTGCGTTCACGGCCGGTATCTTGAAGCACGCACGTGCCTTCACAGCAGTCTGTAACCCGACAGTCAACTCGTACAAACGACTTGTTCCAGGTTATGAAGCACCTTGCTACGTCGCATGGTCAGCCCGTAACCGTTCACCACTCGTCCGTGTACCGGCAGCACGTGGTCTCTCGACGCGGATTGAAGTCCGTTCAGTTGACCCGGCAGCAAACCCGTACTTGGCACTTGCGACATTGCTCGCTTCAGGTCTTGACGGTATCAAAAACAATCTAAAAGCACCGGAACCAATCGACCGCAACATCTACGTCATGGACAAACCGGAACGTGTCGCAAACGGCATTGACGATCTTCCGTCAACGCTCAGCCACGCGCTTGAAGTCTTAAAAGCAGATGACGTCGTCATGCACGCACTTGGCGATCACATCGCAGAGCACTTCGTCGAATTAAAAGAAATCGAATGGGATATGTTCCGGACGCAAGTCACGGAATGGGAACGCGATCAGTACATGGTCTTGTTCTAATCTCTTGAAACGTCCGAACTCGGTTCGGGCGTTTTTTTGTAGAGGAAATCTGGTCCTGGACAGCGAATTCTGTACCAAGGAGGCGTTTTAAATGAAAAAGGCGTATGAAGGAAAAGAAATCACGGTCTATTTTGATGCTGAAGTCTGTATCCATTCCGGTCACTGCGTGAAGAATCTGCCGACCGTCTTTGATGTCAAAAAACGTCCGTGGATTGAAGCGGACGGGGCGCCGGTCGAAGACGTCATGCGGGTCGTCGACGGATGTCCGAGTGGCGCCTTATCTTACGAACGGAGGGAAGCTTAATGGAATTAAAACGAGGAGACCAAAAGATTGAAGCCTATCTCGACAATCAAGCTGTCGGAGAGATCACATACAGTGATACGAAAGGCGGTAAATGGATCATTGACCACACGTATGTTGATCCGAAGCACCGGAACCAACAGATCGGGGAACAACTGGTCAAAGCGATTGTCGAGTGGGCGCGCGAAGAAAACGTCAAGCTGTTGCCGCTTTGTCCATTTGCAAAAAAGGAGTTTGAGCAGACACCCGATTATGCGGATGTATCGGCTTAAAAAGGAAATCAATACGAGTGTTCAATTATAACAAGACGAGGGCAGTGGGGTTACATCCACTGCCCTCATCTTGTTTAAAAAGTATTGTTCGCTTCTACTCCTACAGGAAAAAGCGGATCAGCGCCATCGACAGGACGCCGGTGATGACCGTGAAGGAAAGACTTTTGCTGGTCAGTGCGACAAGGACTGTCGGTACAGATGCTGCGAGATGGAGAGAAGACAGCGTGGGATAATCATCGCTTTGAGCAAGCAGCAGGTTCTGAAAAAACAAAGCACTGAGCAGGCAAATCGGGATGAACGACAACCACTCGGTCAACAGGCGGGGCAACGTCAATCCATGCATCAGCAGAAACGGCAAAATCCGTGGAATCAATGTGACAAGACCACAGGCAGCGAACAGGATTAAAAGCTCTAAGCGGATTTCCATCGTGAGATCACTACTCCTATGCTGGCGGCTACCATCGTCGCAAACAAAACAGCGAGTTCCGGTGAGAGGTAGCGCATCGATATGTACAACAACAAGAAAACGAGTACCAGTAAAATTCCGTTCAAGGCAACACGTGACCGTTCACTTTCAAGCTGCAGGTACAACAAGCCGATGAACATCGCCGTCAAGGCAAAGTCCAGTCCGAACCGTTCCGGATCCGGAAACCAACTGCCGACGAGTGCACCGAGGACGGTCGAGGCAATCCAACTGAAGTAGGCGGTCAGATTCAACCCATGCATGAATTTAGCATCAATCTGTTGTTTCAAAGAAGTATTCATGGCGACGGCAAACGATTCATCGGTCAGCAGGGCGCCGATTCCGAACTGGTCGAACCGGTTCCGGCTTGCGACGCGTGGAGCAAGTGTCATGCTCATCAGAAGATGCCGGGAATTGACGATAAAGGTGGTTAAGATAATAGCGGAAAAAGGACTGTTTAACAGCAGTAGGCTCGTAATGATGAACTGAGCGGCGCCGGCATAAATCAGGATGGACATCAATCCGATTTCAAGCGGACTGAGTCCGGCGGCGCGTCCGACGATACCGGCGGAAAAACCGATCCCAAGGTAACCGAGAACGGTCGGAAGACAGGCTTTGACACCTGCTTGAAACGAGCTGGTCATATGGCAGGACTCCTCTCGATCTAGTGTGTTATCAGCATAGCATTCCGAAAACTGATTGGAAATGAAGTGGTCAATATTTTCATATGTTTCCTTGACATAAGTCGCCTCCATTGGTGGTAAAGAGTAAGTGGTACGGCAAAAATTCGTTAGACGAAGGAGCGTTCAAGATGGATAAATTAATGCAAGATGCGAATCGGTTTGTCTCGGATATGGTCGATGGTCTCGTTTTAGCACATCCCGATCTTTATGCAAAAGTCGACGGAGTCAATGTCATCAAACGGAAAGAACAATTAAACGGAAAAGTGACCCTTGTATCCGGTGGCGGAAGTGGTCATGAACCGGCCCATGCCGGATTTATCGGTGACGGGATGCTGGCAGCAGCCGTTTGCGGCGAAGTCTTCACTTCCCCGACACCAGATATGGTCCTAGAAGGAATCAAGGCAGCAGACGGTGGAAAAGGGGTTCTGCTCGTCGTCAAAAACTACTCTGGTGATGTGATGAACTTTGATATGGCGAAAGAGTTGGCAGAACTCGAAGACATCGAGGTCGAGACGGTCATTGTCAACGATGATATCGCCATCAAAAAAGAAGAGGACCGCCGAGGTGTCGCCGGGACGATTTTTGTTCATAAGATTGCCGGAGCAGCGGCGGCAGAAGGCAAGTCACTGGCGGAAGTCAAAGCGGTCGCGGAAAAAGTCATTGCCGGCGTTCGCTCAATCGGAATGGCTTTGTCACCTTGTTATATGCCGGAGAGCGGAAAACCAGGCTTTGATCTTCATGAAGACGAGATGGAAATCGGAATCGGGATTCACGGGGAAAAAGGACTCGAACGTAAACCGATTGCCTCCGTCGAAGCGATTGTGACGGAATTACTGGATCGACTGACAGCGGAAGTATCGGATAAAAAAGTCGCGGTGATGGTGAACGGAATGGGTGGAACGCCGGTTTCGGAACTGTATATCACGTACAAGTATGTCGCCGAGCAACTACAGGCAAAAGGGTATGACATCGTCCGACCATTCGTCGGCAACTATATGACATCGCTTGAAATGCATGGTTTCTCGATCACTTTGCTTCCGGTGGACGACGAACTGGTCGGCTACTTGGACGCTAAAACAAACGCGATTGGATTCTAACTAGAAGAGGTGCAGACAGATGAAGTTATCAACGGAAACATTTCGGGAGGCATTGCTTGAAGCTGCAAAACAAATGGAGCAGCATAAAGACGAATTAACGGATCTGGATCGGGAAATCGGTGACGGAGACCACGGTATCAATATGTCCCGCGGCTTCCAAGCGGTTCAGAAGGAACTCGAAGCGCAGACAGAATATGAAGACCTCGGCGCGTTATCCAAACAAGTCGGGATGACGTTGATCAAGACGGTCGGAGGCGCTTCCGGACCGCTCTATGGGACGGCGTTCGTCAAGTTTGCCGGCGCCTTCAAAGGAAAAACCGAAGCGGAAGGCGATGAGTTGGCAGCTGCTTTTAAGGAAGCGACGGACGGGATAAAGATGCGCGGAAAATCGGAGTTCGGACAAAAAACGATGGTCGATATCTGGACGCCGTTTTATGAAGCGCTTGAGCAACAAACCGATTTAAATCAAGCACTGGATCAAGCGTTGGCAGATACGAAAGAACGGGTCGCAACAAAAGGACGGGCGTCTTACTTTGGCGAGGCGACGGTTGGCGTTCAAGATCCCGGCTCGCTGTCTAGTGCCTTGTTGTTACGTGCGATTGTGGAGGTGCTTCGATGATTAACTTGATTTTGGTTTCCCACAGTGAGAAGTTAGCTGCTGGTCTGAAAGAATTATTGGCTGAGATGGCACCGGATACGCCAGTGTTACTCGCAGCAGGACTTGCAGACGGTAGTATCGGAACCGATGCATCACGGATCGAAGAAACGATGAACGAACTGACCGATGACGGATTGATTTTAACGGATATCGGTTCAGCGACGATGAACGCAGAACTTGCGCTCGAGTTATACAGTGGAGACCGGAGTGTGCAGTTCGTCGAGGCTCCGCTTGTCGAGGGTGCTTTTTTAGCAGCAGTCTTAAGCGGACAATCCAAGTCGCTAGATGAAATCGTCACCGGCGTGAAGTCTGAGTTTGGATGAACATCTCTTAGAGAAGACCAAAACAAGCGTGCTCCAGAACGACGGAGCACGCTTGTTTCATGGAGTATAAAAAAACTGACGTTCCGCTGGGGAACGTCAGGTACAACAAGTTACGCATTAACTTCTGTTTTGCTTGGTTTAAACGCCATCGTCGCTTCAACCGCTTTTTGCCAACCGGCATAACGCTTTTCACGATCGTTTTCTTCCATCTCTGGTTTGAACTGACGGTTGAGTTTCCATTGCTTTTTGATTTCCGCTTTATCTTTCCAGTAACCAACGGCTAAGCCGGCAAGGTAAGCAGCACCGAGGGCAGTCGTTTCGTTGATTTCTGGACGATCCACCGGTACACCCAGGATATCTGACTGGAACTGCATCAAGAAGTCATTTGAAACCGCACCACCATCAACACGTAATGTTTTCAGTTCGATGCCTGAATCTTTTTCCATCGCTGTCAAGACATCACGTGTCTGATAAGCAAGTGACTCCAGTGTCGCGCGGACAAAATGTTCTTTATCCGTACCGCGCGTTAAGCCGAAGATGGCTCCGCGAACGTCGCTATCCCAGTAAGGGGCACCGAGTCCGACGAAGGCAGGGACGACATAAACACCTTCTGTTGAATCAACTTTTAACGCATAGCCTTCTGAATCCTTCGCGTTTTTCAACATCCGTAAGCCGTCGCGCAGCCACTGAATCGCTGATCCGGCAACGAAGATTGAACCTTCGAGTGCATATTCGACTTTACCGTCAACACCCCAAGCGATTGTCGTCAGTAGACCGTGGTCAGAAGAAACAGCCTTTTCACCGGTGTTCATCAGCATGAAGCAACCTGTGCCGTACGTGTTTTTTCCTTCACCCGGTTCGAAACATGTTTGACCGAAGAGGGCAGCTTGTTGGTCACCGGCAATACCAGCGATCGGAACTTCAAAACCGAAGAAGTGATACGGAACCGTATTGTCATACACTTCACTCGATTGACGCACTTCCGGCAACATCGATTTTGGAACCGTCAGGATTTCAAGTAATTCGTCATCCCATTTTTGTTCGTAAATGTTATACATCAATGTTCGTGACGCATTCGTGTAGTCCGTGATATGCGTTTTGCCGCCGGACAATTTCCAGACGAGCCACGTATCGATTGTACCGAAGAGCAGTTCTCCGTTTTCCGCTTGTTCCCGTGCGCCTTCGACATTATCAAGAATCCATTTGACTTTTGTTCCCGAGAAGTACGCATCGATCAATAAACCTGTTTTATCGCGGAATTTCTGGTTGAGACCTTGTGCATTCAACTCGTCACAGATACCGGATGTTTGACGGGATTGCCAAACGAGCGCGTGATAAACCGGTTTACCTGTTTCTTTGTTCCAGACGACCGTCGTTTCACGTTGGTTCGTGATGCCGATACTTGCGATTTGACTAGGCTTAATATCAGCCGATCCGAGGGCATCTGCCATGACTGCAAGAATCGAACCCCAGATTTCATTGGCATCATGCTCTACCCAGCCTGGTTGCGGGAAGTATTGTTTGAACTCCCGTTGTGCCGAGTTGACGATTTGACCATCGTGATCAAAGATGATGGCACGTGAGCTGGTCGTTCCTTGGTCGAGTGCTAAGATATACTTGTTTTCCATTGTAAAATCCCCCTTGAGATATAGGTGTCAACACAAGAATCAGTTTTGCAGCAATTGGTAAAGCAGGACGGCAATTCCACCGCCGACGATTGGACCGACGATTGGAATCCACGAATAGCTCCAATCAGATGAACCTTTTCCTTTAATCGGCAAGATGGCGTGGGCAATCCGCGGACCAAGGTCACGGGCCGGGTTGATGGCATACCCTGTTGTACCACCAAGCGAGAGACCGATGACGACGACAAGAAGACCAACGATAAGTGGTTTCAGTCCGTCACCGAACGTCGTCAGACCAAATGACAGAATTCCGAATACCAAGACGAACGTACCGATGATTTCCGAAATCAAGTTTGAAGGCGTGTGACGAATCGCAGGTCCGGTTGCAAACACACCTAATTTTGCTGCTTGATCATCAGTCGCTTCAAAATGTTTCATATAATGAAGCCAAACAAGTACGGCACCGATGAATGCTCCGATTAATTGACCAGCGATGTAGATAGGTACATCAGCCCACGGCAAATCGGAATTCATGGCAAGCGCCAATGTCAACGCAGGATTCAGGTGTGCGCCACTGGCGGCAGCAATATAGGCTGCAGTCATGACGGCGAGACCCCAAGCAAATGTGATGACGATCCAGCCGCTGTTCTCAGATTTCGTCTTTTTCAAGACAACCCCTGCAACGACCCCATCCCCGAGCAAGATCAGAATCATGGTTCCAATCAGCTCACTAGTAAAGTTACTCATGCAAAAACCCTCCCTTTGGATTAAAGCAAATATTGGCCTTTCTATTTAAAACTACTCCGAAATGAGAACGTTTTCAATACAATTAATTGAAATACTCGAATGAAATTTCCTTAATTTATGTTTAAAAATTTGAAAAGTGGATACAAAAACACCTTTTGTTCATTTTGTAAGGAACAAAAGGTGTTAGCGGCGTTTTTTTCGTTTCTTTTTTGTTCTAAACAAACTGCTCGAATGATCGAGAACGATATGGATCGTACTGGCGACCATAATCCCGATGACAAAAGCAGGCATGGATTCAAACCAGAGATCGACCGTACTTGGATCGATGATCTCGACGTAAAGGGCCAGAAACAAAAGGGGAATCAAAAAGGCTGCGCTGTACAGCAGGCGAATGATATCACCAATGATCAAGCCGTGGGACCAGATGGATCGGTGCGGCATGATTTTGACGTAAGGCATCCAGAGTACCCGGAATGGTCCGAGCCGGTAGTAAGGTTCCGACTTCAAATCGAGGTCGGGGGAGAGCCAAAGGGTGCCGACGGCGAGTCCGATTGCGGTCGGCAACCAATCCGTCTGCTGTGTTGCGACCGAATACGCAACATAACTCGTCAAGGCAACGGAATTAACCGTATCATGAACATTTCCAGAAGGCATAAAAAAAGACCAGCTGAGCTGGTCCCTCGCTTAGTGGATCGTCCGATATACGCCGATGACCTTGCCGAGAATCGAGACATTGTCGAAATACATCGGGTCCATCGAATCGTTTTCGGGTTGAAGACGTACTTGTTGATCTTCTAAGAAGAACCGTTTTACTGTCGCTTCGCTATCTTCGGTCATAGCAACGACGATTTCACCGTTTTCTGCTGTGTTTTGTTGCCGTACGATGACACGATCACCGTCAAGAATTCCTGCATTGATCATCGATTCACCATCGATCGTCAACATGAAGACGTTTTCGTTTCCAACGTAATGAGCCGGAAGCGGGAAATGTTCTTCGATGTTTTCAATCGCCGTGATTGGAAAACCAGCCGTTACTTTCCCCATGACAGGGATGTGCACGATTGCTTCGTGATCATCTTCAGGTTTATCAAGCAATATCTCAATCGCACGTGGTTTTGTCGGGTCACGGCGAATCAGTCCGCGTTTTTCTAGACGATCCAAATGACCGTGTACCGTTGAGCTTGAAGCAAGACCAACAGCTTCGCCGATTTCACGAACTGAAGGTGGATACCCTTTCAGTTTCACTTGAGCGACGATATAGTCAAGAATTTCTTGTTGTCGTTTTGACATTTTCCGCATATGAATTGCCACCTCTTTTCGGAATGGTTTTTTTGAAGGTTATAGGAATACATGTTTCTAAATTCACTATAACATAGAACAAATGAGCGTACAAACAATTGTTCGACATTTTGTGTTGACCGAACACTGGTTCTTGGTTTATGATGAGTTATGCGAACAATTGTTCCGAGAACATCTATTCTAAATCATTTCAAATTGGAGGGATTCATCATGATGCATACGATCCGTACCCATGCCTTTTCCATTGTCTTTTATACGCTTAGCCTTGCTTTCATTCTTTTCCTCTTAACGCCCCGACCGGATGAAAAGGTCGAACAACTCCTGACGGCTTCTGTTACGGTCGATCAAAATGCGACAGTCGAACAAGTCGCTGAAGTCTACAATGACGGTTCGATGACCGATCAAGAATACGTCGAATGGTTGATTGAGAACAATGAACTGAAGACGACTCATGTCATTTCGAAAAACAAAATCGTTGTACCAATCGCGCAACAATGACAAACTGTAAAAGTTGTCAATGAACGAACAGGGGTGTGAAGTACGATGAAAGTAGTAATCTACTGTCGCGTCTCGACGGAAAAAGAAGCACAGGATAGCTCGCTTGAGCGGCAAAGATCAGAACTGTCGGGACTCGCTGTAACAAAAGGGTTTGAAATCGTGGATATCATCACGGAAAAGGAAAGTGGTTATGATGTCGATCGGGAGGGCATGTTGTCCGTCCTCGATTACGTCACACGTCAGGCAGTGGATGCCGTCCTTGTGACGGATGATACCCGTATCGGGCGTGGAAATGCCAAAATCGCGATTTTACACACGTTTCAAAAACATCAGGTCCAACTGATGACGATGGAATCAGACGGCGAATATAAATTGGCTGATGCCGAGGCGATGGTCCTTGAAATCGTCTCGCTCGTCGAGGAGTACCAGCGGAAATTGCATAATGCAAAAATTGCCCGCGGTATGCGACGTGCAGTTGAAAATGGTTTCCGTCCCGAACAGAACCTTAACCGGCAAGGTGAGAATGCAGGTCGGAGCCGAAAAGAAGTCCCGATTGAAGAAATCGTCCGATTACGTGACTTGGGTCTGACATTTGCTGATATCGCCGTTACCTTAAGAGGGATGGGACACGATATTTCAAAGGCGACCGTCAACCGTCGTTATCTCGAATATAAGGAAGTCATCAATACGTATGAAACATGAAGCAGGTGGGTGTGCGAGAAGCGCGCCACACTTGCTTTTTCTGTTCGTGTCTTTTAAAGTAAGGTTACTATTGAAAGCTCGATGTCGAGTCAACAGAAAGAGGGATATCATGTTATCACAAGAACAACTAGACCGGATTAATGAATTAGCCAATAAATCAAAAGTCGAGCCGTTGACGGATGCGGAAACAGCGGAACAAAAAGAATTAAGAACAGCGTATTTGGAAGCCTTCCGCGGTTCATTCAAAAATCAGATGATGGGAATCAAAATCGTCGATGAAGAAGGAACGGACGTTACACCGGAAAAATTAAAGCAAGCGCAGGAAGAAGAACGCAACAAACAATAACCGGAAAAGCTATGTCACTCAATGGATGAGTGGGGTAGCTTTTTTTGATGAAAAGTTCGTAATGTGTATCACAAAAGTGTTAAGAAAACGGCAATAGAGAGCGCATTCATTTCAATGTGACATACTATTTAGAAAAGTTGTATCACATTTCCGGGTGTGCTAAAATGATAAAGAATTTGTGAAAAAGAGAGAGGATGATTGTTTTGACGAACATGACAACAGTAGAACTATTAGCAGTAAATACGATTCGTACATTATCAATTGATGCAGTACAAAAAGCGAACTCGGGTCACCCGGGAATGCCGATGGGTGCAGCACCGATGGCATTTACATTATGGGCGGATCATATGAACCACAACCCTAAAAATCCAGAATGGTTCAACCGTGACCGTTTTGTACTTTCAGCAGGACACGGTTCAATGCTTCTCTACTCACTCCTCCATTTATCAGGCTATGATCTTGCGATGGATGACTTGAAGTCATTCCGTCAATGGAATTCAAAAACACCGGGTCATCCGGAATACCGTCACACGGCAGGTGTTGATGCGACGACTGGTCCACTCGGACAAGGCATCGCGATGGCTGTCGGGATGGCGATGGCAGAACGTCACTTGGAAGCGAAATACAACCGTGACGAGTTAAACGTCGTTGATCACTTCACATACGGCATTTGCGGAGACGGCGACTTAATGGAAGGTGTTTCAGCAGAAGCGGCATCACTTGCAGGACATTTAGGTCTTGGTAAACTGGTCGTTCTGTATGATTCAAATGACATCTCACTCGACGGCGATCTCGATAAATCATTCTCTGAAAACGTCCAACAACGTTTTGAAGCATACAACTGGCAAGTCATTCGCGTGGAAGACGGAACGGATCTTGATTCGATTTCAAAAGCGATCGAAGCAGCGAAAGCCGAAACGACAAAACCGACGTTGATCGAAGTCAAAACGGTCATCGGATTTGGTTCACCAAACAAATCAGGAAAATCGGCTTCGCACGGTGCACCACTCGGAGATGCAGAAATCAAGTTGACGAAAGCAAGCTACGTCTGGGATCACGAAGAATTCTACGTGCCGGAAGAAGTCAAAGACTTGTTCGAAGAGCGGATCGTCAAACGTGGCGCTGACACGGAAGCGGCATGGGCTGACAAGATGGAGCAATACAAAGCAGCACATCCGGAATTGCATGAAGAACTCGTCCGCGCCATCGCAAACGAACTTCCAAGCAACTGGGAAGCAGACCTTCCGACATACGATTTGACATCGAAAAAAGCAACACGTCAAACAAGTGGGGAAGTCTTGAACGCACTTGCGAAAAACGTCCCGACGATCTTCGGTGGATCGGCTGACTTAGCAGGTTCAAACAACACGATGCTCAAAGGAGAAGCTGACTTCGACATCGATCCAAGCGGTCGTAACATCTGGTTTGGTGTCCGTGAATTCGCGATGGCAGCAGCGGTCAACGGTATGGCGTTACACGGTGGTGTCATTCCTTACGGTGCGACATTCTTCGTCTTCTCGGATTACTTGCGTCCAGCTGTCCGTTTAGCAGCATTGATGGGGATCCAGTCGATCTTCGTCTTGACACATGACTCAATCGCAGTCGGTGAAGATGGTCCGACACACGAGCCGGTTGAACACTTGATGAGTTTCCGCGCGATGCCGAACTTAACGGTCTATCGTCCGGCAGACGGAAAAGAGACAATCGCAGCATGGAAAACAGCGGTTCAATCGAAAAACAAACCAACACTTCTCGTCATGACACGTCAAGGGTTGCCTGAACTCGAAGGCACAACAGTCGAAGGTGCTGAAAAAGGCGGATACGTCATCGCGGGTAACATCGAAACAGCGGATACGATTTTGATGGGAACAGGTTCTGAAGTTCACTTGCTCGTCGAAGCACAAAAAGAGCTCGGCGAAACGGCAGCTGTCGTCTCACTTCCATCATGGGAATTGTTCGAAGCCCAATCAGCAGAGTACAAAGAATCGGTCTTGCCAAAACGCATCACGAAGCGTCTTGCGATTGAAGCCGGTGCTTCACTCGGATGGTACAAATATGTAGGAACAGAAGGTCAAGTCATCGGAATCGATCGTTTTGGTGCTTCTGCTCCTGGAGATCTTCTCTTAAAAGAGTACGGCATGTCTGTTGAAAATGTCTTGAACACAGTCAAGCAACTCGGTTAATGAAGAAAGGTGCGCAAACGCGCGCACCTTTTTTTTGCATTATCTATGCAAAGGCTTTAAATTATAGTATAGTAAAAAGCGACGTTTGAAGTTAGAGGAGGAAGCAACTTGGCTACATGGATTTGGATTTTAATTGCCCTTCTTTGCTTGGTAGCTGGTGTCGCCCTTGGTTTCTATATCGCTCGCCGATACATGATGAACTATTTGGAGCAAAACCCACCAATCAACGAAGATATGATTAAGACATTGATGATGCAAATGGGTCAAAAGCCATCACAAAAGAAAGTCAACCAAGTGATGCGTTCAATGAGTGGTTCAATGAAATCACCGAAAAAATAATGACTTGTAAAAGGAGACCATTTTGGTCTCCTTTTGTTTGCTATTTTTTAGGAAGATGGCTAATCTAAAATGTGAGACTATTAGAAATACTCAATCGATTTAAAAAAGGGGGGACTTGTATGGGAGTCTTCAGGAAACTGAGTTGGTTTTTCCGACTCGAATGGAAAGCATACAGCTTAGGCATCATTGCGTTGATTTTTGTAGCCGGACTGGAACTGATTCCACCAAAAGTGATTGGTGAAACAGTGAATGGTTTGAGTGAAGGTAGTTTGACAAGGGACGATTTGATGCGACTCGTCGGCACCTTAGTGTTAATTGGTGTCTCCACGTATGTGATTCGCTATTTTTGGCGTTTCTTTATTTTCGGGGCATCGATTCGCCTCGGACGATTGTTACGCAGTCAATTGTATGGTCACTTCTCCGATTTGGATCAGTCCTTCTATAAAAAGTATCGGAGCGGGGACTTGATGGCACACGCGACGAATGATGTGCAAGCCGTCTCGATGACGGCAGGAGCGGGTATTTTGACGCTTGTCGATTCGGTGACGATGGGGAGCTTCGTCATCATTACGATGGTCACGACAATCAGCTGGAAACTGACACTTGTTTCGTTGTTGCCGATGCCGCTGATGGTTTATTTGACCTCACGCTACGGGAAGATGTTACATTCGCGGTTCCATGATGCGCAAGAAGCCTTTTCCGATTTGAATGATAAGGTTGCGGAAAGTGTCAGCGGAGTCCGGGTGTTAAAAGCAACGGGGGAAGTCGAATCCGATGTCGGGACGTTTACCTCATTATCGGATGATGTCGTTCAAAAAAACCGCCGGGTCGCAAAGATCGATGCGTTGTTTGATCCGACAATTTTTGGATTAGTCGGATTGTCATATATCATCGCGGTCGGATACGGTGCCTATTTACTGCAACAGGGCGAAATCCGGATCGGGGATATCGTTTCATTCACTACATACTTAGGTTTACTGACATGGCCGATGCTTGCGTTCGGATGGTTGTTCAACATCGTCGAACGGGGACGGGCATCCTACGATCGGATCGAACGGATGCTGGCGGTTGAACCGGAAATCAAGGATGCGAAGGAAGCGGCGACGACGGTCACGTCATCCGATCTGCATGTCGCAATCGACCGCTTCATCTATGACACGCAACCGGTCTTACAAGATATCGATGTGACGTTACGACCGGGTCAGACGCTCGGAATCGTCGGTCGGACCGGGGCGGGGAAATCGACGTTCGTCCGGTTGTTGTCCCGGGAATACGATGTCAAATACGGCTCGGTTTCGATTGGCGGTCAAGACATCAAACAATTGATGCGGGAGACCGTCCGAAAACAAGTCGCAATCGTGCCGCAGGACCACTTCCTGTTTTCCGCCTCGATTGCCGACAATATTGCCTTCGCAAAACCGGATGCTTCGATGGATCAGATCATGGAAGCCGCACGGGTCGCTGCGGTTCATGAGGACATTCTCGGCTTTACGGAAGGATATGCGACGATGGTCGGGGAGCGGGGGGTGACGTTGTCCGGTGGTCAGAAACAACGGATTTCGATTGCTCGCGCGTTGTTGGCCGATTGTCCGATTCTTGTCCTCGATGATGCCTTGTCCGCAGTAGATGCCAAGACGGAAGAAGCAATCATCGAACACTTCCGGACGGCTGATAACGAGCAGTCACAAATCATCGTCGCGCACCGCTTGTCTGCCGTGTCGCATACGGATGAAATCATCGTCCTCGACGCCGGACGGATCATCGAACGCGGAACGCACGACGAACTGCTCCGTCGAGACGGCTGGTACAAGGAGACGTATGACCGGCAACAGCTGGAGTCACTCGTCGAACAGGGAGGTGGAGCGTTTGAATCATGATATTAATGAAAAAGCGGTCCTGAAACGATTGCTCGGATTCGTCAAACCGTTTAAAAAACAAGTGATGGTCGCCTTTTTCCTGTTACTCGTGACGACCGGAGCGAAGCTCGGCGGACCGTATCTCGTCAAAATCTTCATCGATGACTATGTTGCGGTCGGGAACTATCCGGTTCAGGAAGTCGCCTTATTGTTTGGTGTCTACTTACTCCTGCATACGACCGGCATCGTCGTCGATTATTTACAAGCCTTTGAGTTTCAAAAGATTGCCTTGAAGGTCATTCAGCGTCTTCGGATTGATGTGTTTCGTCACGTCATGCATCTGAGACTCGGCTACTTCGACCGGACACCGGCCGGCGTACTCGTCTCGCGGATCACAAATGATACGGAAGCCATCAAAGAGCTGTATATCGGTGTCTTGTCGACCTTTGTTCAAAGCGGGGTTCAGTTGATCGGAACGTATCTATTCCTCTACCTGCTGGAACCGCGTCTTGCGACGATTGCCTTGGTGTTGTTGCCGCTGTTTTATTTCATTATCTGGATTTACCGCCGTTATTCGACAAAGTATTATGCCGAAGTCCGGGATTTATTGTCGAAGATTAACGGTCAATTGAATGAGTCGATCAACGGGATGGCGATCATTCAACAGTTCCGCCAAGAAAAACGATTGATGGCGGAATTTGAGGAAACGAATATCGCCCACCAGAACGGTCGTTATAAGAACTTGAAACTCGACAGTTGGTTACTGCGGCCGATCATTGAGTTGATGCTCGCCTTGACGATTGCTTCCTTGATCACCTATTTTGGAATCTTGTCGTTCTCACAAACGGTTCAAGTCGGGGTCGTCTATGCGTTCATCAGTTATATGGAACGGATTTTTCAGCCGGTCCAACAAATCATGCAACGGTTGTCGGAGTTCCAACAGGCGGTCGTTTCCGCAGACCGCGTCTTTAAAGTCCTTGATACCGATGAGCCGGAACCTTCAAAAACATTGCCGGGGGAAGCATCTGTATCCGAAGGCCATATCGTCTTTGACAATGTCCGCTTTAGTTACGACGGAGAAAAAGAAGTCCTGAAAGGGATTTCGTTCGAAGCGAAAAAAGGCCAGACGGTTGCATTAGTCGGTCAGACCGGCAGCGGGAAAAGTTCGATCATCAACATCTTGATGCGGTTTTATTCGTATCAGTCCGGTCGGATCTTGATCGACGGACAACCGCTGGAACAGTTGCCGGAAGACGAATTGCGACGTCATGTCGGTCTGGTGTTACAGGATTCGTTCCTCTTTACGGGGAGTGTTGCTGATAATATCCGACTGTTTGATCCGTCGATTCCATTCCAAAAGGTCGAAGAGGCAGCACGATTCGTTCAGGCGGACGGCTTCATCAATCAGTTGGATGATCGGTACGACAGTCCGGTCGCCGAGCGGGGAGCGACGTTCTCTGCCGGAGAGCGTCAGCTCGTCTCATTCGCCCGAACGATGGCCCGTGACCCGAAAGTCTTGATTCTTGACGAAGCAACGAGTTCGATTGATACGGAAACCGAAGAAAAAGTTCAAGTCGCCTTAAAACGAATGCGGCAGGGACGGACGACGATTGCGATTGCCCACCGGTTGTCGACCATCCAAGATGCCGATTTGATTTTAGTTCTGCATCAAGGAGAAGTCGTCGAACAAGGGAACCATCAGACGTTGATTGAAAAGAACGGTCTGTACAAAAAGATGTATGAATTACAGTCGGGACATGTCTCATCCGTTTCGTGACACAAAAAAGCCTGCCAGGCGATCTCGCCCGGCAGGTTATTTCTACTTGCTTTTTAAATTAGTAGACAGTTACAGTGACGTTTTGACGTCCCCAGTTGAGTGCTTCTTGTTGTGAACCAACGAGAAGGTCAAGTTTGTTACCTTGGATTGCGCCGCCACGGTCAAGAACGATTGCTTCACCGATACCTGAGATGTGCATGCGTGTACCAATTGGGTATTGTGCTGATGCTGCTACGATACGCATACCATTGTACGTGATCGTATTCGTTACATCATAACCGCTGGCAGTTAATGCACGTCCGTTGTAAAGACGGCTACCGTTGTTTGATGGATCGTTCGTGTACGCTGTAACGTTCATCGTTACTTTTGTACCTGATTTTGCTGCAGTTGTTTGTTTTGTTGCTGTAGCAGGCTTAGCTGCTGGTTTTGGAGCCGGTTTTGCAACAGGAGCTGTCGCTTTAGCTGCTGGAGCTTTAGCTGTTGAACCTGCTAATGTTGTATAATCGCTGTGTACGTAACGTGTTTTCCCGTCGATTGTTGTTTTGATCCAAGCACCGACTTTGCTTTCTACGTTAACGGACTGGCCTTTATACAAGTTGCCAACGTCTTTAGAGTTTGTAGTTGGTTGCGTACGAACGTTTAATACTGCCGTAGTGACTGTAGCTTTTTTAAAGTCGAACGAAGAACCGGCTGATGTGTAAGCGCCGTGTACATAACGTTTTTGGCCATTGATGTTTGTTTGAATCCATGCGCCAGAACGTCCTTCGACATTTAATTTTTGACCTTTATATACGTTACCTACATCCGCTGATGCCGTCGTAGGTGCTGTGCGTACATTTAATACTTCCGTATTTACTGTTACCGTCTCTGAGGCAGCCTCTGTCTCTTGGGCGAATCCTACTGATAGAGCCGTTGCTGCAAGACCTGCAGCGAAAACTGCTTTTTTCATTATTGATGTCCTCCTGACATATGCTGTGTTTACTGTTCCTACTTTACACGGCAATTCAGGGTTGTGCGTTTACAGGTCAGAGTCATTCAAGTTACAAACCGCTCCAGTATGACAAACAGATTTCAGAAATGCATGTTTTGTCACGCCTAGGTCATAATGCTTGGAAAAACGATGGTAAAATAGGACTTTCGGCATAGTATAGCGGAAATATTCTAACTATTCCCCGAACTTAAGGCTCAAGGAAAGACCAAAAAGAGAGTAGCTGAAGGAAAGTAAAGTATTTTTTTAATGAATCGCATGTAAAGCTCGATTTAAAAAGATGAAATAACCGCATTATATAGAAGAAACACGAAAAAGCCGTCGACGGATTGATTCGTCAACGGCTTTTTTCAGTTGTATCTATGATTTGCAGATTTCATCCGAGTTACCCTAAAACAGATTCGTTTGAAGACGGATAGGTGTACTTTTGGACAAATCGTGAGTATTCAAGGAGTAATAAATCAAGTTCATGACTGAGCTTTAAAACATGCGGGGAGGTGAAACTAGAACGATCGGCTTGATGATAAAGTTCACTTCGCTTTGCTTCAATCGCTAAAGTCAATAGATGCTGGCTTGTCATAGTATCCTCCCTTACATTGGTGTCATATCCATATTCTAGCAAGTGCATTTGACGAGCGCAACGACATTTCGGGCGAATTGAGTAAATGTAATTTTTTTGTAATTTCATTCGTCACGAAACTTTTTAATCTTTCGGAAGATAATAGGTGCTAAATGTTGATTAGTTTGGCAAAATAGAGAAGGAACTTCTTCTTATTAGAAAGGAGCTGCTGAAATGGAGCTCTCGCTTTGGTTAGCGTTTGGTGCAGGGCTGTTATCGTTCGTCTCTCCCTGTACGCTTCCGTTATATCCGGTCTTCTTGTCGTACATTACCGGTGTCTCTGTAACGGACTTAAAGGAAAAAGGGGTCAGAGAAAAACGTTCATTGTTGCATACATTAGCGTTTTTGGTTGGTTTTGCGATGGTGTTCGCTGTTCTAGGATTGTCGACTTCATTATTAGCAGACGTCTTCATCACGTACCGCGATACGTTGCGGATGATCGGTGCGCTTGTCATCTTTGTATTTGGTGTCGTCTTACTTGGTTTATGGCAACCGACATTCTTGATGCGCGAAAAAAAGCTCAACTTAGGTGAACGCAAGGGCGGTTACATCGGTACAGTCCTCGTCGGGATCGGTTTTGCTGCCGGATGGACGCCGTGTACCGGTCCGATTTTGGCAGGCGTGATTGCACTGGCAGCGACAAATCCGAGTCAAGGGATGTTGTACATGCTGTTTTACGTCTTAGGATTTTCGATTCCGTTTTTATTGATGGCATTTTTCGTCGGTCGTTCGAGACTCTTCGTACGGTACAGCTTGAAAATGACAAAATTCGGTGGAGCCTTGATGATGTTGTTCGGAATCGTCCTCTATTTTGATGGAATCAGTACGTTTGCGGCATGGATGAGTGACATCGTTGGATTCACCGGATTTTAACAAGGAAGTGATGGGATGATTTGGGTATCAACAGGGGTGGCACTCGTCATGGGATTGCTGATCAGCTTTATTCGTGTCAAAGCGTCAGCAAAACCGACGAATGCTAAAAAGATTTTGATTCCGCCGTTTGCGATGTCGACGGGGATGCTGCAGTTTTTATACCCGGCGTCACGTTTGACCTGGACGGAAGTGGCGGAAGCGTTATTGATCGGGATGATTTTCAGTATTTTTTTGATCAAGACATCAAACTTTTATGAAGCACAAGGACAGATTTATCTGCAACGTTCAAAAGCGTTTTTTATCGTCTTATTCGGAATTTTGATCGTCCGGACAGTTGCAAAGTTCATCATCGGTGGTCAGATCGATATTTTCGAGACCGGCGGGATTTTCTATCTCGTTGCGTTCGGAATGATCGTTCCGTGGCGGATTGCGATGTATCTGAAGTATAAACAAGTCAAGTCGGGGATCGTTCATGTTGAACATTTACCGCAAAACTAAACGGAAGGATTCTCAATTGAGAGTCCTTCCGTTTAGCTTTGGAAATAAAATTCGTAATCGCGCCAGTCGATGGCGTGTTCACGGAGCGCTTTTTTCAAGAATTTATGATCGCGTTTTGGTGTCGCGGAGATATACCCTTTAACGACGAGCTCGGATGTCATCTTCGACGCCCGTTCTTCCAGAGCAAACTGTCCGATCCGTCCTGCGATTTTTCGACGTGCCACATCCCGAAAAGCTGCCGGAACAGGCATGACCAGTGCATTTAATAAATCAAGTGTTTCATCCGTCCATAAATGGCGGGTCTGGTCGATGTATTCATCTTCCCAGTCCATCATCGATTTGCCGTCTTCTTTCGGAAGCTTCTTTAGGAACTTCCGGAACATGAAGAAACCGCCGATCGCCATCAGTGTGATCATGATAAAGCCCCAGAGCAAAATTCCGTTCATGAACCATGCCATCCGTGACTCATCCCCCTTTCAACATCACTTATAGATTAGCATAATTTTTTTGGTCATGCTATGATAAATGACGGAGAAAGCGAGGCGGAACGATGTTACAACCTTATGTACAATTGGATGAATCCGGGCGGCCGCAAAAAGGTCTGTTACCGGAGACGGCGGACGGTCGTGTCGTCGAATTTTATTATGATACGAGCGGAACGGACATCACAGTCGTGTTCGTGACGATTCCGTCTCAAGATGCCAGCCGGAAGCGGGCGTTCACTGTCGGGAAGACGTTTAAGACGATCTCGACGCTTGAAGACTTTACGTTGTTGCGGTACGACTTGACGGATCACACCATTTTCGCAACCCTTGAAATGTTTGCGGATGGATCGAAGCGTCAAATTGATGCTTCGAGATTGCTCGACTATTAAAAAGAAGGAGGTGCGGATCGCCGCGACTCCTTCTTTTTTTAATGACTGATTGAGATGATACCGTCCTCGATTTTGGCCTGACCGCCAATCGGAAACGTAAACAGCGGCATCGTATGACCAAAGTCGGCACCGGCAATGACCGGAATGGACATTAGCGAAGGATACAACTGCACCAAATAGCGTAACTGCTCCTCGGTCATCTGTGTCGCGAGTTGGAAACGACCGAAGACGATCCCGCGGATGGAGTCCGCACCGGGCTGTGCCATCAAGGAGGCAAAGTCGCGGGCGAACGTCGCCGGATGGACTTCGTAATCATCTTCAAGAAACAGGATGCTGTCGCGCAAGTCCGGGAAATAAGCAGTTCCTTGCAGGAGATTGAGCGTACACAGGTTACCGCCGAGCAGGCGTCCTTGTCCAGAACCGGCTGACAAGATAACCTGTCCGGGGTTCGGAAGCGTAACGGACTTGCCGTCCTGCGTATCATGCCAATTGCTGCTCGACTGAATCGTTAACGGATCATCCGTGAACAGCATCTGTTTGAACGCTTGGAGCGTGTAGGCATCACGCGCGGCCAGTCCACGCAACATCGGTCCGGAATAGGTGACAAGACCACTTTTCGTAAAGATCGCTTGACTGAGTGCCGTGATGTCTGAAAACCCGCAGAGGATTTTCGGATTTTGACGAATCAACGCGTAATCCAGTCCGTCGAGTAACTCGTTCGAGCTGAACCCACCACGGACACACAGGATCGCATCGATGGAAGGATCGCTGAATGCCGTATGCAAGTCATCAATCCGACAAGCAGGATCACTTGACCCAAACGGATTGACGGCGCGGGCATGCTGGCTGATCGAGACCCGAAGACCCAATGATTCGAGCACGGTAACCGCACGATCAATCGTCTTGACGTCAACCGTCGCTAGACTTGATGCCGGAGCAAGCAGGCGGACGTGTGAACCGTCCGACAGCCGTTTCGGAACGATCGGTGTCAGTTGTTGTTCAATACACTCGATCCGGTTACCAAACGGATCCGCCGTGAAAAAACGGCGCCGGGGAGCGAGACGATCATCAAACTGAACCGGATAACCGGCTGCTCCTAAACGTGCTGCCACGTCGTCCAGATGCGAGAATGTCAGACCCGGGTGCGCTTTTTGAGCGGGTTGGAACGGTTCTTCGATGCCGAGGTGAAGAGCAGCGCCGTGATCTTCGAACCAGACGCCGCCACTCGCTTGGACACCGCTTGGTTTTTCGACTTCCTTCATATGTAAAAGCCCGGTATAAAACGACCGAGCTTGTGATTCTGAACCTGTTGGGGCAGCAAGCTGTACATGATCTAACATCGGTACACATCCTCTCAAGAATTAAACGATGAATTCAGTGACCCGTTTGAGTTCCCGTTCGACGAAATTCAAGTAAAAATGTCCGTCGATCCGGCGGTCCAGTTCTTGTGCGACTTCATAGATATTCGAGCGCAATACACCGAGATAGGCGACTTCCGCATGGCGGGCGGCGCGGTACGATGCGGCATAATGTGCGAGCAGGAATTGAAGGTAACCGCGGTCCGTCAGTAACGGAATCAATTGTTTTTTCTCTTCCATTGACCAGACATAGTTCGGGTCATAGTACATCTCCGCGTAAAGATGGTACGGTTCGTCACCGCCTGTAAAGAGCGGTTTGACGCGTTTGACTTCCTGAGTCAACTGGTCCGTCCAATCAAACCGGTCTTTCTTCCGGCTGATGAATAACGGTAAGATGTAAGGATGGGCTTGATCCGGCATCCGGGAACAACCCCGTTCATGGCGGATGGCTGCATAGAGCAGGAGGGCCCGGTCTTCGAATCCGCGTTCGATGGCATACGTCATCCGGCTGAAGCCCTCACAAGACGGGCAGTCGCTCAGTTCGTCCGGTGGAGCGTCGACCCATTCGGCGAGGTAATGATCCGCCTGCTCTTCATCACCCAGTTTGCTGTAAAGCATGAAACCGATGTAGTCACGTGTCCGGGAAAACCCATGGGTGTCACAAAAATCAACGAAACGGTCAAAATCTTCTTCAAGTAAAGCAACCGGCATATCTTCTTGTTCTGCCGCGTAGATTAAATAAGATTTATAATTCCAGTACAGGTCAAGTTCCTGCTTTGGGGTCAAGGTCAATTCATCTTTTCGGATCCAATCCATCAATAAAGAAAATGAAACCAAAAAGGAGCGGAAGTGACCCAGGTCGAATTGGTTTTGAGAGAAGGTCCACAAGGCAAGGGGACGGAGTGTTGCATCGGTCGTATCTTCGAAAATCGTCCACAGGGATTCGCCGCGTTCAAGGGACGGATCGGCTTCTTTAAGACGAAGGTATAAACTGTTTAACTCTTCATGAGGGTTCATCTGTACCCCTCCTTTCTTATATAAGTATACCACGCACATCATCAGAAGGCGTCGATGAGGTCGGTGAACAAAAAAATGATTCCGCCCACGATTAATCGCGGCTCGGAATCATTTCAAGGATCTGTCGGTGTGTTGCGTTTGTTGGATGAAGTAAATCGCTTATCGTGTAGCTATTCAGGACTTGATGGAACGCAGCAATCGCGTCATCAAAAGCTTCACGTGCGGGATCTAGCGAGGGCAGCTCTGCTGCACCTTCGAGTGGATCTAAAAAATGAATCGTTGGTTCAAATAGCTGCACAACGTCACCGATATAAATTTCATCCGGCGGACTCGCTAAACGAAATCCACCACCGCGACCACGAACAGAATGGATTAAACCACTTTGTCCTAAACGATAGACGACTTTCATCAGATGATTTTTTGAGATGTCGTAACAATCCGCTACTTCCTGAATTCGGACAAGTCGATCAGAGTGTGCCCCGGCAAATAACAGGGATCTGATTGCATAATCCGTATAACGTGTCATGCGCATTTTTATCACCTACTTAACCATCATCCTAGAGAAGTATTTCTGGAAGTACAAGTTTGAATGTGTTAAATCAAAGATGCATTTTAGAGATTGAATTTAGAAGGCGATTTTGCCATAATAAGCGATGAAAGGTAGGTCATGTCATGCATTTCGACCAAGCGTTACACCTGTTACAAACAGTCGGACCGGAGATGGAACAAAAAGGATTGCGGATTGCCAGCCGTTTCTATAAACAATTGGAAGACAAGCATAGCTCAACCTTGCAGGAATTTGAAAGTCAAACGACTGCTTCTCAGAGTTTGGAGTTACGGATTCTGCGACTCGGACAGCTGTTAAAGCACGTGACGAATCAGGAGGAGTCCAGTGAACTGTTTAAATTGATTTTATTGAATGAAATCAATCAGACAAAATCGTTTATCATGACGTATCCGGAAATCGTCAGTACAGAACTTCTCTTGGCGATTCAAACAGAATTGGAATTGGCACCGACGGATCCGGTAATGGAAGCGTGGGAAGTCGTCCATCATCAACTCGTCGAAACATGCCGTCATTTTTATAAATACAAAACGCAAGGGAACTGGGCACGACTCGACGTCTTATTGGTCGCAGAAAATCATCATCTCGGAGCTGTCATCGATGAAGCACGGTATGCGCTGATGAGTGGGCGGAAAACAACGATTCTCCATGTTCGCAATAAAAAGCCATCTTCGAAGAAGCTGGCGACAGCACTGAATGTCCTGACGAAACAAGGATTGATCTTCCACAGTATGCAGACAGAAGAATGGGACGAACAACTCGAACAGTTCCTGAGATTAATTTCGATCGGCGACCCGATTACCTTTGCGAGTGGATCCAGCCGGTTCATTACCGAAGTACAACGGACGTTGGAACCGTTACCGGTCATATTTAGTCCGTTCGTCGCAGACGGGGTCTTGCCTTCTTGACGGAACTCAAATGGTGAGATGACTTCGGAAGAACGCAGAAGTCCTGTTTGTCGTGAAAGCATCCTTAATGGTAAAATAATGGATAATTCACGCATGAGGGAAAGAGGGACAATGGATGCCGATGATTTATTTGACCCGTCACGGTGAGACGGAATGGAATATCGAAAACAGATTGCAAGGGTGGAAAAACTCTCCGTTGACCGCCAAAGGACAACTGTATGCTGAAAAATTAGGGGAACACTTGCAAGACATCCCGTTTCAAGCCGTCTACTCGAGTCCGAGTGAACGTGCACTTCAGACGGCGCAATTGATTTGTGACGGACGGACGACACCGATTCAGACCGATGCCCGCTTAAAAGAAATTCACATGGGCGAATGGGAAGGTAAGACACATGATTTCTTAAAACAGAATGACCTGGAAGCCTATACTTCGTTTTGGGAGACACCTCACCTGTACGTTTCAAAGACGGGGGAGAGTTTTGATGTATTAAAGAATCGTCTCCTTGAATTTTTAAAAGCGATACAAGTGAAACATCGAGAAGAAACGGTTTTAATTGTCACACACGGCATCGCGATTAAAGTGCTGTTATCTCATTTCAAAGGGACTGCCATGGAGCACTTGTGGACGTCTTCCTTCATTCACGGGACCAGTCTGACGATTGTCGAGTCGACGGATCAGGGAGACGTGGTTCTGCTTGAAGGCGATATGACACACGCAAAGCAGGAAGCGTGATCTTCATTCTGTACATACAAAACCCCCGGACCGGACACTTACAACAAGTGTCTGATCCGGGGGTTTATTTGATGTCAATCTTGCACGATCAAGCGGATTGCGATAACCGTTTTGCCCGACGGATTGATCGGTCGAGTGCCAGGTAAACGAGACCGGACAAGCAACAGGCGACCCCGACCCCGGCGAGCGCATATTGTCCGTTTCCGGAATCAAGGAACAGGGATCCGAGCAGCGGTGCCGTGACACCGCCGATCAACCATTGGATGCTGGCAGCACCGTTATAGGTTCCGCGCAAGTGTTCCGGTGCAATCAAGGCGATGAACGTCATTTGAACCGGGGACATGATCATCTCACCGAGGGTATAGAGGGCGTAGATGACGAGTAACACCGTCACGAGCACCAGATACTCCGTTCCGAGTGAAAAGAGATACGACGGAATGAAGGCGAGTAAAATCATGCCGATTCCAAAAATACAGGCTCCGAGCAGCATGACCTTTCCGAATGCTTTGCCGGACAAGCGGGCGGCGATCGGGAACTGGAACAAGACAACCATGATGCCGTTTAAGCCCATCAAGTACGGGAACGGATTTTTGTCGTTCGGCAGACCCGGCAAGGCTTCTTTCAGGAAAACCGGTAACATGCTTTCGACGAGTGCAAAGCCCATTGAGATGAAAACACCGGCTGCGATGAAAATTAAGAAGACATTGTCTTTGCGCAGGACGGTGAAGGCGGATAACTTCGGTTCGTCACCGGTGTGTTCGATCTGATCCGGTTTTGTTTCTTGGATGAAGATCAACAAGACGAGTGCATACACGAAAAAGACGGCGGCCGCAGCGTAGAAAATCAACGTTCGATCGACGAACAAAACGGCACTTCCGATCAGCGGACCAAACGCAGCCCCGACATTATGCCCCATCCGCAGGAGCCCAAACGATTCGTTGAGTCGTTCCGGCGGTGTGACATCGGCGACCATCGCACTGGCGGCCGGGTGGAACAAGGAATTCGTCAGACCGAGTAAGGCATTCATTAACAATAACGGCCAAAACGAATCGGCGAACGAGAAACCGATCAAGGCGACGACATCGCCGACAATCGAGATGACCATGAGCGGTTTACGACCATACAAGTCGGCGAGATACCCGCCGAGGAAGGAACCGAACAATGAAGTGATCGGTCCGGTCGCCATGATGAGACCAACCAAAAAGTACGAATCGAGTTGTTCGGAATAATACAGAACAAGAAATGGTGCAATCATGAACATCATGACTCCGGTAATCGTTTCCCCGACGAACCGGATCCAGATGTTGCGGTCAAGCTGTTTTAATGCAGTAAACATAAACAAAACCCCTTATACTTCCGTTTTTAGACCATAAAAAAGACGGATACGCACAAATATGGGCATACCCGTCCTGATATAAGAGGGCAGCATGTACGTATACGCATACGTACACCCTGCTTAATTAAAAATTAAACGATTGGGTGACGTACAGTTGTAGCCAATACGTAAATCGATGGTTGCTGATTAAATGATTGTGACATTGTACGTCTCCTCCTTCTTGTCATAGTAACTTCCTCGTCATCGTATAGAAGATCGAGTGGAGTTGTCAACTTGAAATCTGAAAATTAAGTCAACAAAGTGAAATGGACGAGACTGCGAAAATTCGGTATGATAGACTAGTTGCGAAAATGAGCGAGGTAACCACTTTTTAAGAAGATTTTTAATATATAGGTGAAAGGAATTACCCTACATGACAAAATTACTCCAAACCGAAGTCGAGAAACGCCGGATCTTCGGAATTATTTCCCACCCGGATGCCGGGAAAACGACATTAACTGAAAAATTCTTACTCCACGGTGGCGCGATTCGTGAAGCCGGATCGGTCAAAGCGCGGAAAAACTCGAAATTTGCGAAATCCGACTGGATGGAGATCGAAAAACAACGGGGAATCTCCGTTACATCATCCGTCATGCAGTTTGAGTATGACAAAAAAATCGTCTCGATCATGGATACACCGGGTCACTCCGATTTCGGGGAAGATACGTACCGGATCCTGACAGCCGTTGACTCAGCGATCATGGTCATCGATGCCGCAAAAGGGATCGAGTCGCAAACGAAAAAACTATTCCAAGTCTGTCGGATGCGCGGGATTCCGATCTTTACGTTCATCAACAAGATGGACCGTCAAGCGCGTGACCCGCTCGAATTGATGGAAGAGCTCGAAGAAGTTCTCGGGATTCCGTCGGTTGCTGTTACATGGCCTGCAGGATCAGGACAACAGTTTGAAGGCGTCTATGACCGCGTCAACGAGAAGTTCCATTGCTTCAAGAACGACCGTCTGACGATTGATCTTGGTGAAGAAGGACTCGCGAACGACCAGTTGGCGTCAACGATCAACAACGAGATGTACGATACATTGGTGGATGAAGTCGATCTGCTCGACGGAGCGGGAAATGCGTATGACGAAGAGTTGATTGCGAAAGGTGAATTGACACCGGTCTTCTTCGGTTCTGCCCTGGTTGACTTCGGAATCACACCGTTGCTTGAGCATTACCTCAACTTGTCACCGTCGCCGACACCACGTGAGTCGAACAAAGGACAAATCGAGCCGGCACAAGAATTCTTCAGCGGCTTTGTCTTCAAGATTCAAGCGAACATGAACCCGAATCACCGTGACCGGATTGCCTTCGTGCGGATCTGTACCGGAAAATTCGACCGCGGGATGGAAGTCGTCCTGACGCGGACCGGCAAAAAAATGAAGTTATCCCAATCGACGCAGTTCATGGCAGACGAGCGGGAAACGGTCAACGAAGCGTTTGCGGGAGATGTCATCGGTCTGTATGATTCCGGCAACTATCAAATCGGCGACACGATCACGAACGGTGATCCAAGTCTTCAGTACGAAGCATTGCCGACATTTGCACCGGAATTGTTCCTCAAAGTCTTTACGAAAAACGCACTGAAATCAAAACAGTTCCAAAAAGGTGTGGAACAACTCGCCCAAGAGGGAGCGATTCAGGTCTACAAGACCGAATACAACGAGATCATCCTCGGCGCGATCGGACAACTTCAATTTGAAGTCTTCGAACACCGCCTTAAAGGGGAGTACGGCGTTGACATCTTAAAAGATGCGGCGAACTTCCAAGTCGCGAAGTGGGTCAAGGTGACGGAAATCAGTGAAGTCAAGAAGTTGACGGATTCACGGACCGTCCTTGTCTACGACCGTTGGGAAAATCCGGTTCTGTTGTTTGCCAACGACTTCGTTTACGAACGATTCGTTCAGAAAAATGACGGTGTCATCACGCTTGTTGATTCACCACAGTTACTCAAAGATTAATCGAAGTGAGACGTGTTTTTCCGATTCAGCGGAAGACACGTCTTTTTTTCGTTTTGAGATGACGAAACAAGGGTAAAAATTGAAGTCTGTAAATTCATATCTCTTTGAGAGGAATGGTGTTGACGATGGCAAAGAAATTTATCGGAATTTTTCATGATGAGTCGAGCTTACATCAGAAAATGCAAGCGTTAAAAGAGCAAGGTCACAAGGACTCCGATTTTTCAGTGGTTGGACGGGACGAAGCAGCGGATGAGGCGTCCGGTGCGTCATGGATCGACCAGATCAAATCAAAATTCAGTCACGAACCGCCACTGCGTGAAACATTAAAGCGGGTGGGGCATTCCGATCAAGAGGCAGAACAACATTATCAAGAAGTCGAGCGGGGTGGAATCGCGCTGTTCGCAAAAGACCGACATGACGATCATGACCATGACCATGGACATAATCATGACCATTCACGCGACCACCTGCATGACGAAGGGCACCGGCATGATGGAAAAGTTGAAAATCCGGGTGTCAACGATTATGAGTCGGAACACGAATCCGATCACGATAAAAGCGATCGTTCAAAATGGAAAGCGGACGATTTAGACTAAAACAGTAGACGTAAAACTGAGTATCTCAGTTTTACGTCTTTTTTGTGAAAAGTGAAGTTTGTTCATTACCGCTTTAAAAATCGCCGATGCTATACTGGTGATATCAAAGAGGTGAAGAAAATGAAAAAAACAGTAGCAGCATTAGCCGGACTCGGCGTCTTTGGAGCGGTCTTCATGACCCGTTATCCGTTATTCGGTCGCCGGCCGTCAAAAGCAGATCAACAGCAGTATACGCGTTCGCGTCAGTTTTCGAACGGAAAGTTTCAAAATGAATTACCGTTCCAACTGAAGATGGAATGGGAGACAATGAAAAGTATTTTAAAAGATTACGGTCGGGAATTACCGTCGTTAAAGCCGGTCAAGCCGTTACCGGTCGTACCGTTTGAACGACGGACGGACGGAACCGAGCCGCGGGTGACCTGGTTCGGACATTCGGCGTTCCTGCTTGAACTCGATCAACAGACGATTTTCTTTGATCCGATGCTCGGCCGTGCCCCGTCACCGTTCCCGAAACTCGGAGGCGGACGATTCCAAACGACGGCACCGGTCGATCTCGATGCGTTGCCGCCGATTGATCTTGTCATCTATTCGCATGACCATTACGATCACTTGGATTATCATTCGATCTTGGCGTTAAAAGACCGGGTCGGGCGATTCATCGTCCCGCTTGGTGTCGCAAGCCGCCTAAAAGGCTGGGGTGTAGATCCGGACCGGATTACGGAACTCGATTGGCACGAATCGGTCGAGACGAATGGTCTCCGATTGACGGCAACACCCGCCCGGCACTATTCGGGACGAAATGGTCTTGATCAATTTTCGACGCTTTGGGCGTCATGGGTAATTGAGGGATCGAAGAAAGTCTTCTTCAGCGGAGACAGTGGCTACGGTCCACACTTTAAGGCGATCGGGGAACAGTATGGTCCGTTTGATGTCACCATCATGGAATGTGGCCAATACGATACCCGGTGGTCGAGTTCACACATGTTGCCGGAACAGACACTCGCTGCGCATCTCGATGTTAAAGGGGACGTGCTGATTCCGGTCCACTGGTCGGCGTTTACGCTGGCGTTTCATCCGTGGTACGAACCGGTCGAACGTTTGCTGAAAGAAGCCGTAAAATATGAGGTGTCGGTCGTGACACCGATGATCGGTGAAAGTGTCACCGCGGCCAGTGAAACACGCAGATGGTGGCGTGAGGTACGGTGAAATGAAGTGAACTGAAGTGAACTGAAGTGAAACTCGTCTTCCTTTCCCGTGCTTTCCTCAGGCGAGACACGAGCCGCGGCGCCTGTTCCTTTCGGACGAGGAGCCGGGTCTCGTTTGTCTCTAACAGCGCGAAAAGCACGCGCTTTTTCCTGTAGGAGTCACGGGAAGAAGCCGAGTGTAATGGACTGCTTTCATATGATTTCAAACACAAAATCCCCACTTTGTCGCGTTTTGCGAGAAAGTGGGGATTTTACGTTGACTACAGATTAACTGGCAAGTCGTTCTGATTGAGCATCACGTCGTGAACGGAAACGTTCGATGACTTCAAACCCAAGCACAAGCATCGTCCCGATCAATAAGCCGTTACTGAAGAACGGACGTAACGTCAGCGGCAGGATTTCCGCCAAAACCGTCGATTGCAACAGAATGCTGATTCCGATGACGGCACAAATCGCAAAGGCATGTTTGCGACGGCTGTTCGTCATGCTGCTTTCAGCGGACTGCCAGGCAATCAGGAACATGTGCGGTAACGTTGCGAGCAAAGCCGCACTGGCGACACTGCGAGGCAATGTCGCGATGATGCCGATGATGCTCGGGAAAAACCCGACCAAGGCGATGACAAGTGAGGCAATTAAAAACGGCCGGCGTTCCTTACTTCCTGTCTGGGCGATGAAACCACTTGTGATTGGCAACGGGACCGGAACGAGCGTCGAGAACGTCGCCGCGATCAAGTGAATGATCCCTTCAACCGTCAGCCCCTGATTCAAGGCCCCTTTTTTCTGAATCGTCGCTTCGACGGCGCTTAACGCGGCAATCAAGTTGACGATTAAAAGAATCGCAAACGGAATCGCGACCAGAAAAGCACTGCCATCAAATTGCGGCATCCCGAACGGTAACGCGGTCGGAACGGCAAAGACACCGGACGCTTCCGGTAACGACGGACGGCTGACCAACCAGCCGACGACTATTCCGATCATCAAGGCGAACGGACGGAGGCGGGTCGGACCAAATTGACTGAGTCCGAGGACAAGCAGGAATGTCAGAATGCCGGCAAGACGTGTTGCTTCGACGGCGAGAACGGCACCAAGCATGACGCCGGTCAGTTGAATACATAATAAAAGCAAAAACGTTCCGCTGACGAGCGGCGTAAAGACCGGTAATAAAAAACGGGTCCATCCCGTCAACCCGAGGAAAATCAAGACAACGCCGGCAATGACGACAGCGGCCATCGCAATCGTGAAGGCCGTCTTTGAATCGACCGGCAACGCGGCGATGACGACAAAGATGCTGACCCATGAACCGGCAGGACCGGACACGATCGGTAAACGGTGACCGAACAATCCATGGAGAAAACAGGCAATTCCTCCGACAAAGAAGGAGCGTTGGACAAGTGCGGCCGTCTCGACACTCGAGAGATCAAACAGGCTCGCGACGACGATTGGCAAGGCAATCGTATTGGCTAATAAGAAAATAATCCACTGGACCGTGGACGTCGTACGTTTCACAAAAATCGTCTCCTTTAAAAATCGCTGATTTCAGCATCGTATCATATGATTGATGTTATGATTCATACATATTTATGACTGAAAACATATGAAAGAGATGATGAATATGGATTTACGCCAATATCGGTATTTTTGCGCGGTCGTCGAAGAACAATCCGTCACACGGGCGGCGGAACGACTGCGGATGGCACAGCCTGCGTTGACCCAACAAATTCGGAAGATGGAAGAGTTGCTTGGTGTACGGCTGATTGAACGGGCGGGACGCGGCATCCGGATCACGGCGAGCGGCGAGCGGCTGTATGAACGCGCCGTCTCCTTGTTGCGGTATGAAGCGGAAACCCGGATTGAAGTCAGTGACATCAAGGAAGGACGGACCGGCATCTTACGGATCGGCGTCAATACGTTATCCGCCGGTCGATTGACGGGATGGGTGCAAGAGATGAAACGACGACATCCCCGGATCACGTTGCAAATTCATCAGGGCGAGTCTGCTGCCTTGATTGATCGTTTGAAGGATCATGCGATCGACGTGGCACTCGTCCGGCTGCCGATTGAGGCACAAGGTGTCACGATCGAGTGGATGGAAGAAGAACCGTTTTACCGAGTCCATCATCCCGATTTTCCGGACGCCGACGTCATCATTCCGAGTCAGGAAGGACTTGGTGTCTTTCAGACGCTCAGCCAGCAGTTCGGGGTCGTCTCGCAGGAGACCTGTTCCGACGTCTTGACCTTGATTGGACTTGTCCGCAGTGGACAAGCGGTGACACTGTTACCGGAAAGTACGCTCCATGAGCTCGATATGACGGGACTGGTGCGGGAAAGGTTACCGGACGCGACGAGTACGACGGCTCTAGTCTGGTTGACGGAAGACGGTCAATCGGCGTTGACCCAACAATGGGTCTCAATTGTCCACGAGTAAGAACGAATTGTTAAAAAAGGGATTTTATAGGATACTTGAATAAGAGACAGGAAGGTAAGGGGGAGGATGAAATGAAGACGATTCGCGGAAAGTACGGCGAAGCGAAGATTTTTACACACAATGTCGATGACATGACGATTGAGCAAGTGACGGGGATGCTGAACGAAAACATTGCTGTCGACGGCAATGTCCGCATCATGCCCGATTGTCATGCCGGCAAGGGCTCGGTCATCGGCACGACGATGCGGATTCACGATAAAGTGGTGCCGAATCTCGTCGGTGTCGACATTGGCTGCGGCATGTTATGTACACAAATCAACCGTGAAGGAACAGCCGGCGTCGATTATGAGAAGTTGGATGCTGCGATTCAGGCACTGGTTCCGAGCGGCATGTCGGTCCGCAAACAGCCGCACCGGTTATCGGAACAGATTCCGTTTGATCAAGTATTGGCACCGTTTAACGAAACACGCGCCCGATTGTCGATCGGCACGTTAGGCGGCGGGAATCATTTCATCGAGCTGAATACAGACGAGGAAGACAATCTCTACCTCGTGATTCATTCCGGCAGCCGGAATCTCGGAAAAACGATTGCCGAGCATTATCAAAAGTTGGCGGAAGCGTCACAATTCACCGTCGATACCGAGGCGATCGTCGCATCGCTGAAAGAACAGGGACGGGAGCAGGACATCCAATCGACTCTGGTCGAGTTGAAGAGTCAGTTCAATGAAACGAATAAAGATTTAGCGTACGTGTCCGGTTCTGATATGGACAACTACCTGCATGACTTAAAAATCGCCCAACGCTACGCGGCACTGAACCGTCAAGCGATGACGGAGGTCATTGTTGAAGCGATGGGCTGGTCGGTCACGGAACAGTTCGATACGATCCATAATTACATTGATCTCGAACAAATGATTCTCCGAAAAGGTGCGATTTCAGCGCAAGCCGGTGAAGTCGCCATCATTCCGATGAATATGCGCGACGGTTCACTGATCGTCAAAGGAAAAGGTAATCCGGACTGGAACTATTCGGCACCACATGGGGCAGGACGGATCATGTCCCGTTCGAAAGCATTTAAATCCGTTGATCTGAAAGCGTTTGAAGCGACGATGCAGGACGTCTGGTCGAGTTCGGTCGTCGAATCGACACGTGATGAGTCACCATTCGTCTATAAGCCGATGGAGGAAATCATCCGGAACACGATGGATACGGTCGAGTTACTTAAAGTCATCAAGCCGCTTTATAACTTTAAGGCGAAGTGATTGGCGGAAGCCGGAGTGAACGTTCTTAAAAACAGTAGACATACCAAAATGCAACCTTTTGATTGGAAATGAATCAGAAGGTTGCAAGGTGTTTGCTTTCACAAGAGGAGTCAGGGAGAAATGAACTTATACGTGTCTTCGTCATGCGTACTCTTTACGAATCCGGCTTTTAGAAGCACGGATTGCGAGGCGTGATTTTCAAGCTCGGTATAGGCGCAAACCTGTGAGACCTTCATGTCCTGGAGTCCGAACCGGGTAACTGTTTTAACGGCTTCTGTCATATAGCCGTAACCCCGAAAGTCCGGTTTTAATACATATCCAATTTCGGCGATGTTATTTTGATAGCCTCTACAAAAACAGCAGTTCCCGATGAATTCGCCAGTCGACTTTAAATACAGTCCCCACGTAATGCCGTCCCCGTTGAGGTAATCGAGGGCAATCTGACTCAAAATCCGGATGACATCCCGGCTGTTCTGTGCCTGATGACCATCGTAGACCGTAATTTCAATCATGTGGTTCGCTTCGCTTAACCGGATTTCTCTTAAGAGGAGCCGTTCGCTCGTCAGTTCAGGAAAAACGTCAAAGTAGTATTTTTCTTTCACGGGGCATGCCTCCTTGAATGTGCTTCTTACCTCAAGTGTACGTTATCCGATCCGAATCGGAAGCAAAACATCATCAAAACTAAAAATCCGTTTATTCATCAGGAGGAACCCACATGCCAAAAAAAGCTTTAGTCGTCATCGATATTCAAAATGACATGACAAAAAACTACAAAGAAGTCATCGGGACGATCAATCAGTCGATTGACTGGGCAGTTGAACAAAACATGCATGTGGTCTACATCCGGCATGAAAATTTATCGGCCGGAACGAGAACGTTTAAAACCGGGACACGTGGCACCTGATTTGAAGATCGTGTCGGATCACATTTTCACGAAATATAAGGGCAACGCCTTAACAAGCGAAGCGTTCGCAGCATTCATTGAGCAAAACGACATCACCGACTTTTATCTGACCGGTGGAGACGCGACGGCTTGTGTCAAATCGACTTGCTTTAACTTACGTAAACTGGATTACGACGTGACGGTGATTACGGACGGCATCACGAGTTACAATAAAAAGAAACTTCCGGAAATGATTGAATACTATGCGAAAAAGGGCAGTCACATCATTCAATTCAATGATTTACTTTCGGTTGATTAACGTTGTTGAAGGAGAGTGTTAACATGAAAAACGTCATCAAGTTACTGGTTGTTTTGTCTGTCTCATTAGGTCTGATGTTGACAGGTTTTCCGTCAAACGAAGCCGTGGCGAAAACGAAAAAGGAAACACAACATGACACTTTTAAAAAGCTGAAAATGAACGCCTCGATGACCAGTGTTGCGAAAGTCATGTATGGCAAAAACTATAAAAAACACCTGTGTGACCGCCCGGAAGATGAGGTGAAAGTTAATCTTTTGTGCAGTGGTGAATTGAACGATTCCAACACATACGATAAAAGCGGAAAGCTGAAATATTTGAAGTATGAGTTCTATCTGTACCCAGATGCAAAGGTATCGAATGAATCGGACAATCCGGATGAAGTGACGTTCCAAACCGTCCGCATGTTGCTCGTATTTAAATCAAAAGAACACAGTAAGCAGTTAAAACTCGTCGAAAAACATTGGTTTGACTCATCTGCTGTCAATTCCAAACGTGTCTATAACGATCAAAAGATTAAAAAAGGGATGACGAAAAAACAGTTGGATGGCGTGCTGACGGGAACAGGGATTGGGAAATATGAGAGAGTCGCGTATATCGACTATTCAAAAGCCGGAAAGCAAGCCGGTAAAAAACAGCCTGTTTTTCCAAAAGCGTACAAGACGTATTCGTATTCTGTCTTGAACCAGAAAGAGAATGTCCTCTATTACTTCGAAACGAAGTACAGTCGAACGAAAAAAGAGTACGTGGTTTCGTATGTCGATACGTGGACGGAAGACAACAAATGAAAAATGAGAGAACTCCCAAAGATAAGGAGTTCTCTCATTTTTTTGCCTGTATTCAAATATTCTTTAAAGGGAATGGAATAATCAACGAATCGTTTTTAAAGCGCCAGCCCAAGGGATGACTTGATCGAGCATTTGATTAACGGAATCTGCTTGAACCGGTGCCGCTTTTAACACGGCTCCATTCTCAAAGTCAGTGAACAGCGAGAGGGCAGGGTGGACCCGGACGTCTGCGATCAATAATTCGCCTAAAATACCGCGTAAATGTTCTGCTGCGCGTGCGCCGCCGACTGAACCGTAGGAGACGATACCGGCTGCTTTGTTGTTCCACTCGACACGGAGATAATCGAGGGCATTTTTCAATGAAGCGGAAATCGAGTGGTTGTATTCCTGTGTGATGAACACAAATCCATCCTGAGCGGCAATCGCTTCAGACCATGCAGCTGCACCGGATGCATCGCCGTCCTTTTCGCCGAGCAGCGGCAATTTGTAGTCGGCGATGTCAATGATCGTATAGTTGGCGTCTCCGCGGTTGTCCGCCAGCTCTTTCACCCAGTTCCCGACCTGTGGGCTTAAGCGACCTTCACGTGTGGATCCTAAGATAATTCCGATGTTTAATTTTGTCATGTTCGTTTCCTCCTCTTGTTGTGGTGTTTTCTTCGAACCAAATAAATTCTTGAACATACTCAATTTAATCCCTCCGGATCATAAATATTCTTTTTCGATCTTGCGTGTGCTGCGGACGGTATCGATCGGGCGGACCATTTGTTCGATTTGTTGACGTTGCGATTCGAGGAACGGTGGTAACGATAATTTCTCTCCGACTGTTTCATACGGCTCATCACCCAAGAAACCGGGACCATCTGTTGCCCATTCGAACAGGACGCCGCGTGCGACACGTGCATACAACGATTCGAAGAAGAAACGATCGACGTAGCCTGATGTGTTGAATTGTAAGTTGTGCATCCGTTCGATCCATTCATTTAAAGCGGCTGTATCTTCCACCCGGAACGCCACGTGATGGACGGTTCCGAATCCTTGGCGTCCGCTCGGAAGGAGGAGGTTATGTTCGACGACGACCTGTGCTCCGTTACCGCCTTGACCCATTTCAAACAAATGCAGTGATCCTGCTTGATCAATTTCTCGCATCAGCATCGCTTTTTCTAAGACTTCTTTTAACCGGTCAAATTCGGCAATCCGGATGTGGATTGGACCTAAGCCGGTGATGGCGAATTCTAATGGAACCGGACCGTTTTGCCACGGAGTTCCGGAGGCAATGCCTTCGTTATGCTCGTCTGAAATCAGCATATACTGCTGGTCATCGAAATCGACGAACGAGAGGGTCTTCTTACCGAACTGTTCTTTAATGCCGCGATGCTTCACATCGTATTTATCAAATCGTTTGATCCAGTAGTGGAGTGCTTCGTCCGTCGGCACGCGGAAAGCGGTTTTAAAGATTTCATTTGTTCCGTGTGTTCCTTTTGGAATGCCCGGGAAGTCGAAGAACGTCATATCGGTACCGGCTGATCCTTTATCGTCAGCGAAGAATAAATGATAGGTCTGAATATCGTCCTGGTTAACAGTTTTCTTGACCAAACGCATGCCTAAGACGTTTGTGAAGAACTCATAGTTTTTCTCGGCACTGCTTGTGATGGCCGTGACGTGGTGGATTCCTTTTAATTCATTCATCTAAATCGCTCCCTTAATCGTTATTATCTCGAATTCGAGATATATAGGTAAAAAAATTTAATTATTTTGGGCTTGGTAGCCTATTTTTTTAGCAGTCTTAATGAACAATTCAATTTCCGCCTGGTCAATCCCTTGGAAAACCTGATTAATGGCTTGTTCATGTTCCGGAAAAATCGTATCCATTAACGTTTGACCTTCTGTGGTGAGTTCCGCAAATGTCACGCGCCGATCCTCCGGACAGGCTTGGCGGACGACGTAGTTCTTTTTTTCGAGCTTATCGATGACATAGGTGATGCTGCCGCTGGTAATCAATACTTTTTTCCCAATCAGCTGAATCGGTTGCCTTCCTTTGTGATACAACAACTCGAGTACGGAAAAATCAGTCGGATTTAGTCCGGACTTCGCAACATCCTGTTTGATGACTTCATGAAGCGCGTCGACTGCGCGAACCATGACTGTCAGTGCTTTTAAGTTCGGATTCGGCTGTTCCATTTCGTTCACCTCTTTTTATCTTCAAATCATATATCTTTAATTCGAGATAAATATACCATCTGTTTTTTATGGCGTCAATTGTTTTGATTGGTTTCTGATTACAAGAGCCGAGATTCATACAGCAGCATGAAAAAAGGCAGCCCGTATCGTACGGGTTGCCTTTAGGATGGGGGAATACTTCACCATTTCAGTTCATTTAAAAAAGTAAGAATGTCTTGGTTGATTTCGTTCATGTCTTTCCCTAACGTCATTAAATGTTTCGAATGCGCAAATCCTTTAATCGTTTTTTGATCCGAAGTTACGCTTTGGAAAATCTTCTCGGCACTCGTCTTGTACGAGGGGTCATCCATTTCCCCGTACAGGACATGAACAGGCGAGGTAATACGTGCCAACTGATCTCTCGTCTGATTAATGAGGTGTTCGAAGTGGGTCAGCGATTCAAAAGGGAGGTGATCCAGTTCAGCCATTTCAGATGCAATCTGCTGGTCCTCTTTTCCTTCGAGCTGTTTATACCGCCGGGCATAATAAAATATTCGTTCTTTTAGAACGGCTGCTTCCTTATACATGGGTACGGACATGGTGACTACACCGTTGATCTGCAACTCCTGTGCTGTTTTTAAAGCAAGAACACCACCCAGTGAGAGACCGACGACTGCTATATGTTCAAATCCTTTGTCTTGCAACAGTTGATAACCGTCGAGGGCATCTTGCCACCAGTCGGCTGGTCCGTAGTTCAGAAGTTCTTCTGCCGGCAGACCATGTCCACTGAGTGTCGGGGCGTAGCAGGAGTACTGATTTTGCTGCAAATAGCTTCCAAGCTTTTTCATATCATTCGGATTACTGGTGAAGGAATGTAAGAGCAGAACAGCTTTTTTTCCACCTTCATAATAAAAGGGTTTTGGAGGTAATAATTTCATAGAAAGGAATTCCTCATTTCATCATAGTTCTTATTTTTATATATGTACGTTAGTTCGCCTTCACTTTATAGTCAGTTAAGATGGTATTACCGATAGTAGTAAGCATCTCGGAGTTAACAAAAGAGTTTACTAGAAAAAGTAAGTTGTCTTTGCTGAAGACGGGGTTAATCATTTGATAATATTGTATCAATTTACCAATGGTTATCGTAGATGATGTTGAATTTTCCTGAACAGAAATGAGTTGGAGGTGTCGATTAAATGCAATTACCTACACGACTTGGCACCGATGAGGCCGGCTATATTATTAATCAGACGAGTAGAATGCGTATACAAGTGATGTATCGTCCTGTCATTGACGAAGTGATAGGCTTGTTGAAAAAACAGTTTGGCGAAGTACTTCACAGCGTATACGTATATGGCAGTATCGGTCGCGGTACAGCCGTTGCAGGAAAATCGGATTTAGATTTGACGGTTATTGTAAGAGAGACTGTTCACATTGACGCTTTAAGAGAAGAAACAGAAGACTTGTTGGAGCGGCATCCTGAAATTATTAAAGTTGATTACGACATAGGCATCCTTGATACAGTGCTCAGTCCTGAGAATCTTTACGAATGGGGCTTTTGGATACGTCACGTCTGTTCCTGTATAGATGGTTTCGACTTATCTGATCAATTTCCAGATATGAAACCGGACGTGCGCATTAGTCGTGCTTTGAATCAAGATTTATCCGTTGAGCTACGAATGGCTCATGAAAAACTAGAGGCCGGCGAGATGACTCGGATGGAAAAAAGATCCCTTGTAAAACGGATGATTCGTGGCGCTTACTTGAACGTTAATGTAAAAGATCAAAGTTTTGCGTCCACCATTGAGGACAGCCTGTCTATACTGCGTCTGTATTTTCCTGAGAATATACTGATCGAGGATTTAGCGAAGTCCACTGACAAGATTGAGCTTTCAGATGAATGGTTACGTAAGTTGTTGCATCGATATGCTTTAACGTTTATTTAATGTTGGTTATCTGTCACGCATAAGAATGTTTTCGGAAATAAAAAACGCCCCCGAAACAACGGGGACGAAGCAACAATCTTTTTTCAATTAAACCGTCTCATCCGTAAACGTTTCACCGGTCCGGCGCACGGTCGCTCCGAGTTCCGCCGCAATCGCGTTGATCGCTTCCGAATCCTCGTTGACCTCACTGATGATGATGACGCCGTAGTGGTCGGGATTGATCTGGTTGAGTGTCCGGTTAAACAAATCAAACGAATCGCGTTCGTTTTTTTCGTCACGATTCGCCCCGATCAGGTATCCAGCGACGGAACCGACGAGCATGCCGAACGGTCCGCCGACAACGCCGACCGCCATTCCGATCAACGAGCCTTTAAACGATTGATCCTGTTGCGTGAAGTCGATCGCATCGATGAAGGAGAAGCCGTCCGTCTCATTGCGCTCGGCGAGGACCATCTGTTCCATTTCAATCTCTTTGATCGCTTCGAGGTCCTTGATCATTTCAAAACCGGTTTTTGCCTTTTCCAAATCATGAAAAACAATCGTCGTCACGACGTGTGTTGCATCGTTGTTTTTATATTGTGCCATAATTTCCGCCTCCAGAAAGTTCTGATGTCGTTCTACAATTTAGTAGTACCCGTAACAGAACCATTAAAAACTAGAAACGGTACGTCGTTGTAAGCATATGATTGATATAGCTTCTCAATTAGCCGATAAGTAAAACTTATCGAAGGTCTTTTGTTCTTTCAAATTGTAACGAGACCCATATTATACTATGATAGAGCTGTACAAGTAAGCGGTATCAGGGGCTTGATGTCGTCAACACTTAAAGGGGGAATCAGCATGAAGCAAACGCAACCAACGCAAGACGTGTTTGGTGCACGCCGTTCGTTTGAAGCAAACGGTAAAAATTACAACTATTACAGCCTTGAAAAATTGGAAGAACTCGGTCTGACGGAAGTCAAACGCCTTCCATATTCCATCCGTGTGCTGCTTGAATCCGTTCTTCGTCAACAAGACGGTCGTTCGATCACACAAGAACATGTCGAAAACTTGGCGAAATGGGGAACTGCCCAAGTGTCGAATGATATCGATGTGCCGTTCAAACCGTCACGCGTCATCTTACAAGATTTCACGGGTGTTCCGACAGTCGTCGACCTCGCGTCACTCCGTAAAGCGATGCAGGACCTCGGTGGCGATCCATCGGTCATCAATCCGGAAGTTCCGGTTGACCTCGTCGTTGACCACTCGGTTCAAGTCGATGCTTACGGATTCGCCGGCGCACTCGCTGAGAACATGGATCTTGAGTTCGAACGCAACGAAGAACGTTACAAACTGTTACGCTGGGCGACAACGGCATTCGACAACTACCGTGCTGTCCCGCCGGCAACAGGAATCGTCCACCAAGTCAACCTTGAGTACTTGGCATCGGTCGTCCTTGAAAAAGAAACGGCTGACGGTTCAGTTGACGTCTATCCGGATACACTCGTCGGAACGGATTCCCACACGACGATGATCAACGGACTCGGTGTCCTTGGTTGGGGTGTCGGTGGAATCGAAGCGGAAGCCGGCATGCTCGGACAACCGTCATTCTTCCCGGTTCCTGAAGTCATCGGTGTCCGCATCACGGGCGAAATGCATCCTGGAACAACAGCAACGGACGTTGCCCTCCGCGTGACGGAAATGCTGCGTCAAGAAAACGTTGTCGGGAAATTCGTTGAGTTCTTCGGACCATCCCTTCACCTGATGTCACTGTCTGACCGCGCGACAATCGCCAACATGGCGCCTGAATACGGTGCGACATGCGGATTCTTCCCGGTTGATACGGAAACGTTGACGTACCTCCGTCTGACAGGACGCGAAGAAGCGTTGATCGAAAAAGTCGAAAACTACTCAAAAGCAAACGGCTTGTTCTACACGCCGCAAAATGAAGATCCAACGTTCACGAAGACGGTTGAACTTGATCTGTCGACAATCGTTCCTGCCCTTGCCGGACCAAAACGTCCACAAGACCGGATCGATTTGACGGACGTGCACACGTCATTCCAAAAAGCGTTGACAGCACCACAAGGAAATGCCGGTTTTGGTCTTGCTGAAGAAGAAGCAAGCAAAGTCGCTGTCGTTCAATTTAAAGACGAAGCGGTTGAGATGCGTACGGGAGACCTCGCGATTGCAGCAATCACGAGCTGTACGAACACATCGAACCCGTACGTCATGATCGGTGCCGGACTCGTTGCGAAAAAAGCAATCGATCTTGGACTGACGGTTCCGAAATACGTCAAGACATCACTTGCACCGGGATCAAAAGTTGTTACGGATTACCTTGAGAAATCAGGACTTCAGCCGTACCTCGATCAACTCGGCTTCAACACAGTTGGTTACGGTTGTACGACATGTATCGGAAACTCGGGTCCACTTGACCTTGCCGTCGAAAACGCGATCCTCGGATCAGACCTGCTCGTCTCGTCTGTCCTCTCAGGAAACCGGAACTTCGAAGGACGGGTTCACCCGCTCGTGAAAGCCAACTACTTGGCATCACCACCACTCGTCGTCGCGTATGCGATTGCCGGAACGGTTGACGTGGACATCATGAACGCGTCACTCGGAACAGGCAAAGACGGACAAGAAGTCTTCTTCGCGGACATCTGGCCGTCACGTGACGAAATCCAAACGATCATCAACACGGTCGTCACACCGGAAAGCTTCCGTGCGGAGTACGATTCAGTCTTCACAGGAAACGAACGTTGGAACAACCTTGACGTGCCGACAGGCGATCAGTATGACTTCGACGAAGCGTCGACATACATCCAGAACCCGCCGTTCTTCGAGAACTTGGCGAAAGAAGCCGGTCACGTCGAAGCGTTGAATAACCTCCGTGTGTTCGGTAAATTTGCGGATTCCGTCACGACGGACCACATCTCACCAGCCGGTTCGTTCTCGAAAACGACACCAGCCGGACAATACCTCGTCAACAAAGGGGTTGCACCAAAAGACTTCAACTCATACGGTTCACGCCGTGGTAACCACGAGATCATGATGCGCGGAACATTCGCGAACATCCGGATCCGTAACCAAGTCGCTCCAGGTACAGAAGGCGGCTTCACGACGTACTGGCCAACAGGCGAAACGATGGCAATGTACGATGCTGCGATGAAGTACAAAGAAGATGGCACAGGTCTTGTCATCCTCGCTGGTAAAGATTACGGGATGGGTTCATCACGTGACTGGGCAGCGAAAGGTACAAACCTTCTTGGTGTCAAAGCCGTCATCGCCGAGAGCTTTGAGCGGATTCACCGTTCGAACCTCGTCATGATGGGTGTCTTGCCACTCCAATACGCGGCCGGCACATCGGCTGAATCGCTTGGCTTAACAGGCGAAGAAGCGATCAGCATCGCGATCGACGAGTCAGTTCGTCCACGTGACGTCGTCGAAGTCACAGCGACAGCCGCTGACGGAAAAGTCACGAAGTTCGAAGCAATCGCTCGTTTCGATTCAGAAGTCGATATCGATTACTACCGTCACGGTGGAATCCTACCGATGGTTCTCCGCGAACGCTTGCAAAACTAAACCGTTTACATTAACGTTTGAGGTGGGGGCAACCCCACCTTTTTTGATGCAGAAAGGGGCGAGACCGTGAACCGCTTTAAGAAATGGTTTCAAGCAAAAGAAGAACCGCCGTTGCCCGTTCGCGATGTCACGCTCGATGAAGTCAAACGGGCGACACACGATTTTGAACTGGCGTTGCCCAAAGGAACGAACCGAACGATTTTACTCGATCAGGAACAACGGATCGATATGGCGCGACTGGCACCGCACCTGGGTGTCCGTTCGACGCAGGTCTTCTATATGTCACGCGAGACGTTTGCGATCATGGAAGCGAAGGACCGCGCGACCGTTTACGAGATGGATCATGTCCAGGTCGCCGTCGACCGGTATTTCGACAAAGAGCGCAAGTTACCTCTCAAACCGTACTCGAAGACGTTTCAAGTCGATTGTGCGAAATTGTTTGAACAAGGTTATTTACGCGAGCTGCCCCATCACACGTATTACCTCGTCGATGAATCGATGATTGTCTCACTCGAACCGAAAACAGATTAAGCGTACCGGACTGCCGTTCATCAGCAGTTCGGTTTTTGTATGCAGATGGCCAGCTTTTGAAAAAACCAGGTAATTGTTCAAAAGTCTGACGTATTTCCTCAGAAATGCGTAAATCTTGGACAAACCCTTTGTATTCTAAGCCTAAAACCGATACCATTAACATGAAACGAGACAAATTTAGGATGGTGTACATGGCATGACGAAACGAACGAGCACATGGATTGCAGTCGCAATCGTGGCAATGGCGATACTCCTTGCCTATAATTTTTACCTTTTGAATAAGACACAGACCGCTAATGAAGATAAAGCCGAACCGGTCAAACCGTTTTATACGATGTCGCGCATCCAGTATGTCGAAAAGAAATTGTCGACGACGGAAGATGCACTCGAAACACGGACGTATGAAGTCGTTTTTGATGATAAAGGACGTTTCCGGACAGAAGTCATCGACGGTCCATCAAAGGGAACGATGGCGATCTGGGACGGGAAGATGTTCCGGGAATACAATGCGGACGGTAAGTTGTTGAACGAAACGGAAGCATCGAAGAGCGTCAGTGCACCGCGTCCGTTCTTGTCACGCGGATTCAACGAACAGATCCTCAAGTTCATCGAAGACGGTGACTTTGGTCAAGTCGAAGGGGAAGCGGACATTGCCGGCAATGCAGCCGACGTCTTCGTCAAAAAAGAGCCGTCGAGCACGGTGCCGAAAGAATGGATCAAGCAGTATCCATCTTTCTTCGATAAAGACGATAATGCCGAAGAAGCGACCTACTATGTCGCGTCCGACCGGTCAAAAGTACTCGGAGCCGAGTCCCGCAACAACGGAAAGCTGTTTTATTCCGTCAAGATGCAGAAACTCGAGACACTGGATACATTCGACCCGAACTGGTTAAAAGCTAAATGATGAGAAACCGACTGGAGCGTCACATCGTGACGGTCAAAGTCGGTTTTTTCGAGAAGTAGGAGGGATTAACAAAGATGGAGACGTTCTCAAAAGAGGAGATGTTCAAACAAATCGAGGCGTGGGAAGGCGGCGCGAAGGTCGAGGAAGTCCTGGCCTTACGTTATGCGCAAAGCAGCCGTCTGTTGCAGGAAACCGGGGCACTCGTCCGGATTTTAGCGTTGCTGGTCGAGCACCGGTATATCATGACCGGACGGATCGATGCGTTGGCCGAGAGTTGGATGCAGGAAATCCGTCAACACGACCGCCTGCCGGAACGACTGGAACAGCTGCTGATCGAACAACAGTTGCAAAGCAGCTACCAACTGCTGGTCGCCAATACATTCCCGACGATTCGGGAAACGGACAATGCCAATGCCAAACGCTCGGCGACAAAGGAATTGATCCAACAGGCGGGACAAATCCTGCATGAAACGGAGCAGGTCGTCGAACAAACGGAACGGTTGCGCCGGATGGATGCTGCACGGTGGTCGGAATTGTTTGAAGCCGGCAAAGCCTTGCTGTTGTCGAGCGCGACGCTCGAACAGATTGCGACGGAGTTTCTCGACAGCTTACAGGAACGGTTTTATTCCCGCGATGCCTTCCGGGAGATGACAGAGCTGAAGGCGACGGCAATCCAAGACCTACGCCGTGTCGTGTCCTTGTTGCCGGCAGAGATCAAACAGGTCGAACGGTCGGCGCTTGAAGAACTCGATGCGATGATCGGACTGGAGGATATCAAACTGCGGGTCCATCAGATGTACCGTTTTTTGAAGTATCAGCAAAAACGGACGTCGGACGGGTACCGTTCGAGTGATCAACCGTCGCTCCACATGATCTTCATGGGGAATCCCGGAACCGGGAAGACGACGCTCGCCCGGCTGATGGCGAAGATTTACCACGAGCTTGGACTGCTCGAGCGTCCGGAAGTCGTTGAGACGGACCGGTCGTCACTCGTCGGAGCGTTTGTCGGACAGACGGAAGAACAGGTCATGAGTAAAGTCCGCGAAGCTGTCGGCGGGGTCTTGTTCATCGATGAAGCCTATGCCTTGAAACGGGCCGGTCAGAGCGGCAACGATTATGGACAGGCAGCAATCGATACGCTCGTCGCCGCAATGACGAGCGGTGAATATGCAGGACGGTTCGCCGTTGTTCTCGCCGGTTATCCGGAAGAGATGCGGGACTTCTTAAAGGCCAATCCCGGTTTGCGAAGCCGGTTCCCGGAATCGAACCATTATCTGCTGGCGGACTATACCGATACGGAGTTACTTGAAATCGGACGCTCGATTGCGACTGCGAATGACTATGTCCTGACGGAGCAGGCAGAACGGGCGTTGCTGTCCCGGCTCGAACGGGAACGCGTGGATGCCAGTTTCGGAAACGGACGGGCGGTCCGAAACATCGTCCTCGACGCAATCTTTAAAAAAGGCGCAAGCCTCGGAGAGAGTGCCAGTCATGAGGATTTTGCCCTGCTTGAACAAAGCGATTTTGAGCTTGTCGCCTCAGACGACAGTACGGTCGAAGAACGGCTGAACCAACTCGTCGGACTTCAGCCGCTTAAAGCAGAAATCAAACAGATCCAAGCCTTGTTGTCGATGCAAAAACGCCGGCAGGAGGCGGGCTTTAAAGTCTTGCCGGTCGAACTCCATGCCGTCTTCAGCGGAAACAGCGGAACCGGAAAAACGACGGTCGCAGCGCTTTATGCGGACGTCTTGCAGCAGTGCGGTTACTTGAAGCGCGGGCATCTGAAAGTCGTCAGTCGCGCCGATCTCGTCTCGGGTTATGTCGGTCAAACGGCGAAACAGACGCGGGACGTAATCCGTGACGCACTCGGCGGTGTCTTGTTCATCGATGAAGCTTATGCGCTGAACGGCGGAGCAAACGACTTCGGCAAGGAAGCGATCGATACGCTCGTCGACGAGATGACGAAACATGCCGATAATCTGGTCGTCGTCCTCGCCGGCTACGAGCAACCGATGCAGGCGTTACTCGCCAGCAATCCCGGACTGAAGTCCCGGTTTAAGCGCGAGTTCCACTTCCCGAATTACGCGAAGGACGAGCTGATCGAAATCATCATCAACTATGCTGCGCAGTATGGCTATCAGTTGACGGATGATGCGAAACAGGCGCTCGAGCAAATGATTGAGACGGTACCGAACGGCAATGCCCGCGCAGCGATTACGATCGTCGAACGGGCGATTGCCAAACAATCCGTCCGATTAATTGACAAACTTAGCTTAAGCGGTTCAGAATGGTCCTATCTTGAAAAAGAGGATTTTTAAGGGGGAAGTTACATGCACACGATTGAAATACCAGTTCGTTACGCCGAAACCGATATGATGGGGATCGTCTATCATTCCAACTATCTCGTGTATCTGGAGATTGCACGGACGGAAATGATCAAGTCGCTCGGACTCGATTATAAGGAAATGGAAGAAGAGGGATATGTCTCACCCGTCACGAACGTCAACCTCGACTACAAACGGTCGTTGACATACGGCGACGTAGCACACGTCTCTGTCTGGATCGACCATTATGACGGCTTACGGACGATTTATGGATATGAAGTGAAGAATGCCGACGGTCAACTGGCCGTGTCGGCCAAGACAACGCACGTCGTCGTCAAAAAAGAAAACTTCCGGCCGATCCGTCTGCCGAAAGTCTTTCCGAACTGGCATGCCATCTATGAACAGATGCGTGCCGATGACGCCGTCCTCATCTCGAATTAACCCTCAGCCCTCAGCAGGATTTCTTGCGTGAGGGCTTTTCTAATCGCTCGATTAGAGGTAACATAGAATAGCACCAAGGAAGTGGGGAAATGAAAATGAAAAAAATCGTAGCAGTCAGTACATTGGCGCTCCTCCTTGCAGGTTGTAATCCTGGGGATCAGGAAGCGGAAAAAGACACAAAAACAGAAGAACAGGCGAATCAAAACGCAGACGAAAAGGTCGCACAAGATAATGAAAAAAGTGATGCCGAAGTAGCAAAAGAAAAAGAAGCAGCCGAAGCGAAAAAAGAAGCCGAGGCACAAGCAGAAGCTGAGAAAAAAGCAGAAGAACAGGCAGCCGCCGACAAGAAAGCTGCGGAAGAAAAAGCAGCAGAAGAAAAGGCAGCTGAGGAAAAAGCCGCTGAAGACAAGGCGGATGAATCAACAACGGAAGACAAAACCGATGAGACAGCAGAAGAGAAAAAAGACGACGGGAAAACCGACTCTGCACAGGATCCGGAACCGTCGAAACCATCAAAACCGGAGTCGGAGACACCGGACGTTGATAAATCGGATACGAAAGCCGATCTGTCCCTCGGCGAGTTAGTCGTCGTCAACAAAAAGTACAGCTTACCGATCGATTACAAGCCGTCGGATCTAGTCGTACCTGACGTCAGCTTCTCTTATTCCGGTGTGCTTGAACAAAGTTACATGCGGGCACCGGCAGCGAAACAAATGGAAAAAATGTTCGCAGACGCGAAAGCAGCCAATATCACATTGAATGCCGTCAGCGGTTTCCGCTCGGGCGCACGTCAAACGGTGCTGTACAACAACTATGTCGCACGTGACGGAAAAGAAGCAGCCGATCAGTACTCGGCCCGTCCTGGTCACAGTGAACACCAGACCGGACTTGTGTTTGACATCTCGGCTCCAAGTGTCGGCAATGGATTGACGGCAGCACTGGGTGATACAAAAGAAGGAAAATGGATTGCGAACAACGCAGCGAAGTATGGATTCATCGTCCGGTATGACCGTGGATTCCAGTCGCGGACTGGATACACGTACGAACCATGGCACATCCGTTATGTTGGTGTCGGTCCAGCCACACAAATTAAAAATAATGGACAGACTCTCGAAGAATATATGAAGGTCGGTCACTAATACGTTGGAGGTTGACCATGATTGAAATCATCGGGATTTTAATTTTAGGCTATTTGCTCGGATCGATTCCGTTTGCCTTACTTGTCGGGAAGTGGGGACACGGGATTGACATTCGCCAACACGGCAGTGGAAATCTGGGCACGACGAATACGTTTCGTGTGTTGGGGAAAAAAGCAGGGATCATCGTCTTGATCGGTGATCTCGGTAAGGGAGCAGTAGCCAGCCTCGTGCCGATCTTACTCGCTTCGGAGTTGCATCCGCTGTTTGCCGGACTGGCGGCCGTCACCGGACACATCTATCCGGTCTTCGCCAAGTTCAAGGGCGGCAAGGCGGTCGCGACGTCAGGCGGCATGTTGCTCGTGACGAGTCCGATTCTGTTCCTCTTTTTGCTCGTCTCGTTTTTGACGACGTTACGACTCAGCCGAATGGTCTCACTCAGCTCAATCGTTGCGGCAAGCATCGGCATCGTTGTTTCGATAACGATCGGCATCATCGAGCAGGACTGGATCGTACCGACGTTCTTTACGATTCTCGCCCTGTTCGTGATCTTCAAGCACCGTGATAACATCAGCCGAATCCGTCAGGGTACGGAATCAAAGATCAATATGTTTGCGAAAGACAAAAAAGAAATCGATTGATGCGGACCGGTTCATGTCCTACTTCCTGTCAGGAAGCGGGGGATGGACCGGTTTTTTGCCGTAAATCAGACAAACGATTTCAGCGTGTAGACCCTCTTTCTGAAAAATAAACGAATTCAACAACATTTCATAGGAATTACACGTTTTTTTACACCGGATTTACAAGACCTTTACAGACGTTCGCTACACTAGAAGTAGTACTTGTCTGTGAAGGGAGTAGTTCATGTGTCGTTATTAGGAGAGGAACGAAAATCACAAATCATGCAATGGCTCGAAGAAGAAGGAAAAGTCATGACGAAGGATTTGATTGACCGTCTGGATGTCTCCGGGGAGACTGTCCGGCGTTATCTCGAGGAACTCGAGCGGGAACGACAACTGAAGCGGGTTTACGGGGGAGCAATCTACCAAGGCGGCAAACAAGAATCGCCGATTTCAAGACGGACCGATCAATTATCCCGTCGGCTGGCGCGTTATGCGAAAGGCTGGCTGGCGGACTACTCCTGTATCTTTTTAGGAAAAGGGGAGCCGGTCGAACATCTGTTACCGTACTTGAGCGGCAGCGCAACGATTGTCACGAACTCGCTGTCGATTGCCAGTCATCTCGAACAGTGCCGGGAAACGGGACCGTTCCACGGCGAGATACGATTACTCGGCGGAACCGTCGATTCATATGGACAGACGGTTGGGGTCGAAGTCTTGCAGGCGCTTGACGCCTACGCGTTTGACGCGTCTTTTTTGACGTTCGACGGAGCCGAGATCGAGCGGGGATTCGTCAGTGATGACATCGAGTCGTCGTTGATTCAAAAAGCCATCATCGGTCGGACGAAGGATGTCTATGCCTTTTTAGCGTGTGACGAATTCGAGGGCAACCGGAAATATAAGGTCGCGGAATTCCGCCGCGCTAAAATCGTTCTCAGTCCCTCGACCTATCCGCCGTCTTGGGAGATGAAGCTGTTTAATGAACGGGTGAATTGGACCGTCGTCTCATGATACACTAGGGCGGGAGGGATGTATCATGTTAGAAATCATTGCAGCAACAGTAGAAGAAGCGACAGCCGCCGAGCGGGCGGGAGCCGACCGGCTTGAACTCGTCTCGGCCTTATCAGAAGGCGGATTGACGCCGAGTTACGGATTGATCCGGCAGGTCTTGTCTTCGGTCGAGATTCCGGTCCACGTCCTCGTGCGACCGCACAGCAAATCGTTTGTCTATTCGAAAGCCGATCAGGAAACGATCATCACGGACATTGATTTGATCCGGGAACTCGGAGCAGCCGGAATCGTCGTCGGTTCATTGACGGCAGACGGACGTGTTGACGAAGGATTCCTTGGACGAATCATCAAACATAAGGGCGATTTGTCGCTGACGTTCCACCGGGCAATCGACAGCAGTCGTGACATCTTGGAAGCAGCTGAAGTATTGGCTGATTTTCCCGAGGTCGACCGGATCTTAACGTCAGGCGGACACGCGACGGCACTTGAAGGTCAAGCCGTCATCGCCCAGTTGATTGAGCAAAATCCCGACTTGATCGTCTTGCCGGGTTCCGGCATCACGGTCGAGCGGGCGGAAGAATTACTTAAAGCAACCCAGGCGACCGAATTGCACGTCGGATCAGCCGTCCTCGTCGACGGTCAAGTTGATGCTGATAAAGTTGCGGCGCTGAAACAGCTGCTTGCGCGTTAAAAAAGATCTTTAGGGTTTGAAGAAGAAATCATTCTGCTTTTCACTCGCTTTCCTCAGGCGAGACACAAGCCAGTTTCCCTGCCCTTATGGTCAGGGAAGCGGGTCTTGTTTGTCTCTGACAGCGCAAAAAAAATGCGCTTTTTCCTGTAGGAGTCTCATGAAGCGAATCATTTCTTCGAAACGAATGTAGGGAGGCGGACTTTCAAATCCGTCTCCCTATTTTTGGTGAATATAACGATTGGGTCCATTATTTCATTTCGATAGGTATGTTACTTCTCTCATTTCCCTTACTGAGAGAACAAAGTCTTATTAGAGTCAGCTGTCCAAAAATCGACACATCTTGAAGGAATCAAGGCAGGGATTGCTATTTTTTCAAGACAGACTACGGTAAACTATAACAGGAAAGTTGAAAGGTAAAGGAGTTCATCATGACAAATCTACAGTACAAACAAGCTGCACTCGCGACGCTGAAAGGAAAGTGGCTGACAGCGCTCAGTATTTCGATCGTTTACTTCTTAATCTTTGCGCTGGCTGCCAGTCGGATGTCGTTTGACCAAGACAATCTCGACAGCATGCTCCGCTTCGTCGCCCTGAACATCGTCGTGACGATCGTCCTCGCACCGGTTACGGTTGGACGGACGATTTCCTATTTACGTCTCGTCCGTGGTGAGACGGCAGGAATCGGCACATTATTCGAAGGATTTTCATCGATCCGCTTTTATTTGAAGGTAATGGCTGCCTATACGGTTGTCACGTTGCTCGTCTACTTGGGTTCTTTTTTGATCGTACCGGCGATCTATTTTTACCTGATGTATCGACTGGTTCCGTTTTTGTTGATCGACCGACCGGATCTGTCGTTTTTCCAAGTACTCGGGGAAAGCCGACGGATGATGCATGGTCATAAGTGGCGTCTCGTGAAGCTGTACTTCAGCTTCATCATCTGGGGTATCCTCGCCTTACTCAGTACCGTCGGAGTTGTCCTACTGACACCGTATTTCGATACGACGATGGCACATTTTTACGAGCAGTTAAAAAAAGAACAACAGACAGCGACACGTTCCGCGTAAAAAAACGAGTCTGATCCACCCTTCATCGGGCGGGTCAGACTCGTTTTGTCATGTCGTCGCTTAACGTGACGGTGTTTTTTCTTTTAACAGCAAGTAGAGGGCTTGTGTTCCCGATTCGGCATGACCGGAAGCGGCCAGTTCCTCATACAAGTCTTTGACGAGGGCAAGACCCGGTGTCGAAATGCCCATCTCATCCGCACGTTCGAGTGCTAAACGCATATCCTTGATGAAATGTTTGACGAAAAAGCCGGGAGAATAGTTTTCCGCAATGACACGCGGAATCAAATTCTCGAGCGACCAGCTGCCGGCCGAGCCGCTTTTGATCGTCTCGACGAACTGTGTCGGATCGATGCCGGATTTCGTGACGAACAGTAGCATTTCCGCTGTTCCAATCATCGATCCGGCAATCGCGATCTGATTGGCGAGTTTAGCCGACTGCCCTTGTCCCGGACCACCAAAGCGGGCGATCGATTTGCCCATCGCCTCGAACAATGGTTTTACCGTATCGAAGGCTGCTTCTTCACCGCCGACGAGAATCGCGAGTGTCCCGTTTTTTGCACCGAGATCGCCGCCTGTGACCGGTGCGTCGAGGGCGTGAAGTCCTTTTTGAGCAGCCTGCTCCGCAATCCGGATTGCGAGTGCGGGACTTGATGTCGTCATATCAATGACGATCGTCCCCGGGTTTGCCGATGCTAAAATGCCGTCTTCCGCCAAATAAATCTCTTCCACGTCCTGCGGATATCCGACGATCGAGATGACGACGTCGACATCCGTCACGGCTTCCTGAATCGTATCGACGATTACGGCGCCGTCCTGTTCGAGCGGCAGCCCTTTCTCTTTTGTCCGGTTATAGCCTTTGACGGAAAAACCGGCTTTTAATAAATTGCGGACCATGCCTTGACCCATGACACCCAGTCCGATGAAACCAATTGTTTTTGTCATCTGTTACTCCCCCTGGTCGTTTCGGTTTGACCGATGAATTGTTGCGTTACGAGTTTATTATACAAAACATTCGACGCGACGAGGGCGTCATGTGTCCCGATGCCGGAAACACGTCCTTGTTCGAGGACGACGATTTGATCGGCGTGGCGGACGGTGGCGAGACGGTGGGCGATGACGAATGTCGTCCGTCCTTCCATCAGCCGTTCGAGCGCTTCCTGAACGACACGTTCCGACTCGGAGTCAAGACTTGAAGTTGCTTCGTCGAGCAGTAGCAGCTCCGGATCGCGCAGAAGGGCGCGGGCGATGGCAATCCGTTGCCGCTGACCACCGGACAGTTTAACGCCCCGTTCACCGATCTCGGTTTCGTATCCTTGCGCGAACGACCGGATGAATTCGTCGGCATTGGCCATCTCGGCCGCTTCCCGGATTTGTTGCTCCGTGACGTCACCCGTTAAGCCATATAACAGGTTGTCACGGATCGTCCCGGACAAGACCGGCGAATCCTGAGCGACGTAACCGATTGAATTCCGCCAGCTTGCCAGTTCAAACTCGTTGATGGCGTGTGGACCGAGTTCGATCTGACCGGCCGTCGGTTGATAAAAGCGTTCGAGCAGGGCGAACAACGTTGATTTCCCAGAGCCGCTTGGTCCGACGATTGCCGTCGTTTGACCACGCGGCAAGGAGAAGGTGACGTCGTGTAACAGTGTCGTTTCATCATAACCGAACGACAGTTGATTAAAATGAACCGCTGCGAACGGGCGCTCGACCTGACGTGTTCCGTCGGTTTCCGGCTGTTCTTCGAGCAATTCGGAAATCCGTTCCGTCGCTCCGCGTGCTTTTTGCAGTTTTGAGACGAATTCGGTCATCGTCACGAGCGGAGTCATGATCTGGAACAGGTATAACGAGAAGGCGACGAGCTCACCGGCTGTAATCTGATTCGTTGCGACACGGTAAGCACCGAAGCTGATGATGATGATCAGCATCGAAGTCAAGGCAACGTTGAAGACCGGCAGCAAGATGGCTTGGACTTTCCCTTCCTTGACACCAAAACCATACAGATTCTCAATCCGGGTCTGTCCCCGGTCCATCTCATACTCTTCCGTCGCCTGTGATTTGATCAGGCGGACTTCACCCAGCATTTCCGCAAAAAATCCGGATAATCCGGCTAATTCTTTTTGCGTCTCACGGGAAATCTGGTGAAGCTTCCGAACGAGCGGGATGATGATCAATAGCGTAATCGGCACGGCAATCACCATCACGAGCGTCATCTGCCAGTCGAGGAAAAATAAGATCGTGATTGCACCGACGATCGAGACGATCGATGTCAACAGACGCACGAGTTGCTCCGATAATAACTGTTGTAACGTCGTCGCATCATTATTGAGACGCGAGACGAGCTCACCGGATTTCGTTTCGTCGTAAAATGGAATGGGTAAAGCTAGCAGGTGTTTCCATAACATCGTCCGTAAATTCGCGACGATCCGTTGTCCCGCAATATGCAGCCAATAGATGGAAAATGCATTGCTGATCATTTGGACGATGAAGATCACGATGAACAGGGTGATCAACCCGGGTGTCAGGCGGTCGACGGAGAAGTTGTCAATCAAAGACTTCAAGAACCAAGGAATCATCAGGGCAGCGAGTGCCTGAATGATGGAAACCGTTACGGCAGCCGACAGCAGTCCGATCGGTGGTTCACTTTTTTTTAGTAATGATAAAAATGATTTAAATGTAGCAGGTTTCACTTCGGCACATCCTTTCCTGTCTATTGTCTGTTTTATGGAGAAGATGGTCAACTTCGAACGATTCACTTGACAGTCATTCCTGTCGTCACGGACACTAAAAGAAGTGAACGGAAGTAAGGAGTGACAGGACATGAAAATATGGATTGATGCCGACGGCTGTCCGGTCGTGGATTTGACGATTCGCCTCAGCCGGGGATATGAGGTGTTTTTAGTTTGTGACACGGCCCATCAATTCAATCGTGCCGGTGCGAAGACCATCACCATCGGTCAAGGGCATGATGCGGTTGATTTTGCCATCGTCAACCGGATGGCGCCGGGGGATATCGTCGTGACTCAGGATTATGGTCTTGCAGCGCTGGCGTTGGCACGTAATGGACAGGCAATTGATCAGAATGGTCGGATTTTTACGAACGAGAATATTGATTTTCTGTTACATACCCGGCATGTCGGACAGGAAATTCGTCGTGCCGGCGGGCGGACAAAAGGACCGAAGAAACGGACACGTCAAGAAGATGTGTCCTTTGAACAGTCCTTCAGCCGTCTGTTGACCGAAACAACGGATTGAATTTCCTGTCTCAGCAATCGGTGTACATGCTATAATTTTAGACATGAATTCAGGAACCGGAAGGAGGAAACTCATTGAAAAAAGTCATGCGTTACCGTCCCGAAAAAAAAGTCAGACCGTATCGTCTAAAAACCGGTCCTTTCCCGTTAAGTGAAGTGAAAGCGGCCGTGACGACGGATCAAGAGCGCATCGGTCAACTGACACAGGATCTTGTCGAAGTGGAGCATAAATTAAAGCATCGAAATGAGATCATGGAAGCGTTAGCGACACAAAATGTCGAGTCGGCATGTGAGACATTGCTTGTCAAACTGCTTCATCTCGTGAATCTCGAAGCCGGCGCCATCCTGTTGTACCGACGTGAGCAACTGAGCCATCTCGTGACGCAAGGGGTCGAGGACATTGAATTGATTGAAAAAGATTTGGATCAATACTCGGTGTTGCGTCGTGCTTTTGTGATGCGTAAATCCGTCCAGCTTCCAGCGGCGGAAGGGATGTATGAATCGGCCATTCCCGTTCAATCTCCAAGCAATGGAGGTGTCGTCGGGATCATCTATCTTAAGCATCCGTTTGAACAGTTTAATCTGGAACAGGTCGGGGACATCCTCGACCTGTCACGTAAACTGGGTATGACACTTGAACGGCATTTGTTGTTTCATCAGATGGAGCACGAAAAAATCAAAACGTATCAATTGCTCGACTCGATCCGCGAAGCGGTGCTCTATATCGAAAGCAGCGGCGAACAGATTTATGCCAATCAGGCCTTGCTGAACATGTTTCCGCCGAAACTGGTTAATCAGGCGCAAGGGTTCCGCCATGCCTATGAACGGGCAACTTCGTTGTTTGAACATATCGATCAAGCCGATGCTTTGCATGATTACATCGGTCAGTTGATGAACGGGGAAATCCCGGGTGAAACGATTGAATTATCGGCGTTTCGCGGGAATTTGCTGCTCAGCGCTTATGCAGAACGAATTGCGATTGCCAATGTCGAGTGGGGGATGATGCTGGTCCTGCGTGACGTGACGAAGGAAAAGGAACTTGATTTAAAACAATCTGAGTTTGTTTCCATCGTGTCGCACGAATTGCGGACACCGCTTTCCTCGATCATGGGCTTCACAGAACTGTTGATGCGCCGGACACTCGATGGTCCGCGTCAGAAAAAATACCTCGAAACGATCCATTCCGAAACTGTCCGGTTGGCGGAATTGATTGATGACATTCTTGAGATACAAAAGGGTGAAGATCTGACGCAAGGTACGACTAAAAAACGGATGGACTTAAAGAAATTGGTGTTTGAAATGCGACCGATGTTTGACTTGGCAAGCAGTAAACACCGGATTCGTGTTGCTTTTGAACCGGGTCGTTATGAGCTGACGGCAAGTGAAGAAAAAATGAAACAGCTGTTCACGAACCTGATCATGAATGCGATTAAATATTCACCGGACGGTGGACAGATTCAGATCAAGGGCGTCGTGCAGGATCACTTGATCCGCTTGACGGTTGAAGATGAAGGAATCGGAATTCCGGAAAAATCGGTACCGTTTATTTTTGATAAGTTTTACCGGGCCGACAATTCGGACACCCGGAAGATTGGTGGTACCGGTCTCGGTCTTGCGATCTGCCAAATGATCGTCAAAGATCATGACGGAACGATTTCCGTCCAGTCGGAAGAAGGGATTGGCAGTACATTTACGGTCGAGTTTCCGATTGAAATGGTGACAGAGTGAGGCGAAAAGGAGGGGTGATTCGTGGATAATATGCAAATGCGGTATGAAGCGCTGCATCCGCTTGTTGAGGAGATTTTAAAAAAGTTAAGTGAAGAAATTGGCGTCAACACGTTGTTTTTTGCGTTAAACGATTTGAACAGCAACTTCATCGTTAAGGCAATCAACCAAGAAAAAGAACTGATTGGCGAAGGGACGACCCATGTCTACCAACATGTTCTGTGTAAGCTTGTCATTGACGAGACGGACGGGAAGATTCAAATCAACGAGTTGTTGGCGGATCCCCATACAAGTAACCATCCGGTCACAAAATCTCTAGGGAACGGCAGCTTTTTAGGCGTGGCCATCAAAAATGCGGAAAACGAAAAGATTGGGACATTATGCGCATTTGATGATAAACCGTATGATTTTGACGCAAAAGACATCGAGCTGGTTGAAAACTATGCCAACATTATCAGTAAATCGATCAGTGTCGAGACATACGTCATCAAGGATGCCTTGACTGACGTCTACAATGAACGCTATATGAACCGGCTGATTTCCAGCGTGACGAATCAATCGACGTTCCTGATGGTCTTAAATCTCGATAATTTTCATGCCATCAATGCGACGTACGGTTACCGGGTCGGCAATAAAGTGTTGCAGGAAATTGCCTCCCGCTTAAAATACGTACCCATCATCGACCATGTCGTCGGTCGGATGGACGGGAACGAATTCATCGTGTTGGCACCCATCGACGAAGCAGAGTTTGCGGAACACGGCAACACGTATGCGAACTGGATCATCGAGGCGATTGAACGTCCAATTGAAGGCATCAGCCACGAACCGATTCGTTTGACCGCGTCTTCCGGTGTCAGCTTATTGACCGGGGACTATATGAATCGTCAAACGCAGGTTTATGCAGCAGAAGCCTTGATGCAACAAGTCAAGCTGGACGGAAAAGCCGGAACGTTGTTCGTCACACAAAATCGTGCACTCGAGCAACATCCGTTTGAGCACGTTTTGGAAAAAGAACTCGGGCAGGCTCTTGCGCGGGGACAATTTGAATTGTATTACCAGCGGATTTTCAATGCCAATCTCGGCCATACGGTGGCGGTTGAAGCGTTGTTACGCTGGAATCACCCGGTCCTTGGTTTCGTCAGTCCGGCGGATTTCATACCGGTCGCTGAACGAATGGGCAGCTTTGGTCAAATTGGACGATTTACGGTTTGCCAAGCCATCACGGACAGTGTTCGTTTGGAAAAAGAAATTGGTCATCCGGTGACGATTTCAATTAATCTGTCGGCGAGCCAGTTTCAGTCCGATGCGATGCTTGCTGATTTATTGGCATTCGCCAACCAGCCACTGTTCAAACGGGACCGGATTGTCCTTGAAATTCGTGAGGAAGTGTTGCAGACGGGACGCCGTCAAGCAATCGGTCGTCTTGAATCATTGCGTCAGGCCGGATACCGCTTGAGTGTCGATCATTTTGGCAGTCACTATGCGTCACTGAATTCGTTACTCCGCTTACCGGTACAATCGGTGAAACTGGATCCGATCTTCACCCGGCGATTGGCGCAAAATCAGCTCGAACAGTCGATGTTACAGTCCGTCTATGCGTTGACGCAAGCATTAAATATTGCTTTGGTCATTCAAGAAGTCGAGACGGTTTCCCAATTCCGTCAGATCACGTTGCTTGGTGAAAAGTTGTATGTCCAAGGACATTACCTCCATCACCCGCAACCGATTGCGAACTTGATTGCTGATTTTTCAAAAACCAGCCATACGCTCGATGTTTAAGCTGAGTGCGTGAGGGAATACTCTTAACATCACAGATTGAGGGGGACTTTTCATGGCACAGCAACACGACAAAGAAACAGATCCAATTACTTCGGGCAATCGGATGACGAACGATGAAATCGCAGGACGCGATGAGTCAAATACCGAAAAACCAAAAGCTAAACAAGATACAGACAAACATGACGACTCGAAAGAGGAGTCAACGGATACACAACAACAATCAGAGGATGTCTCGGATGAAAATCCATCAACGGATGAAGAAGCACCCGATTTATCACATGCATCCGATGACGCATCAGATGTAACACCATCCGATGAGGACAACCAAGAGCGTTAATTAAAAACACCTTCTGCTTCGGCAGAAAGGTGTTTTTTTGCCTTGCAATCGATTAATCACCACCGCCCCCGCCGCCGTCACCCCCGTCAAATCCGCCGTCCGCCATACCACCATCCGTGGCATGGGACGTATCGGTCAAATCGACCGGAAACAGATAGACCGGCAAGAGACTGGACGTATCGTCGAGCGTAGAAGGGGAGAACGGTGCAAACAGCTGGTGCAGCGTCGGATGATCGGCCAAGTACAGCCGGACAGCCGTCAGAAACACGAGGTCTTTGCGGTACTTGAAGTGAGGCGTGTTCCGAAATTGGTTCGCCAACCCCTCTAGTGCCGCTTGATGCATCCTCGGGTCACCGAGTAAGGCGAGTAAACCGTGAAACGACAAGGGAATGCCGTGTTTCCGGTACAGGTTTCGCGACTGAACGACCTGTTCGATATACGTCGCCTGATCGTCCTCCGGTAACAACGCGAGCAGCAGGGCGGTGACGTACGTTTGCTGCGAACGGCCAAATCGTTTCTTCAGAATGTCATACGTCGCCTCGATCCGTGCATGAATCATCGACATCTCTCCGCGACGCAAGGCGTTCAGGAACAAAAACGACACGAGAAGCGGGGAGACGATGAAGCGATGAGATTTTTTGGCAAGCTGATACAGTTCGACTGTCCGTTGCAACTGTGGATCCGTTGCTTCCAATCGGCTGATCAATAAGGCGGTGGAATAAGCGTTCAGCGGGTGGACGAGACGATGTGTTGAAAAAAAGCTGTGGATGGAGATCATTTGCGTAATCCGTTCGACGGGAGAAGCATCATAGGCATGGATCTTTGAAGCGAGCAACAGGGCCTGCGTCTGATGGGAACGGAGATGTTCCTCGAGATAGGCCGCCGTGTGTTCAAGATCAGAGAATGCCGGTGACTGTTTTCCGACAGTCGCATCAAACGCCAGTTCAATCAAAATGCCATCCTGATAATTCACGAAATATTGTCCGGTTTCTTCCAGTTGCGCCAAAAAACGTTGCCCGATCTCCATCTGATCCACCTCGCTCTTCATTTTCCCTATTTTACCATGAGATGACTCAGAAAGTTAATCTTCTAATTGATCAATCAACCGTTCGGCTGCCCGGCGATACAAGTTACTCATATGGGCAAGTGATAAAATCAGCTGCAACTGTTCGAGATGATCCGATTCGTCCGGCAGTTGCTGTTGTGCTTCAAAACGGGTCTGATTAGCTGCTGTCGTGCCGAGATAGGTCTGATAAAACGCTTCAAGATCGATTGACTGACTGGTGACGCCCGCATTTAAATCCGTCAGAATCGTTTTGATGTCGTTGATTGAAAAAGTTCCTTTGAGCTGATAGATCAGACTGATCAAGATGAGATGGTCTTTCGTGTATTTCTTATTCGTCACTGGGAAAAACAGTTTCTTTTTGGCATAATTGTTGATCATCGTCTTCGTCAGAATCGTCTCGCCTTTTGCGCGGGTCGTCTCCTCGAACGTCCGTTCAAACAGTTGGATGACTTGATCCATGTAGAGATCGATGTTCGGAATATCCGTTAATTCCAATTGTCGATCGAGTATTGGTTTTGGTTGATCTGCTTGTGTCATAAAAAAACCTCCAAAAAAATAATCCGGAATGACTTCCTATTTCTCTAGTGTATGATAGAATGTTCATATAACGCCATGTAGTATTAAAAACTACATAACAACGGAGGGAAATTATGAGAACGTACATGAGAGAACCAATCAACGGCTTGACCCATCTCGGAGGAGCAGTCTTCGCCTTCATCGGGTTGCTGGCACTGGTCATTAAAGCATCACTGGAACGAGGCGCCGGCTTGCCGATCGTCGCTGCCATCATCTTTGGTGTCAGTATGATGGCACTCTATTCCGTCTCGGCGACCTATCATATGGTACTGGCGAGTGACCGGGCGATTGCGACCTGGAGACGACTGGATCACTCGATGATCTATTTATTGATCGCCGGATCCTACGCGCCGTTTTGTCTGATCAGTCTGAACGGACCGACGGGGTGGGTCATGTTCAGTATCGTCATGCTGATTGCCGTCTTCGGCATTACCTTTAAACTCGTCTGGTTCAACAGCCCGCGCTGGTTGTCGACGACACTTTACATCGGGATGGGCTGGATCATGGTCTTTGCGATCACACCGCTCGCAGCCGTCTTGTCACCGATGGGGATCGCACTGCTGTTCCTCGGGGGGATTTTCTATACGATTGGTGGAGTCATCTACGGTTTGAAACCAAACATCCTGTCGTTTAAGCATCTTGGTTTCCATGAGATTTTCCACGTGTTCGTGTTACTCGGAAGTCTTGCTCATTTCCTCTGCGTCTATTTCTTCGTCATTTAATGGTTCCGACATCCTTTCCATCAAGCGAAAGGATGTTTTTTTGTGGAAATAACTAGAAAAAAAGGACTTGTCTTAAACGGAAACGAATGGAGGGAGGGACAGAAAAGGCTGAAAAGGAGGAATGGGTATGTCGACCATGACATCGCGTTGGCAGCTGAACGCCAGCTATACAACGGAAGAGGTCAAGCAAAAGTTAGAGTCGTTACAGCAGGAACTTGACCGGTTCGAAACCGTCGAAGCACCGATCCGGTCGCAATTAGTGACACTTGAGCAGCTCATGTGTCAGGTCGAAGAGCTCAGTGATTTCGTCTATTGCCTGTACGCAGAAGACGTGTCGCGTCAAGAGGTGCTTGATCTGCTCGAGCAGACGGATACGTTGCAAGCAAGTCTTCAGACGGGTGAAACCCTCTTCGAGGAACGACTGCGGACATTGTCAAACGACGAGTGGACAGTGTTACAGCACAAAGAGGCGTTCTATTACCTGACGGAACGCCGTGCCATCATGGAACGGCGCCTGCCGGCAGAGCAGGAACAGTTGATTCAGGCATTGGCAGTCGACGGATTTTCTGCCTGGGAACAGCTGTATGAACAACGTTTGACCGGATTACGACTACCCTTGAATGGAGCAACGGTCACGATCGGACAAGCCTGGCATCAGGCGGTCCACGGTGCAACACGGATCGACCGTCAAACGGCAGCCGCCGCTATTGCAAAGACTTGCGCCGCTGCACAGGACGACTTTGCGATGATTCTGAACCGGATTGCCGGATTTCGATTACAGGTGTATGCAAAACGCGGCTGGGACGATCTCTTGACGGAACTCTGCGAACAAAATCGGATCAAACGACCGACGATCGAAGCGATGCTGACGGCGATTGATCAACATCGTCCGTTGTTCCAGTCGTATTACGAACGGAAATTGCGTCTCGCCCAAATCACGGAACCACAGTGGCACGATTTAGAGACAAATACCTTCAAATCGGACCGTACTGTCTCGTATGCGACGGCGCAAACGATCATCCTGAAACAATTTGAAGACCTGCATCCACGGTTGGCCACCTTTACGAAACACGTATTCGAAGCAGGGTGGGTCGATGCCGAAAACCGGCCCAATAAAGCGGAAGGGGGATTCTGTGCCTCATTTCCGGTCCTTAAAGAAAGCCGCATTTTCATGACGTACCGCGAGGCGTATCAGGATGTCGTCACGCTTGCCCATGAACTCGGTCACGCCTATCATAATTCGTTGATGCACGATCTGCCGTTCCTTGAGCAAATCAAAGGGACGAGTATCGCCGAGACCGCATCGACGTTCATGGAAAACCTGGTCCTCGACGCCGTCATCGAACAGTCGGCAGGTGAAGAAAAAATGGCGATGCTTGAGACCAAAATCAACGAAGGTTTAAAATACGTCGGGATTGTGCCGAACATGTTCCGGTTTGAGCAACGTTTTTATTCCGAGCGGAAGCAGGGACCGGTCTCGAGCGCACGGATCGCAGCCTTGATGCAGGAAGAAGAAGCCGGTTTTTACGGGAATCTGTTGGACGAGGCGGCTCCGTTTAAATGGATCTGTGTCGGTCATTTTTATGATACGGGCAAGGCATTTTACAACATTCCCTATACGATCGGTTACTTGTTGAGCAATCAGTTGTATACGAGGGTCAAACAATCCAAAGCGGCGTTCAGCGATCAATTTGAACCGCTGTTACGGGCATCGGGCCGGGCTTCGATCGAAGAGCTGGTGGAACAGTATCTGGACGGGGAACCGGATGCGGTCACTTTTTGGCAAGACGCACTTGAACCGCTCCGTTCAGCAATCGAACTCTATTTGCAAGAGACGGCAACACTCGTCGATTGAAGTAAGCGTCAACCGGGAATAGATAACTAACGAAGGAGGGGTGCTGATGTATGAGCAAGAGAAGAAGATGCTGGCGGAAGCGGCAATCAAGCAGGTCAAGAACGGCATGGTCCTTGGTCTTGGGACCGGTTCGACAACCTGGAGTTTCATCGATGCCTTAGGTGAATGGGTCAAAGCGGGCGGCGAAGTGCAAGGGGTCGCGACATCCAACGAGACGGTTGAACAAGCGAAACGATTGAACATTCCCCTCCTGTCACTTGAAGAAACAACCCATATCGATCTCGTCATCGACGGGATCGATCAAATCGACCCACGGTTCCGTGTGCTCAAGGGCGGGGGCGGTGCGTTATTCCGGGAAAAAGTCGTCGCGCTGATGAGCCGGGAAATCCTTTACTTAGCGGACGCCTCAAAATTCGTGCACCACTTGACCGGACCGTTACCGGTCGAAATCGATGCGTTTGCGAGACCGTATGTCGAGCGTTATCTGCGGGACAAGCAGCTGGACGTGACACTGCGGGAACACGAGGGTAAACCGTTCGTGACGGATGGCAGACATTTGATTCTGGATGTGGACCTCGAGCGGGTCCAGGATGTCCGTCATTTTGCCCAGGAACTAAAAAGTTTGACGGGGGTGCTCGAAACCGGTTATTTCGAACGACAACCGGATCACGTCCTGACCGTCGAACAGGGAAAAGTCCGACAGTTGGCCCACCCGAACCTCCGGGACGGGGGAGGGCTTGTCTAAGCTGTGTTCTGACAGAAAGAAGGGGAACCGATGCGATTACGAAAACGGTATGTGTTCGGAGCGAGCGTTTTGGCCGGTGCCGGTCTGCTTTTGCTGAAGAACAAGGACAAGAGGGAAGCGGATCCGTTAAAAGAGTATTTAACGCATCTCGATCAGGATTTGAGTCCGGATGCCGATAAGGATCCGGATGAAGTCGGTTTGACGAAACTCGATTCGATTTACCGGGCGGAGTGGCAGGCAAACGGCTATCCCCGCTCCCAAAAAGAACTCGAAGACTTGGAAAAATGAAAAATGCCAGCACTCCGACGTCCGGGATGCTGGCATTTTTTAATATGTAAGGGAACCGGCGATGATCAGTCCGATTGAAATCGAGAGGAACAGAAGCAGTAAACCGACGGCTTCGTTATTGGCATCAATTTCTTTTGTCATGCTGAGACGCGGAATGATTAAATCAGCCAAGTAGAACAAAACGATTTGGAAAACGATTGCCAGTGCTCCCCACAAGACCATGTCGAGAATGCTGACCGAGTTCGTGATGCTTGAGTACAGAACAATCGCAAGACCAAGGATTCGTCCGCCGAATGCATAGACAGCCGCTTTTTTCCCTTGACGGATCAGCTCCATCTCTTTTGATTTAGTCGTCACTTCAAACAGGACAACTCCGATTGCAAGCAGGAGCGTCGCGACACCGATGTACGCGAGCGTTGATAAAAACAGTTCACTGAAGCCCACACTGATTCCCCCTTAGGAATGATTTGATTTTTTTTGTTCTTTCCGTTGTTGCCACGAGACGTAGCCTTCGAGCATCGCACCGACTAAAATACCGGCCGAGACATACAGATAAAAATTATCCCCGATGAAGCCGAACAGGAGACCGAGGACGAGACCAATTAAAATATACGGTCCTTTTGCCAATTTCATAACACTCACCTACCTCACTATCAAACGTAGCCGATTTTACCGGATTCGTCCATCCCTAATCGGAGTGACGGGCTGATGCGACTTCTTCTTGAAGCGAAAACAGGGTGACGCGATTCCGGCCGTTTTGTTTAGATTGGTAAAGCGCGGCGTCGGCATCGGTCACGATGTGTTGAATCTGTCCGGTCCTTTCCGGAAAACTGGCGACGCCGAACGATGCCGTCAAACGGAGTCCAACACCAGAGGACAACACAAACGGAGCGGCAGCGATCCGTTCCCGTAACTGTTCCGCGAGTGCCAACACTTTGACGACCATTAATCGTTCAACGAGAACAGAAAATTCTTCACCGCCGTTTCGGGAGACATAACCGGAATCCGTCACCCCGTCATGCAGCCGTTTTGCAAACTGCCGTAAAACCTCGTCGCCCGCTTCATGACCATACGTATCATTGACCTGTTTGAAATGGTCAATGTCGACCGTAATCAAAGCGATTTCCCGAGAATGGAGGATCGTTTGTTGTTTTAAATCTTCCAAGTGATCGGTAAAGGCACGGAAATTATGAAGTCCCGTCAAAAAATCACGTCGTGCCGTCTGTTGCAAGGTCTGCATCGCGTGCTTCGTCAGCCGAATATCCCGGATGATGACAAGGGCAAGCCAACTGCTGGCAAATGACGCCGGGAGAACGACACTTAAAATGTCGAGGATGAGCCCGGTGTCGAACAAGACATATGTCAAGACGAGTCCATGCAGGACGGTCGCATACACCGTGACGACCGTAAATGTTTTTCGGGAGTAGAGCGGCAACCACCTGACGATCAGCAACGTTCCGCCGGCAACCAGTAAAATGAACAGACAGGCTGCAAAAGCCGCCGCATTCGTGTTGACACTGAACCGATAGACGATAATGATGATCGTCACGATACAGGTCGGCAGCGGACCGGCGAAATAAGCGGCGACGATGACCGGAATATGCCGTAAATCGACGAGGACACCCGGAACCGGTTCGATTGTCAACTGCATCAAGAGCAACGACAGGATACTTAAACTGAGTCCGTACAAAATCCGGACCGACCGTTTGGAGTCGACGGTAATCGGGTGGGGCGATAGTTTTCCGAGCAGATAAAACCCGCTCATCAATAAAGTCAGGTTATGGAGCACGTCGTACAAGATCGATTTCACACCGATTCACCTTACTTTCATCAACAATTCCTTCTATCGTTAGAATACGCCAACGCATACAAAAAGTCCTGTTCATTCAAAAGATTTCTCCAAGAGGCATCAAAAAAAACAAAATGTGTCTATAATGTGAAGTTATAGAGTCTATAAGCTGTACTTATAGGTTATCGAATTTTGATTGACCGTTCTCCGATTCAATTGTTAAATGGGGAAGAAGCAATTGAAAGCGCTTACTAAAAACTAAAAGGAGATTCACCATGGAACTGATCATCATTCTTCTTGCCTTATCTTTACTCATGTTCGTAGCGTATCGTGGCTTTTCGGTCATCTTGTTTGCTCCGATCTGTGCATTATTCGCGGTTCTGTTGACGAATCCGGATTGGGTCCTGCCGTTCTTCTCGAATATCTTCATGGAGAAGATGGTCGGCTTCATCAAAGCTTATTTCCCGGTCTTCTTACTCGGAGCCATCTTCGGGAAAGTCGTTGAGATGTCAGGGATTGCCGAATCGATTGCGAAGACGATTATTCGGATCATCGGCGCCAAACGGGCGATTCTGGCCATCGTCCTGCTCGGAGCCATCTTGACGTACAGCGGTGTCAGTCTGTTCGTCGTCGTCTTCGCCGTCTATCCGTTCGCGGCAAACTTGTTCCGCGAAGCAAACATCCCGAAACGGTTGATTCCGGGAACGATCGCGCTTGGAGCGTTTACGTTCACGATGGATGCCTTGCCGGGGACACCACAAATTCAAAACGTCATTCCGACGACGTTCTTCAAAACAGACATCTATGCCGCTCCAATCATGGGAACGGTCGGCGGACTGATCATCCTGACCGTCGGGATGATGTATCTCGAATCGCGTAAACGTAAAGCCCATCAGGAAGGGGAAGGTTACGCCGGATTTGAAGCGACGGCAGCCAGCAGCGCTCCGCAGATGGAGTTGAAAAACGAGCCGGAATTGACACTTGAGACGGCGCAACAGCCGGTTTACCGTCAAGTGTTGGCCTTTGTGCCGTTGATTTTAGTCGCCGTCATGAACAAGTACTTTACGCTCGCGATTCCGAACTGGTATCCGGAAGGCTTTGACTTCGCGGCGATTGGTCTGGAAGCCTTCGGCAAAATCGAGACGCCGGCCGTGCTCGCGATCTGGTCGGTCCAGATGGCCTTGATCATCGGTATCATCTCGGCGATGCTCTATGATTTCAAAAAAGTCCGGACGAATTTCCAAGCCGGTCTGAACGTCAGTATCGGCGGTGCCTTACTTGCCGTCATGAATACGGGAGCCGAGTATGGATTTGGTGGCGTCATTGCCGCCTTGCCGGGATTCAAAACCGTCTCAAGCGGAATCTCGTCGACGTTCACCGATCCACTTGTCAACGGCGCGGTCACGACGACGGCACTTGCCGGTGTGACCGGTTCAGCATCCGGCGGCATGGGCATCGCGCTCAGTGCAATGTCAGATAAGTATACGCAAGCAATCACATCAGGCGGTGTCCCGCCGGAAGTCATGCACCGGGTCATCTCGATGGCGTCCGGCGGAATGGATACACTCCCGCACAACGGGGCCGTCATCACCTTGCTTGCCGTCACCGGGTTGACGCACCGTCAGTCGTACCGTGACATCTTTATGATCACGATTTTAAAGACAGTAACGGTCTTCTTGATGATTGGTCTGTATAACCTGACGGGTCTTTATTAAACAGCTGTACTTACAAAGGGGGAAATGAACGATGCAACAGGGGAAAATCTACGATTCATTTACGGAAGCGACAGCAGATATTTTTGACGGGGCGACGCTCGTCGTCGGCGGGTTCGGCCTGTGCGGAATTCCCGAAAAATCAATTACCGCCTTACAGGAACAAGGCGTCAAGGAATTGACGGTCGTCAGCAACAACTGTGGTGTCGACGATTTCGGACTCGGCATCTTATTGCAATCACGCCAGATCAAGAAGATGGTCTCGTCGTACGTCGGGGAAAACAAGACGTTTGAGCAACAGTATTTAAGTGGCGAGATTGAAGTCGACCTCGTACCGCAGGGGACACTTGCGGAGCGGATTCGAGCCGGCGGCGCGGGCATTCCCGGCTTCTACACGCCGACCGGTGTCGGAACACCGATCGCGGAAGGCAAGGAACAAAAACAATTCGACGGAAAAACGTATTTGCTTGAAGAAGGGATCGTCGGTGATTTTGCACTCGTCAAAGCCTGGAAAGCGGATAAACTCGGCAACCTTGTTTTCCGTAAAACGTCACGCAACTTCAATCCACTGGTCGCGACGGCCGGGAAAGTGACAATCGTCGAGGTCGAAGAACTGGTTGAAGTCGGTGAACTGGATCCAAACGAGATTCATACACCAGCGGTTTACGTCCAGCGCATCATCGTCGGGACGGACTACGAGAAACGCATCGAACGCCGGACAGTCCGGGAAGCATAAGGGGGAGATACTATGGCAACGTCTAGAGACATCATCATCAATCGTGCATTGCAGGAAATCGAGGACGGGATGTACGTCAATCTCGGCATCGGGATTCCGACACTGATCGCCAATGCGATTCCGAATGATCGGCACGTCATGCTGCAATCGGAAAACGGCTTGCTCGGCATCGGACCGTATCCGCTCGAACATGAAGTCGATGCCGACGAAATCAACGCCGGCAAAGAGACGGTCACGGCACAAAAAGGCGCGTCCTATTTCGACAGTGCCGAATCATTTGCCATGATCCGCGGTGGTCATATCGACCTCGCGATTTTAGGCGGGATGGAAGTCGCTGAAAACGGAGACCTCGCGAACTGGATGATTCCCGGCAAGATGGTCAAAGGAATGGGCGGAGCGATGGATCTCGTCAACGGGGCGAAACGGGTCGTCATCATCATGGAGCACGTCAATAAGTACGGCGAATCGAAAGTGAAGTCGAACTGTACATTACCGTTGACGGGGAGTCAAGTCGTCCACCGGTTGATTACCGACAAAGCTGTTTTTGATTTCACGGATGCCGGAATGGTCTTGATCGAGACGCTCGCCGGACTGACGGTCGAAGACATCCGCACCGTGACGGAAGCGAACTTCACGGTCAGCCCGGAACTTGAACGTATGCCAGTAGGGGAGTGAGTCAGATGGTCAACGGAGATATCGTCCTCGTGACGGGAGCAGGAAGCGGGATTGGTCTTGAAATCTCAAAGGCGTTCGCAGAAGCAGGAGCGAAGGTCGTCATTACGGACGTCAACACAGAAGCGGCACAAACAGCAGCGCAGACGTTGCAGGAAGCGGGACATGACGTGATTGGTCTGACGCTGAATGTGACGGATGAAACCCAAGTCCAGTCTGTGTTTGCCGAGACGATGAAGCAGTACGGTCGGATTGATGTATTGATCAACAACGCCGGTCTGCAACATGTCTCACCCATCGAAGATTTTCCGACGGAGAAGTTTGAGTTGATGATCAAAATCATGTTGACGGCACCGTTTATGGCGATCAAGCATGTTTTCCCGATCATGAAGGAACAAGGATACGGTCGGATCATCAACATGGCTTCGATCAACGGGCTGATCGGCTTTGCCGGAAAAGCGGCCTACAATTCCGCGAAACACGGGCTCCTCGGCTTAACGAAAGTGGCGGCACTGGAAGGGGCGGAACACGGGATCACGGTCAATGCCTTATGCCCGGGCTACGTTGACACGCCGCTCGTCCGCAATCAGATGGCGGATCTTGCAAAGACACGCCAGGTCGAATTGGAAAAGGTCCTCGAAGACGTGATCTATCCGCTCGTTCCGCAAAAGCGGTTGCTCGCGGTCGAGGAAATCGCTGACTATGCCTTATTCCTCGCCAGTCGAAAAGCGAAAGGCATCACGGGACAGGCCAATGTCTTAGACGGCGGATATACGATTCAATAAGGGGGAAGTCAGGATGAGTGAACAAGTGGTCATCGTCAGTGCGACACGTACGGCAATCGGCAGTTTTAACGGCAGTTTAAAGGATGTTCCGGCAACAAAACTTGGCGCAACGGTCATCGAAGCGGCACTCGGACAGGCGAATGTCGCACCAGCGCTCGTCGAGGAAGTCATCATGGGCAACGTCCTGCAGGCGGGACTCGGACAAAATCCGGCACGGCAGGCCAGTCTCCTCGCCGGTCTCCCGGAATCGGTCCCGGCGATGACGATCAATAAAGTCTGTGGTTCCGGCTTAAAGGCGATTCACCTCGCGTTTCAAGCAATCAAGTCCGGCGAGGCGGAGATCATCGTCGCCGGCGGGATGGAAAACATGAGTCAGGCACCGTACGTGTTAAGCGGAGCCCGGACCGGCTTACGGATGGGCGACCAGCCGCTTGTCGATACGATCATCAAGGACGGTCTGGAGTGTGCCTTTAACGACTACCACATGGGGATCACGGCGGAAAACTTAGCCGAGCAATATACGATTTCCCGGGAGGCGCAAGACCAGTTCGCAGCGACCAGTCAACAAAAAGCAAGTCAAGCCATCGAAGCGGATCGTTTCCAAGCGGAAATCACACCGGTTGAAATTCCACAGCGCAAAGGTGATCCGGTTGTCTTCGCCGAAGATGAGTTCCCGCGTGCCGGAACGACAGCGGAATCACTCGCACGTTTGCGTCCGGCTTTCAAGAAAGGCGGTACGGTCACAGCCGGCAATGCATCCGGGATTAATGACGGAGCGGCCGCAGTCGTCGTCATGTCGGCCCGCAAGGCAAAAGAACTTGGTCTGACACCACTCGTCGAGATCGTTGCAAACGGGACGTCCGGCGTCGACCCGAGTATCATGGGGATCGGTCCGGTCAAAGCAGTCGGTCAGGCGTTGCAAAAAGCCGGTCTGAGCCTGGACGCGATCGATGTCATCGAAGCAAACGAAGCATTTGCCGCCCAGTCGCTTGCAGTCGACGCAGAACTCCGATTTGATCCGGCGAAGTTGAACCGAAACGGCGGGGCGATTGCCCTCGGTCACCCGATCGGCGCCAGCGGAACACGGATCATGGTGACGTTGATCCACGAGATGTTAAGGACCGGGGAAAGCCACGGTCTGGCGACACTCTGCATCGGCGGCGGTCAAGGGATTGCGACGATCGTCAAGAAATACGAAGAATAATTAACATCGCTTAATCAAAATCTGGACTTCGGTTCAGATTTTTTGTTATTAAAATGATTTACTTGATTAGTGAAATGACGCGGGAAAGAAAAAAAGCATTCAACATGACAAAAATGGACAGCTTACGGTAAAATGAAACACGTTGTAAGGGGAGGGTGCCACATGATTTCATTACGAAACGTCGATAAAAGTTTTTCCAAACAACCCGTTATTCAGTCCGTCACCCTCTCGATTGAGCAGGGAGAGATTCATGGAATCATCGGAGCAAGCGGAGCCGGCAAATCCACACTGTTGCGACTGATGAATCTGCTCGAACGGCCGGATGCAGGAATCGTCGAGTTTGACGGGACCGACTTGACGACTTTGCCGAAACAAAAGCTCCGGAATGTCCGGCAAGAGATGGGCATGATTTTTCAGGATTTTCATCTCGTTGCAAACAAGACCGTCGAACAGAACATCGCCGTCTCGCTTGATCTGGCCGGTGTTAAAAAGAAAGACCGTATTGCCCGGATCGAGGAATGTCTGCAGTTTGTCGGCTTGGCCAATTTTTCCGGCAAGTATCCGACCGAGTTGAGTGGTGGTCAGAAACAGCGTGTTGCGATTGCCCGGGCGCTCGCGAACCGGCCGCGTGTTCTTCTGTGTGACGAACCGACCTCGTCGCTTGATCCGAGCACGACGTCGGAAATTTTACGGGTCCTGCAAACGATCAATCAAACGTTAGGCGTCACGATTGTCATCGTCAGCCATGAAATGAATGTGATTCAGAGCATTTGCCGCCGGGTCACGATCATGGAAGACGGACGGATTCGCAAGACGGTTGCGACGGAACCGACCGGAGTGACCGAGATCGAAAGTGATGCCGGCTGGTTCTTGACCCAATTGACCGAACGGGGGGAGACGCATGCCTGAGATCTTGATTACGTATGCCGCAGAAATCCGGCTGGCTATCGGACAAACGTTCGTGATGGTCGGCGTGTCGATTCTTGCTGCGATTCTGCTCGGACTTCCGCTCGGCACCTTGCTGTTCTTATCACGAAAGGATCAGTTGCTGGCGAATCGCTGGTTGTTTTCGGCTTTAAATCTGTTGGTCAATACGATCCGCTCGTTTCCGTTTTTGTTGCTCGTCGTCTTCTTGATTCCGTTTACGCGCCTCATCATCGGAACCGCGATCGGGACGGCGGCAGCGACGGTACCGCTTGCCATCATCGCCATCGCCCATTATTCGCGCCTCGTCGAGCAATCGTTGCTGGATGTCCCGAAAGGAATCATCGAGGCCGCGGTCTCGATGGGGGCTTCGACACGGGCCGTCGTGATGAAGTTTTTATTCGTCGAAGCCCGGTCCGGCCTTGTTCTGGGTCTGACGACGTCAATCGTCAGCTTCATCTCCTATTCGACCATCATGGGGGTTGTCGGGGGCGGAGGAATCGGTGACTTTGCTGTCCGATACGGCTACCAGCAGTTTCAGACAGAATTGATGCTGTATATGATTTTAATTATGGTCATCCTGGTGCAAATGATTCAGTTTGCCGGGACGACCGTAGCACGCTTGCTCGATAAACGTTAACCGAAAGTAGGAATTCAAATGAAAAAAATCATGATATTACTCAGCGTGTTTGTCCTGGCATTAGCCGGATGCGGGAACGCGGACAAGAACGACGAACAAGGTTCGACGGAAAAAACGGAGACGTTAAAAGTTGCATCACTGATCAAACCGATGACAGAAATTCTGGATCTCGTTAAACCCCAATTAAAAGAAGAGGGCATTAACCTGGAAGTCGTCGTCTTGAGTGATAACGTTCAACCGAACAGTGCGCTGGCGGCAAAAGAAGTGGATGCGAACTTCTTCCAACACGTCCCGTACATGGAAGAATTCAATCGGAACAACGATGCGAAACTCGTCCCGATTGAACCGATCTACTTCGCGAACTACGGTCTTTATTCGAAAGAATACAAAAAGCTGGACCAATTGCCGAAAGGTGCCGTCATCGCAATCGCGAACGACGTCTCGAACATCGACCGCTCGCTGGCTTTACTTGCCCAACATGATGCGATTCAGTTGAAAAAGAAAACCGGTCCGTATTACACGATGAAAGACATCACGGAAAACAAACGCGATTTTAAATTCAAGGAAGTGGATTTACTGATGCTGGCCCGTCTTTATGACGATGCAGATGCGGTCATCATGACGCCGGCCTATGCCTCACCGCTCGGTCTGACGCCGAAACAGGATGCGCTCGTCACGGAAGGCGTCGAGAATGACTTTGCGATCACGCTCGTTGCCCGTGAGGACAATCAGGATTCAGAAGCGATTCAAAAACTTGCGAAAGCGATGACAAGTCCGGAAGTTAAAAAGTTCCTCGAAGACAATTATGATGAAACGGCGATTCCGGCCTTTAAATGAGTGAACAACTGAAAATATCAAAACCACGAGTTATGTACCTTTTAACAGATACACAACTCGTGGTTTTTTTATCCTTATTCTGTCCGGATGCTGATTACCGGATCGTTAATTTTTTCGCATAATCGGTTTTTTCTAAAATATCAGCCGGCGGCATCTGGGTCCACTGGGCGACGGGAACATCTGGATTTTTTTGAATGAAATCCGTCATGATCATAAAGCCGAGCGTATATTTTGCAAGCGGAGGAATTTGTTTGTCATAGTTTCCAAATCGTAAATCGTCCTCGGTCACAGCGTTATTATTGACATGTGTTAATAGATTTTCTAATGTATGATCGAGCAACGGTTCGGTCGTTTCCGTTTTACCTTTTGGATAAACCTGTGCGGCAAACATGTCCGCTTCACCTTCCAACATGATACCGTTGAACATCGAGTCGTGCGTGATGCTTTCAAAAGCAACGGTATGGTGGTATTCGTGGGCGACGCTATTCGCCAGTGTATCTGTTGAAAAATCTTTTGCTAAGTAAAGGGTGAACATGTTTTTTCCGGAGGCGAAACCGCTGACGCCGCCGAAGCGTTGAAGATCGGTTGCGTTATGGACATTATAAGGCGCGACGAAGACCGTCAGCTTCTCTGTTCTCGGCAGTGCATCAATCGAAGTCTGAAGACTTTTTTTGATCTGTTGATGAATGGAATCTTGGTGTTTTTTTAAGTAGGCAATCGTTTTATTCAGTTCTTCGACGTTGTCGGTTGGAATTTCATAAATACGTTGGTCTGTGTAGGTATCTGTCAGTTTTTCTTTTTCGATCCATTTGTGTTTCGCAGCCAAAACATGTTTTTCAAATAGTGCGCCATTCTCGGTCGGCTCTTTTAACGTTGCATCGACGTACGATTGATATTCGTCGTAGAGCGGAATGATTTTAATCGTCTGTTCATCTTGCTTGAAGGTCAGTCCCGGTGGTTTTACTTTTTCGGCTTCCGGTGTGCTGGAACAGCCGGCAAGCAGACTTGCTACCGTCATGCCAATCAATAATCGTTTCATCAAAACCCCTCCTTTTAACCAAATATACCACAAATATCCATACGTCAATTGAGGGTAAAAGATTCCTCTTTTCTGAACTGAGTCAGATGAACTTATGTTACCGATTACATCATTCGAGCGAATCAGCGATCATTATTTTAGAAAAGGGTGAAACAGCAAGGTTTTTTAAGAAATGTCAGAATATTCACCAGATAAACTCCTAGCACGAGGTCACAGACCTATGTTATCCTTTCGAACGAAGTACCTGATTGATGGATCAAAACAATCAGGTCGTAACTAAATCGTGGGGGTTTCTTATGTCTAAAACAGTTCCAACATCCTTTATTGTCGTCATTGGTATGATGCTGTTTGCCTTGTTTTTCGGAGCAGGTAATCTGATTTTTCCACCGATGCTCGGTCAGATGGCAGGGGAGCAAGTCTGGGTCGCCAATGCCGGGTTCCTTGTCACAGGCGTCGGTTTACCGTTACTTGCGATCCTAGCGTTCGCCTATTCCGGTGAAGCGGATTTACGGGCGATGGCGTCACGGGTCCACCCGGTCTTCGGTCTTGTTTTTGCCATCATCTTGTACTTAGCAATTGGGCCATTTTTTGCGATTCCGCGAGCCGGAACCGTTTCTTATGAAATCGGGATCAAACCCTTTTTCGGAGAGTCGGCTTCCTCAACACCACTGTTGATCTTTTCGATTCTGTTTTATACGCTTGCCTGTCTGTTGTCGCTGAATCCGACAAAAATCGTTGATGTCGTCGGAAAGATTTTGACGCCGATCAAGATTACATTCATCGGACTGTTGATTCTCGTTGCCGTCATTAAGCCGATCGGAAGTTTTCAGAATCCTTTGACGACGTACCAACACAACGCCTTTTTTAATGGATTTCAGGAAGGGTATTTAACGCTTGATGCCCTCGGAGCGTTTGTCTTCGGCATCATCATCATCTCGGCAATCAAGGAAAAAGGGGTCACGTCGAAAAAACAACTGCTCATCATCTGTTCGAAAGCAGCCTTGATTGCGGCAAGTTTGTTGGCCGTCACCTATTCGGCCCTTGCGTTCATGGGGGCTTCCAGTGTCGCCAAAATCGGTCCGTTGAAGAACGGAGCGGAAATCTTGTCTGCCGTCTCCGATTATTATTTCGGTTCGTACGGCTCGATCTTGCTTGGTTTGATGATCACGGTTGCGTGTCTGACGACAAGTGTCGGACTGATTACTGCCTGTGCGTCATTCTTCTCCCTCTTGTTGCCACGGATTTCATACGTCAAGTGGACGATTGGACTGTCGATCTTCAGCGCGCTCGTTGCCAACATCGGTCTGACACAGTTGATCGCGATTTCAAAACCGGTTCTGCTGACACTTTATCCACTGGCAATCTGTCTGATTTTCCTGACGTTTTTACATTCTGTCTTTAAAGGAAAACCGGCTGTCTATCAGGGAGCGATGTGGATGACATTTGCCGTCAGTCTGTTTGATGGACTGAAGGCAGCGGAAGCACCGGTCGGACCGGTCTTACGCGTATTTGAAAACGTGTTGCCGTTTTTCTCCGTCGGGCTCGGTTGGGTCGTACCCGCCATCATCGGTGCCGTCTTAGGCGGATTATTCGGGCGGAAAAAAGCCGACCGTACGGAACAATCACGCGTTGCCTGAATAACATCTAAAGTGTATAGCGTTAAAGCTGTTTCGATCTCGAATCGAGACAGCTTTTTTGCTGTCTGCCCAATCATCATCGATGGAAACAAATTGGAATGGTATTGACAAAGAGAACAGGATCGATGATATAGTAGTATTGCAAATGAGATTCATTATCAATTAAAGAGGAGTGGTTTTTCTGTTTATTCAACTTAAAACAATCCGGGTGGAAACCGGTCATGCCGAGTCGATGATTGAACGGTTCGCAGGCGAAGGCATCATCGAACGACAACCCGGCTTCATCGATCTCAGTGTCCTGCAAAAAAAGCGAACGCGGGGCGAGGAAGAAGTCATCGTCTTGATTCGCTGGGAATCGGAACAGGACTGGAAAGCGTGGGAGACGAGTGACGTCCATCTTGCAGGTCACCGCGCGCGTCGTGGTCAACCGGCACCTTCGTTTATTTTAGGAAGTGATCAGCAGTATTACGAGGTGCTGGGGCAAAAAGGCAAACGCTGAGAAAAAGACCGATCCGTCCACTTGTGGCGAATCGGTCTGCCTTCATTTTCGGAACAATAATACGATGAAATAAGGTGCTCCAAGAATTGCGATGACAATCCCGACCGGAATGTCGGCCGGAGCAAGCAGATTTTTCCCAATCAAGTCGGCGAGCAACACGAGCAGGCTGCCGAGCAGGGCGGCGACCGGAATCAGACTGTAATGGTTCGGTCCGACAAGACGCCGGGCGATATGCGGGGCGAGCAATCCGATAAAGGAAATTCCGCCGCCGGCAGCGACACAGGAACCGGCAAGTGCGGCAGCAATCAATAAAATCCGTTTCCGTGTCCGCTCGACTCGGAGTCCTAACGTCTGTGGGAGCGAGCCGCTCAGTTGCAACAGATTCAACGACCGGCTGTGTAAAAAGGCAAGCGGCACCAGGCAGATGATCCAAGGGGCAAGCGTCAAGACGGATGCCCAATCCGCCTGCCAGATGCTTCCGGTCAACCAGACCGTCGCCTGCTGAAAATCGCGCGGATCCATCTTCAACTGAAAAATGATCAGGAGGGCGCCGCACAGCGCGTTGATTCCGACCCCGACCAACAACAGACGTCCCGGTTGGACCGCTTTTCCCGCCAACCGGTAAATCGTCCAGGCGACAAGTGTCGCACCGAAAAAAGCGACGAACGGCAGAACTGGAAGTTGATGTGTAGCGGAGCGGAAGAAAAACAATGTCAAGACGACAGACAGTCCGGCACCGGCATTGATTCCGAGAATGCCGGGATCGGCGAGGGCATTGCGTGACATCCCTTGAAGTAATGTTCCGGAGACAGCCAGTCCGGCACCAATCAACAAGGCGAGCAGCATCCGCGGTAACCGGAGATCGATGAGAATCAATCGTTCCGCTTCCGTTCCCTGTCCGATCAACGTTCGGCCGATCGCCCCAAACGAAACGGGAAGAATTCCGGTCGACAGACTGTACACGAATGTCAAAACGAGCAGACTACATAAACAAAACAGCGTCAATCGCGCCTGTTTTACGGCATGCCAGACATCCATCAGACGGACAACTCCTTTCGGCGGGCGAGATAAAGGAAGTAGGGGACACCGACCAAGGCGGTGACGGCTCCAAGCGGGGTTTCGAACGGCGGATTAATCATGCGCGCCAGCAAATCGGAAGCAATCAATAACGTCATGCCGAACAGGGCGCTGACCGGCAACAACAGGTAATAGTTCGTCCCGACCAAAAAGCGGCTGATATGGGGAATGATCAAGCCGACAAAGCCGATGACACCGGCGACCGACACGGCAACACCGGCAAGCAGGACGATGCTGCAAAATCCCAGCAGCCGGACTTTCGTCAACGAGGAACCGAGCCCGGTCGCAACGTCTTCTCCGAGCGAGAGGACGGTCATGCTGCGGGCGATATGTAAGGAAATGAGGAGGCCAAGCAGGACGACCGGGAGCAAGACCAACACGTGCGCCCATTTTGCCCCGGACAACCCGCCGGCATACCAAAAGCTGAGATCTTGGGCGACTTGGTGAAACAGAGTGATGCCGGTCGACAAGGCGCTGAATAAAGCACTCAGGGCCGCACCGGCTACGGTCAACGTGACCGGTGAAAAGCGGCCACGGGCAAACACCGTGATCAACAGAATGACGGTTGTCCCAAGTGCAGCGCCGCCAAACGAAAAGGCAAGCGAAGTCACAAATGAATGCTCCGAGACAAAGGCCAGCGACAAGGCGACTCCAAGTCCTGCTCCGTGGGTGATGCCAAGCAGGGAGGGATCAGCCAGCGCATTCCGGGTCAACCCCTGCATCATTGTCCCTGACAGCGCCAGAGCAATGCCGACAAGCCCGGCGCAAATCAGACGCGGAAGCCGGACTTCTTGGACGAGTTGATGCTGCAAATTATCGGCGTCAAAGGCATGAAACGAGGCGAGGACGGTCGCCCGGGAAATCGGCACGGCACCATAAAACAAGGACAGTGTACTCAATAGCGTGAGCAGTCCAACCGTGAGAGCAACAATCGTCAGGATCGAGCGTGGTCGAACGGATGTAGTCATAGACGTCTCTCCTTTTTAATTGAGAATCAGATTCATTATCAACGCGATTAAACGTACATCGAAGACCAATTTTTTGTCAAATGTTTTTTTAGGGAGTGGGCAGGATGGAGTTACAGATCAAACCGTTACCAATCGAGAAACATTGGTTGCTTGAAGGCGACCGGCGATCAGTCAAGCCGGGACTGGTCATCGTTGTTGCGGGGAGCGGATTTTTATACAGCAACCGGCACCGGTTATACCCGGGTGACGCCGTCTGGATTGAACAAATCGACGAGGTGTTGCCGGCTGGGAAAGAGACCTGTTTGTTTTACCACCTGACGTTGACGGGACACCGGTGTGCCCTGTACCGGCAAGATGCGGACATCCTGCATGACTGGTTACGGCAACTCCGTGTCAGCCCGAATTCGGAACAGGAAGGGTTGACTCAACTACGAATTCTCTATCAATTGCTTGAGACATTGAACCGCGAACAGGAGAATCACGTCTTTGAGGAAGTGGTCACTTCGTGGCTGAGGGACTTGTCGACGCAACGGTCCGTCCATGAGCTGGCGCTTGATCTCGGAATGTCGGTACCGACATTTAACCGGCTGTTCAAAGAGCGGTATCACGCAACACCAAAAGAATATGTGACGCAATTGCGGATCCGCACGGCAAAGGAGTGGATGCTGGCTTCACACGAAATGACATTGGCGCAAATCGCACAAAAAGTGGGATTGCAGGATGAATTTTATTTCAGCCGCCTCTTCAAAAAACGGACCGGTTTGTCGCCGACCCATTTTTTACAACGGATCACGCCCCGGATCGGGATTGCCAGCCGGCTTTTGTTGCAGGATCATCTGTTGGCACTTGGTCTGCAACCGATCCTCGCACCGAGTTATCCGACGGAATACGGAGCAAGCGGATTACCCGTGTTTTTGACCGGACTAGACGGAACCCGGTTGTACGACGCCAATCAACCGCTCGAACGGGAATGGTTCGAGACGACGGCACTCGATTTGATTATCAAGACACCGAGTTTAGAAAAGGGTCAGGATATCAGCTGGTTGCCGGCGGATCATGTCCTTGAACTGCCGCATCAAACCTGTTGGAGTGATTATCTCCGACTGATTGCTGCCGCGACGAATCGGGAAGACCGGCTCGAGCCGATCGCCGCGCAGATTACAGCGCTCGAACAAACGGTCAAGGAACGTTTGGCGTGGAACAAGACCGGTACATGGGCCGTCGTCTGGATTCGACCGGACGAGGTGCGGTTATACGGTACGAAGGAACATACGATGCTCGATTTTTTATTTCAGGATTTGGGTCTGACACCGACACCGGGATTACCGGAAGCCATTTATGAAATCGTCACGCTGGAGACGTTACAACGAGTCAATCCCGAAAACCTGCTGATCTTATGGAGTCAACCGGTTGATGTCGAGCGGATTCAGCAAGAAGAGTCGTGGCAAACTTTGCAGGCGGTCCAGCGTCATCAAGTCCATTATCCGGACAGCGTTGATTGGGATCCGTGGGGACCACTCGGACGCACCCATATGCTGAAGCAATTGTTAGAGTACATCGAAAATGAACCACGCTTGATTTGTCCATGAAAGTTGATCGGTTCGTCCATGTCGCTCTTTAGTGATAATGATTATCATTACTAGTGAAGAACGAGAGTGAGAGGGGAAAAGAACCACATGAAAAAAATCATCAGTGTCACATCCGTCCTCGCGACGTGTGTTGTATTAGCCGCCTGTGGAGGCGAGGCAAGCGAACAACCGACAAAAAAAGCCGCCGCCGTCCACACCGTTGAACATATTTTTGGAAAAACGGAAGTTCCGAATGATCCGAAAAAAGTGGTTGTCCTGTCGCACGTCTCATGGGAAGGATCGCTCGTCTCCGTCGGTGTCAAACCGTATGCCGTGATGGCGTACGATAATGAGTTTCCACCACACTTGACGAAAGAACTCAAAGGAACGAAGGCGTTGCCGTACGCGGACGAAATCAATCCGGAAGAAATCGTCAAACTGGATCCGGACTTGTTGATCATCAGTGACCGGTACAAACCGCTGTATGACAAACTGGCGAAAACGATTCCGACGGTCGCCGTCGAGGTGGGTGGTGACTGGAAAGAAGATCACCTGAAAGTCGCGGAAGCGGTCAACAAGAAAGAAGAAGGACAAGCAGTCATCGATGACTTGGCGAAAGAAGCAAAAGACATCGGTCAACGGATCAAGGAAAACGTCAAGGACGAGACCTTCATGGCGGTCTCGGTCAACAAAAAAGATATTCGGGTCTACGGTCTGACGAACCACGCGACGAACTCGCTGCTGTTTGATGATATCGGACTGACACCGACGAAAGGTCTGCCAAAAGACTTCGGGGAAAATATTTCGATCGAAGGACTGGCGAAATATAACCCCGACCACATCATTGATCTGTCGTACTTCAACAGTGGACCGTACTACGATGAAGTGACGAACGGGAAAGTCTGGAAAGGGCTGACAGCAGTCAAACAAGATCAAGTCCACCAATTGTCGACGACGTGGGGCTTCTGGGATCCAATCGAACGTCAAAAAGGATTAACGGAACTGGAAGACGTCTTATTGAAATGACCAGATGAAGAGCAGGAGAAAGAACGGGGAAACCCGTTTTTCTCTTTTCCAAGAGTGAGAATGATTATCAATTGTTAGAAGGAGTGTGACAGTCATGACGACACGTACAGAACGAACCGAAGAGATTGCAACCCATGCAACGCTCCAAGCTTTCGGCAACAGCTACCTCCGTGAAATCGACATGATCGAGTGGTTCATTCCAACAGACGATGAGAACGTCTGGTTCGGTGAGACGGCCTGCCGGATCGACGTCGGGACCGTCTACGTTCTTGAAATCCGACGCCGTTCACGGATCGGGCGTCACGAAATCGGACGAATTTACCGGCAAACGAGCTGCGGATGGACGGAGGAAGCACCATTGACGTTCATCATTGCCTGTTGCCAACATCTGCAACGGCTTGCTCCCGGCGTAACGGATTTATTGTACCGGGTCCTCGACAGTCACCGGTGTATGTGTCACGTCATCGCGCATGAGCTGAACGAGCCGTTTTATCCTGAGACGTTTCTTGAATACGAGCAGACGGTCCGGTTCGGACATTGGTTCCACCCGACGCCGAAAAGCCGGGTCGGCATGCATGACTGGGAGCAAGTTGCGTATGCACCGGAATTCAGGAACGGGTTCCAACTCGATTATTTTGCGGTTAATGAGTCCCTGCTGACGGAGGCCAGTGCGACGGATCAACGGATTAGCGAACAGATGCGGAAGCAACTCGGATCAGCGGTGGCACTGTCAGCGTCAGAACGCCTGTTACCCGCGCATCCTTTACAGGCGCAACATCTTTTGTTGCAACCGACCGTGCAACAGTTGCTCGCGACGAACCAACTCCGCCATCTCGGCCGACTAGGTCCGACGTACTTCGCGACATCCTCGATCCGGACGGTCCTGCAAGCAGATCGGTCGCACATGCTGAAGTTTTCGATTCCGGTCCAAGTCACCAATTCGCGCCGGGTCAATAAACGGCACGAACTGACTGCGGGACTCGTCATGCGGCGTCTCGCCGAACACATTTCGTTTCCGGACGGCTTTTCGATTACCCATGATCCGGCATACGCAACGGTTCAGACCGGTGCAGACGAGTCCGGTTTTGAGGTCATCTACCGCGAAGCCCAGGATGATGCGATCAACGTCGCGGCACTCGTTCAGGAACCGCTCGATCAAGAACCGTCCGTCTTGGCATCGCTCGTCTTGAAGTCAAAGCGAGCGGATCAATCGCTTTCTGAAGCGGCCCGGGACTGGTTCGAGACGTATATCGAACTGACACTCGGGACCTTGGTCGAGTTGTATGAAGACTACGGGATTGCGCTCGAAGCGCATCAGCAAAACAGTCTGATCCGGTTTGAACAAGGGCGTCCTGTCAGCTACCAGTTTCGCGATAATCAAGGCTATTATCTCGCCCGTTCGAACAAAAACCAGCTAATCCATCTGGAAGCCGCACTGGCAGAAGCACCGGAATTGTTCTACGACGAGACGACGATCAAGGAGCGGTTGACGTATTACATGATCTGGAATCACTTGTCCGGTCTGATCCACCGGTTTGACCGCGACGGCTTGCTTGCGGAATCAACGATGCTCGAGTGGGTCGGAACGTGGTGCGATCAAAAAAGTCAGATTTTATCGGGACGCGGCAAGGATTGGCTCGAATATGTCCGTTCACGGCCGACGTTACCGTATAAAGCGAACTTGTTGACACGGCTCCATGCGCTCGACGAACTCGAAGTCAGCGGCGAGCGGGTGATCTTCATCGAAATCGACAATCCATTACACCGGGAGGTCCGCCATGCGAACGACGAACGAACGACGTGTCTGCAAACAACTTCTTGAAGCCATCCTGTTTGAACGGATCGAACCGTTCATCGAACACCGGCGACAGGGACAGACGACGTTTCGTTTTGTCCGTCCGCCGTATGAGCTGACAGTCGACGGCAGACGGGGAGCGTTTGACCGCGTTTGGCTCGACATCGAGACGGTCGTCTTGACGCGGGGAAATCACGAGCAATCGTCGACGCTTGAGCACATCATGGACTGTTTTCAACTCGCGGAGCCGCTACGGTTGGAACTGCGGCAGACGGTTCAGTTTGCCGACGCGTGTCCGACATTTCCCGAGCCGCGGACGCATTTGTCCTACGAACAACTCGAACAAGCATTGGTCGAAGGGCACCCGTACCATCCATGTTTTAAGTCCCGGATTGGCTTTTCGCGTGACGACCACTCGCGCTATGGACCGGAAGCAGGGCAACGTTTCCGATTGCACTTTGTTGCCCTCCCGGTGTCGATCGTTCATCAACAACGCATGGATGGTGTGATGGAGCAGACGTTTGGGCACGAGACGTATCTCCGGTTGCAGGAAAAGTTAAGTTCTGCGGTCGACGATCCGACCGGTTATCACGTTCTACCGGTCCACCCGTGGCAATGGCAACACGTCGAAGCGGATGTCCGCACGTCCGGCGGCATCGATCTCGGGGAAGCCGGTCCCTTGTTTCAAGCAACGCAGTCGATCCGGACCGTCTTTCAACCGGATGCGCCGACGGTTCCGCACATCAAGCTTCCGCTCGATTTGATGCAGACGTCCTCACGACGGACGTTCACCGTTCCGAACATCGTCGCAGCACCTGTGTTGTCCGACTGGTTGGTCGACCGGACGCAAAAACTGCCGGTGACCGTGCTCCGGGAATTCGCCAGTCAAGTCGTGGAGACGACAGACGGCAACTTGTCGGGACGAATCGGCTGTTTGTACCGGGACAATGTCTTGGCGGCTGTGTCACCGGACGAAACGGTCATTCCGTTGACGGCACTTGCCCTCCGCGAAGAGAACGAGACTCTGTTTCTTGAACCATGGTTCAAATCATACGGACGGGAGCGGTGGCTGAAACAGTTTCTGACCGTCTATTTGAAACCGGTGTTCCGGCTGCTCATTGAAGAAGGAATCGCGGTGGAGGCGCATGCCCAAAATGCTTTGTTGGTCTTGAAGGACGGTTGGCCGACGCGGCTGATGTTACGGGATTTTCATGACAGCGTTGAATTTGTCCGTTCCTTTGTCCGACGTCCGGAAAAGATTCCGACGTTCGATACGCTGCATCCGGCCTTTCGCTCAACGACTAATCTGTACTACGAGATGGACCAGGTCGAAGCGTTACGCGAGCTGGTCGTCGATACGGTGTTTGTCTTTCATCTGACGGAGTTGTCGCATCAGCTGAAAGAAACACACCAGCTCGACGAGACGACCTTTTTTAACTGGACCGCCGACATACTCGCTGGACTGAATTTGCCACCGGCTCGTCTCGAAGCGTTACAACTCGATACGCCGACGGTCTATACGGAGTCGCTTGTTGCGCGGAAATTCAACACGACGCAGTGCCGGCACCTGATCCGCAATCCTCTGCAATCTCAAACACCGAAAGGAAGCGAAACGCATGTTATACATTGAAGACACGTTTTATACAAAACAGATGCTGACCGATCATCCGGTCTGTCGACTCGATTGGCTCACGGATCCCGCACAGACCGTCGTTGCCGTCTGCGTCAAGGACACAGCGGCATGGATCGCGTTTTGTCTCTATATGAAACAGATGCACGGGACGGTCGTACCGCTCCATCCGGATTTGCCGGAAGCCGGAGCAAGACGTCTGGCGGCACAGGCGGGATGTGATTATTTGGTGTATGCCGATTTTCAACAGCCGATCCGTTTGGCGGCGTCAACGAACCGACCGGGCGGATTGATTCAGTTCAGCTCCGGCACGACCGGCGACGCAAAAGTCATTCACCGGACGTGGGCTTCGATTGATGAGGAACTGGCAGCCTATGGTCAACGTTTTCCGTTAACAGCGACGACCGGAACCATCGTTGCCTGCCCGACGTCGCATTCATTCGGATTGATTTGCGGGGTCTTGGCGACATTTGAGCGTGGAGCGACACCGATTATCTTGGAAAACCTGTCACCGAAGCATATTTTACACGTCTGTCAGGCACATCCGAACGCCATTTTGTATGCCGGACCGGGACTCGTCTATTTACTCAGCCAATTTAAGCAACGGCTGTTTGCGGTGATGATTTCCGGAATGACCTTGCCGACCGTCTGGTTTGAAGCCATACAGAACGTAACGGATCATCTGTTGCAACAGTACGGCTGTTCGGAAATCGGCTGCATTGCCTTACATCCTGCTCCGGAATCAGCTCAAGCGATCGGCTATCCGTTGCCACATCTGACAATCCAGACCGGTACCATTGACGAGCCGGCTGAGTTAATGGTGAAGGCAGGAGACCAGTGGATCGGAACCAAAGATTTAATGGGGCAGACGAGTACCGGCGAATTGCGGTTCTTCAGTCGTCTCGACGAAATGATCAATGTGTCCGGTCTATCGGTGTATCCGGCGGATATTGAGGATGTATTACTCCGTCATGATGCTGTCGAAGAGGCCGTCGTCTTCAAACGGACGGACCGTCTGCAAGGTGAACGTGTCTGTGTCCAAGTCGTCAGCTCGGCGACGGAAGACGCGTTGCGGACCTATTGTCGGGAACAGCTTGCACCACATCAATGTCCGTCGGATTGGGCGTTTGTGCCGGCCATTGAAAAGCTGCCAAACGGGAAAATCAGTCGCGTTCGTCTGGGGGTGACGTCATGAGTCCACTCCTTGATTACACGTCATTTTGTCAGATTGTCGAGGAACAGCTGGAAGTGACTATGCTACAACCAGTGACGGGAGGCGAACGGCTTCGGGACGACCTGCAGCTGGATTCGATGCGGCTGTTGCAATTGCTCGTTCATCTGGAACTTGAACACGGGTATGTCCTGGCGGATGAACAACTTGCTCAACTGCCGCAGATGACGGTCGATCAGTTGCTGCAATCGTTGGTACAAAAGGAGGTCGTCTGATGATTAAAGTCCACTGTCTCGTCAGTTGTGTCTGTGAAGTAATCAAACGATCGGACGCCGACCATCGTCCATACTACTTTGGCATCTGGGACGCTGACTTTGCGTTAACGTCTGAGTTTGTCCTGTCCCACCATGCGGCGCATATCAGTCATGAAGCGATGCTCGATTGGTACCGCTTGCTGTATGGAATCAACGTTCAGTCCTGGTACGATTCGTCCCGTTCGAAAGCGGCGAACCTCACCGTTCTGGAACAGTTCATGAAAACCAAACGACCGGAACAATCCGTCATTGTCATGCTCGACCTCGCCCGGTTACCGGAGCGGGAGAATAAATTCCATCACGAGGTCTTTCCGCATTACGTGATGCTCGAACCAACGGATGATGAAGACAGGTGGCGGATGCTTGATCCGGACTTCCGGTATGAAGGTGAATTTGATCGGACACGGATTCTTCAGGCGATCGATCAGCCGACCGTTGCCGGTGGCTTTTGGTTTGACGGGAGTCAGGTCAAATTGCCGGACACGGAAACCGTCTCCGCGTATTTCATGAGTGGTCTTAAGCGGCACCATCCATTGACGGAAGCGGTCGAACAGGTCATCTTACACCATGCGTCGAGACCGGAAAAGTTGCCGGAGGCGTTAAAGCAACTGCCCGTCATCGCCATCCGCAAATATGCTTATGAGCATGCCTTTGCCTATTTTTATGAACGCTTGGATATTGATTTAGTGGCGTCCGATTTTGACGACTGGTGTGACAAAATCGAGCAATTGGTCAATCAATACACAATCATTCAACACCGGGCGATCAAATACAGCATGACCCGCGACCGGGCAGATTTACAGGATATCCAACAATGGCTCGTCGCACAAACAACGCTCGAAGATGACATCAAACGGCAACTCGTCGATTTGTTCAGCCGATTTCAACAGAAAGAAGGGGAAACGGATGCAACTCGCACTTTGTACGATCAGCTACCGGCATCATCTGCGGTCATTCGATGAGTTGGTGAGGTTTGCCGCAGCAAATGAGTTTGAGGCGATGGATGTTTGGGGTGTTCATGCGAAGCATCTGCAGGAAGCAGACCTCGTCTTGTTACAAAACAGCGGAGTTCATGTCAGCATGCTCAGCCATTACCTGTCGTTTGACGCTCCACTGTCCGTCTTGCTTGAACAAACGAAAGCCTTGTCTCGTCTCGCCCAGCGGCTCGGAACCCGCCGGATCCGGATTTTTGCCGGTCACAAGGCGAGTCATCAACTGACGGAGGCGGAACGGGCGCGACTTGTTTATCAATTGAGCGGTGTCTGTAAAGTCTTGGATCAAGCGAAGCAGTTGGTGTTGCTTGAAATCCATCCGAATACGGCGGTCGACACGATCGAGTCGACGGAGCGGTTATTGCATGAGGTCAATCATCCGGCCTGCCGCGTGAATTTCGACGTCCTCCATGTCGTCGAATCCGGCGCCGATCCGGTCGCAGCTTACCGCCGGCTCGAACCGGTCATCGAACACCTTCACTTGAAGACGGTGGCACGAGCCGATCAATTCGACGTCTTTGAACCGGCTAATGTGTATGCGGCAAGCGGCTCGCGGGACGGCATGGTACCGTTATTTGACGGTATCGTTGATTACGACCGATTTTTTGAAGAACTCAAATCGGCGCTGGTTGCGAAAACGGCGAGTCTCGAATGGTTCGGAGAGCATCCGGATGAACGATTGGCGACTGACGGACGATTGGTACGTCAACGTTTGGCACGACCGGTTCTGCAATTCACCTAATGTTCACGGCTCAAGGAGTTTAGAGGACCGGACGAAAAGGAAAGCAATAGAATGTAAGTCATTGTTGATGCTCTCGTTGAAAAAGAAAGGATGTTGAACATGTCAGAACGTGTTTTCATTAGTCCGGCAAAGTACGTCCAAGGAAAAAATGTCATTGATCGGCTCGGTACATACGTGAGCCCGATTGGTGATGTGGCCCTCGTCATCGCGGATGATGTCGTCTGGGGAATTGTCGAGGAACGTGTCCAAGCTTCATTTTCAACTGAAGGAATCAAAATCGAAAAAGCGGATTTCAGCGGAGAAGCCTCAAAGCATGAAGTCGAACGGATTGCGAAGCAAGCGAAAGACGTCGGTGTCAAGTTCGTCATGGGTGTAGGCGGTGGGAAAACGCTTGATACAGCGAAAGCCGTCTCCGACGAACTCCATCTGCCGGTCGTCATCGTCCCGACCATCGCGTCGACTGATGCACCGACCAGTGCCTTATCGGTCATTTATTCCGATGAAGGAATTTTTGAGAGTTATCGATTCTACAACAAAAATCCCGATCTTGTTTTGGTCGACACGAAGTTGATCTCGGAAGCACCGGCACGCTTCTTTGCCTCGGGAATCGCCGACGCACTGGCGACATGGGTCGAAGTGCGGAGCGTCATTGCTTTTGGCGGATCGACGATGGCCGGTGGACGCCCGACGATTGCAGCGGAAGCCATCGCGAAACGGTGTGAAGAGGTTTTGTTTGAGCACGGACGCCTCGCCTACGAGTCGGTTCAGGCGAAAGTCGTCACGCCGGCCCTCGAAGCCGTCGTCGAAGCGAACACCTTGCTCAGCGGTCTTGGTTTTGAGAGCGGGGGGCTAGCGGCAGCGCACGCCATCCATAACGGCTTTACGGCACTCGACGGGGACATCCATCACTTGACGCACGGTGAAAAGGTTGCGTTCGGGACACTTGTCCAACTGGCCCTCGAAGAACATCCGCAAGAAGAGATTGAGCGGTATATTGCGTTTTATATGGACCTTGGTCTGCCGGTCACACTCGAAGACGTAAAATTAAAAGATGCATCACGCGAAGACATTCTCAAAGTCGGACAGGCGGCGACGGCAGACGGGGAGACGATCCACAGCGGATTTGATGTCACTGCTGATGAAGTAGCGGATGCAATCATTGCAGCGGACCGTTATTCGAAAGCTTATCAAGCAAAGCAAAATCGGTGACAGATGCAAAAAAACACGTTGTGCACTCAGCACAGCGTGTTTTTAGTTCTTATAAATAGTTAAGGGGATTGACACTGCTTGCGGCAGATGTCGCACTGTAGACGTATGTCCCGCGGTGAAGTTCAAAGTGAAGGTGCGTACCGAACGCGTTACCTGTTGCGCCGACCGTTCCAAGAACTTGACCTTTAGAGACCGATTGTCCGACGGAAACCGAACGGCTGTTCAAGTGGGCATAGAGACTCGTGAACGAGGCACCGTCAATCGTATGTTTGACCATGATGTAATTGCCGTAGGCGCCTTTATACTGCGATGTGATGACTTTACCGGCCGCTGTCGCATAGACCGGTGTGCCTTTCGGTGCGCCGTAATCGATGCCGTTATGGAACGTGTAACCGTACACGCCACTGGCCTTTCCATATCCTTGTGTAATCGGACCGCTCGTCGGCGTAATGAAATCGTTGGACGCTTTTGTTGCACCGCCCGACGACTTCGTTAGGCTGGTGACAGTATACTTTTTGACATAATCGGCGTGAACAAACCGTTTGTCCCCGTTGTATAAAAACTTGATCCAGTCACCCGTCCGGCCGAGATAACGGAACGTTTGACCACTGTTGACGGTTCCGACCTGCTGGCTGCTCGTCGAAGAACTGCTGCGAACACGTAAGTTATCGACCATGACCTTGATTTTGTAGGAAGTCGTGACGGAATACTTTTTGACATATGTAGAAGAGACGTATACTTTTTTCGAACCGTAGAGAATTTTTGTCCAGTTCCCCGTACGTCCTAAATATTTATACGTATCTCCTTTATCGAGACCTGTGATGACACCGTATGTCGTTGCTGGACCGGTCCGTGCACGAAGCCCGTCTTCCATGACTTTGACTTTATAAAACGTTGCGGCATCTGCTTTTGGAACAGCATATGTAGAAAATCCGGCGACGGCGATGGCTGAGACCGTCAGCGTAGTAAATAATTTCTTCAATTCAGTAAATCCTCCTTTAAATCTGTAAGGCTGCGATCAGTGTGTTCTATGTAATATCACTATATGAATTTCTTAGATGAGTGTACCATTTGTCAAAATGTTTAAATATTACAATATTATTTCTATAGTGTTTCACAATTTTATATTTTATTGATTTAAAAATGATTATTTACTTTAAATGGTAAAATAATCCTCTCTTGAAATGAAGGCAAAAAAGGGGTCTGGAGCTGACGAGAGTTGATTTTTTGTTAAAAGAGAACAGAAATGTTTGTTTCATTATGGTATGCTGAATTTCCCAATAACTAGGATAAGTTTATTTCAAACGATCTATTTTAAGAAAGGTTTAAAAAAACGGACACCCGATATCGAGTGTCCGACGTTGTGCTTATAAAACGTTAAGCGGGTTGATGCTGTTTGCAGCCGAAGAGCCACTGTAGACGTAACCACCACGGTGAAGTTCAAAGTGAAGGTGTGAACCCGTTGAGTTTCCGGTGCTGCCGACGTTTCCGATTTTTGTACCTTTTGCAATTGATTGACCGGCGTAGACCGAGCGACTGCTGAGGTGGGCATAGACACTTGTGTACGTAAGACCGTTCACTTTATGTGTCATCATGACATAGTTGCCGTATGCGCCTTGGTAGCCGGACTTGATTACTTTACCGGAAGCAGTTGCACGGACCGTTGTCCCTGTCGCTGCTGCGATATCGATGCCGTTATGGAACGTGTATCCGTAGCGGCCGCTTGCACTTCCGTATCCTTGTGAGATGGATCCGCTCGTCGGACGCAGGAAGCCTGTTGAGAACGATGCTTTTTTAGCTGTTGCCTTTTTTCCTGTGCTGTAACGTTTTACATAACCTGAGTAAACATAGCGTTTCTTGCCGCCGTACGAAATTTTAGTCCAGTTGCCTGTTTTGCCGTAATACTTAAACGTTTGACCAGCGTTGACGCCAGCGACGATTTTGTAGTTAGTCGAAGGGCCTGTCCGGACACGTAATCCGTCTGCCATGATCTTGACTTTATAAGAAGAAGAACTAGCAGCTTCAACCTTACCTGTACCCGTACTTGCGAATCCCGAAACGACGAGTGCGCTCATTGTTACTGTTGTCAAAATACGTTTCATGTTGTAATTCCTCCTGATGTTGAAAAAAAGTGACGGTTGATGAAAGTGGATGACAGATCACGGTCTGTCGATTGGATATGACGTATATGTGTAGGCTGTATATGAATACTGCGTTGTAGTGGTGAATTGAATAAACCGAGTATAGCATCGGATGTTTTGAAAATAACATTTCAGTTTGATTTCTGAATTATACTCAAATAAGTTATATTGTAATCTGTTGTTTGGGATAATTCTGAAATGCAGGCATACCAACCTATTCGTTTGTAACAAAAACCGTGTATCTTGAAATATTCAGGAATATGGGAAAATGTGAAAAAGTATGGGTCGATAACAAAAAAAGAAGGAGTGAAAAACGATGGATATTAATTTCAGATTGGAGAACCAGCGATTTAACCACCGCGCAGCTGCTGTGATCATTAAAGACGGACATCTGTTGATTCATCGAAATGTCCGGAATGATTTTTGGGCATTGCCGGGTTGACGGATTCGTTTGATGGAGCCCGAGGAAGCGGCGGTCATCCGCGAAATCAAAGAAGAGTTGGGTCTTGCGGCAGAGGTCAGCCGTTTTCTATCGGTTCACGAAAACTTTTTTACATATGATGAAGTTTCTTTCCATGAAGTCGGCTTTTATCAAAATTAGGCGAGAATACTCCCACTTCTAAACGAAGTGAAAGTGGGAGATGAATCGCTAGCCTACCTTTCGGGTATATTCTCTTTGAAGGAGGTGAAAAATGGTGTTGAAGCACAAGGCCTACAAATTCAGAATCTACCCCACAAAAGAGCAGGAAATCCTGATCGCGAAGACGATCGGGTGTTCGCGCTTCGTCTTTAACCACTTCTTGGCGAAGTGGGATGAATTGTACAAGACCACTGGAAAAGGACTGTCCTACGGTTCTTGTTCCAAAGAAATTCCTTTGTTGAAGCAGGAGTTCGACTGGTTGAAGGAAGTCGATAGTACATCTGTTCAGATTAGCGTCAAACACCTTGCTGATGCGTTTGACCGCTTCTTCAAGAAACAGAACGAACGCCCTCGTTTCAAGTCCAAGCGCCATCCCGTCCAGTCGTACAAGACCAACATACAGGGCAAGTCTCAACTTCCGGAAATCTCGATCGTCGGAAACCATCTCAAACTTCCGAAGCTGAAATGGGTTCGTTTCGCCCATTCGAAACAGGTCACAGGCCGTATCTTGAACGCCACGATCCGACGTAACTCTTCAGGCAAATATTTCGTCTCCCTGCTCGTCGAGCAGGAGATCAAAGAACTGCCGAAGACCGGTTCATCTGTTGGAGTCGACGTCGGACTCAAGAACTTTGCCATCCTGTCGGATGGCACGGTATACAAGAACGACCGTTACTTCCGAACGCTTGAGAAGAAACTGGCGCGCGATCAGCGTAAACTCTCCCGCCGTCAACGCATCGCCCTGAACAAGAAAGTCAAACTTTCCGAGGCGAGGAACTATCAGAAGCAGAAGCGAAAGGTCGCCCGCATCCACGAAAAGATTGCCAACAAGAGAACCGACTTCCTGCAAAAGGTATCCACCGAGATCGTCAAAAACCACGACGTCATCGGCATCGAGACCTTGCAGGTGAAGAACATGCAGAGGAACCGCAAGTTGAGCAAGGCCATCTCGGACGTCAGTTGGTCGGAGTTCTTCCGCATGCTGGAGTACAAGGCGGACTGGTACGGGAAGACCGTCGTGAAGGTCGGCAAGACCTTTGCTTCCAGTCAACTGTGCTCCAGTTGCGGCCATCAACACAAAGACGTGAAACATCTTGGCTTGCGTGAATGGATATGCCCGAGTTGTGGCATCCATCACGACCGGGATGTGAACGCAGGACTGAATCTCAAACAAGAAGCCGAACGTATCTTAACTTCTTTAACCGTCGGAACGACGGGGTTAGCCTGATCAGGTTTCGACCGTTAGGTCGGATAACTCAGGAATCCTCCACCTCTAAGTTAAGCGTAGGTGGAGGTAGTTCAATATGAAGTGACCGTGTTGGATGAGATGACGGTCACGACCAAAGAATTTTTTGGGGTGGAAGGACAAGAATTAATGTATCGGTTTATTCCGCTTGAAGAGTTATCGACGGTCACCTTCTATCCCGTTCAGTTGCAGACGATGCTTGAAGCAGGGAAGTGGGATCGGTTATTCCGGAATAAGGAGAAGACATCCTAATAGGCAGAAGAGCTGGCGCTACAGTATGCGCCGGCTCTTTTTTTGATTTCCGAGATGATATGGTGCTCTGCATCCGACCATCAGTCGTTTGCTTTGAAGGCTTAGATTAAACCTATTAATTCTTCTGCAGCGATAAAAATAACTTGAAGGTTCAACAAATACTTTACTTGAACAAAAAATATTTTTTTACTGACGACGTTTATTGATATATGGCAAGGGAATGTTAATGAAGGTAGTCATTAAATATTGAAAAGGGGTTGGGTCATATGCGCGAGGAAGAATTAGAGCAGATGCATCAACAAGCACGGGGACAAACACAGGATCAGCAACCGGGAATCGAATCCGAAATGAATCCTGAACCGGTGTACGACGACCCGGAATATGTGGGATCAGGTAAGTTGAAAGGTAAAGTGGCGTTGATAACGGGCGGAGACAGCGGCATTGGGCGTGCTGTCGCGATTGCCTATGCCAAAGAGGGCGCAAACGTCGCCATCGTGTACTTAAATGAGGGACGGGATGCAGAAAAAACGAAACAATTGATTGAAGGGTATGGTGTCAAGGCACTGGCGTTTGCGAAAGATGTCAGTCAACCGGAGAATGCCCAACCGATCATTGATCAGGTCATTCAAGAGTTTGGTCAATTGAATATCCTGGTCAACAATGCCGGAAAACAGTTCCCGCAAGACGATTTCTTGGCGATCACACCGGATCAGTTAAAAGAGACGTTCGAAACGAATCTCTTTTCAATGTTCTATCTGACGCAGGCTGCGTTACCGCATTTGAACAAGGAAGATTCAATCATCAATACATCGTCTGTCACGGCGTATCGCGGGGCACCATCACTGATTGATTACTCGGCAACCAAAGGGGCAATCACGACGTTGACGCGTTCGCTGGCGTCAAACTTGATTGAAAAAGGGATTCGAGTCAATGCCGTCGCACCGGGTCCGATTTGGACGCCGCTCATCCCGGCAACGTTCACAAAAGAGAAGGTGGAAGCACACGGGGAAGACACACCGATGAAACGCCGCGGGCAACCGTCTGAAAACGCACCGGCATATGTCTACCTGGCGTCACGCGACTCAAGTTACGTCACCGGTCAAACGATTCATATCAATGGCGGCGACTACATCACATCATAAGGGGGAAATAATCATGAAGAAAAATCCGAATGAAGTCCCAGAACACGAACCGAATCAACAACCGGACGAGATTCCGACGACACCTCCGTCAGAAATTCCGGATACGCCACAGGAAGATCCAATCCGTCAACCGGAGCCGGACACGTTCCCGGAACCAACCGAAATTCCGGATACACCGCAAGAAGATCCAACACCCTACTAAACAAGACAAGCTGATTCTGGACATCGTTCAGAGTCAGTTTTTTTATTCCAATGATTTTTGATAATTTTCAAATAATTTGGGAACCCTTACATTATCTTGAACGTAAAATAAGATATCAAAAGGGGGAATCACTCATGGACTTTCTATTAGCATTTTTGGCACTAGGGGCGGGATTTTGGTTTTTCTACAGTTACTTACTCGGATTTCGAAACAAAAATATCACGATGACATTTGATGATCGGTTTTACACATTGGATGAACACGTCAAAGCGATTGAACATAAACTCAAACAAGACGGAAAACTTGTCGAATATTTAGGGAACCGCCGCTTTTTAGTAAACGGGAAACGATATTTGTTCGTTGAGCGAACGGTTCCGATGTCAGGTATTCCAGTTCAACAAACCATTTTAGAATTCCAAAAATAAGATTACTCATACCGCCACCCTTCGGAGTGCGGTATTTTAGTATGATTTTCTGGAATTAAGGGTATCAGAGTTGATTTTATAAACTATAGGAAAGGTTGACAACAGTTTGGATAAATATTCTCTACAAAAATTTATTCCGAAAAGAATAGAGTTTATAGACAAAATGATGGTGGATCGTTTTCATGCCCTTTCTATCGATAAAAGCGACGAAAAAATTGCGAGGGTGATGGAGGATCCGTTCATACCTTCTTATGATACGATTTGCGGTGTGTATTGCATCTACAGAAAATCGGTATTAGATGTATTAAACGGCAGCATAACATCGTTCAGCAGTTATGAATTTGAAACAGCATGTTCCTCAGACAAACTAATAATAGAGGAAGATGTGGAGGATGTATTGGATTTTGCAACAGTGGTAATCATTGCTTCAGAAGATAAAAAATATCTGTCCCACTACTTCATTGGTGGAAATTCTAAAAAACTCAACAGTATATTAAACGTTTGTTCAGGATTCCCAACAAGTGCGAACAAAAAAAATTTAAATCACACTATTAATCGTTTTAAAGAAGACGTTAGTGTCGTTGAAAACATGGATTATTTGAAAAGTATACTCAATGAAATGGTGTGAGGATAGAAAAAGAGAGAAGGTGCCGATCAAAGCGCACCTTCTCTCTTTCTGTTTGCACAACCTTCAAAAGAGTATTGATATGAGAAATTTAATCGTGGACTTAAAGTATTTTCAAAATGCAAATGTTTTAAGTAAATGAAGTAGCAAAAAAGTTACAGGTACTATGTCCGTAATCTAATTCTATCCGTATAAATTAAGAGTGAAGTATTTTTTGGAAATGGATTGACAGTCAACTGTACTACGCGTATGATACAGAAAGAAAGTGTATTACTGTTTTAATACAGTGAACGGGAAAGGGAGGTCAAGACCACGATGCAATTTGACCAAAGAAGCCCGGTGTATCTTCAGGTCGTCCGATGGTTCAAGGAACAAATCGCGACGGAAGAACTCAAATGCGGGCAGGAAATTCCATCGCGCCGGGAAATCGCTGCGCAACTCGGAATTAATCCGAATACGGCACAAAAAGCGTATAAAGAAATGGAGGATCAGCAATTGATTACGACAGAACGAAACGTACCGAGTAAGATCACGATGGATCAAGAAATTGTCAAAAAAGTCCGGACGGAGATGTTGGATGAAGCAGTCGCACAATTCATCGAGGCGGTCCAAGCGATTCAGATTCCATTAGGCGAAGTCGTCACGAAGGTCGAGACGATGTATCAGTCAACGGAACGGAGGAAGATCGATGCTTGAAGTCCATGGTTTGAAAAAACGATACGGTCGGAAGAAACCGATTTTAGAAGGTGTCTCGTTTTCGGTTCGTCCGGACAGCATCACCTGTTTGATCGGTTTAAACGGCGAAGGAAAATCGACAATCTTAAAAGCCATCATGGGTCTTGTCCCGGTCGATGCGGGAACCGTCTTGGTGGACGGAGAAGTCTCACGCGAAAAAATCGCCTTTGTTCCGGATCTGCAGACGATGCCCGGTTACATGACGATTGGTGACGCTCTGACGTATATGGGTGATTATTATCCGGACTGGAATCCGAAGGTCGCCGAAGAATTGATGGGTCTGTTCAAGTTATTGACGACCGACAAAATCTTGGAACTGTCGAAAGGGAATCAGGCGAAGTTCAGTTTGGTGCTCGGTTTTGCACTTGACCGGCCGTATTTGTTACTCGACGAACCGTTTGCCGGAATTGATTTATTTACGAAGGAACAGATTGCCTGGATATTTTCGAGTCATTACATGGAAGGACGTGGCATTTTGATGACGACACACGAAATCATTGAAATCGAACATTTGATTGACCGGGTCGTCTTTTTACAGGACGGTCGGATCATTGATGAACACGATACAGAAGAGATGCGCGAAGTATACGGAAAATCGGTCCAGGACCGGATGCGGGAGGTCTATCAACGATGAAACAGTATCTGATGTTAACAAACGAAGAGTTAAAGCGAAGCTGGAAAATGATTGTCTCGGTCATCCTTGCGATGGCAAGTATCGAAATATTAATCATTGTCGGGCGGGTCATTTATCACGAACGACAAGTAAAGGAGTATATGAGTTACGCCAAATTATCTGAAAGCGATGCAATTGAAACGATTGGAAAGTTATCGTTTGAACAGGCAAGTTCATATTTCAGCTATGTCATTATGATTGGAATCGTTCTCGTCATTTTGTATGCCATTCAGATTTGGTACCGGGATTGGTTAGGTGAATCCAAGTACATATACCGTTTACTGCTGTTACCAGGCAGCCGGGCGAAAATCTTTTTTGCCAAATGGACATCACTGGCTCTCGTGATTATCAGTTTTATCGGATTACAGTGGGTGGTCATCCAACTCAGTTATGTCATATTCAACTGGCTGATTAAAGACGATTACCGTGCGTCATCTTTTAATATGTCGATGGCATTAAAACAGCTATATACGATGAACGTAGTAGATTTGTTGCTCATCGTCCTTGTATCACTGTTTGTCGTCAGTTTCTTGTTTATGCTCATTCTACTGGAGCGGTCTTACCGAAAAGCGAAAGGCTTGATCTTTATCATTCTTGAAGTCTCTTTTCTACTCCTGATTACGGTAGGCAACATGTATGTGATTGAAAAGCTGGATATCTTTTTATCGCAAGAAATATCAGCAATCATGGTGGCAATCTTTGTGCTGTACTTTGTCTATACAATTTGGAAAAGCCTGCGTTTATTAAAATGGAAGATTTCGGTCTGAGGAGGACGTCATGCGAAAATTTAAATTTGTACTCATATTGGCTGTCGTCAGCTTCTTAACGGTGGGCATTTATACCGTCTTTATTCAATCGATTGATGAGTCGGACTTTACCGTTGAGACAGTAAAAGGCGATCCGAAACAACCGCTTGTCCGATCTGTTCAAGCAGAACTTTATGATCAGGGCTTAAAGGGGGTTGATTACAACGTTCGACTGGATGGTCATGTCGAAAAAACAAAAGAAAATCTGATCAGCGGCTTGTTTGAAAGTCCATATAATGAGAATGGTGCACCCGCTGACTTCCGGCGCTTCATCCGTTCCGATTACGTTCTTACGTTGGAACAAGAAGGTGTCTCATATGCAATAGGAACACCAAACAACAATAAGTGGGAACTACAGTACTGGCAGGGTAGTAAGCAACGTGTTGTCAAAAAAATGTTTCCGGCACCTGCTGAAGCTCAGAAGTTAGTAGAGACCGAACTTAATCCATATCGACGAATTGGGAACAATTTATATGTCAGCGTGCAAGACTATCAAACCAATTCAGGGACGTTGTTGTACAAAATTGATTTAAAAAACGATACGGTTCAAAAAATCAATTTACCGTATACCTCTAAAAAAGAGGTTATGATTTTAGGTATCCATGACGAGATGATTGTCTATCGTACGGTGGAATACTTAGAAGGGTCAGATGAATCAATAGAAAAGACGTATTGGAGTGATGGGGAAACGGCTCAGCCTTTAAAAGCATTGAATTCGATCATTGCCAACCAAACCGAACTAAGTGAGGATGGGACAAAACTGATCATGCTTGAAGGGGATTCGGATCAATCAAGCTGGATTGTCTATGATTTAGCATCAAAGAAATCAGAAAAACACTCGATGGATATCCCGTTAGTAACAGACAAGTTTGGATTAGGCTCTTACACTGAGCTTAAAGATGATTTGATTTACACGGCGAATCGAATCGATGATGGTGTCATCAATATCCGTATTGTTGATGCCGTATCAGAACGTGTTCTGTATGAGGGAAATATTAAAGACAAACTGAAACGAAAAGAAACGTCGTTAAATTCACTTATTCTTAATTGATTGATCTCTTACGTTCTACACAAAAACGCAATCTGAAACTCATGACGAGTTCCGGATTGCGTTTTTGTTTCATTGATACGATTTGATGAGGATATCTTGTTTCGTGTAGTAACTCCACGTCAGGTCTTGCGATTCGACCTTTTTCGTCGTTACGGCAACGAACTTATTTTTACCGGTGTAGATCCCGACGAAGTTCGGTGCCTTTGCTTTTTTTGCTTGGACGAATAACAAGTCGCCCGGCACCGCTTTTTTAAGTGTGACGGTCTTGAGCGGCATCGCGGCTTGTTTCGCAATCGTCCGTTCGAGTGTCAGACCGCTCTTTTGATAAACATATTGCGTGAAGCCAGAGGCATCAAACCCTTTTGTTGTCGTGCCGCCTTCTTTATACGGAGTCCCGATCAGTGATGTCGCCAGTTTAGCGATCGCTGCTTTCTTTTTCGCGAGTACTTTTTCCGACAACGGTTTTTTCGTTTCAACTTTTGTTGGTGTCGCAGCAGATGTTGCGACCGGGCTGACCGTCGCCGTCAGTAACAGGGCAGTCAACGGAAGGGCATAATACGATTTCATAATAAAAACTCCTTTAAGTAGTTGGGATCAAGTGCTGTTTCTACCGTACCATGCCGGTTTACAGATAAAGAAACAAATTGGATACTTTTACCTAACAGTGTTGTAAGGTTTGGTCTGAGTAACCGTCGGCTTTAAGTTCCGGATGCAACAAAAAGACTTCTGTTCCGTATGCCACAAGTGATGGCACCATTCGAACAGAAGTCTTTTGGATGTTATGCCCGCTGATCGAGTCGGTGACTGACAGCGGTCAAAGCAGCTGCGAGTAAGGCGACGGCACCGCCAACAAGCGCGATATTCATGATCGGACCGTTCGCATAGACGAGTCCACCTAAAGCAGAACCGAAGGCAATCCCGACATTGCTTGCGACCGGCATCAAGGACGCGGCCAGCCCTTTTGCTTCCGGATTAAACTTCTCTGCCAAATCAATCAGATAGATTTGTGTTGAGGTCGTTAATAAAATCGACATCAAGGACATCAAGGCAATGTTGATCAGCCCCAGCGAAACGGACGCTGTCGTCACGTAGAGGGCGGCGAGTACAATCGCCTGAACGATGAAGACGAAACGGAGACGACCGATCGGGTTCCGGCTGGCGATTTTCCCGGCCAAGATGTTACTGAAGATCGAGACAACACCATACGCGAGCAAAATCGGACTGATCCACGTCGACGGCAATTTCAACTCCAGCTCAAGAACCGGGACGAGATACGTATAGACGACGTACGTCGCACCGAATCCAAACGACGGGATGAAAAAGGCAATCATGATCCGCGGATTGGCGAGTAGACGAAGTTGATCGCGAATCGAACTGGTCGCCGTTGATTGTTGGACCGGAACGACTTTGAAGACACCGACTAACGCAATGACGCCAAGTGCACTTGTCAGCCAAAACGTTGCGGCGTACCCGGCATGTTGACCGATGAAGGTACCGATTGGAACTCCCAAGACGTTCGCAAGGGTAAAACCGCCGAAGATGAACGAGACGGCGACCCCGCGTTTTGCAATCGGGACACTGTCACTGGCGACGACCATCGCAAGCGAAATCAGGACGCCCGTCAAAACAGCCGTCACGATCCGGGTCAATAATAAGATTTCGTAATTCGGTGCAATACTGCTGCAGACATTCAGCAAAATCCAGACGAAAATCAAGCCAAGCATTAATTTACGCCGCTCGAGATGTCCGGTCAGTGACATCGTAATCGGTGTCCCGATGGCGAAAGCGATAGCAAAGGCAGAGACGAGTGTCCCGGCTTTCGCGATCGTAATGTTCAGACCGTCTGCGATTTCGGATAAAATCCCGACGATGACGAATTCGCTTGTTCCGAGGACAAAGGTCAACATGGATAACGTTGCGATCAACAGCCAGTCGGTTTGACTCAAACGAGTCGATGATGATGACATACACATTCCTCACTTCTAGCGCCTGTGCGCAAAAAACTATCGTGTATCAGAATAGCATGATTCAAGTGGTGCGGAAACAGGATTTAGAGGAAGGTGAAAAAGAAGCATTATTGCGAATAGCACGTCAATTTCACTTGGCGGAGATTCGGGTATACTGAAGAAGTAAAGACAACTAAAAAACATGTAAAGGACGTGACGGAACATGCAAGCAACAGTCACTTGGAACCACAAGATGGGATTTAGCGGCGAGACCGAATCCGGACATCACTTAGCGATGGACGCAGCACCGGATAACGGAGGCGACAATCAAGCACCACGCCCGACGGAGCTGTTACTCCACGCCGTTGCCGGTTGTACCGGCATCGACATCGTCTCGATTTTAGAGAAGATGCGTTTGACGTTGACCTCATTTGAAATGGACATCGAAGGGGAACGGGCAGACGACCATCCGCGCCGCTTCACGACGATTTCGATCCATTACCGGCTTGAAGGCGATTTACCGGAAGATAAGGTCCGTCGGGCGATTTCATTGTCAAAAGACAAATACTGCTCCGTCTCCCAATCGTTGAACGCAGAAATTGAAGTCTACTATTCAATCAACGGCGTCCGAAACGAGGAACCGATTTGAAGCTGTTTTTCCCTGTTGTCTTCGCAACTGTCCTGTTGTCCGGTTGTGCCGACGAGACGGTGAAACCGGACGAACCGGCACCGAAGCAAGCCGAAGAAACAAAACAGCCGAAACCACAAAAACCGGAGCAACCGTCTGCCCGGGAACAAGTGGAAAATGAACTTAAGCAGACGGTCTCTCAGATGTCGACGGCGGAAAAAGTCGATCAACTGCTCTACATCGGTGTGGCCGGAACAGCATTGACGGAAGCGGATCGCCGGCTGTTGCAGCAACATGCGCTGGGTGGAGTGTTGTTACTCGGCGGTAATATCACGTCATCCGGCCAACTGAAGGCATTGACGGCTGACATCAATGAAGCGCAAACGTCGGATCAACGGGCATTCGTCGGTTTTGACGAAGAAGGTGGACGGGTCAGCCGGGTTCCGGACGCACAACTCAAACTGTCGCCGAGCCTGGCATATGGTCAAAAAAATGATCCGGAATTAATGGAAGACGTCGGGCAGACGCTTGGCTCCATTTCCCGTTTTTACGGATTCAACATGGATTTTGCACCGGTCCTTGACGTCAACAATAATCCGGCGAATCCGATCATCGGCGACCGGGCGCTCAGTGCGGACCCGCAACAAGTGGCACGACTCGGTGTGCCATTGATGCAGGGAATGAAGGAAGAAGATATCGTGCCGGTCGTCAAACATTTTCCGGGACACGGAGATACGACCGTCGACTCGCATGTCGGTCTGCCGCGGGTCGATGCGACGAAAGCGGAACTTGAGCAGACGGAGCTGGTCCCGTTTAAACGGGCGATTCAAGACGGGGCTGAAATGGTCATGGTCGCGCATATCCTGTTCCCGGCTCTCGACAAAAATCGACCGTCCTCGTTATCGAAAGAAGTCATGACCGGTGTGTTACGGAGTGAACTGAAATTTGATGGTGTCATCATCACGGATGATCTCGTCATGGGAGCCATCACAGAACGGTACGGATTAGCTCAAGCGGCAGGTCTTGCACTTGAAAACGGTGCGGATATGGCGATGTTTTCCTCACCCGGCGCGTACGCGTCCGTTCACAAGGAAATCATGGCGCGGATCAAACAAGGGAAACTGTCGACAGCCGATCTCAACCAGAAAGTCATGCGGGTCTTACGCTTAAAACAAACGTATGACTTGTCGCAAACGAAACGTGTCGACGAATACCAACGCTTGATCGAGCAGGTCAAAGCGGTCGAATCGGACATGCGACACTAATCAAGGGTGGAACTAATCGGACTACCCGTGGTAAACTACAGACGTACCACACAAATAAATATCTACACTAGGGGAGTCTCGCAGCAGACTGAGACGGAAGTATCCGGACCCTTTGAACCTGATCTAGTTCGTACTAGCGGAGGGAAGTGGTATCCGATCATCTATCGAGGGAACGCCAAGCGTCGCCCTTTTCGTAGGACCACTCCATCAGTTCATGGGGTGGTCCTTTTTCGTGTGGAAAGGAGGGGGAACGATGTCACATTTACACCTGATTACAACCGGACGCGACAGTAAGGAAGTGCTGGAACAGACCCTTCCGCAGCTCGCACTGTCCGTCGATCGCATCCACTTACGGGAGCCAACCTGGTCAGTCCGGGAATTGGTTTCCTGCATTGATACGTTGCTCGACCAAGGAGTCCGCGCAGACCAGTTGGTTGTCCATGACCGGCTCGATGCTGCACTCGTCACCGGCACGACCGTCCAGTTGACACGCCGCAGTCTGTCGGTCGAGCGTGTCCGGGCACAGTTTCCGACGATCTCCATCGGTCAATCGGTTCACTCGTTGACCGAAGCGATGGTGGCGGAACAAGCCGGCGCCGATTACGTGATGTACGGTCATATTTTTGAGACGGATTCGAAACCCGGCGTGGCGCCAAGGGGGCTCGATGCGTTACAGCAAGTCGTCGACTGGACATCGATCCCGGTCATCGCCATCGGCGGAATCAAACCGGAAAATCTGTCTGATGTCTTAACGACCGGGTGTAGCGGAGTTGCCGTCCTGTCCGGGATTTTGGGACAAATCCATCCGGCGGAAGCAGCCGGACGGTTCCGGGCGGTGATTGGACGATGAAACAACCGGATGTATTAATCGTCGGTGCCGGTATCATTGGTTTGACGCTCGCCTATGAGTTATTAAATCGGGGGCAAAGTGTTCGCGTGCTCGATCAGTCGGCAGTCGGACAAGGCGCGACACGGGCGGCAGCGGGGATGCTCGCGACGGACGAAGAACTGTCGGAACCGTTACATGCGTTAGCGGCAGTCAGCCGTGTCCTGTATCCGCAGCTTGTCCGTCAATTGTTCGACGAGACCGGGTTGACGAGCGGTTATCTCGAACTGCCGTTTCAGCTGCGCCAGGCAAAGCAAACCGTCCAATTTGAACGGGTCGGTCAAGTCGATCCTCCGTTGCTTGTCCGTGCGTTACGGCAAGCGATTGAACAGCGGGGTGGCGTGATTGAAGAACAGGTAAGTGTCTTGCGTCTTTTGCGGGACAGCGGGACGATAACCGGGGTGGAGACAAGCCGGGGACAACAGGTTGGTCGGCAGGTCGTCATCGCCGGCGGACGAGGATCGGAACCGTTGTTGCAAACGATCGGGATTCCGATTGATACGCTTCCGGTCAAAGGTGAGTGCCTATCTGTCCGTCTCACAACCGGTCGACTGGAGCAGACTTTGTTTCATGAGACGGTGTACCTTGTCCCGAAAGCAGACGGACGGATTATCATCGGCGCAACGGAACACGTTGGTGAGGAATCGACGACGGTCAACGCGGGCAGCATCTCGGACCTGTTGGCGGCAGCAATTGACGTGTATCCGCCGATCCGTGATGCGGCACTGGTTGACATCTGGTCCGGTGTCCGGCCGCAGACCCGTGACGGCTTACCGTATCTTGGACGGGTCAAAGGAATTGACGGTTTGTTGGTCGCGACGGGACATCACCGGCACGGCATCTTGCTCGCTCCGGTGACGGCACAAGTCCTCGCCGATTGTGTCATGAACCGAAAACCGGAAGTTACGCTGGAGGCATTTTGTTGCAGACGACACGAGGAGGAGAATACATGCAGATCCGATTGAATGGGAAAGACTATCCACTGGCGGAACAAACGAAGACGCTACACGACTTGATTCAGCAGTTGAACATCGATGAAGAGGTCGTCATCATCGAACAAAATCATCAAATCATCGACCGGTCCCGGTATACGGACACGAACGTCCAACCCGGTGATGTCGTTGAAATCGTTCATTTTGTAGGAGGCGGATAACATGTTAGAAATTGGCGGAAAAACATTTGCATCACGATTATTACTCGGAACGGGAAAATACCCGGACGCTGAAACGCAACAACAAGCGGTCGAAGCATCGGAAACGAACATTTTAACGTTTTCCGTCCGGCGTCTCGATGTCTTTGCGAAGGAACAGACGAATCCACTTGCGGCACTCGACTTAAGTCGTTATGACCTGTTGCCGAATACGGCGGGCGCAAAAACGGCGGAAGAAGCCGTCCGGCTGGCCCGGCTCGCCCGGGCATCCGGCATGTGCGACATGGTTAAAGTCGAGGTGATCGGTTGCGACAAGACATTATTGCCGGATCCGATCGAAACCTTACGGGCGGCAGAGGAATTAATCAAGGACGGTTTCATCGTCTTGCCGTATACGTCGGATGATTTGTTGCTCGCCCGTCGGCTCGAGGAACTGGGCTGTCACGCAATCATGCCGGCAGCGTCACCGATCGGTTCAGGGCAGGGGATTTTAAACCCGCTTGCGCTCAGTTTCATCATCGAGCAGATGACGGTCCCGGTCATCGTGGATGCGGGGATTGGTTCACCGGCTGACGCGGCTTACGCGATGGAGCTCGGTGCCGACGGTGTCTTGCTGAATTCTGCGGTCGCCCACGCCACCGATCCGGTCAAGATGGCACAGGCAATGAAACTGGCGGTCGAAGCCGGGCGCCTCGGTTTCGAAGCGGGACGGATCGAGAAAAAACGGTATGCGACGGCAAGCAGTCCGACGACTGGAATCAGCCGTCCATGACGGACCGCTACAGCCGCCAAATCCGCTTTCGTCCAATCGGACAAGACGGACAAGATCAACTGGCTGAGCGCCGCGTCGTCATCATCGGTCTCGGTGCGCTCGGAACAGCCAGTGCGGAACAGCTTGTCCGGGCCGGTGTCGGACGGGTGACCCTGATTGATCGCGATTACGTCGAGTGGAGCAATCTTCAACGGCAACAATTGTACACGGAACGGGATGCCCGGGAACGGTTGCCGAAAGCGGTCGCAGCCAAGCAACGGCTTTGCGAAGTCAATTCTACGGTGACGATCGAAGCGATTGTGGAGGACGTGACGGCGACGAACATTGATCGACTCGTTGCGGAGGCGGATTTGATCATGGATGCGACAGATAATTTCGCGATTCGGATGCTGATCAATGATGTCGCGGCAAAGCGGGAGATCCCTTGGATTTATGGGGCCTGTGTCGCCAGTTACGGCATGACATACACCGTTTTACCGAAGGAGACGCCTTGTCTGCATTGTTTGCTGAATCATCTGCCGCAACAACAGGATACGTGCGATACCCGGGGCATCATCAGTCCGGCCGTCCAACTGGTTGCCTCGCATCAAGTGACGGAAACCTTGAAACTGTTGACGGGTGCGAAAGCAGCACTACGTCGGACGTTGTTGTCGTTTGATCTTTGGACGAATCAGCAGAGTCAGATTGATGTCACGTCCTTAAAACAAGCAGCCTGTCCTACGTGCGGTGACGCTGCCGTCTATCCTTATCTCAACGGAACGCCGCTCCAATTCGTCACGTTGTGCGGTCGGGACACCGTGCAAGTCCGGGGAGAAGGGAAACGGGATTTGGTCCGGCTGGAAAACGAGATACGGGCACGCGGTATGAAAAGTCAACGGAACCCGTATTTGCTGATGTTCGAGACGGAGCAGCACCGGATTGTCGCCTTTGCCGACGGGCGGATCTTGATTCACGGGGAAGCGGATCCGGAACAGGCAAAACAGACGTACGCAACGTATTTCAAGTAAGCGTTCACAAAAAAGTAAACAATTTTTTTCGATACATGTTTTAGATGTTTAAAAAAGAGGTAAATAAGACTTCAGACGTAAGTCGGAGCTTTTTAGGTGGAATTGAATGTGAAGAGGAGTGATTACGATGAAACAAGAATTCGATCAATCGATCCAGTCATTGGATCAGACGAAGCGGACAGACCACGCAGCTGAAGCCGTTCAGCAGGCGAATTGGAATCCAGACCGGTATCGGACGAATCTGAATCCGTTCTATCTGTCACCTTGCAGCGTCGAAAGCCGGGTAGAGCGTCAACAGGAAGTTGACCGGATTGTCGAAGTCGAGCCTACATCCTCCCCTCTCCAACAGTTATTCGAGCAGAAACAGGAAGAGCATATAACAGCAACTGAACCAGGTTCTGGCAAAAATCCCGGAGGAAAATTTACGACTGGGATTGTCGTCGGAGCAATCATCGGAGGATCGGTATCCATCTTCACATCGGTGAAGCGATTTCGTCAAAAGCGTCGGACCCACTGAGGATGACCTCTAACATGTTGTAAAGAACCGTCTCCTTTTAAATGAGGAGGCGGTTTTTTGTTTAGGGAAACAGGAGGGGATGGCAATGCAATCCAATGCATCCAAATCCGAGGTGTTTTCTTCACTCGCAAAACCCGCACAACGGGCATTGAACGCACATGGTGTGACATCCTTGACTAGCTTATCGATGTACCGGGAAGACGAGGTGCTGAGGTGGCACGGAATCGGTCCTTCGTCGATACCGAAGTTGAAACGGGCGTTAGCAGATCATGGATTGGCTTTTAAGCCGTGAAGCAAGACGCAACCCATTGATTGACCGGGGGAAATCCCCGATTGATTGATGGGTTTTGTTTGGTTTGGAATCAGCAGGAGCTTCAGCAGAAGCGATCAAGTCATGCTAAAATAAAGATATTATAGAGGAAAAGTGAGCGTGATGAAAGATGAAATGGATTCATACTGCCGATTGGCATTTAGGGAAAATCGTTCATGGGGAATCGATGCTTGAAAACCAACGCGCCGTCCTCGACGAGTTTATCCGGTTGCTTGACCGGGAACAACCGGACGCGGTCATCATTGCCGGTGATTTATATGACCGGGCTGTCCCGCCGACGGAAGCCGTCGAACTGCTGGATTCCGTCTTAGCCGAAATCGTGCTCGAACGGAAGATTCCGGTCGTCGCGATCAGCGGAAACCATGATTCAGCAGAACGACTGAGCTTCGGAACGACGTTATTACAACGGGCGGGTCTTCATCTGGCCGGAAAGTTAACACCAACCATTGAACCAATCGAGATTCAAGGCGTCCGTTTTTACCCGGTCCCGTTCGCGGATCCGGCGACCGTCCGTTACATCCATCAAGATGATTCGATCCGGACCCATGATGAAGCGATGCGGAAAATCATCGGAACGATGACGATCGAGGGGCCAAGCGTCCTCGTCGGGCATGCCTTTGTCATCGGCGGACTTGAAACGGATTCCGAACGCCAGTTGTCGGTCGGAACGGCGGGACAGGTCAGCGCCAGTGCCTTTGCTCCGTTTACGTACACGGCACTCGGGCATTTGCATAATCCACTTGCGATCAAGTCAGACACGATCCGTTACAGCGGTTCGTTATTAAAATACTCGTTCTCGGAAGCACATCACGTGAAAGGCGTCGACATCTTGACGCTCAACGATGCGGGGATGTTTGACCGCCGGTTTGAACCGTTGGCCGCTAAACGCGACCTGCGTGAACTGACAGGCAGCCTCGCAGAATTGACGGATCCGGTCTTTGTCGCGACCCAAACAACGGACGATTACATCAAAATCAATTTGACGGATGCCGAAGCGTTGATCGATCCGATGGGGAAACTGAAGAAAATCTATCCGAACATTCTCCATCTCGAGCGGACCGGCTTTACACGTGAAAGTACACGATCGGTGCAAGCATCCCGCGATCAAGTCCAGGCGGCGACGTTGACCGATCTGTTCCGGGAATTTTATGAAGCGGTTCGTGAAAAACAACCAACGGATGCGATGCAATCCGTGTTAGAGGAGGAAGCTGCATGCGTCCAGAACGATTGACCTTACGTGCCTTCGGACCATTTGCCGATGAACAGACGATTGATTTTCGCGAACTCGGGGGGCGGACGATGTTCGTCATCTCCGGCAATACCGGTGCCGGGAAAACAACGATTTTTGATGCATTGACATTTGCCTTATACGGAGAAACATCAGGCGGGGAACGGGAAATGAGCGATCTGCGCAGTCATTTCGCCAAACCGGACCAAAAGACGGAAGTGGAACTCGAATTTCTGCTTAAAGGGGAACGGTACCGGATCATCCGGCAACCGAGCCAGCCCCATCCGGTCAATAAGACGGATTATGGGCATGAAGCCGAGTTCGCCCGACATGACGGCACGACCTGGAAGCCTCTTGCGCTGAAGATTCCGGAAATCCGCCAACAAGTCCAGGAATTGTTGCAACTTGACCATAAACAGTTTTCACAGATCTTATTGCTCCCGCAAAATAAATTCCGGGAATTGCTGATGGCAGAGTCAAAAGACAAGTTACAGATTCTCAAGCAACTGTTCAAGACGGAACACTATGGGGAGTTTCAACAACGCTTGCACCGCAAAGCACTGGATCTCGCCGCAGCCATCAAAGAAACAAAGACGAAGCAGTTGTCGAAACTTGAAGAACTGCCGCTTGAGCTGAACTGGGCAGAGGCGACGGAAACGACGATTCGTCAAGAAACGGATCAGCTGCTGAAGTCACTTGAGGTAAAAATCACTGATGCTGCAGTCACGGAACAAGCGATCCGCGAGACCGTACAACGCGTGACGGATCGTCTGCGTCAGGCAGAGCAACTCGAACAAACCTTTGTCGAGTACGACGAGTTGCTGCGACTCGAACAACAACTGGCGGTGACATTGCCGGAGACGAAACATCAGACGGAACGATACGACGCGGCGACGCGGGCGGCGGCAATCAGCGGAGTCTTTGAGACGTTCCAATCGGAGCAACAGACGGTCCAGCAGTTGACGGCTACGAAACAACACGTTTCGACAGAACTGGAGCAGTTGTTGCAGCGGCTTGATCAGGTGAATCAAGACGTCGAGCGGCTGGCGGCGCAGGAACCGGAAATGCGTGAGGCAGCACGCCGCCTGGAGCAAATCGAAGAAGAACTGCAGCGGTTGCAGGATCAAGAACAGCTGTTAACACAACAACAGCAGTTAACCCGGGCGATTGCCGAGCTGAATCCGGAAGCCCTGCGCAAGGAACGTGATCAGAAACGTGGTGAACGGACGACCCTTCAAACAAGCGTCGGTGCGATGACGGACGATTCAAGCAACCGTCTGACGATTCAGGAACGGCGTTTCCTCTTACAGACTGCTGAGCAAAAACAGCAGGAATGGCAACGAAACGAAGCGGAGCGGCTCCGGTTGATCGAACAGGGAACGCGGGTCAAACAGGAAAAAGAGCAGGCGGAACTTGCCTATACGACAGGACGGCAAAACGAACGCCGTCAACTGGCAGCAGAACTGGCGGCGCACCTGCATGAGGGAGACGCCTGCCCGGTCTGTGGAAGCACGTCGCATCCGCACCTTGCCGTTAAAGCGGAATCGCTGGATGTCGAAGCCTTACATCAGGTTTATTTAAAAACCCAGACGGCGCATCAGGAACTGCAGGCAACGTACCGGACAATCGCGGAACGGAAACGGCAACTCGAACACGACATCACGACGCTTGGTCAAGGTAAGGAACTTCCGACCGATCTAACCGTGATTCGGACAGAAATCGAGTCCTTACAGGCACAGGAAACCGCGTTGCAACGGCAACAGGAGCAAAAACAACAGCTCGAGCAGCAATTGCGCACAATCGAGACAGGACTGGAACGATTGGACCGTCAGATTGAGGAAGAGTCGGATCGCCAGTCGAAGCTGCAGCTGGAACTGGCCCGGCTCGAGGGCATGTTGACCCGGAATCCGGATGCTCCATCGCGTCGTGAATTAGAGACGGAACAGCAGACGTTAAGCAAACGGTTGGCGTCGTTTGAAACGGCACGGACGGGAGCCCACAATCAGAAACAACAACTAGATCAAGACGTCGCGGTGCGGCGCGATCGGTTGGAGCACATCCAAACAGACTTGACGGAGCGGACATCGAAGTGGATGGAAGCGAAAGCAACGTTCGAACGGAGCCTGCAGGAAGAACGGTTTGCGACGGTCGAACAGTTTGAACAGGCACGGATGACACGGCAAGATATTGCCCAATTGGCGGAACAACTGGAAGCCGACCGGCGGAAACGTCAGGACGTCGAGATCGGACTGGAGCGCATTCGTCAGATCGTAAAAGCGCAGGACCGACCGAACTTAGCGACGATCCGATTGTCTGTCGAGCAGGCGGAAGCCGAATTGACCGAAGCGACGGACCGGCGGATCGGTGCCGAAAAAGAACGGCTCCACGTCAAGCAATTGGTCGATGCCTGGTCGACGTTACAACAACAAATCGAGGCAGAAGATACACGCTATGGCATCATCGGTGAGTTGGCACGGGTCGGGGTCGGTGAAAATGCGCAACGGATGACGTTTGAGACGTATGTCCAAACCGCCTACTTCGACGAGATCCTGCAAGCCGCGAACCGGCATCTGCACGGGATGACGTCGGGCCGTTTCCTGCTTGAACGGAAGACGGAAGCCGGAAAGGGCTTGAAAAAGTACGGACTCGACTTAAACGTCTTTGATGCCTATACGTCGCAGACACGGCACGTCAAAACGTTGTCCGGCGGAGAAAGTTTCAAGGCCTCACTCGCCTTGGCGCTTGGTCTGTCGGAAGTCGTGCAGGAAGCAAGCGGCGGCGTATCGCTTGAGACGATGTTCATCGATGAAGGATTCGGTACGCTCGATCCGGAATCGCTTGAGCAGGCGATCGAAACGCTGTTATCGATTCAGGCAAGCGGCCGGATGGTCGGAATCATCAGCCACGTCCAGGAACTGAAATCACGGGTCGATGCGAAAATTGAAGTGACGCAAGGTAAAACAGGATCGACGATTCGCCTTGTCGTCGAGTGAGGGGTGCGAAATGGAAACAAGACAAATGGTCACGAAATCAAGATTGATCACAGATTTAAAACAGCTTGGTGTGACACCGGGCATGAAAGTGTTCGTCCACAGCTCGATGAAGGAGATCGGTTGGATTCCGGGCGGCGCACAATCAATCATCGAAGCGTTGCAAGAGGTCGTCACAGCAGACGGTCTGATCATGATGGCGGCACAAAGCACCGATAATTCAGACCCGAAAAACTGGAGTCGTCCCGCCGTACCGGAAGACTGGTGGGAGACGATTCGTCAGGAAATGCCGGCGTACGATCCGGCGAAGACACCGACACGCGCCATCGGGAAAGTTCCTGAACTTTTCCGGACGTTCCCGGACGTCAAACGCAGTGCCCATCCGATGTGGTCGGTCACGGCATGGGGAAACGAGGCAGCGGCATTTGTTGCCGGACATACGATTGAAAATGGATTTGGTCCGGGGTCACCGCTTGAGAAATTCATTGAAGCGGACGGTCAGATTCTTCATCTCGGTTCACCGTGGGATGCGACAACCGTTTGGCATTATGCCGAATATGGGATTGACCGCCCGGATGAAGAGTCGGGCTGTAAAGTCAATCAGGCCGGTCAAGAGGTCTTCATCACGTACCGTCACCGGATGATCGACAGTGATCCGTTTGGACCGATCGGTGAAGGGTTGACGGATGAGCCCTTCGTGACGACAGGCAAAGTCGGACAAGCGACGTCGCACCTCGTCTCGGCAAAGGAATCGATTCCCGTCGTCATGTTTCAGCTGAATGCCTTAAATAGTTGGTTAAGCTGAAACTTTTCCGGGAAACAACCGTAATAAGACATAGATAAAATAGAAGGAGTGAACGCAAGATGGCAACACGATTCAAAGTTAATCCTGCCTTACGCCGTGGTTTTGAGACGGCGCGTGCCGGCGAACGGCCGATGACAAAAGCAGGGACGATGAGTAAGATTTTCCTCTTACTTGCCCTCGTCACGGCAGCAGCCGGCGGGACCTGGTTCTTCTTGGCCGCAAATCCGCAATTCTTAATTCCTGCATTGATTGGCGGAGTCGTCCTCGGATTGATTCTCGCCCTGATCATCACCTTTAAACCACGGACCGCTCCGGTACTTTCACCGGTCTACGCAATTGTCGAAGGGGTCGCCGTCGGAGCGATTTCACTGATGTTCGAAAGCATGTATCCTGGATTAGTCGGTAAGGCGGTCCTTGCGACCTTCGTCGTCTCGTTTGCGATGTGGTTCGTCTATTCGACCGGTATGATTAAGGTGACGCAACGATTCCGTTCGGCCGTCACGGCAGCCATCCTGTCGATCCTCGTCTTGTACGGAGTCAACTTACTCTTGACGTTGTTCGGCATCAGCTTACCGTTCATGACGGGCAGCTCGCCGCTTGCGATCGGCATTCAGTTTGTCATCGTCATCGTTGCCTCCCTGTCACTGGTGATGGACTTTGATTTCATCTCGCAACAAGTGCAGGCACGGGCACCAAAATCGATGGAGTGGGTCGCGGCGTTCGGTTTGATCGTTACGATTATCTGGTTGTACATCGAAATGCTTGATCTGTTGTATCGTTTGGCAGCACGAGATTGATGCGTAGTTGAGAAATCGTTTCCGCTTTTTAGTGGAAGCGATTCTTTTTTTATTAAGTACCTTGCATTATAGAGTACATTGTTTTACATTGTATGTAAGAGGTGGTGGGAGAAGATGGAAATTGATAAAGAGCTGTTAAAAGGACATATCGACACCTTGATTTTGGCGTTACTGGTCGACAAGGACCGGTACGGGTATGAAATCGCAAAAGAAGTGCGGGAAAAAAGCGCGGATGCGTTTGAGTTAAAAGAAGGAACGCTTTACCTATCACTGAAGCGACTGGAAAAGAAGGCGGCCGTCATCTCGTACTGGAGTGATGAAGCGGCTGGCGGTGCACGCCGCAAGTATTACCATCTGACGGACGAGGGACGGGCGTTACTGCGGACGAAACGGCAGGAATGGCAGGTCGTCAAACGATTGATGGATCAATTTTTAGGAGGGGACCGCGATGATAGATGAGTATGTAAATCAGCTCTACCGCTCGGCTGATCCGGATTTGCCGGAAACGAAGGAGCTGAAAGACGAAACGCGGCAACACTTGGAGGAAACTGTCGCCGAGCTGGTGTTTGACGGGTACTCGGAACAGGCGGCAATGAAAATTGCCATCAATCGATTTGGTGGTGAAGAACAATCGCAGGCATTGATCCATGAATTACAACTGATCCAAAAGTTGTTTGCAAAACGGATTTTACGTGCCGGGATTGTCGTATTGGTGTTGAGCCTGATGTTTGGTTTCAGTGGTTTCATCGTCCGGAGTACATCGGATATTTCGGAAAGCGGTATTCGATATCAACTAGGGGAGGAATGGCAGGCAACTGATTCTGCTCCGCTGAAGACAGTTGTCGAAGAAGAGTGGATGGTCACGGCAGCCCGGATATACAGTACGTCGGCTGAAGGCGGACGATTGACGCTTGAACAAAGCTATGGAAAAAGCGTACCCGCTATTTTTCAACCGTTTATGTCATCACCTCTTAGCGGTGCACCGGACGAAGGATGGGAAGTTGAATTTGATGAGATTGATACGGTCGTCATCGGTTTAGCCCTTGCATTACTCGGATTATCGGCGGCACATGTCTTGTTTGCAATCTGGATCATCATTCAGCGGCACCGGACGGATCGGCTGTCGCGAACGACGACCGTCTTGTCGATCGTGATTCCCGCCCTCAGCATCTTGTTGTATTTTGTCACGAAAAAACGACCATAACCAAAGGAGGAGAAACCATTGCAATCGATTATCTGGACGGAATTAAAACGAAGCATGACACGTCGGACGTTATGTCTGGCTTTGCTGCTCCCGCTGGTTATCCTGTTACAGTTTAACCAGGTTCGGACCGGATACGTATTCTTGACGTGGCAGGGGGTGTTCGAAGAATCTGCCGGAACGATTATCGCCGTCGCGTTTCCGTTAATCTGTTGTGTGCTGTACCTGCCAACGGTCGCCCGTGAAATCGATCATCAGTTCATCCGGTACGCGCGGACCCGTGTTTCGCTAACGGACTATCTCATTGCCAAAGGAGTCGTCAACGCCTTGATCACGTTTATCGTCTTTTTTGTGACGATGCTCGGCTGGATGCTGTTTTTACGGTTCGTAGAGCCGAGCTTGAACTGGATGACATATGAACAGGGTCCGGAATCATTGACGACGTTCACCCAAGCCTTTACGACGGATGGGATTTATATGATCGCTTATGCGGGATGGATCGGACTCAATGCGATGGTATATGCGACAATTGCTTACCTGTTGTTAGTGTTGTCCGGGAAATTATTTCTGGCAGTCGGTCTTCCGTTTTTGTTTTATCACCTGTTGAACTTTGCGACCGGTTTGCTCAGTGTCCCGCAATTTTCGCCCGTCAGCACGATTTTCCCGTTTAACATTATCGCGATGCCGTTGTGGACGATATTTGTTCCGTTCAGTGTCCTGGGATTGATGTTGCTCGGACTGATGATCACGGGGATGAAGCGGACGGAGTGGGAACTGTGAGCCGGATCGTCCATGCGGTTTGTTGGCTTCAAGTGACGCTTTTTGCGGGTATCTGGATGTATCAAGATCAACAGGAAGCACTTAGTAAAGGAATCGAATTTAATCAATGGGATTTAATGACGGCAGTGACGATGAATACCTATTTGTTGATGTACGATATTTTGTTGCTTGTTCTCCTGTTATCGATTGTTCGAATACAAAGGGACTTAACGGATTTCCGGTTGATCCGCTTCCGGAATACACGAAGTGCGTTGATACATAGTACCGGACGGTTCGCTAAATCGTGGGGAATGGGTTTATTAGTGTATGCGATTGTCGGATACCTGTTTGCGCTGCAGGCACCGGCTGAAACGAATTGGAGTCTTGCGGCACGGGCCGGACAGGTATTTTATATCCCAAAAGACTCGGTGTTTTTGAACATTTCGCCGCTGCTTTCCCATTGTCTGCAACTTGGATTTTTATTTGTCGGCGGTTTGTTGATTCATTTATTACTGGGTTTTTTCTACCTGTGGACGAAGCAGCGGAAACTCTTGTACCTGCTTTCGGGCCTGCTGTTTCTCGGGACAGGGCTTGCCTTTAAAATCGGACTTCCGAGCCTGTTTTTCCTGTTGTCGTTAGCCGCACTGCTTGCGCATCAGGCGTATGAATTTTGGATAGGTTGCATTTTTGTCCTGGGCATCGGATTTTTGCTTCTTGACCGGCCGATTCGTTTGCCGAACAGCGGCGGTTCATCCGCTCTCTATCTAGTATGTTGTGCATTGATTTTCTTGATGCAGCCGGCGAATCAGACGTATGGTGATTACTTACTGACCGTATTCAGCGGCGTCCGGTCTGATGGTTTCACGCTGCAGGCATATTTGAATCATGCCGTCTTATTTTTTGGCTATACCTACCTGCTGACGCAACGATATGAACGGGACGTCATCGATCAAGGACTTTATCACATCATCCGGCACCGGTCGTTGAATCGATGGTTTTCGAAACAATTGGTGCGGCTTTTAGTGACAGCAACCGGGACAGTCATCGGTCTCGTCGGTTTAGCGACACTGTTTGCATTTTTACGTGGTGTCGAGTGGACGACTCAGATGAACGGTTTGTCGGTTGATCTCGCGACGATTCTTTACCAGACAATCGTCAACGGAACACTCCAACTCATCGTGTACGGTCTGATTCTGTTTCTCGTCTTGTACTGGACGCGCGAAGCCATCCAAGGTATTTACTGGATTGGAGGCGGAATGGTCGCACTGTTGCCGCTCGTTCAACAGGACTGGATTCCAATTGGACGAAATGGAACGGTTCAGCTGCTTGACCATTCCGCTTACGCAATCAGTCTGCAACTGGTTGGAGCAAGCCTCTTCGTTTATATCGTCATCCAGCTCGTTTTCCGAAAACATGTCCGAACAAATCATTAAGGAGGCAAAATGATGATTACATTAACGAACGTCAGCAAACAATATAAAGGGCATGAACTGTTTCACAACATGAACGTCTTGTTCGGACCGGGAAAGATTTACGGCATTACCGGTATCAACGGGTCCGGCAAGTCGGTGTTATTCAAGATGTTATGCGGGTTTGTCTTTCCGGACGCGGGAACGATTGCAGTCGACGGGCAAACCTTGACGGGGAAACACCGCTTTCCGAAAGACTTCGGCATCTTGATTGAACGACCGGGTTACATCGGTCAACTGGACGGATTCACGAATTTAAAAGAATTGGCCCGGATTCAAAATAAAATCGATGATGCGGCGATTCGCCGGGCGATGGAACAAGTCGGACTGGCGCCGAATTTGACGCAAAAGGTCAAACACTATTCGCTTGGAATGAAACAAAAACTCGGGATTGCCCAAGCCATCATGGAAAATCAACAGGTCTTGTTACTCGACGAACCATTTAATGCCCTTGATACGGATAGTGTCGAACGGATCCGGACACTGCTCGTGCAGTATAAAGAAGAAGGGCGGACGATTTTCCTGACCAGTCACCATCAGCAGGACATCGATTTACTGTGTGACGAAGTGTATCAAATTCAAGCGGCGCGACTGGAGAAGGTCCGTTAAACATCAAGACAGGCAAGTCCTCCTTTCGGAAGACTTGCCTGTTATTCGTTCAGCGCCTGTCCGACGATGCCTCTTTGATTGCATCGACATATTGTTTGGCTTCAAGTAATGGATAACCGAGAGTTTCTCGAACCAGTTTAATCGCTTCGACTGTCTCATGATTAGACAGAAGTTGCTCAATCTGTTCATTCAATAGGCTGTGACTGCTTGCGGCATCATTCATGCCGAGATGTTCTTGAAGACGTGTCAGTTCACGTAGTGTTTGCTGTTGGGTCATGCGAAGTTTTGCAAGTTGTTGCGAAACAGATTGCCACACGATGATCAGCAGGATCAAAGGCAACCAAATTGAGAAAAATGAGTCAAACATCCCTACCCCTCCTTTTCTTTACCGTACCACAGTGAAATGAATGTAACAATTAGTGGAAATTGAAAAGAATTCCGTTTATTCTGGAATAGTGGAAAATTTAGGATTTAAAAAAGAAAGGAATGAAATGAGTGGAAGATTTGTTAGCTGCATTAATTCCGGCGTTACTTCTCATCGGAAGTGTCATGTTCGTCGGGTTTGCCGTCACGCTCGGCAGTTTGTTTTACTTCCGTCGCCGATCGTTCGACAAAAGTACATATAAGCAGGTCACGCAGGAACGTTTTCTAAAGGCGGTCCGCGATAAAGGAATCTGGGGCGAATATTTGACGACCCGTCAGCTCGAAAAGGTTGGAGGATACGGAAAGTTCGTCATCAATACTTATTTACCAAAAGCACGGGGCAAGGGAATGACGGAAATCGATGTCACCTTCATTCATGAGAGTGGCATCTATGTATTGGAATCAAAAAACTACAGCGGATGGATCTTCGGGAAAGAGGCGGACCGGCAGTGGACGCAAATGTTTAAGAACCGGTACAAACAACGATTTTACAACCCGATCAAACAAAACGAGCAGCACTTGAAAAGCATGGCACAGTTTTTAGCGGGAACGGTGGAGCAACAGGTGTTCCAATCGGTCATCGTCTTCAGCGAACGGTGTGAACTGAAAAAAATCACGATTGAGTCCGGTCACGTCCATGTCATCAAACGAAATGAGTTACACCGGACGATCAAACGTTTGGCAACGGTCAAACGGCTGACACCCTCACAAGTCGATGCCGTCTATGAGCAGCTTAAACAACAGTCGCAAGTCGACCAACACGTCAAGGATGCGCATATCGAAGCGATCAAATCGTTTACGTCTTGAATTATATTAGCTTGTACAATTTTTAAGGCGAGAACTATTAACTAAGACATTTGACAAACCACCTCATCCGGCATATAGTAAATAAGTTCAATTAATAAGTAGTGCAACTATTATTCTTGAGGTGGGGAGTTCCAGTGAAAGAAACGGATTGGTCACTTGGTATGCAACTGTCACGCAGCTATCATTCCTTTAAACGTGCCGCCACCAAGCGGATGGAAGAACACGGTCTGACACCGGAACAGTTCTCGGTGTTGAGTGAGCTTCATAAACAAGAGGGCATTTCGCAAAAACAGTTGGCGCTGTTGACGGAACGGGACCAAACGACGGTCGGGAAAATCCTTGATAAGCTCGTCAAAAAAGGACTGGTCATCCGTTCGGCGGATCCACGCGACCGGCGGGCCTTCATTCTATTGACGACAAAAGAAGGCGTTCAGGTCATCCGACTGTTGGAACCGACGCTCGATCAGCTGCAACAGCAAGCTTTTTCCGGATTGTCCAAAAAAGAAATTAAACAATTCATCAAGACACTTGAAACCATTTACCAAAACGTGACGTAACTGGTTTCTCTTTTTTGGATTAATAGTTGCATATGCTATTATAAGTAATGCATATAAAGGGGAGCGGAACACATGAAGAGTTTTAAAGATGTTTTTTCGGTTACACAAACGAAAGTGGGATTGATGTTTGCCTTGATCGTCCCGATCTTATTTCTTGTCGTCTGGATGACGGGGTACCAAGGGGCGACGGATCGTCTGGATCAGTTGCGTGTCGCTGTCGTCAAGTCGGATTCGACAGTCGGCTTGTATCAAAACTTGCAGAAGGAGAGTCCGTTCACGGTACAATCTGTCCGTTCGGAAGCAGAGGGGCTGAAGCAACTGGATGCCGGGGAAGTCGAGATGGTCCTCGTCGCGAGTCTGACGGATACGGATCAACCGAAGCTGACGTTCCACGTCAATCAGGCAAATGCTGAATTTGCGAACGGCATCCTGAAACAGGCAACAACTGAAATCACCCAAGCGTTAAACGGCACACCTGCGGTTGTCTCTGACGTCATCGTCGAACATGAAGTGTCTGATTTCTCGACCTCGATGCTGCCGATCTTACTGGGTTTCGTCATCTACATTGCGGTCATGACGATGGGCATCCAGTTTAATCTCGTGACGCAAATCCTGCAAAAACGACATGCAAAGTGGTCGCTCTTTTGGAGCAAACAACTGTTGCACGGTCTTGTCCTGTTAGTTGTGCCGCTGGTCATGGTGTCGCTTGCGTTTGCCTTTTCAGAGATACAAGCGTCTTTTCTAAAAGTATGGGCGTTCCAGGTATTATTGACGGCAACTTGTATCGGTGTCACTCAGATGAACTTCACGATTTTCGGTCCGATTGCGCCACTCGTCAACGTCGCTTTGATTCCGTTCCAGCTGATGACGGCAGGAAATATTGTGCCCCCGTCGATGCTGGCACCATTTTACCAGACGATCGGTCATTATTTGCCGGTACCGAATGCGGTCGCGGGACTGACCCGATTGATTTACTTTGACGGAAATATCTCGTCGTTTGTTCTTCGTCTGACGGTCATCTTGCTGGTCACGGTTGCCGTGACATTGATTTTGACGGCTGTTCGTCGGGAACAGGCGCATATCGTTGAAATGAAGCGAGCTTCGTAAAAAAATGAGCCCAATCCAAATGGATTGGGCTCATTTTTGACATTACGCAAAAATATCAGCGATCGGTGTTGTTCCTTCAAGCAGGGGAATCGTTTGGTGATACGCCGATTCCTGTTCAATCGCAGCGATGACGACACGCGCGACATCTTCGCGGGCGATCGTCGTCTTGTCCGTTGATGCCGGATCTGTCGTCACGGCACCGGTTCCTGTATCGTCCGTCAAGCCACCCGGGCGCAAGATCGTATAGGCGAGGGAACTGTCCCGAAGCAGGCGATCGGCATAGTGTTTTGCGACATAATACGGTTTCATGCTGTCCGACCAAGTTTCCGGCGAATCGGCATTTAACGCACTGACCATGATGAATTGTTTCGCTTGAATGTGTTCTGCGGCCGCAATCGATTTTGCTGCGCCATCCAAGTCGATCAGAATGGTTTTATCGGCACCCGTATGACCACCGGAGCCTGCCGTAAAGATGATGACATCACTGTTATTGATGGCGTCTGTGATCGACGAGACATCCTGTTCGAGATCAAGCAGGACAGGTGTCGCCCCCAGTGCTTCGAAATCTGCGAACTGTTCCGGTGAGCGCAAACCGACCCGCACATCGTGCACCGACCCGCTCAATTGTTTTGCCACATGCCGACCCACTTTTCCGTTCGCCCCAATAATAAATACGTTACTCATCTTCCATTCCTCCCATTCATTGTGAATTCTTTTCCAGTATGAAAGAAAGGACAAGGGTTCTGCAAATAAGAGGGCTCAGCAATCGAACATCGTCTTGTTTTGACGAAATAATCAAAAAACTCTTGGATAACATAAAACAATATGATACTGTTTTGAGTATTATACAGAAAAAAGCGTCAGACAGAGAGAGGAAGCGAGCAGAGTGAATAAAAGAGGATTAGCACTTGGAGGAAGTCTGTTGCTTTCTGGTCTTTTGGCAGCAACACGATTCAAAGATGTGACCGGTTCATTCAGTGTCGGCAAACAAAACGTCTTCACGACGAAAAAGATCGTCGTCGGGACGACCGGAGATTATAAACCGTTTACGTACTTGAACCGTCAGACGAATCAATATGAAGGGTTTGACATCGACGTCATCCGCTCGTTTGCCGAGAAAGCCGGACTGGAAGTCGAATTCGTCCCGACGACATGGGGGACGTTGACACGTGACTTGCGTGCCGGGAAATTCCATATGGTCGTTGGCGGCGTCACGAAGAACATCGAACGGGAAATTGTCGGTGACTTCACGAAAAGCTATTTATCGTTCCAAAAGACACCTCTTGTCCGCGCTTCGGATCTTGATTTATTGACGTCGATTGCAGCCATCAATCGTCCGGATGTGACAATCGGCTTGAATCCGGGCGGCACAAATGAACAGTTTGTCCGGCAGACGTTTGATCAGGCGCATATCGTCATGTATGCGGATAATTTAGCAATTCCGGCAGCCGTCGCGGCGGGAGAAGTGGATGTCATGATTACGGATACCGTCGAAGCGATTTATTACGCATCGCTTGATGTCCGATTAGGTGCCCCGAAAATAAAGGAAAAATGGATTCCGGCCGAAAAAAGTTACCTCATTCAAGATCGGCAAACGGAAGTTTTGGATGTCATGAATCTTTGGATGAACTCTTATGAAGGAAAACAACGGATTGAGCAATTAAAAGAGAAGTGGTGTGTCGCTTCGGTCGTACACGACGCAGTATAACGGCTAAAATCAACGGGCAAATCCATCTTGGGTTTGCCCGTTGTTGTGCAAACAAGTTAACAGATGATGAAACAATAAAATAATTGTCTTAACAAAGAAAGGACGGATGACCGTGAATGAAGTAAAGAGGGATAACGAGACAAACAGTCAATCAGATTGTACTTTATGTATACGGAGAAAAAATAAGAAAAATCACATCTCAAAACTGATGTGTAGCGTTGCTTTTATTTGAGATGAAAAGGGAAACTTCTTTTTTGTAAGAACAATTAAGTAATCTTTCGAAACGTTTCGATAAAAGGGTTGCACCTCTTAATGTAAGCGCTTATAATTTTAAATAACAGGTGAAACGTTTCGACAAAATAACAATTTTTCTAAAAAGGGCGGGATGAGATGAACATGGAACATTTAATCAAGCAGATGACGCTTCAAGAAAAAATCGGACAGTTGATTCAAATTTTACCGTCCGTATATAGCGACGATCATGAAGACGTCATCACTGGACCGGTCGCGCAATTGATGAAAGAAAGTGGTATCACAAGCGAAAATCGATGGGAGATTGGTTCGGTCATCGGGATAAACAATGCTGCGCAAGCACGTTACATCCAATCCCAATACTTAGAACACAATCGATTACAAATTCCTCTGCTCTTCATGGCAGATATCATTCACGGTCATCGGACAATCTATCCCGTGCCTCTTGCGATGGCTTCGTCTTGGGACATAGAGGCGATCGAACAAATGGCAAGACAATCGGCATTCGAAGCAACGGTTTCCGGATTACATGTCACCTTTTCACCAATGGCTGACTTGACACGTGATGCTCGATGGGGTCGCGTCATGGAAGCGACAGGCGAAGACGTTTGGCTGAACGGAGAAATGGCAGCGGCATTCGTCCGAGGGTATCAAGGAACGGATTTAAAAAATGAAGGAACCCTCGCAGCATGTGTCAAACACTTTGCTGCTTATGGTGCCCCTGAAGGCGGACGTGATTACAATACGGTTGATATGTCCGACCGCGAGTTACGGGAATTTTATTTGCCGGCCTACAAACGTGCGTTGGACGAAGGTGCCAAACTGGTCATGACAAGCTTCAACGTCGTAGACGGTATTCCGGCGACTGTCAGTACCTATCTGCTACGGGACATTCTCCGGAAAGAATGGGCGTTTGACGGTGTGACGATATCGGATTGGTCGTCGATCAAAGAAGTCATCTTTCATGGTGTGGCAGAATCCTTGGCGGACGCAGGTCGATTGGCGATGGAGGCAGGTGTCGATATCGATATGATGTCAGGAGCATACCTCAATCACTTAGAAGAAGCGATTGAACAAAAGAGAATCTCAGTCGGTAAGTTGGATGAAGCTGTTTTACGCATTTTAAGATTAAAAGATGAACTCGGCTTATTTGAGCATCCATACCGGGGAATCGAGACGATGACGGAGCAAGCGGTCCATCTCGCACCAGAACATCGTGCTCATGCTCGGGAATTGGCTGAAAAGAGTATTGTTTTATTAAAAAATGAGGATATTTTGCCGCTTTCGAATCAAAAGATTGCTTTGATTGGACCTTTTATCACCTCGACTGATGTTCTTGGTCCTTGGGCCGGAAGCGGGAAAACGGAAGAAGCTATTCCGTTGATACAAGCATTTCGGGAGAAGGGGATACCGTTCTCGTATAGTCCGGGTTCTGATGTAGAAGAGGAAATCGATTGGGAGGTGGCAGTCGAAACGGCACGGCAAGCAGAGGTGATTGTCCTCGCCTTAGGTGAAGCTTCTTGGATGAGCGGTGAAGCGGGCAGCAAAACGGATATTCGTTTACCAAAGACACAAGTGGATGGATTACGAAAATTAGCCGCGTTAAATATTCCAATCGTTACAGTACTCTTTAATGGACGTCCACTTGATTTACGTGAAGTCGAACGTTATTCTACGGCCATTCTCGAAGCATGGTATCCGGGAACGGAAACAGGACATGCGGTCTACAATCTCTTGTATGGCCATCAATCACCCTCTGCCAAGCTGACGATGTCATTCCCGCATCACGTCGGTCAAATGCCGCTTCGTTATGATGCCTTGCGGACAGGACGCCCGGCAGATATTGAAAATGCAGATATGCGTTACACGAGCAAATATTTAGATGCACCAAACGAAGCGTTGTTCCCGTTCGGTTTTGGAATGAGTTATGCGCAGTTTGACTATGAGCAACTAACCTTGTCACATCGTGATTGTGGGTACGGGGACATCACCGCTACCGTTAAAGTGAGCAATACGAGTACGGTGGAAGGTGATGAAATCATCCAATGGTACATTCAGGATCAGGTAGCGGAAGTGTCGCGTCCAGTCAAACAGTTAAGAGGGTTTAATCGAGTGACGATTGCACCGGGGACGAGCATCGAGGTCGAGTTGACGATCAGTTTGGATATGCTGGCTTATCTGCATCCGGACGGAAGCCGCCGTGCGGACGACGGATACTTCACGCTGTTTGTCGGACCAAGCAGCACGGAAGGATTATCTGCTGAATTTGCATTAAATCGAGTCGTAAAGGAGATTCAACATGAACATGATGACGAAAAAACTTCAACTTCAGCAAGGTGAAACGTTGGTCACGCTGACTCCGTTCGGAGATATCCAACAACTTAAATACGGTCAATTGATGATCAATCAGCTGATTCATCATCCGTTGGACGGTTCCTTGATGAACTTTTATGTCCGCTTCAATGGCGGCGAAGCACTGCCGTTACTCGGAATCGCTTCACCCAGCACGTTTGAATTGTCGGACTCCCACATTCGTTGGTCCGGAAATCATGGCGATTTCACTTACACGGTGACTGCACTTGTACACTCGGACGGACTTCGGTTTGATCTATCGTTTGACGGTGAGGGACGGTATGACGTGACGTATGTGCAGGATCTTGGTCTCGCCGATGAGGCGGGTGTCAGAACGAATGAAGCTTACATGGCACAGTACATCGACTACGCTAAATACGATTCGGTTCTTTTGGCACGGCAAAACCAACAACAGTCAACGGGGTTTCCAGGTGTTCTGATGGCGTGTTCTGAAGACATTGCAGAGTATGCGACAGACGGATTCGATGTCTACGGAACGGACTACCGAAAGACGAATCGTCCGAAAGGGTTAAATGGACGGCTGGCGTCCCGCATTTACCAGTATGAGTTTGCCTTACCGACCATTCGGACGAGAGAACTCGATCTGTCCGAAACAGACACGTTATGGTTTGAACTGCGGATTGCTCCGCATCTTGAACAAGCCTTATCTGAAGACACAATCGGATCCATGCCGGAGCTTCGAACGAAACTTTCAGCAGGATGGGAACAGATAACCCGGCCGTTCGCTCATACTCAAAACATCACATTAAGCGGTGACCCAGTATCTGAGGACCGTTTACAGGAGTTATATCCCGATCGTCAGCTGGAAGAGTACGTGGACGGACAATTGTTGTCATTCTTTACGCCGGATGGAGGACACGTTGTCTTGCAGGAGAAGGAACGGCTTGTCGAACGAAGCCACGGGAACATTTTATTGACTGCCGGCAGTCTGATGCCTGCTGTGCCTAAACTCGCGACGACGGTCTTCATGAACGGGGTCTTCAATTCACATATCGTCTGGGGTAATACCAACTACAATAAATGGATGACGAACATTCGCAACCCCTTGAATATCCCGAAAACTTCCGGCCAACGAATTTATGTCGAATACGAAGGAACCGATCATTTGTTGACACTTCCCTCACTGTTTGAAATGGGAATGCAGGAGGCGGTATGGCATTACTTCATCGGTTCCGAGACCATAACGGTACGGACGATGATTGGTGCTGAATCTCCGGTGATTCAATTGTCAATCAACAGTACACAGCCGCTTCGATTTAAAGTGAGTCAACAGATTGCGATGCACACTCAGGAATATGTAGTGCCGTTTCAAATGCAGCAACAGGACAAACGTCTGCTGTTTTCGGCTGATCCCGATGCGGACAGTTCGGCACACTTGCCGGATTTGACGTATACGATCGAAGCCGATCAACAGTTTACGATCCGACAATCATCAGACGGTTTTGACCGGGACTTCGAGGATGATTTGATCTGGATGCAATTTGATGAAACGAACATACTGACACTTCGCCTTGGTGTAGGGAAGGACCGGCTTGCCTTCGAAGAACAAGAGGAAAAGCGTTTGTATGACGTCTGGATGAACCGTTACCGAAACGGTCTTCATTTTGAAAGCGAAGCCGATAAATGGCAGGCGATGGACATGCAGGTGCGATGGTATGTACAAAATATGCGGATTCATTATCAATCACCGCATGGGTTGGAACAGTATGGTGGTGCAGCCTGGGGGACGCGTGATGTCTCGCAAGGTCCAATGGAATTTTTGTTGGCAACGGGTCATTTTGAGGAAGCCCGTGCGCTCGTGTTGACCATCTTTTCACATCAGTTTGAAGCAGGGGGCTGGCCGCAATGGTTTATGTTCGATGAATACGAAGGGATTCAGCAGGAAGACAGTCACGGGGATGTCATTGTCTGGCCGCTTAAAGCTGTCTCCGATTACTTGATTCGAACAAACGACCTCTCCTGTTTGGAAGAAATCATTCCGTTTCGTAACAAAACAGGCGAGGTCGTCAGCGAGAAGTCATTGGTACATCATATTGAACAGGCGATTCAGAAAATCGAGGACGATTTCGTAGGAGATTCCGTGTTTTCAGCTTACGGTGGAGGTGACTGGGACGACACGTTGCAGCCGGCGGATGAGGAATTGAAACGCAATCTGATCAGTACATGGACGGTCGCCCTGACCTATCAGATGATGGATCAACTGTCGAGTGCGCTCTCAAGCATACAGCCGCTCAGTTTGAAACTGGAACGACTCAGTGCAGAAATCAAACGCCAATTCGAAAAAGAGATGATTCTTGATGACGTGATACCGGGTTTTCTTCATGTGACGGATCAAGGCTACCAACCGATGATTCATCCGTCCGATGAGACTCTCCGGATGAAGTATCGACTCCTGCCCATGACACGGAGTATTATCAGTGAACTGGTTTCAAAAGAACAGGCGAATCAAAACATGTCGCTGATTGCCGAACACCTGAAGTTTCCGGATGGCGTTCGTTTGATGGATAAGCCGGCTGCATATCGCGGCGGCGTCAGTCATCATTTTATGCGGGCGGAACAAGCTGCCAATTTCGGACGGGAAATCGGTCTTCAATATGTCCATGCGCATATCCGATATATCGAAGCATTAACAAAACTCGGTCGGTCGGCTGAGACGGTCACTGCACTTGAAGTGATTAATCCGGTTTCGATGACTGCCGTTCCAAATGCAGCTTTACGACAACGAAATGCGTATTTCAGCAGTTCAGACGGAGACTTTAAGACCCGCTACGAAGCTCAAGACCAGTTTAATCGTTTAAAAGAAGGCAGTGTTGCCGTCAAGGGAGGCTGGCGCATTTACTCCAGCGGTCCAGGTATCTGGTTTAATCAATTACTGTCACATGTCTTAGGTATTCGTATACATGAAGACGAGTTGGAATTTGATCCCGTTGTCTCGGAGCCGGTCGAGTTTTCGCTGCATTTCTTCGGAACTCCTTATCAGATTCAAATTAAACAAGGGAAGTCGTTTTCCATTGCATGTAACGGACAAGAATTAATCGGAACGTCCATATTGAACCCTTACCGGACATCCGGACGCCGTGTCTCGCGAGAAGAACTGGAGCAGACGACCGGGGACATCAACCGAATCATCATTACAGTGGAGGGATGACGCAATGCGTCTTCCCTTTTTTAGGAGGCGAATCATGAAAACACATATCCAAAATAAGATTATCTATCACATCTATCCCAAAAGTTTTCAAGATTCCAATGACGACGGCATTGGTGATTTGAACGGGATTCGCAGTCGGTTGGATTATTTGTCCTGGTTAGGGGTGGACCTCATCTGGCTCGGTCCTGTCTATCGTTCACCGGGTTTTGATAACGGGTACGATATCAGCGACTATTATGATATTGATCCGATTTTCGGAACACGCGCAGACATGACGTTCTTATTGAAAGACGCGAAAGCACGGCAGATAGGTGTCATGATGGACATTGTCGCGAACCACACTTCCCATACACATGAGTGGTTTAAAGCATCTGAACTGGATCCGTCCGGTCCGTACGGAGAGTATTATATTTGGCGGGACAAGCCGAATGCGATGAACTCATTTTTTGGAGGCAGTGCCTGGACGTATTCTCCGATCCGTAAACAATACTACTTTCATTCATTTGCATCGGAACAACCGGACTTGAATTGGGAACAGGAACAAATGGGGAAAGAATTAGCCGAAGTCCTGTCATATTGGGTAAATCAGGGCGTCAAGGGGTTTCGATTCGACGTGATCGATTTAATCGGAAAAGATGTCGACACTTTGGAGTGGTTTTGTTTCGATAAAGTAAAAGCCGGTTTGAAGACGCTGCTGTCGCGTGTCGATTCATCCGGATTGGTGCTGGTCGGTGAAGCCGGTGCTTTAAACGCCGGACAAATCATCGAACTTCAACAGGCATCTCTGCTTGATATGGTCTTTAATTTTGAGGTGACGGCGTTAGATGAACAGACGGGGAAAGGAAAATGGGAGCTGGCTCCGTTTTCCAGACGACGCTTCAAAGACACACTGATCAGCTGGCAGGAGCGGTTGCAGGACGGTGGATGGAACAGCTTGTTTTGGAATAACCACGATCAACCACGCGCAATTTCCCGTTGGTACGCTGACAGTCTGGAGGCCGCAGCGATGCTGGCGGTCCTCCAGTTCGGTCTGAGGGGAACGCCTTTCATTTACCAAGGTGACGAGATCGGGATGACGAACGGGTTGATTCAACTGGAGGATTATAAGGATATCGAGACATTAAATTACTTGAAAACATCCGATAATCTGGAAGGAGTCCGGATGAAAGGACGCGACCATGCCCGGATTCCGATGGCATGGAAAAGTGGATCATCTGGATTTTCTAAATCCGAACCCTGGTTAAGAACACTGGAAATAGAAAGCGGAAGAACCGTAGAAAATGAGCAACAAGACAAAAGCAGTTTGCTGTTCCTGTATCATCAATTGATTGGATTGCGAAAAACCTATCCCGTCCTGATGAAAGGGCAGTTTTGCGTGATGGAAACGAATGAACGTCTCCTTTGTTTTCGACGAACTGACCCCGAGGAACGGGCAGTGACGGTTCTAGTGAATCTGACGGATCAGGAAGTAAAACATCCCTTTGAAATCGAACGTGTACTTTGTGCGACACACGAGCAACCATCATCACTTTTAAGACCGTATGAAGCGGTCATATGCTATACTTTTTGAAGAAGGAAGTGATGAAAATGACGGGGATAAAAGATATCGCCAAGGCAGCAGGGGTCTCAATTTCAACTGTTTCATACGCACTTAATGGCAGTACGAAAGTAACGGAGAAGACGAGACAACGAATCGTTCAAATCGCCAATGAGCTTAACTATATTCCGAACGCGGCGGCACGGACGCTCAAGACGCGGAAAACACATATCATCGGTGCATTTCTCGGGGATTACTCGGGATCATTTTATGGAGAATTGTTAAAAGGAATCAACTTGGAATTATCAAACACAGGTTACGAACTGATCGTCTGCAATGGTCCGGAATCCCATCGACTCATGACGGAGCGGATTGTGGATGGAGGGATTATTTTAGGACATCGTTTCACGGAAGAACAAATTATGAGTTTTGCCGACCGAGGGCACCCGCTGACATTACTTGATCGGGAAATCATCCATCCGAACATCAGTTGCGTTCTCTTGAATAATGCGATGGGAATGGAGCAGGAGATGGAAGCAATCGTAGCGACACGTCCAAATCACATTCATCTGTTGAACGGTCCCGTCGGAAACCATGATGCAATCGAGCGGCGTGAAATCGTCATGACCCATGCATTACAGGCTGGAATCACCGTCATGGAATGGGACGGCAACTTCACTAAACGTTCGGGCATACGGGCGACAAGTGATTTGTTGGAAGACTTGAAAGACGGCGATGCCATCGTCTGTCTCAATGATGACATGGCGCTAGGTGTATATGATGTACTACAAAACACTTCATTTCGTATCGGGCAGGATGTTTCATTGGCAGGATTCGACAAACTGGAGATTACGAACTATACACACCCGAAAATCGCGAGTGTCAGTTATTCTAAATTGGAGTGGGGACAAAAAGCAGCTCATTCACTCATGCGACTGATTGATGCAAAAGAAAACGGCATCGAAAAAATCGACTCAAAATTCATTGTGGCTGAATCTGTTTGTCAAAGAAAATAAAATTTTAATTATCTATTGTAAGCGTATACATTAATGATTATAATGTTTATAGAAACGTTTAACCTGTTTTTTTGCAGAAAGACATTTGTATAAACATTATTTTTTTGACATTCAATCGAAACGTTTCGATTGAATGAAGAAAGGGAGGAAACAAATGATGAAAAAAGTGGGAATCGCTGTAGCTGTCAGTACGTTGGCACTATCGGGTATGTTGGCAGGGTGTTCATCGGGATCTGAAGAAGATGAAAAAACATTGACTGTCTGGGCAATGGGGGAAGAAGGAAAAGCATTGCCTAAACTGGTCAAAGAGTATGAACAGGCAAACAAAGGAGTCACGGTCAAAGTTCAAGCCATTCCTTGGGATACAGCACATGATAAGTTACTGACAGCAGTCGCCTCTAAAAACGGACCAGATGTCGTCCAGATGGGGACGTCATGGATGCCTGAGTTTGTTGAAGCAGGTGCACTAGCGGATATGAAGGACTACGTCAAAAAATATCCGGAACTTGCGGAAGATAAATTCTACAAAGGCTCGTTCGATACAGTCAACTTGAAAGGCAGCGTCTATGGAACACCATGGTATACCGATACACGTGTGCTCTATTATCGGAAAGATACATTAGAAAAGGCCGGTTATAAAGAAGCACCGAAAACGTGGGAAGAACTGGAGGCAGTCTCGGCTAAATTATCGGAACGTAAAGGTGACGACATGTATGGAATCACACTCGATACGAATGATCAGATGCTGTCCTTCATGTTTGCCCGTCAAAACGGATCTGAACTGCTGACGGATGAGAACAAACCGTTGTTCAATCAGCCGGAATTCGTGGAGAGTGCGGACTATCTATCAAACTACTTTAAAGAAGGATATGCGCCAATCGACTTCGGAATGGACATCGTGCAGGCCTTTGGCGCGAAGGAGCCGAACGTTCCGATGTTCATCAGCGGACCATGGATGATTAACATCATCAATGAGCAAATGCCGGGTATTGAGAAGCAGTGGGGAACTGCTGTTTTACCTGCCAAAGAAAATAACATTTCGTTTTTAGGCGGCGCCAACCTCAGTATTTTCGAAAGCAGCAAGAAAAAAGATCAAGCTGCCAAATTCATTTCTTACATGAGTCAACCCGAAACACAAACGAAGTGGATGGAGATGACGAAATCATTGCCGTCGACAAAAGAAGCATGGAAAAATGAGACGTTACAAAATGATGAAAAGTTGAAAACGTTTGGCGAACAAATGGAAAATGCTCAGCCGATGCCGTTGATCAGTTCGTGGGAAAAAGTATCACAAACCTATCTGCAGAGTTTTGAGAAGATGTATCGAGGCAAGGCAAAGGTCGAAGACGAGGTAAATGTATTCCAGAAAAAGGCTGAAACCATCCTCAAGTAATCAAAACAAGGGGATGCTTATCCCCTCTTGTTTTGTGAAAGGAGTCACTTCATGAGACGTTTGCTGAACGATCGCGCGCCCTATCTACTAATCGCTCCGACGGTTTTATTATTACTTTTATTTTCGATTACGCCGTTGTTCGTCGCCTTTGTCATGAGTTTTACGAATATGGATTTAGCGGGTATCGCCAATTTCGCTAATGTTGACTGGATTGGAATGACGAACTATCTGGAAATTTTCAAAGATGAAGTATTCCTTCAGGCCTTATCAAATACAGTCGTCTACGTTGTGATCGGTGTACCGCTTGTGATTGCCTTGTCCTTATCAATTGCGATTGCGATTAACTTTGGTAGAGGAAAGGTCTTTGAATGGTTCCGCGTGGTTTTCTATATGCCTTCAATTACGAATGTCGTTGCTGTCGCCGTCGTATGGGGCTTTTTATTTAATCCCCAGTATGGGTTGTTTAACTTTATTCTGAACACGGTCGGTTTGCCGGATGTTCCTTGGCTTCAGGATCCGTTCGTCGCGAAGTTATCATTGATCTTGCTTGCACTTTGGCGTGCGGTTGGAATCAACATGATCATCTTCTTGGCTGCTCTACAAGGGATTCCGCGTACTTATTATGAAGCTGCAGCATTGGACGGGGCAAATACATTTCAACAGATGTTTAAAATCACGATTCCGTTGCTTCGGTATGCGATCTTCTTCGTAACCGTCACGACCTTGATTGGCTGGATTCAATTTTTTGAAGAACCGTTCATCATGACGGAAGGTGGTCCCTTAAATTCGACGACTTCCCTTGCACTGTTCATTTATCAGAACGGGTTCCAGCTGAGTAACTTTGGATATGCAGCGGCCGGGTCGGTGGTCCTGTTCGTTCTGATCATTACTGTGACGTTGATTCAATTTAGAGTGCAAAAGAATGAGAATCCATATTAAGGAGGGACCGTCATGATTCCAAAAGAAAAACCGGTTGCGGTTAACGTAAAACCGGAACGATTTTCTCCGATTCCGAAAGTAAGGATAGGAAAAAAACGTAATCGTCCGCAATGGTTACTGGGACTGGTGTTAACCTTACTTGGTCTATGTTTCATGTTACCGTTTTTCTGGATGGTCATCTCTTCAGTCAAGACAGATGCTGAAATTTTAGCTCTCCCCTTGACGATCTGGCCAGATCAAATCACGTTTGAACATTACGTGAACCTGTTTGTAAATTTAAACTTCCTGACCTATTTAAAAAATACAATCCTGATTGTCGTTGCGTCGTTTTTTGGTTTATTGCTGACTGCGATGGCCGGCTATGCATTTGCTAAATTTACGTTTAAAGGCAGCAAAGTCCTGTTTATCGGTGTTCTGGCGACAATGATGATTCCGGGACAAGTGACGATGATTCCGGTCTATTTGATGTTAAACCAGATGGGATTGACGAATACGATGACCGGAATCGTATTGCCGGGATTAGTCGGCGCGTTCGGAGTATTTTTGTTCCGGCAGTTCATGACGACGATACCGGATGAACTTTTGGAGGCATCCCGCCTCGACGGAGCCAGTGAATTTCGGATTTTCTTCTCGATCATTTTACCGATGTCGAAACCGATCTTGGCAGTTCAAGGTATTTTGACATTCATTGGTGCTTGGAACAGTTTCCTTTGGCCGCTTATCATCGCGAATGATGAATCGCTGTACACATTGTCAGTTGGTCTTGCATTGTTACAAGGACAGCATGGTGGGAACTATGGACTGCAAATGGCCGGAGCAACATTTATGGTCGTACCGATTATTATCATCTTCATGATCTTCCAAAAATACATCATTGAAGGATACAATATTTCAGGAATGAAATAATTGGAGCATTCAAACAGCAGGGTGTTGTTAATCAAATGACAGGCGGGGGCGAATTGAAATCGCTCTCGTCTTTTTTATATACGCTTTTAACACGGCAGTAAAAAAGTATAAAGGTTTCGAAAGACCTAGAGACCGAACGTTGTGTCAGCTCCTTTTGGATTGTTCGCATATCCTAACCTCAAAGCGGGAAAAGATAGAAGAAAAATACGTTCAGCAAATTCTATAGCCGAAAGGACGGATGACCGTGATTGAAGTAGAGCAGTTGACGAAGGAGTACAACGGGAAAAAGGTAGTCGACCAGATTTCGTTTCACGTGAAAAAAGGGGAGATTTTTGCGTTTTTGGGACCGAACGGAGCCGGGAAGTCGACGACGGTTCAAATGCTGACGACGTTGATTGCCATCTCGTCCGGTCACGCGACGATTAATCAATACGATATCGAACGCGATCAAAAAAACGTCCGGCTTCAAATCGGGGTCGCCCTGCAGGAAACGGGCATCGATAATGATTTGACGGGGCAGGAGTTGTTGGTGCTGCAAGGAAAGTTGTTCGGTTTCTCCCAAGAGAAAGCAGTCGAACGAGCGCACGAGTTATTGGAGCTTGTTGGTTTAGCAGCAGACGGCAAACGCCGGTCCGGGACGTATTCCGGCGGGATGAAGCGGCGGCTTGACTTGGCACTGACGCTTGTTCACCAACCGACTGTCCTCTTTTTGGATGAACCGACGACGGGTCTTGATCCGGCAAGCCGGTTACAGATTTGGACGGAAGTCCGCCGTTTAAACGAAGAATACGGGACGACGATTTTTTTGACGACACAATATTTGGAAGAAGCGGATCAACTGGCTGACCGGATCGCGATCATCAATGACGGCAAGTTGATTGCCGAAGGAACAGCGGCAGAACTGAAAGCGATGAACGGAGCCGAACGGATTGAGGTCGTCCTCGAAGATCAATCCGCCAGCGAAGCGTTTCGAGCGGCGTTTTCAGGACGGATCGAAAAAGAAATCGTTCTTCTGCCGTCAGCGGGAACAGAGACGCTTAAACAAGTCGTCCGCTATTTGGATGACCATCACCTGACAGCACGATCGCTTGTCGTTAAACAACCGTCACTCGATGATGTCTTTATTCAGTTGACCGGTCAAGCGTACAAGGAGGACAAGTGACATGTGGCGCGAAACCCTGATTTTGACCAAACGCAGTTTACTGGTAACGTTACGAAATCCGTTCTCATTCATCCCGAATTTAATCATCAGCGTTTTCTTCCTGCTCGTTTATACAAGCGGGTTGTCGGGCATCTCGAGCCTGCCCCAGTTCGGTGGCGTCGATTACTTGAACTTCATCTTGCCGGTATCGATCGTCTCCGGTGCAGTCGGTGGAGCCGGTGGAGCCGGGCAGGCGCTCGTCAAAGATATCGAAAGCGGCTATTTCGCGCGGCTGCTGCTGACGCCGGTTTCCCGGACGGCCATCGTCCTCGGACCGATGCTTGCGGGGATGTTGCAACTGTTTGTCCAGACGTTGCTGATCTTCGGCATGGGCTTTTTACTCGGGCTGTCGATTCCAGCCGGCAGTGCCGGATTTTTCCTGACGATTGTCCTCGCGCTTGGTTTTGGTCTCGCCTTTGCCGGTTATTCGGTCGGGGTTGCCCTGAAAACCCGGAATGCTCAGGCGGCGCAAGCCGGAACATTGCTGTTTTTCCCGCTGATTTTCTTGTCGACGACGTTCGTCCCGAAAGAGTTGATCGAAGCGGAATGGTTAAAAATCGCAGCGACACTCAATCCGACGACGTACATCATGGAAGGTATGCGGGCCGTTTTGTTGCGTGAGACGATTGACTGGAGTGTCTATACGCAAGGGGTGCTTGTCGCAGCCGTTCTCAGTCTTGCAATGGTCGTGTTTGCGGCCCTTAATGCCCGAGGCGCCTTAAAAAAATAAACGGGAAATTTATACAATACCTTTGCCAATAAAGTTTAAAGAAGTCAGTTAATGGACATTCGAATCTGGGAACTATAAAATAATAGGAATCTACAGAAACGAATGGGGGAGTAGAATGAGGCGTTATAACGGTTCTTTATTCTTACTGCTGGTGCTTTTTGGTGCCGCAGGATATGGTCTTTTCTTATTGGAGCGATCGGCACCGACACCATCCGTGTTTATCCTCCTTCCATTATTACTGGTCATGACGTTTTTAAACGGCCGGAAAAACTTTTTACTTCTGATTGCCTATACCCTCGGACTTGGATTTTTTTATCTCGTCTTGTCCTGGTACACCGACGCTTCGAATGAGGCTCAGCTTCTGTACATCGAGCAACATCTGATTGCTTCATTGCTGATTTTCTTATATTGGTTGCTGTTGCGGCATCTGCGGTCCGTTTTCGAAGAAAATCAGTATTTAACAGAACGTGTCCGGACGTTGGAAGGGTATTCCGAAACACCTCAATTATTAAGTTACAGCGAATTTTTGGACCGGACGGACTTTTTAATGGCCGGTGCCAAACGGCGTAATGAAACCAATTACTTGATTCATTTACGGTTAAAACCGACGGCACTCAATAAAAAAAGTATCATGCAACTTTTGACGGTCGCCGGTCTTCGTGTCTTCCGGGCGCATTATGACGTCATGTCGCAACGGAACAAATTTGAATTCCTGATTTTCCTCCAAAATACGGATACGGCGGGAGCAAACATTGCATGTGAACGCTTTTTAGGCGAAGTGCGTGCTCAGATGACATCGATTCATTACCCCTTTGAGATCGAAGTCTTACCGGTCAAACAATCAGTCGAAGCCACGGTCCGTCATCAGGATGAGGAGGTCGTGCGATGAACCTCATCTTGAACGGAATCATGGCAATCTTTTGGCTGATGTTACTTTATTACTCGTTCTTGACGATTGCAGGAATCATCGATCGTTATGCGAAGCAAAAGCGACCGGAGCTTGAAACCTATCCGTCCGTCGCTATTCTGATTCCGGCACACAATGAAGGCGTCGTCATGCAACAGACCTTAGAGGCGATGATGGCAATCGAATATCCGGGTCAACTGGACGTCTTTTTGTTGGACGATCAATCGCAGGATGATACGAAACAGATTGCCCGTGAATTTACGACATTGTTCAGCCGGATTCATTACATTCAAGTGCCAAAAGGTGAACCGATTGGCAAATCCCGTGTCTTGAACTACGGGTTAACCATTACGGATTCGGAGTACTTTTTGATCTATGATGCCGACAATCAGCCGAAACCGGATGCGGTGACGAAACTCGTCGAACAAGCGGTCACGACCAAAAATGCATGTGGAGCGGTAGGCGTCGTCAAAACGATTAATGCCGAGACGAATACGTTGACGCGGATGATTGCGATTGAATTTCAGGTGTTCCAACTCATCATGCAAAGCGGACGCTGGCGGGCCTTTAAGACGGGTTCGTTAGCTGGAACCAATATGTTGTTGAAGCGCAGTGTGATTGAAGAATTGGGTGGATATGATCCTTACGCATTAGCGGAGGACGCGGAGTTGACGATGCGGGTGACGGCACTCGGCTATACCTTGCCGGTCGTTTATACGGCGGAAACGTGGGAACAGGAACCGGAATCGATGAAAGTTTACATGAAACAGCGGACCCGGTGGATGCTCGGTAATATCTACCTGTTGGAAAAAGCGTTTCTGACCCGTGATTTTTGGCGGGGGCGGACGCTGGTCCATTCACTTCAGCACATCATGACCTATCTGTTGTTTATCTTCTTGCTGCTGATTTCTGACATCGTCTTGATTTTAGGGTTGTTTGGTTATGCGTTTGATGAGGCGACGACCCCGTTGATCATGTTCTGGTTCATGACGTATCTCGTTTATACGATTCAAATATTAGCCGCGCAGGAACTTGAAAAAACAGCGACTCCGAGGAACGTCTTGATTGGACTGATCATGTACTTCACGTATGCCCAGCTGTTCGTCATCCTGCTGTTCCGTGGTATGTTTGCTTACATTAAAAGTAAAATTCGGAAGGAAACCATCGTTTGGGACAAAACCAAACGGGTTAAAATCGAGCAACCATGAAAAAAAAGCGATTTGCCGTTATCTTTATTGTGCTTGCCTTAGGAGGTCTATTCGTGTTCATGACCCGTCAGCAGGATCCTGTCATTCAACAGGTTGAAACCGTTTATATGAAAGAGGGTCTCATCCGGGCGTATGATCGGGAAGAGGCCCAGCGTCTTTCGGAAAGTTTGGGACAATATATGGTCTATCTCCTCGAAATCGGGGATGCTGATCGATTTGCAGAACAGGTCGACATTCTGCGCAAACAGTTTCTGGTCACTACAGAGGAAGGGGACTTCATTAAATGGGAGTTGACACCGAAAACAGCGACGAATGCAATCGTAGATGATTTTCGGATCAGTAATGCACTGATTGCCGCAGCCAAACGATTTGATGAGCCTTCCTATCAACAATTGAGTCGACGAATTGACGACGGAATCGTAGAACACATGAAAGTGTCTGATGTTCCCATCGATTTTTATGATTGGAACCTGAAGATGCAAACGAATGAACTCCGCCTCAATTATCTCGATGCGACCGCACTGAAAAGACTGAACTTGGTCGAACCGGTGGAGAAAGTCCTTCGAGCGGCTCCTCGGTCCGGTCCTTTTTTCCATGAAATCTATCTTCCGGAAGACAAGCGATACAAAACGGCGGACGACAAAGAAGTCAACATGATTGATCAGGCCTTGATTGCGATCGTTTCAGAGGAATTGACCGGACAACAAGATGAAGCATTTTATGCATTCATTGATCAAGAAATGAAGAAAGGGAAGCTGTATGCACGGTATGACCGCTCGACTGCAGCTCCCCAATCTGATGACGAATCCAGTTCCGTCTATGCCTTGTTATTACCTTTTGTCTCAAAAGAGGTGCAACGCAAAATGAAGGAGCGGCTAGATCAGATTGATTTGACGGATGCTGCGACGACACATGTCTTCGATTATTTAAATGAAGCGATTGCGCGTGTCCAAACTTCGATGCCAAATAAATGATGTCTCTAAAAAAACAAACGGACTATCTGTTCGATTTACAGATGAAATGGACGTAACAGTCAATTTCTACACAGAAGAGGGTGGCAGACTTAGAATCTGCCACCCTCTTCTTGTTTAAACGAAATCATTTGTTTGATGGGGTGTCACTCGGGAAGAAAATCTTGAAATGTTCCGGCATACAAACGGGTTTCCGTCGACAGGACAATCCGGTCCTGACGCATTTTGATTGTTCCTTGCAACGGGGTTCCTTTTTCCGACTCGAATTGAATCCGGGCTTGTTCCTCGTAATGTTGACCTTCTCGTTTCAGCAGATAGGTCTGCTCATTATCGGTCGTGATCAGGTGATCGCCCTGAACGATGAAATCAGAAAAATGCCGTGTGGGAACGCTATAACTGGTTCCGATACCGTTTTTGAGATGAACGATCCGGTAATCCGGATGATAGAAAAACCAAGCATCGTCTGAAGCGCAGACATTCAAAGCGTAACAATCGTCAATCGGGTACTCCTTATTTTTGAAGACGACCTGTCCGTGAGCATCAAATACAACGAGACCAAATGATCCAACTGAATTCGTCGCGGCATCGGCAAATACACCTTCATCAAAATAACTGACCCAAATCTGATCCTTTTCATCGACGTGGACATTCTGAATCCCGTCATCGAGACAGTAGCTGTCCAGTAAGTGACCAGAGGTATCATAGATAAACGCATTGGGTAACCAAAGACCGTCGACATCATCGTCGCACCGTGAGGCGACGAGCAAGATCCGGCCGTCCGAGAATGAATCGACATAGCTGAAATCCGTTTCGGCCTGTGCGACAATCGTCGTCGTCCGCCATTGGTCGTGTAAGCGATGGACATGCAGGACGTTGCGGTGCCGTTTCGCATCATAGATTTCTTCGATCATCATGATCTGTCCTGAAATCGTCAATCCGGTCGCAATATGTTTTCCTGTTACTTGAGAGGCGGTGACACGGTCGAGGTGGATTTTTAATGTGTTGGAAGTATCCAAATGAAGTCGCTCCTTTTTAAAAACAGTCTGCCACGGGGGACAGACTGCAAAACTTAAATTACGTTGTACGCTGACGTTTTTTGAGGGCTACATACACAATGATCATGACGACCGCTGCAATTAACACCCCGTTTGTATAGGGGGCAGCCACCTCTTTGATCGAGCGCCAGTTTGTTCCGAGCGTGTCTCCGAGATATAAAAATAAGATCGACCACGGGATGATTGCTAAAATCGTATAGACGGAAAACTTCGTCTGATCCATCTTTGCGAGGCCGGCCGGAATAGAAATCGCATGACGGACGACCGGGATGAACCGGGCACCGAAGATGACACCTTGTCCATACTTGATGAACCAACGTTCTGCCAAATCAAGATGATGCTCCGTAATTAACAGGTACTTCCCGTATTTTAAAATCAGCGGTCTTCCACCGTAGCGGGCGAACCAGTATAAGAATAATTGCGAAAATAATCCGCCGATGACAGCGGCGACGATGGCGAGCGGCCAACCGATCATTCCTTGAGAAATCATGAATCCTCCGTAGGATAAAACGATTTCACTCGGAATGATTTCAATCATGAGACCCAGTGCAATCCCGAAATACCCGAGATCCGCCAGGTAAAGTAAGACATCATTGACAACTTGTGATAACACACGAAACACTCCTTCAGCTTCACTTCATTCCTTTATATTAGAGAAGAAAGACGGAAAATGGAAGAACAATTCATCAAACGGAATAAACAAATATGTCAGTCGCATCTTTAGACTACAGGTGCGCAAGCATCTCACAATGATTTGAGACGAACCACCTCTGGCCAAAAAAAGAACCAACGTCCGTCGAGACGTTGGTTCTTGATTGTTTTCTGATTGCTTACAAGACGACGGCAGCAATCGTTCCGAAAATCAACAGCGGAATGTTGTAGTGCAGGAACGTCGGGATGACCGTTTCGCGCATGTGATCGTGTTGACCATCGGCATTTAATCCGCTTGTCGGACCGAGCGTCGAGTCGGAAGCCGGGCTACCGGCATCTCCGAGCGCACCGGCTGTTCCGATGATGGCAATCGTCGCTTCTAAGCTGAATCCATACTGCATGCAGAGCGGCACGAAGATGGCAGCGATGACCGGAACAGTCGAGAAGCTCGAGCCGATCCCCATCGTGACGAGGAGACCAATCAACAGCATGACGAAAGCGGCAACGAGTTGCGAATCACCCATCAACGATTTGGAATTCTCGACAAGCGGGTTGATGTCACCCGTCTCGCGCAGGACATTCGAAAATCCGTTTGCTGAAATCATGACGAAACCGATGAATGACATCATCCGCATACCGCGTGTGATGACATCGTCTGCTTCACTGAAGCGGACAAGGCGAAGGACGAGGAACAAGACAAGTCCTGTCGTTGCCGCAATAATCATCGATTCGGTCGTCAGTTGGACAGCCAGTGTCGCGAGGACAACGAGTCCGCTGAGGAACAACTTCGTTTTCGTGATGACCGGAATCTCGTAATCGTCCGGTGCGATGTTGCGCATTTCGTACTCCCGCGGCTTGCGGTAGTTATAAAGACCGATCAACAGACCAACGAGCATTCCGAGTGCAGGAATCGCCATCGCTTGGATGACGGAAGCACCAGCGATATTCATTCCGTTATCTTCGATGTTCTTTAACAAAATCTGATTCAAGAAGATGTCCCCGAATCCGACCGGTAAGAACATATACGGTGTGACGAGACCAAATGTCATGACGATTGCCATCAAACGACGGTCAATCTTCATTTCATTAAACAAGCCGAGTAACGGCGGAATGATGATCGGGATGAAGGCGATGTGGATCGGCAAGACGTTTTGTGAACTGATTGCCAGTAACAAAATCGCGAAGGTGATGAACCCTTTTAATTTTTTGACCGATGCGGCGTCAGCCGTTCGTTTTGAACGGGAGATTAAGGCATGAGCCAATGCATCCGGCAAACCGGTTTTCGACAAGGCGACGGCGAACGCACCAAGCAAGGCATAGCTGAGGGCGATCTCCGCTCCGGCGCCGAGCCCGCCGGCAAAGGTTTCGATCGTCTTCGATAAACTGAGTCCACCGACGACTCCACCGACGATGGCACTCAGGACCATCGCGAGCACGATGTGGACGCGGAAGATGGCTAAAGCAAATAATAAAACAACGGCAATGATGACAGCATTAAACATTTTAAAACCACACTTTCTTTTGGTATCACTGTACTATACTAAAGTATCATACAGACCGTTCTTTTGACTGTCAAGAAAAAAACACAAAAAGGTATGACCGGCGTCAAATCGAGGCAGGTCATACCTTTCTTCTACATTAAAGAGCGATTCAGCAATCGACTTGATCGAGTTTTCCTGTTCCCGGATCGATGACGAGTCCGTGAACTTCCGTACCCGGCGGCAGCAACGGATGGTTTTTGATCAATCCAACCGAGTGACCGACGTTTTCTTCGACGGATGTGAAACCGCGTAACCATTGCTTCAAGTCGACGCCGGAAGCATCAAGTGTGTGCAGGACTTGTTCGTTGATGCCACGGTCTTGCATCTCCGAAATCATCTTCGCCGGATCGATTGTACTCATGCCGCAGTCATGATGTCCGATGACAATGACTTCTTCCGCTCCGAGGGCGTAGAGGGCGACGAGAATTGACCGCATGACGGATCCGAATGGATGGGACAGGACGGCCCCGGCATTTTTGATGATTTTGGCATCACCGTTTTTCAGACCAAGTGCGTGGGGAAGGAGCTCCGTCAAACGTGCATCCATACAGGTCAGAATCACAACCTTCTTATCCGGGAACTTATCCGAGATGAATGGTTCGTATTGTTTCTCTTCGACGAACTGTTGATTAAACGCAAGCATTTGATTAACGACTGACATGATACTTCCTCCTTTAAGACAAATGAATGATGGAACTAGTTCTAGCGTACACGATGAACGATTGGTCAGACAAGCAGATTCATGATTTGCTGTGACAGTTGTCACAGGGGCGGGATAAAAAAGCAAATCCTTGCGTCCGAACAGATGGATTCGTTGAAAACGCTCTCATACATGTGAAATAGTTCACAGGATGGTCATGCACAAATGGAGGGAAAGGCGGTATGATTGATTTGTGAAGGAAAGCACAAACTATTCAAAATCAGCTTGGCATTCCTAACATGCTGTAGGGAAATGCAGACTCAGATTCGTTCCAAAATAGGGAGGAAACCTAACATGGCTGTCAAAGAAAAAATCAAACAAGATGTCTCACCTGTCGAACAAGCAATCAATCAAATCGTCGCGAAAGGTCAAACGGCACTTCAAGAATTACTGACATTTGATCAAACAAAAATCGATACGATCGTCCGGGACATGGCACTCGCTGGTCTCGAACGTCACGTCGAACTGGCTCGTCTCGCGGTCGAAGAGACAGGACGCGGTGTCTTTGAAGATAAAATGATCAAAAACATGTTCGCAACAGAATACATCTACAATAGTCTTCGAAACGAAAAAACGGTCGGGATTTTAGAAGAAGACGTTCAAAACGGAATCACCTACATCGCGGAACCGGTCGGTGTCGTCTGTGGCGTCACACCAGTGACGAATCCGACATCCACGACGATGTTCAAAGCGTTGATTGCGATCAAGACGCGTAACCCGATCGTCTTCGCCTTCCATCCATCCGCGCAAAACTGTTCACTCGAAGCGGCGAAAACATTACGTGATGCGGCCGTCAAAGCGGGTGCACCAAAAGATTGTATCCAGTGGGTCGAACAACCGTCACTTGAAGCAACGAAAGTCTTGATGAATCACACCGATATCGCGATGGTCCTTGCAACAGGCGGAGCCGGCATGGTCAAATCGGCGTACTCGACCGGAAAACCAGCGCTTGGTGTCGGACCGGGTAACGTACCGTGTTACATCGAAAAAACAGCTAAAATCAAACGCGCCGTCAGTGATTTGGTTCTCTCAAAAACATTTGATAACGGAATGATTTGTGCGTCTGAGCAAGCGGTCATCGTTGATCAAGAGATTTATGCCGAAGTGCGGGCAGAAATGGAAGCACTCGGTTGCTACTTCTGTACACCGGACGAGAAAAAACGTCTGGAGGCACTCGTCATCAAAACCGATACATGTGCCGTCAATGCGGACATCGTCGGGAAACCGGCGACCTGGATCGCAGCAAAAGCTGATATCAACGTTCCGAGTAACACCGTCATGCTGGTTGCGGAACTCGAGAAAGTCGGAGCGGAAGAGCCGTTGTCACATGAAAAATTAAGCCCTGTCCTTGGTGCATACAGTGTCGCCTCAACGAATGATGCCTTCCATGTCGCAGAGCGCATGCTTGAAATCGGCGGACTTGGTCATACGGCTGTCATTCATACGACAAACGATGAGTTGATGACGGCATTTGGTCTCCGGATGAAAGCCTGCCGGATTCTCGTCAACAGTCCGTCAGCACACGGCGGAATCGGCGATCTCTACAACGAATTGACACCATCACTGACACTCGGTTGCGGATCGTACGGGAAAAACTCGGTTTCAGAAAACGTAACGGCGAAACATCTACTCAATGTCAAGAAGGTGGCGAGACGACGCGTGAACATGCAGTGGTTCAAAGTACCGGAAAAGATTTTCTTTGAAAAAAACTCGGTTCAATACTTGAAATCGATTCAAAATGTCTCACGGGCGTTGATCGTCACCGATCAATCGATGGTTGAGTTCGGTTATGCCGACAAAGTCATCCGTAACTTGCCGGCCGGCGTCAGTTACCGGATCTTTGACCAAGTCGAACCGGATCCATCCGTGACGACCGTTCAAGTCGGTGCACAGGCAATGCGTGATTTTAAACCGGACTTGATTATCGCCCTCGGTGGCGGATCGGCGATGGATGCTGCGAAAGGCATGTGGTTATTCTACGAACAGCCAAACGAAACGTTCTCGAACCTCCGTCAAAAGTTCATGGATATCCGTAAACGGGCGTATAAATTCCCGGAACTCGGCAACAAAGCGAAGTTTGTCGCCATTCCGACAACTTCCGGTACGGGATCAGAAGTCACACCGTTCACCGTCATCACCGACAAAGAGAAAAACGTGAAATACCCGATTGCTGACTATGCGTTGACACCAGACGTTGCCATCGTTGATCCGGAGTTCGTCATGACAGTGCCGGCTTCGATCACGGCGGATACAGGGATGGACGTCTTGACACACGCAACAGAAGCGTTCGTCTCTGTCCTTGCGAATGACTACACGGATGGACTGGCGTTAAAAGCAATCAAGATGATCTTTGAGTACTTGCCACGTGCTTACGATAACGGTTCAGACGCCGAAGCACGCGAAAAAGTCCACAATGCTTCAACGATGGCCGGAATGGCGTTTGCGAATGCCTTCCTCGGCATCAACCACTCAATCGCACACAAAATCGGTGGGGAGTTCCACACACCACACGGTCGGACAAATGCGATTCTGATGCCACACGTCATCCGATACAATGCGACACGACCAACAAAACTGGCAGCCTTCCCGAAATACGAATCGTTTATTGCAGATGAACGGTATGCGGAAATCGCGCGTTACCTCGGTCTGCCGGCAGCAACGACGGAACAAGGCGTCGAATCGTTTATCCAAGCCGTCAGTGAGCTCGGACAACGCCTCAACATCAAGATGTCGTTTAAAGCCCAAGGCATCAAAAAAGCCGACTTTGAAGCGAAACTCGACAAGATGGCAGTCGATGCGTTTGAGGATCAATGTACAACAGCGAATCCGAAAATGCCGCTCGTGACGGAACTCCGTCAAATCATGGAATTTGCTTACGAAGGTATCTAATAGAGAGAAAAACATCATGGCAATTGAAAGAGCCTTGCTTCCGGTTAACGGAGGCAAGGCTTTCGTATGTTTTTGATCATGTGAGGTGAAAATCAGGCGGATTCCTGTCTTTGCTTTCCTGAAGTAGAGGTATATGTATACATAAAAGATTACCGAAACCAGTCCCAATACATCGTCCCTTGCGCAACAATCAGATAATCAAGCCACTTATCGAAGGAGAACGGGAGCCGTTCGAAGTCAGGATCTTCGTACGTCAGGAATTCACCGGTCCAGATCCGATTGTCGCCTTCACTGATCGATTCGCAAACGAGCCATTCGCCGTCAGGTCCGGCACCAATCGGGATGAAGCCCGGTGGACATTCCCAAATCGGGAGGTACGTCAAAATAGCATCAATCGAAAATAACTCGAAACCCCCGCCGCCGTCCGGCGTGAAATAAAGACGGGCACCATTATGAACACTTAAAAAATGTACGATTTCTTTTGGTGTGTCTTTTGGAAGTCGAGCCAATTCTTCCGGGCTGGCGCCTGAGTTGAAGCTGAACGACTCGACCTCGACATATCCTTCTTCCTTTTGCACTTCGAGCTGACTGTTGATTAAGCGGGTCTGTAATTGAAGTAATGTTTCCATCCCTGCTTGATACATGTCTTTAGTTCATCCCCTTCAAAAAGTCTTTTGCGACTCGATTCTTCGATTCCATTCGTAAGATTTCATTCGCTACAGCAAGGGCTTCTTGTGTTGGTGTGACTTGATCGGGCACTTTCGCTAAGAACAACAAATACTCCAGGAAAGCGACGTCTTGACGATGGGTCAGGGCAACTATTCGCTGAACATGGTCATACGCTCGGTAGTAGGCGCGGTCATAATGACAAAAAGGATGGATCAATAGACCAAACGCTAACTCGTGCAGTTTGACTGTTTCTTTTTGTTCAATCAGATAACAGACGAACTGATACAAAATGTCTGTCTCGTGATCAAAAGCGTCCCCTATGAATTCATCACTGATTTCATCGATGTCATACGTCTCAAATAAGATTTTTGCCTTGCTGAATTGATTCATTTTAATCAGCGTCGTGAGGTAAGTGTAATCGATGGACATTGAGGATCCAACTCTTTATTGAAAAGTACGATTCGTGTTCTTTTGACTGTCATGCCACCACTTTTTAATCACCGGACACAGCGCTTCGTAGTCTTTGAGCGCTTTTAACGTCTCCAGCACCTGTTGAACGGCAACTTGTTGCTCCTTTTCAGCTACGGGTTCGAGGTGAAGAGCTTTGGACAGACTATAGGCAAGCCATCCGAGTTTACTCGCGTATCCAGCGGACAGAGCGGGCTCAAGAGGATAGTCAAGTCGACCGCCTGCCGCATGATATCCTTTGACGAATGCCTCGAAATGGTCTCGTCGCACACGATTTTGCTCATCGAGCGACCAATAAAGGACCGTTTCTAAAAAATCGTGCATCGGATGAATCGGACCGGCCGATTCCCAGTCGATGAGAACCGGTGCACCGGACTTCCATAACACGTTTTTGGCATCTAAATCGCGGTGACTGAGGACCGATGTTCCTTGCCATTGTTTTAGGGCAGAAGACGCTTCGCTGTCCCAACGTTTGATTCGTTTTAAATCCGTCCAATAAGGTTCTAGCACTTTTTGTTCTTGTTGACGGATTCTTTCAGAGAATGTGTCCCATGGTACCGGAGACTCTGGTGATGCAGCGGTTTGTTGAACCTGCAGCGAGGACAGGTCCGTAGCATGGATCTGCGCCAACTGTTCGCCGATCAGTTCAGCGTGGCTCGCTGTGACTTGTTGAATCGGCAACGTCGACCCGTCTACCCACGGAAAGACAAGATAATAGTGTGTACCGATTTGTTGCAAGGCAGATCCATCAATCGTCAAGGCAGGCAGAGCGGACACTTTGCCTGCTAAAGCGTTGACAATCCGTTCCGAATCGATGAAGTTTTGTCGTGCGGTCGGACGAGAAAGGATGGATGGATTCAGCAACTTCACCGCATATGTCCCGGTCGTTGTCTGCAGTCGATTCATCTGATGCAGGAGACCACCGGACAGTACTGTCGGTTCCGTAAGCAGCTGACCAAGTTTTGCCTGTCTGCTGATGTTCTCAAAAAGCGTTTGATTGGGTTCTGTTGTCGTCACATCGTTCCTCCTCATGGAATCAAAATCCCTCTTCCATACAGTTTTGGTTATAATTAGAGTATATCGTACAGAAATGACCAGAAGTCATTGAAATTAGACGACCGGCGTTTCTGAACGGCATAGAACAGGAATAATCAAACAAAGGAAAAGGAGGGACTAGAGGATGGAGCAACGACAAGAGCGGCGCAACCGGCGCTTTTCGATTATGGATCTCGTGTTCGGGATTGGGTTTGGTCTGATTTTCTTTGCCGTCTTATATGGTCTGATGTCACTCGTGACCGGACAAATCGAATCCTCGGGTGATTACCAGTCGCTCGTCGAGCAAATGCAGGATGCAGGCGTCACCTGGGGAAGCAGCGACGTGACGGTCACGCTGATGCTGTTATTCGTCGGCGGACTGGACGTGACGATGCCGGGTGCGGTCCGGGAAGCAATCATCAATCAAGCGCTCGGGGCGAGTTCGGCCGGAGATGTGTTATCGATCTTTGGGATCGATTTGAATCAAGTTTTGTCCCCGCTGACGTTCGACGCCACCTATGGATCACTGTTGCTGTCGGTGTTTGGGATCGTATTTGTTTTTATTCTCTTTTTAATAATGCGGATCAAAGCAAACCGGCTCGGATGGACAGTCCGATCCGTCAGTTTTTTAGTGACGGTCTGGATCGGTTGGTTCTTTCTTGTCCAGCGCAGTGAATCGATTTCCTTTTTATCGTTCCAAGGCGGTGTGTTGACACAAGGCTTGCTGGCACTTGGGATCGTGATCGGTTTAAGTTATCTGGCGCTCTATCCGCAAGGGTTATCCGGTTTGTCAGCGGCAGCCCGGGGCAGCCTGCTCGTGTTGGTATTTGCGAGCTGTCTCCAACTGTATCTCGTCGTGACGGATGAAACCAAATACAACGGAGATTCGATGCTTCGGACGGCCTTGACGGTCGCGAGTCTCGATGCCGGAAGCGGCGGCATGTATGACTTGTTGCACGGCGGACAGATTTCCTATAAAGCGAACGTTCTCGGAGCAGACGTCGACGTACCGGTAACGATGCTGAACGGGGAGACATCGACCGGGAAATTAAATCAATCGATTGAGGATGTCCTGGCAGAAGTGGACACTGATCGGGTGACGGAACAACTGTTGACGATTCTCGGCGGTGAACGACCTGATTTGTCGGATACCCAGCTGAATCTTGAACCGGTTGATTACGGCATCGCCCGCCAGACGATTCAGGCACTCGATGCGGAATCAGCCGGATCCGTACCGGAGCCGATTGACTCGGAAAGTGCCTACTGGATCTTGATTCTGATTCCGTTTGTTCTGTATCTGCTCGTCAGTATCCGTGCGTTCCGGACGATCCTTGATCCGATCGTCTTTGCGGTTTTGATCGGCGTCACGAGTTTCCTTGTCGCTCAGGCGACGACGGCAAACTTTACCGTCGCCTGGCGGAATGAAGCCTTACTGCAGTTTGCGCAACAACCTGTTGGATTGACACCGCTCTATGCAGCCGGTATGGCCTTGCTGGCGGGATTAATCGGTTTTGTCATCAAACGAAAACCCAATGTTTCATAAATAAAGAATGATCGGTTTAAGAATAGCTATGTAATGAGAAGGGCACAGTCGAAAGAATCTGTGCTCTTTTTTCGTTTCGACCTATTGATTGTTCAGAATTTTTTCCCCGACATCAAATACTCCTGATTTCAATTTCTCATGAATCAATTGTGTTGAAATCTCAATCGGATAGTTCTCTTGTTCCTTTTCATCAATCGATAAAGTGGTTAGCAACTCAGAATGGAAATGTGCCAAGGTGGGAATGATGCCTGAAAATTGATAGTCTTTTTGAATCCGTATTAAAAACAAAGGAAGTTGTAAAACTGCTGCGGAAGAAGCGTTGCGTTTGAGCATCACATAGTCAATAGAGGTGAGTAGATCCGGAGTATATGCTTTTTGCTCGATCATCTTCATTAAAAGATTTTCCAGCGTCTCTATGTGCGCGGTCAAATCAAGGATATGTTGATCCATACGTTCGATATCCCGTTCTAGTTGGGGAATGGATGGATGAAGCTGAGTATTTTTCATAATTGAAATCTCCTTCGCCAAGAATCTTGATATGTACTAAAGTGAGTTGCCATTTCCTAACAGAATTATGGCGTAAGTTGTTTTATTTTTCAAATAGAGAGGTGAACTGCTGTTCACTGCAAAAAAATAAGGTGATTCCTTTGAAAAGATTAAGTATAAATGAAGTTTGTAAAGCCAGTATTTGGTATTAGTTAAGTAGGTTAAATAAGACGGATGTCCGACCTATTCAAAGATGCTATAAGCTACAATGAAAGCGTGTTAAATTAGTTGAGCAGTCATTTACACTTAGGGGGAAATCAGATGAAAAAAGTCACGAAAATCGTCATTGCCAGCACGTTGATCGCACCGATGCTTGCGCCCGTCATTCAAGTCAAGACACTCGCCGCCGACAACAGCGTCGTCAAACTTCGTTTTTTAGAGACCACTGATTTACATACAAACTCAATGAACTATGATTATTTTAAAGATGCGCAGGATGAGACGATTGGTCTCGTCAAGGCGGCGACCGTCATCAAACAAGAGCAGAATGTCGTCGGGGAATCAAACAGCTTCCTGTTCGATAACGGGGATACGCTCCAAGGGACACCGTTTGGCGATTACGTCAAAAATCAATATGATCAAGGCAACAAAGGCAAACACCCGATGTATGAGCTGATGGAATACCTCGGTTATGACGCCGTCACTCTCGGAAATCACGAGTTCAACTTCGGACTCGACTTCTTGAAAAACGCGATGAGTGCGTCTAAAGGCGAAATCAAGTTCGTAAACTCGAACGTCCTCGATGCAGTCACGAAAAAGCCGATCGTCTCGGATTACAATGAAGACGGCAAAGATTATCAAATCATCGAACGCCAAGTCAAAGACCAGAACGGTCAGATGAAGACGGTCAAGGTGGGTGTCTTCGGAGTCGTCACACCACAAATCATGGCGTGGGATGCCGGCAACCTGACCGGGAAAGTCACGGCTGAAGATATCATTCCGACGGCCAAAGCAACAGCGAAGAAATTAAAAGACGCCGGTGCAGACGTCGTCGTCGCACTCGGACACACGGGAATCGGGGATACGCCAGATCAAAAAGACGGCGACGAGAACGTCGGTTATGCACTGACGAAAATCGCCGACATCGATGTCTTGATGACCGGTCACCAGCACGGGAAGTTCCCGGACGCAAAATCAGCATTTAACGCATTGCCGAACGTCGATGCAGCGAACGGTCTCATCAACGGCAAACCGGTCGTCATGGCGAACACGCAAGGGAAAAACGTCGGTGTGATTGATCTGCAGTTAAAACAAGACGGCGACAAGTGGGTCGTGGATACATCGGCTGCGAAACTGGCCGACGTCACGAAAGACACGACGGCAGATGCCGGTGCCGTCAAGTTGATTGAAAAAGCGCATGAAGGAACACTCGCCTATATCCGCCAACAAGTCGGAACGATCAACGACGATATCCAAAGCTTCTTTGCTCTGGTTCAGGATGACGATTCGGTCCAGTTCGTTACGAACGCGCAAAAATGGTACGTCGAGAAACAATTACAAGAAAACGCGGATCTCGCACAATATAAAGATTTACCGCTCCTGTCTGCCGGCGCACCGTTTAAGACAGGCGGCCGGAACCAAGTCAATGCCTCAGACTATACATTGATCAAAAAAGGACCAATCGCACTGAAAAACGTCGCCGATCTTTACGTCTATCCGAACACACTCGAAGTCGTTAAAGTCACGGGAGCTGACGTCAAGAACTGGCTCGAGATGTCGGCCGGTCAATTCAACGAAGTGACGGATGCGAAAACAGACTTGCTGAACAAAGAGTTCCGGAGTTACAACTTCGATATCCTCGACGGTTTGACGTACGAAATCGACATCACGAAACCGGCGAAGTACGACTTTAACGGGGTTCTCGTCAAAGAAGACGCGAATCGTGTCCAAAACATCAAGTACCAAGGCAAGGCAATCACGGACGAGCAAGAATTCCTCGTCGCAACCAACAACTACCGTGCCGGCAGTGCGACCTTCCCGGGTCTTGGAGAAGGCAAAAAAATCGTCTACAAATCCGCTTATGAGACACGTAACGTCATCTCGGACTTCATCAAAGCGAAACAACCGGTCGACTATCAAGCGGATGACAACTGGTCACTCGTCGCAAGCAAACCGTTGACGGTCAACTTCGATTCTGCGGAAGCGGCTGCACCGTACACGAAACGTTACGAAGGCATCACGAACACAGGCGTCAAACGGGCGGGAGAAACGGGGACATTCTTGACGTTTAACATGAACGTTCCGATGAAAAACTTCAACGTCAGTGTCAGCAGCGTTAAGCCGGGCGCAAAAGTCGTCACGGGAACAGCTGTTGCGGGTGCAAAAGTCACGGTCAAACGCGGTACATCGGTCCTTGGAACGGCAACTGCGGATGAAACCGGCAAGTATGCCGTCACGGTTCGTCCGGTTAAACTCCGTGACAAACTGACGGTCGTTTCAGAACTCGGTTTCATGAAAACTGAAAAAACAATCACGGTCGGCACGGGTGTCGTCGCGACACCGGCCATCGATAAAAAGTCAGCTGTTTACGGTTCAACGGTCCTGACAGGTAAAGCGACAGACGGTCTGGATGTGACGCTGTACAAAGGCTCAACGAAGATCGCCAAAGCGAAAACAACAGCGAGCGGCTTTAAGATTCCAGTCAAAGACGGTTTGATGACAGGCACGTATACCGTTAAGTCGACGGATATCTCAAACAAGATCACGAAAAAAGCGTCGTTTACGATCAAAAACACGTATCCGGTTAAAAAATGGACCGGTAAAAAGACCTTGACGGGGAAAGTGGAAAAACGTCAAATCGTTCGTCTGTTCCAAAAAACGGGCAACGGGTATCAATTGATTGCGCAGGACGTTGCCGATAACCACGGCAACTACGTCTTGAAGATGCGGACCGGACTTGCGACGGGTTCATACAAGATGAACATCTATACGGCATCTGACCGTCTCGATCAATCGCGTTACTTCATTACGAAAAAATAAGCAACGAAACGACTTCTCAGCTGAGGAGTCGTTTTTGTTTTGCCGGTAAAACTGGCATACTACATACGAGAGGAGAGGATTTCATGAGACAAGTCATCGTCACACCGTATCAGACATCATGGCCGGACACATTTGAGCAGGAAGCGGCGCGGCTCCGAACGGTTTTCGGGGAGCGGTTGCTTGCAGTGCACCATATCGGCAGCACGTCGGTCCCGGGACTGTCGGCAAAACCGATTCTCGACATCCTGCCGGTCGTCGATACGCTCGATGGCATCGAAGCGTTCGATGCCGCGATGGAAGCCATCGGCTATGAGGTCAAAGGCGAGTTCGGGATGCCGGGTCGCCGGTATTACCGCAAAGGCGGCGACAAACGGACGCATCACATTCATCTGTATGCAACCGGTAATCCGGAAATCGCGCGTCACGTCGTCTTTCGCGATTACTTGCGGCAGCATCCGGGTGAAGTCCGCGCCTATAGTGACATCAAAGAGCAACTGGCGACACAATATCCGACGGACATCAGCGCCTACATTGCCGGTAAGGACCTGTTCGTCAAAGCGATGGAACAACGGGCGCTTCTGTGGTGGTCCCGTGGATGAGTGGCAGGAAGCCGCCTTGCGGCATATCGGAGTTGGTGTCCGGACGACACGAAGTCTGATTCAATTGATTCGACCGGAAGACTGGGACAAACGACCGATTCCCGGAAAACGGTCAGTGTACGAGGTAGCGGTCCATCTGGCGGTGTTGCTCGAAGCCGATTTACGGATTGCAACGGGAGCGACGGCGTCTGAGATGGCGGACTTCTATGCCGTCCCGGTGCCGGCCGACCAGATCGTGGACCGCTTGGAGCAAGCCTTTCATGCATACGAACAGCAGCTGATGACCGGTTTTTCGACCCGACCGACCTATTGGGGGGTTACGGACAGTGCTCCCGGTTGGCTGATAGAAGCAGCCGTTCACTTGTACCACCACCGGTCACAGTTGTTTGATTATCTGAATCTGCTGGGTTATGAGATGGATCTGGCTTTATTTGAATAGGGGGAAGTCGTGATGGAACGAATTGTGGATACAGTGGACGGACGGTTTGACACCCGTCTGACCGGAACGGGAAATGTGACGTTCATCCTTGATCATGGGATGATGTCGAGTCATCACCAGTGGGGCTGGCTCCGCGGTGAATTATTGAAACAAGGACGGGTCTTTGAATACTCGCGTCTCGGGTACGGCAAATCGACCCGCGGTAAATCAAAACGGTTGTTCACGCAACAAGCGGACGAACTGGAACGGGTCCTTGACTTGCTGGCGATTCGCGGACCGTTCGTCTTCATCGGGCATTCGCTCGGGGCCTACATTTCGCTTGAACTCGGACGCCGCCGTCCGGACGACACAGCGGGAATTGTCTTGCTGGATCCGTCGCACCCGGAAGTCGATGCCGAACTGCCGAACTGGTACGAACGGACACAAGAGGAATGGAACCGCTTTTTGTATGGGCTCAGTCATGTCCGGCCGATCGCTTGGTTGATTCCCGACGATCTCGGCGCACGGATGTTCACGAGTCTGCCGGAAGCCGACCGGGTACCGATGTGGCGGAACATGGCACGGAAAAACCACTGGCGGGGAACGTTAGACGAGTGGGAGGCAGTTGAAGCGAACAATCAACATGTCTTGCAGGTTGTCGCCCATGTCACACCTCCTGTGCTCGTCTTATCGGCTTCCGACTGGGCCGGCGGGATGCCGGAAAACTGGCTGCATCCGGAACTGACGAAACGGATTAATGCCGCTCACGAACGGTTTGCAAGCAGTTTACCGAATGCGACGTTCCATGTGATCCCGAAGACGAATCATTATACGATTGCCGGATTTTCGCAGGAGGCGGCGGAAACGATCGTCCGGTTGATGCGGACCTCTTTTTTTGAGTAGGTGACACGAAACATCATCAAAGGACAGGCTTTTTCCGACCCGGTAGCACAGACCGGAACGGGGAAAGCTTTTTTTGTCGGGACAAAATCAGTTGACAGGCTAAATCGGAACGATTACTATTTAAAACGTAATGATTACGATTTGACTAAAAAGGAGTTTTTTCTATGAGTCCGATTCCCATCACTGTCCTGTCCGGTTATCTCGGTTCCGGTAAGACGACGGTATTGAACCATTTATTGAACAACCGGCAAGGGCGGAAGCTTGCCATCATCGTCAACGATATGAGCGAAGTCAACATCGATGCGGCATTGATCGAGCAAGGCGGTTTCTCGCGGACGGAAGAATCGTTTGTGACGTTATCGAACGGTTGCATCTGCTGTACGTTACGGGATGATTTACTGCTGGAGGTCCGGCGGCTGGTCGATCAAGGCAATATCGACGGTATCGTCATCGAATCGAGCGGCATCTCGGAGCCGATTCCGGTTGCCCAAACCTTTACATACCTCGATGAAGACAGTCAGATTGATTTGACGGAAACGACGAAAATCAATGCGATGGTGACGGTCATCGACGGCTATCGGTTCTTGAAGGACTTTGAATCCGGCGAATCCCTGATTGAACGGCAACAGGCGGTCGACTTCACGGACGTCCGTGAAGTCGTGGATCTGCTGGTTGACCAGGTCGAGTTCGCCGATATCATTTTATTGAATAAGATCGACCGGTTGACGGAGGAGGAAAAGCACGATGTCATCGGCTATTTGAAAGCCTTGAATCCGATTGCCAAACTGATTGAGACGACACACGGACAGGTTGATCCGGCCGAAATTCTGGACGTTGATCTGTTTGATTTCGAACAGGCGGCAGCAAGCGCCGGTTGGATTCGCGAGCTGAATGCCGAGGAACATGTTCCGGAAACGGAAGAGTACGGAATCAGTTCGTTCGTCTATAAGCGGGAACTCCCGTTTCATCCGGAGCGGTTGCTGGCTTTGATTGAGGCGTGGCCGGAAGAAGTTGTCCGCGCGAAAGGCTTTTTGTATCTGGCGACCCGTCCGGAAATCGCTTTGCTGTTCCATCAAGCGGGGTATGCGTCGAACATGGAATATGCCGGCCGTTTTGAAAGCATCAACGATCGCCGGACGGAACTGGTCTTGATCGGCATCGGTTTTGATCAGCAGGCTCTCGAAGCGAAGTTTGATGCCTGCCTCGTTCAAGCGGATGAAACGGATTGGACCAGCCTGAGTGATCCGATTCCGGGACGCGAGATGTACGACATGAATTTTTCAAAAGAGGTCAACTTTTAAAGAAATCACATCCGTGGTTTCTTTTTTTGCTATATTTTTAAAGGAGACAGGGAAATAGAACAATAGAGTACGTTGCAGAGGAGGAAGTCTAGTGCGCAATCGGATTTTACAGTTCGCGCTCGTGTTTTTAGTCGCAGGTGGAATCATTTGGGGGCTATATCAATTAGGCTACCTGTTTTATGTCCTGACGATTTCCGCGACCGTCGTTCCGCTCGCGGTCATCATGATCATCTTCATCGAAAACCGGACGGCCGAGTCGACGATTGCCTGGTTTTTAGTCTTAATCTTCTTACCGATCCTCGGTGTCATCATCTGGATGATGTTCGGCCGCAATCCGCGTCGCCGGCGCCGAAACCGCCGGTCGCATGACGAGCGGACCTTGCTGAGACAGGCGATTCGTCCGGTCCGGTCGCTCGCCGTCAGTGAGTTGCCGCCGAATCATTTGAAGCTTGCCAACACAATCCGGAACTTCGGCGGCGGCGGGGTGGATGTCCACACGGCAAGTCAAATCCTGACGAACGGCAGCGAGACGTTTCCGGAAATCCTCCGGGCGATCCGTTCCGCCGAACATCATGTTCACATCCAGTACTACATTTACCGCAACGACGAGACCGGTCAGGCAATCCGTGAAGCATTGATCGAGCGGTTGAACGCCGGCGTCGAAGTCCGGTTCATGTTTGACGGACTCGGCAGCTACATGCTCGGGGAAGGTTTCTTGAAGCCGCTCCGGGAAGCCGGAGCGAAGATTGCCGCTTATGATCCGATTTCGAGTCCGTTGTTCATCTTCACGGCCAACTTCCGCAATCACCGGAAGATTGTCGTCGTCGACGGGAAGATCGGCTTTACCGGTGGACTGAACGTCGGGGACGAATACGACGGGAAAAGTAAGAAGTTCGGCTTTTGGCGTGACACGCATCTCCGGCTCGAAGGACGGGCCGTCAAGGAACTGCAGGCGACCTTCCTGGATGATTGGTTATACGCTCATCTCGAAGGCAGTGACACGTGGGAGACATTTGCCGGTGACGAAGCGATTCATCACTACTTCCCGAAACATGATGTCGAGTCGGACGGCGCGGTGCAAGTCGTGACAAGTGGACCGACATCGAAAGATCCGGCGATCCGGAACGCGTTGATCGCTGCAATCATTTCAGCCCAACGGTCGATTTGGATCTCGACACCGTATTTGATTCCGGATAATGAAACGATGACGTTACTCCGTCTTGCGGCACGCGCAGGACTGGATGTAAGGATTCTGACACCGGGCAAAGGTGACAGTTTCACATCTTACTACGGCACGCGCTCTTATTTTGGACCACTCTTAAAAGACGGTGTCAAGATTTATACGTACAACCGTCATTTCATCCATGCGAAACTGTTTCTCGTCGACGGAAAGATTGCCGTCGTCGGAACGGCGAACATGGACATCCGGAGTTTTGTCTTGAACTATGAACTGATGGCGTTTATGTATGACTCGGAGAGTGCCGCCCGACTCGAACGTGATTTCATCGATGATTTCGATGTCTCGATCCAGTTGTCATCGGCCCATTACGTCAAGCGACCGATGCGGTTCCGGATCTTCGAATCGTTTTCGCGTCTGATTTCACCATTGCTTTAAAACGAGTCCCGCATCGTCCCTTATTTCCAGGGGCGGTGCGTTTTTTGATTAGCTGTCACTTGAAACGGGAACAACAAGTTTTATACACTAATAGTGTAATCGGTTGCACATTCATTTTTGGAAGGAAGTGACAAGGACGTTCGCGTCCTGATCCCGTATGCGCACAATTGACGAATCCCATTTTTATACCCGAGACATGAAACCATTGGCACGACCAGAAGCGATTGTTCAAGGCGACACGTATCGCTTTACCGTCTTAACAAGTCGTCTCATCCGACTCGAGTACGCAGCGGACGGGCGATTCGAGGATCGACCGACGCAAACCGTATGGAACCGTGATTTTCCCGTTCCATCGTACCGGATCGTCGAGGACGAAACCGAGCTGCAAATCATCACGGAACACGTCCATTTGCACTATACGAAAGGACCGTTTGCGTCGAATACGCTGTATATCGACGTCCTTGGGAACTTCAGTACGTATTACAGCCGCTACACGTACGGCGGACCGCTCCGGACCCTCAAAGGAACGGCACGGACGCTTGACCACGCCGATGGTGAGATTCCGCTGGAAGAAGGAATCATCTCCCGCCAAGGTTATGCGGCGATTGATGATTCGGCATCATTTGTCCTGACGGAAGATCATTTCGTCGAACCCCGTCAAGAAGGCGCACAAGACATCTATTACTTTGGCTACGGTCATGACTACAAACAGGCGTTAAAAGACTTTTACCGGCTGACCGGTCCGACGCCGATGTTACCGCGGCAAGTGCTCGGGAACTGGTGGAGCCGGTACTGGCGCTATAACGAAAAAGAATACAAGGATTTGATGAACCGTTTCAAAGCGGAAGACGTCCCGTTTTCGGTCAGTGTCATCGACATGGACTGGCACGTGACGGACATTCCGGAGAAGTACGGCAGCGGTTGGACGGGCTACACATGGAACCGTGATTTGTTCCCGGATCCAAAAGGGTTCCTGCAATGGCTGAAAGAGGACGACCGGATGGTGACACTCAACCTGCACCCAGCGGACGGCGTCCGTGGATTCGAGGAAGCGTATGAGGCGATGGCCGTTGCGATGGGCGTCGATCCGGATACGGAAGACCGGATTCCGTTCGACTTCTCGGACCGTGACTTCATCGAACATTACTTTACGAAACTGCATCACCCGCATGAAGCGGACGGCGTTGATTTCTGGTGGATTGACTGGCAACAGGGCGCAAACTCGAAGATGAAGGGGCTTGATCCTCTTTGGATGCTCAATCATTACCATGCGCTCGACATCGCCCGGGACGGCAATCGTCCGTTGATCTTCTCGCGGTATGCCGGACCCGGCAGTCACCGTTATCCGGTCGGTTTCTCGGGAGACACATTGATTTCGTGGGCATCGCTGAAATTCCAACCGTATTTCACGGCGACGGCTTCGAACATCGGCTACGGCTGGTGGAGTCATGATATCGGGGGACACCAGCGTGGTGAGAAGGACGACGAACTGTCGACACGTTGGTTGCAGTACGGTGTCTTCAGCCCGATCATGCGTCTCCACAGTACGATGAGTATCTTCAACGGGAAAGAGCCGTGGCGGTACTCGGTCGAGTCGGAGCAGGTGATGAAGAAGTACCTGCGTCTGCGGCACCAGCTTGTCCCGTATATCTATACGATGAACGCCCGGAACCACTTTGACGGTCTGCCGCTCGTCTCGCCGATGTACTATGAGCATCCGGAAGACGAACTGGCGTATGCGGTTCCGAACCAATATTACTTCGGGACGGAATTGATGGTGACGCCGATCGTCGAACCGATGAATCCGAACTTGCATGTCGCAGCGACGACTGCTTGGTTGCCGGACGGCGAATGGTTTGATTTCTTCACCGGTCATCGGTACACGGGCGGTAAACAGATGCGGTTGTTCCGTAAACTCGAAGATCAAGGGGTTCTGGCAAAGGCCGGGGCAATCGTCCCGCTTGGTCAACATCTCGAGCATTCGAACGCACTTCACAATCCGGATCATCTCGAGTTGCTTGTCTTCCCGGGGGCGTCGAACCGCTTTACGTTATTCGAGGATGACAACGTCGGTGTCGCACACCGGGACGGCGAGAACGTCGAAACGGCATTTGAGCTTGACTGGTCAGCGCGGACCTTGACGATCGCGACACCGTTCGGCAAACGGGAACTGTTGCCGGAAAAACGTGAGGTGACACTGATTCTGCGCGGAGTCAACGAAGGACACGTTTCCCGGGACGGAGAAGTCCTGCCAAGCCGTTATGATCATAAAACTCAATCGTTGTCGGTCGAACTCGGCGAACTCGGGGAGAAGCAAGTCCTGTCGCTCCAAGTCGATATGTCGACGAACGATAACCGGATGGAGCGGTTGTATACGTTCCTTGATCAGGCGGAGATCGGCTATGATCTGAAAGACCGTTTGTATCGGTTATTGTCGCAACGTTTGGAACCGGTCAACTTGATGCATCAGCTTCAGGCGTTGGATCTGGAGAAAGATCTTGTCGACTGCTTGCTTGAAATCATGTTGTTCTAAAACAAAGCAAGGTAGTGCTAGCTCTCACTCTCTTTTCATCCGCTTTCCTCAGGCGAGACACAAGCCAGTATTCGCGAGTTTTCCAAAACCGCGAATCCGGGTCTTGTTTGTCTCTGACAGCGCAGGCTTGCCTGCGCTTTTCCCTGCAGGAGTCGGATGAAGAGTAGTGAGATTCACGAAAATTAAAAAGAAGCGGTGGACACATCCATCGCTTCTTTTTATATGCAAACATCGATTGGTCAATCAGCAATAAACTTCAAAATCCGTTTTTCATCACAGTTCTTCATTCAACCATTCGATAAGATCACTCAAATCTGTAATCAGATGTTTGCTCTTCAATAAGTCGATGACGTCTTCAAGAGAATTCTGCAGTTTTTCTGAATGATTGATCATTGTTTCGGCTAGGTATCCCGCATAACTGTCAATCTGATCTTCATGATTACTCTGTTCAATCCGTTGCATCAATTCACGAACCAATCGTTCCGGTTCTTGACCAATCACCATCCAATGGGAGTAGGCAAGTAAAGTGTCATCCTCATCGCCGTGATCAATGAATTCGAGGATTTCTGCCATCGTCAAAAAACTCACAGAAGCGTCAGCTGCATCAAGCGGCTCATCTTTCTGAACAGACAGCTTCGTCAGTAGTTCGTCAAAGGAGCTTGCCACAACATGATTAGAAATAACTGAGATATCCAGACACCAGACGGACGGTTGGTACGCATTGTCTTCAAAATTGAAATAGTAGAAGTAACTGCCATCACCATGGGCAAAAATCATCTTTTTTCCGGTTACATCCCATTCCGGTAAAGTACCAACGTTTGACTGGTACACATCGTAAGATAACGGTTGGATGAAGGTGAAGGGCAAAAACGGTTGAGCGCCGGAGTCTGACCAAGTGTTTTCAAAATCCACTGATACAGCATTAAAAACGACAGACCCTCCGTTTTGTTCGGATAATTTCTCGAGGTAGCTTTCAGGAAAACGACCGGTAAGTTCTGTTTGAATCCTATGAATGTCCGCTTGAAGTAGAGCAGGGGCTGTCAGCTTTTCTTCTTCGTTCCAAAATGTCAAAGGATCTCACCTTCTTTCATGTCGTATTTAATGGACGGCGTTTTTGCAAGATGTGAGAAAAAGTTGGTCTAAAAAAGGTGTTCTTCCGCAACAATCATACGGGAAGAACACCTGACGAGCAGAATTATTTGCGTTTTAACTTCTTCGCTTTTAACTTCATGTCCTGATAGGTGATCATCGGACTGTCGTCGACGGTCAAACGAAGGTGATTCGGTTCGCCTTTAGAGGTGATGCCGGAACAATACAGAATGTCGGCATACTGATCAAACAGATTCTCATAAGCGGGCAGGTGGTGCATCAAACGACCGGGTGAACCCCAGCCGCACAAGACGACACCGTTCTTTTCCTTGACCTGACGTAACGTCTGTTCGACGAACTCGTAATTGAGTTCATCAAAACTGGCCTGGGCGAACGGTAAATCCTCGCTGACGAGCAAATCCGGCATCAGACTGATGATGTCGTACTGCTTGACCGGACCTTCGACGTATTTCTTCATCAAGTTATAGGCGCGCTGGGTCGTCGTCCCGGATAAAAACGCATCGGTCGTCCGCGGCGTGTAGATCAGGGCCGCGACATGGGTGCCGTCCTCGATGTCGTCGAAGATGTAGCTGCGTAAATAACGTTTTGTCTTGTCTTGGTCGAACGTCGTCTGGACGCGGATCGACGATTCCTCAATCGTCAATGTCGAACGATCGGGTTGTGTCATGGGTGGTGCCTCCTTTTAGTTGGTCAAACGTAAGCTGATGCGAAGGAGTTGTGCTAAAGTCTGTTTCTTGAAATCGAGATCGTTCGCATCAATCGGCTCGATTTGTTGTTGATAGGCATCGTATTGGTCGAGGACGTCGCTGACATACTGTTCACTGCGATTGTATTCAAACAGGGCAGATTCAAGCGTCGCTCGATCGGAACTTTTCGTGACGTCATGCTGATTGAGGTACTTGGCTGCCGTATGGGCGCTGTCCGTCAAATCCGTCGGATCGGCTTTGCCGTCTCCGTTTGCATCAACGCCAAGACCACCGTATTGTTTGATGGCGTCCGGATCCGTCAGGTCGATTCCGTCGTGCTCGATGTCGCCAAGTGACGTGCCGCCTTCGTATCCCCATCCGACCCATGTTTTCGGCATGAATTGGAACGGACCGATGGCGCCGACCGAAGACTGCATGGCGGACGATTTCGAGAAGATCGTCTCGACGCGGTGAATCGCGGCAAGCAACTTCCAATCGACCTCGTACCGGTCACCGGCTTGTTCGTAGATGTCGATGTTCTCGGCTGGGACACCGGATTGTCCGTAATAGGTGCGGTACAGTTCATTTTGGACACGTTCCCGGTTTTGCCAGTAGATGATGCTACTACCGATGAGGACGATCAGTACGAACAAGATGCTTAATCGAAAAACTTTTCGCATATTGTTCTCTCCTCTTTCTGTGATTCCACTGAATGGTATCATATTTCGCAAGGCGCTAATAGTTTTTTTGTGAAGTCCGTTCCCCGGCAACGGTGAGAGCGGTCACATCTTCTTCAAAGATGGATTGACCGTGTCCGCTTTTTCAGTTGAAACAAGAGCAAAGCGGATGGAAGAAACAGCTGAATGGGAAAGAGGATGTTAATTACTGACATCGTCAAAACAACGGAAATTTGTTAGACTAAACGTCAGATGAAGTCATCGTTCATTTTTAAGAAATTGACGGTTGCAGGAACTGTTGGTGGGCTTGTAAAATGAAGAGGTAAACGCTTACACATCAAAGGAGATGGACGAAACCATGCGAACGATCACTTCCACTGGCGAACGAAAGAAAACAAGTTGGACTCTAAATATCGGGAGTCAACCGAAGTTGATGATGGATGGACTGACGGAGAAAGAAACAGATCAAGAACAACGGATCATCTTCGATCACTTTTACATTCCGACGACGGCTACACTGATTTTTCGGTTCAAGGAACGTTTCCCGAACCATCTCTGTGAGAATGGGTATGATGTGTATGGAGCAGCAGCTTTTGATGAGCAGGTCGTCGAATTGATCTCGAACTGGTTCATTGAACTGGTGACGGTCTTGACGGCGATTCAACGGACGAAAGGTGTCCAACATTTTGTCATCGAAGGCGGCGTCGCGAAGCGGACGGATTTCCTTCCGACCGTACGCCGGACCTGCCGCGCATTAGAATCAACAGTCGATATCGCATAATTCGTAAGACGGACGGGATCATGCCCGTCCGTCTTTTTTTGTGGCGCAAAAAAACAGCCCTTCTGATGTTCTGACGAGCAGACGAAGGGCTGTTTTTGAAAAATGATTTGAAATGGGACGAGGAAAAGGCCGGCTCCTAGTCGAAAGACTTACGTAGGCGTCGAAAAGTTTTTTTCAGCAGCCCGGCAAGCTCGGAGTAAGGCATCCTTAAAGAATCGATCTTCCTGTGAGGCGAGTTGACGTGTCGATTCGTCGTCGCCGCGAAGTGACTTGCCGAGCATCTGGATGACCTTCACCCAGCGCCGGACGTGATCGAGCTGAGGGCGACCCATCGCGACATAGACCGTGAACCAATCGTTTTGATCACGGCGGATCATCCGTTGGAACAAGGACTTGGCAAGGTCGACCTCTTCCGTCGACGGCAACTCTGCCGATTCGAAATAACGGCGGAGAGCGGCGATTGCCGTCACGTAAGCCGCTTGGACGTCAGTGGACGGTTGGTGTTTACCGTAATCGGATGTCGACAGGTGAATCAAAGCCGGTTTCTTTTCGATTCCGGTGATCCAGGCGGACATCGTTTTGGTGCCTTTGATGGCTTGGCGGTTGGCGACAGGCAGTTTCGCCGTCACTTGTCCGACTTTACCGATGACATTGACTTTTCCATTCCGTTCCTGGATTTCGGTCACGGTCATCTCGACGGTGTCGCCCATCTCGAACGGAATCGCTTTAGGTTGCAGCTTTTCCCCGGCAGTCAACGGAGCCCGTTTACGGATCATCCGTAACGCTTCTTGCTCCATCCGGTCGTCAAGCGACCAAAGGTGTTCAGGTGGGACATTCCGGAAACGGCGGCGGCGCACTTTGATGTATTGATCGAGGGCGTCTGCTGCCTGCTCCCGGGTCATCTCGCCGGATGCGACCGGTCCGATGATGTCGCGCAGGGTGATCGACTCGAGGCGTTCCATGATTCCTTCGAACGGAATCAGCTCCATCACGTAAAGACTGCTGACGACGAGTTCACATTCGCGAGGCGTAAGAGGGCGTTTGGCCATAAATTGACTTCCTTTCCAATTGCTTGATGATTCTAGTATACCAAAAAAAAGTCACCACCACCTCTACGGTGATGGTGACGGATGAACTTTTCATCAAGTTAGATGACGTAGGCGGATTCCGAGCTGTTCTGAAGCTCAGCCTGGCTCAACTTGATGATGCCGGTATGGAACGGATCATGGTCGACCATCAGCTGAACGAGCGCTTTGATCTCCTCGACCGTCGTGGCAGGTTTCGCACCCGCGAGACGCAGGCGGAACGGCTTTTTCATGACCGTATCGAATGTTAACAAAATCGTGTGTTCCATCAAATTCCTCCTTTATTCGTAGTGGGATGAATCGATTACGCGTTAAGTAAGGCAAAATCACGGCTGATCTCCGTGTGCGTGTACGAACCAGCGAGCAGTTGACCGATGGCGCGACCAATCGATGCGACGACTTCTGGTTCCAAGTCAGCACGGAGACCGTTGAAACGGCGGCGGGCAAGAACCGCGTCTCCGTTCGGCGTCACCTTGTCATTTCGTTCGAAGACGACGACTAAACTCGTTTTGATTTCTTCGGCTTGTGTCATGTGTATCACCTCCTTCGCCCTTATTGACAGGACGAAAACAGGATTTGTTCGGAAAGGATGAAAAAAAGATGGTCTGGTTACGTTTTTTACGGAAGATGTCCTTTTTGAAGATGCGGACATTGGCGTTTGCTTCGTTCGTGTTCGTCTTTGGCGTCGCCTTGATCATGTATCTCGTCGAACCGGACACGTTCGGTTCGTACTTCCGTGCCGTCTACTGGACGATGACGACCGTCGTGACGGTCGGATACGGGGACTTTTTCCCGAACACGGACTTTGGGCGCTTCATGACGATTTTCATCTTCATCTTCGGAATCGGGATTGTCGGTGGATTAATCTCAAAGCTCGTCGACGGGGTGCAATTGATTCGAAATCAAAAGGAAAGAGGGTTGTTGCAAGTGAAAGAAACCGGGCATACGTTAGTCTTCGGCTACAGCCGACGCTCGAAACACGTCATTGATGAATTGCTCGAGACGACGGATGTCATCTTGGTCGATGATCTCGAGCGGGAACCGTTCAGCCATCCGCGTTTCCACTACATCAGCGGCGATCCGGCACTGGAATCGACGTTACAGCGGGCGAACATCAAAAAGGCGACCCGGGCGATCGTTCTCGCCGACCATTCGATACCGCCGGCACTGGCTGACGGACGGACTTTATTGATCGCGGCAAGTATCGAACAGGCGAATCCGAACATCTATACGATCGTCGAGATGATGCTTGAGGAACACCTCGACAGTTTTGAACAAGTCAAGGTCGATGAAGTGTTGCTCGGGGACGAGACCGTGGCACGGATGGCGATTCTCGCCGCCCATCATCCGGGGGTGACGAAAGTCGTGACGAATCTGCTGACGAAAGACGGAGACGGGATGTTTTCGATTCCTGCAAAACCGGAGTGGACGACGTTTCGGGATGCGTTTTACAGCTTGCTCGAAGACGGGGTGACGATTTTATCAGACGGCAAACGGCTTGATTTGAACCGCCGCCTCGATGAAGCGATCCCGCCGAACACGACGTTGATTGTTCTCTGTAGCGAAGAAACAGCGAAACAAATCGGTGCCTTGTAAGTGGGAGGATTCAATTAATTCTTTTTCGGGTATAGTAAATACATTTACTATGCAGAGGAGTTAGTATGATGACAAACCCACAACCAGAATGGATCCAAGAATTATTTGAAACGGTAGACCAAGGCGAATTAAAAGATGTCCCTAAATTACTCTATATGGCGTTGACGTTAGAGCCAAGTTATTTCACAAAAGCAGTCAGCCGTCTCAACCAACGGCTGGAAGTCGAGACGTTACCGGAAGTATCAGAGTTGTTGACGGTCTACCGCCAATTCTTCATCTCGGCCAATCCATCGGAAGAATACTGGACGATCGCTTGGAACGAGTTGATCCAGACGATGCACCACTTCATCGATCGGTCGGAAGCGCAACAATTGTTCAAGGAGCACGTTGACTTGATCGATTGGTGGTCAAGTGAATCGTTATTGTCTCTCCCAAGTTGGTTAACAGTGCTTGATTTAGCGGAGCGGATTGACGCCCTCGATCAGTTCAGCAGTTACTTACCGGACATCTTTGAAAGTTATGCGCTGGAAACGGCGAAAGACGAACCGTTTGCCCGCCTCGCATGGTATGCGCTTGCCAGCAAACAACAAGAGTTGTTAGTGCCGTTTCATGACCGGATTGAACAGGCGGAAGCACCTGCGATTCGTTCACTGAGTGACGGTGATTTACTCGATCAAATTGATACGACCCGTGTTCGTATGTTAAAGTCTAAGGATAACGAACCGATAGAATTGATGTTTGATCGAAAATGGACATTATAAGTTAACACATAGAAAGTGACATCTAGAAACTACACGAATTTAATCCAAGGGGTGTAGTGATGATACACGTCAATTTGCCGCAAGGTGATTATGTCGTTTTGGTGGAGATCAACCGGGAAGTCTTGCTGTGCCATTCATTAGAGGAAGCAGAGCAGGCGGAACGCGATCGTTACGAACTGGTCGGTCGGATGAGTGAACGTCTGCCATCCGAAGTGATTGGTCCGTCGATTGCCGATTTCGTCCGATTTTCCACCGGATTTATTGGAGAAGCCGTAACCTGGAGTGAGGCGGAAGAAGCCTTTTTTTGCCAGCAGTTCGAGACGTTTGACGGATCGCCGCTCGGAGAAGATCTGACCGGAATTGATGCGGCACGTTGGCGAGCAGTGCTTGTCCGTTATTATTCTTATGTCACGATCGGAAAAATCATTCCATTTGAAGTCAGCGAAGAGTCCGATGGGACCGTTCCATTTTTTTAGTCCGTTTGGGTCAGCACATCAATAGAATCGGCGTGTAAAAAGAGAAGGGCAGGGTCCACATTGAAAAAGAAACTTGCACTACTCACATTTGCTGTCGTCGTAGGGTTACCTACCTCTGCGTTCGCTAATTCTCAATATGTGCAGTACGATCCAACATTTACGGAACAACAAAAACAATCCTGGTTATCGGAACAAGGTCTGCAGGAAGTGCGGGAACTGAAACAGGACGGCTTTTCGCTCGTCGAACCGTTGCCGCACCTCGATGAGGCAGACGTTGAAGCCGATTTGATTCCGGTCACGGTCGTCGAAAAAGCGACCGATTCGGCTCAATTGCAGCAAACATATTTGGATCAATCGCGTATTCCTACTTACTGGAAATACAGCCGCGGCAAATCCGACATCCGAGTCGCCATCATCGATGATGCGATTGACGTCAATCACTCGGAGTTCAAAAACGTCATTTATAAAACAACGACGATTTCCGGCATCCGCAAACCGGACGATCACGGGACACATGTCGCCGGAATCGTTGCGGCCGCTGAAGACGGCAAAGGGACGGTCGGGGTCGCATCCGGTGTCAAACTGATTGGCGCCGACGTCTTTGACGGCGACTTCGCCAGTTCGCTCGATATCGGAGACGGAGTCTTGTATGCAATCGCACAAGGCGCGGACGTGATCAACTTGTCGCTTGGACAATATGAATACGATCCGTACATGGAAGCCGCGATCAAAAAAGCCGAAGCGAAGAACATTACCGTCGTCGGTGCGGCAGGGAATGACGGACGCAATAAACTGCTCTTCCCGGCCTCGATGAAATCCGTCATTGCCGTCGGATCGGTCGGAACGCTTGGTCGTGCGTCGACCTTCTCGAATTACGGGAAGGGATTAAACATCATGGCGCCGGGCGAAGGGGTCTACTCGACGATCGTCGGCAACAAGTACGGCTATCTCGACGGGACATCGATGGCAACACCAATCGTCAGCGGTGTCATCGCACTTGCGAAGTCGAAGAATCCGTTCATTTCGAACAGTACGTTGCGCAGTAAACTTTATGCGGCAGCGGCTAAAAAGAACGGCGATACGACATCCCATTACGGAACAGGCCGTCTGAATGCGGGTATGCTCGCGACGATTCCGGCACCTGTCTCGAAAGTGTCGGTCCCGTCGGTCTTGAAACCGAATCAGCCGTTTGCGTTTTACTTTGACGAGTATTCGAATGCGAAGACCCTGACCCGTCTCTACAAGGACGGCAAGGTCGTCAAGACGTTCACGAACGATTATTTGCGCAACGGGACGCATAAGTATTCCTACGCGTTGAAGGAAAAAGGGACGTATAAACTCGTTTTTGCGACGTCGAGCGGGCGTCACACACGGGTGACGGAACGTGTCATCACCGTCAAATAAATAAAAAAAGCCGTCTCACCACGTGGGAGACAGCTTAGGAAGACTCAAAGGATTCACTTTGGGTCTTTTCCTTTTTTATAAACCGGTGTCGGCGCGACAAGCGTTTCGCCGGTCCACTGGATCGTCGCTTCCATTTTGTAGCCGGTATCGTCTTCATGAATGAAAGACAGGCGTCCGGAGTCGATCAGTTGATACAATCCGTATTCAACTTGATTCGCCCACGACCGTAACGTCATCGCTTCATCGTACAGCGGGATCTGCTGCGGGAATCGTTCATTCATCAATAAAATATCATGCTGGTCGAAATGGTAGCTCCGTTTCGATAACGCATCAGGTTGTTTTACATTAAATGGCTCGAACGCATGGATGAGTTCACCCTTGCGATAAAAGGCAAAAATGCCGTTCCGGAGATGAAGTGCCTTGATTTCGTCGATCTCGATCAAGAACGTCAATTTCCGTACGGTACGCTGGTTCGTACCAGAGCGTCGTTTTTTCATAGTACATGCCCCCTTCTGAACCATTGTACTATACCGCAAAATCACGTAAAAACGCAACTGTTCCGCCCATTGATGGAGAAATACCTCTTGCTAGAATCGGTCGTGTGCGCTACACTGTTAAGCAGTGACTATGTTGGTTCGGACAATTGCGGGGCACTCCGGTGCTTTGAGGAAAGTCCATGCTCGCACAACCTGCGATGGTTGTAGTGATCGTGCTACACGAAAAGATAAGTGTAGGCAGCGTCGTGCTGACGGCAGAAGGAACGCCTAAGTCTTCGGATATGGCCGAAACTTCTTGAAGGTGCCACAGTGACGGAGCCTTACTGGAAACAGTAAGGGTGGAACGAGGTAAACCCCACGAGCGAGAAACCCAAATTTGGTAGGGGAATTTCCGGAGCGGAACTGAACGCGAAGGAGAGCGTATGTAAATACGGAGATAGATGATTGTCGCCCGCGTGTGAGGGTCAAACCGTTTGCAACACTAGGGAACAGAACATGGCTTACAGGACCACATAGGCTGTTATTTTTACTTTGAACGAGAGTCCAGGTCCAACTGGGCTCTTTTTTTATTGAAATGATTTTTGGAAATTTTAGAAACAGGTAGGAGCGTGAACAATCATGGCAAAACGTTTAGTCATCGCGACGGCGGCAATGGGAATCGAAGCCCTCGTCGCCAAGGAAGTCCGCGATTTAGGATACGAATGTACGGTCGAGGACGGAAAAGTCTACATCGATTGTGAGCTCGAGGACATTCCTCGTCTCAACCTCTGGTTACGGACGGCGGACCGTGTCAAACTCGTCGTCGCGGAATTTAAAGCGACATCATTCGAAAAGTTATTTGATCAGGTCAAAGATCTCCCGTGGAGCGAACTGTTGCCGTGGGAAGCGAACTACGTCGTCAATGGCCGCTCGGTCAAATCGAAATTGTTCTCGATCCGTGACTGTCAGAAGATCACTGAAAAAGCGATCGTTTCGCACATGCAGGAAGCCTACAACATGGGCGATGAGTGGTTACCGAAGACCGGTGCCAGCTTCCCGATCGAAGTCGCGCTCTTAAAAGACATCGCGACGCTGACGATCGATACGTCAGGCGATGCGCTCCATAAACGCGGCTACCGGGAGTTCCACTCCGCGGCACCACTGAAAGAGACGATGGCCGCGGCAATGCTGATGCTGACGAACTGGAAGCCGGATATGCCGCTGTACGACGTCTTTACGGGTTCAGGGACACTGGCGATCGAAGCCGCGATGATCGGACGGAATATCGCACCCGGCATCAACCGTGAGTTTGCGTCGCAGGAATGGGCATGTATTCCGAAAAAAGCCTGGTTCGATGCAATCAAGGAAGCAAACGACAAAGCCGAGTGGGACAAGCCGCTCAAAATCTATGCCAACGATACGGATCCGGAGATGGTCAAGCTCGCAAAACAAAACGCCGAGCTCGCTGACGTCCGGGACGCGATCAACGTCATGCAACGGGACGCAGCCGACTTTAAGCCGAAGGAAGACTTTGGTGTCATCATCGGGAACCCGCCGTACGGAGAGCGTCTCGAGGACGCACGCGAAGTCCATCAGCTGTACCGGAAGATCGGCAATGCGTTCCGTGAATTCCCGTACTACAGTGTCTACATGATCACGTCATACGTCGAGTTCGAAAAAGCATTCGGTCGCCCGGCGACGAAACGCCGTAAGCTTTATAACGGGAACATTGAAGTTCAGTTTTATCAATATTATGGTCTCCGTCGGAAAAGACCGCAGGCATAAGCCATTTCTAGACTTTTAAAAAATCTGATTGCACACTCATTGCACAGTTGGTGTGCCAATCGGGATTTCTTCGGGAAACCGCTCAATAGAGCGGTTTTTTTGTATTTTATTAGAAAAGTGAAGAGTGCTCACACAACATGAAACACAAAAGATGATCAGGTGCGGCTGGCACACCAATCAGAGAGTACGTCTCTAACGTCGTAGACCATCTCCTTGTCGGACTAAAAATAAATGGAACATGTTACAATAATCAACAGAAATATCGTGAGTTCACCTAGAACAAGCAGAATTGCAGGTTAAAAGATTCAATTGAGCCTACGGCAATGTACATGCTTCAAAGATAGTAAAAGTAAACATGAGAGGTGGACTAAACACAAGAAAGAGGGGAATTATGTTAGAATTAGAAATTTGGTATATTAAAAATAATGATAAAAAAGAACTTGATATTGATTATTTTGATGTAAGAAATGAACCCTTACTGAATCTTTTTCAAGTATTTTTGAAAAAAATGAGAAAAAAAATTCCTAAATACAGTTCCCTTTATATTATTTTTTACGAGAATTTAACAGAAGAAGAGAAAAAAAGAATCAGAATTGAAAATGGCGAAAAACGTGAATATTATTTTAAAGAAACTAACATTAATGAATTAAAATCTAAAAAAGATTTAGACTTTTTAAGGGAAACTTTGAAAAATCTAAAAGAAGGTTTGATTCATTCAAAGTTTAGAGAATGTTTATCTGACGATGAGATAAACAAATTTGAAAACTATGTATATGAAAAGAATTTTATATATACGCAAAACATAGATGTAAAAAATAATAAAACTAAAACGAGGAAAGCTGTTTTGAAAGGAGTATTGACATCTGGACAACTAAGTTTGTTTTTAGAGATTATTGATTTAAAGTCTCGAAAATGTATATACAATAAATGTGTATTTGAATTGCCACCATCAGTTAGTATTCCTTCAAAAAGTAAATTAAATCCCATTAGTTTGTACGGATATGAACTGTATTGGGAAAATGACAACACGATTGACATAATAATAAACACAGTCGGAGATCGATTACGAACAAAAATTTATCAAAAGAGTGATGCCTCTGTTTTGACTAAGCAACAAAGAATAAAGAGTTAATGAGGCTACCGCATTTTAACAAATGATTGAAGTACGATATTTCACAAGTATATACGTGCGTTTTAAAAATAGGGGTGCAGTCTTATATGAATAATTTTACTACTAACTCGGGATTATTCTCACGAACCGCTCTGGTGAGCGGTTCTTTTTGTGTATTCAATTAGGTATTGTGCTTAATAGTATAATTCATCGTACAAAAAAGCCGTCAAATCGACGGCTGAGATGTTACCATTCAAATCCTTCTTCACTATAAGATCCATCCGAATTAAAGAAGCGTTCTTCTGCTTTACCGCTTGATGTATTCGTATAGATGACGTATACATCAAGTTGATCATACTTATCCGCCATTTTTTTAGCAGCTTTACGAGCATCGGCCTCATTCGTAAACGTTTCCGTCATAGTTGCTTTTTGATGGTTCTCTACACCATGTTCCTCATAACCTTCTACTGACCATACTTTTTTTGATGACATAATAACCAACATCCTTTCATTGCAGAGCGAGTTGTGTAACGCTTTGCTGTTTATCATTATGCTTGGTTTGATTAAAATTAGTCAAATCATCGTCCTTGTATGTATAGAAAACAGCATCCAATTAAGTGTTTCAGATTGAAGGCGAAAAATGATTGTTCTCTTACACGAGAAGAATCGTTTTTAGCTTTGCTTTGTTTAGGTGCCCGCTTACATTTTTGTAATCATCAGAAATATCGAATGATTCTTCGTTTTAATATGGTAAATTATTGATGTTGGCGAATGGTTGAAGAAACCAGCCTGGATGTATGAAAAGGCGTTTGACGGTTGAAGATTTTAAAATATGCTCGACTAGGGGAGGAAGAAGAATGGATTTTCTATGGATGGGTTTACTTTATGCCGGCATACTCGGAGTGCAGTATGTATTATCGAGTCAAAAGAATGTGTATTTAGGGGCAGTTGTTCCGTTGCTTTTTGTAGCGGGAATGACTTGGCGGTACGTTAACGTGGAGTCCGTCAGTACAATGCACTACCTGCTCATGACAGGTTTTGGTCTGCTTTGTTTGATTGCAGAGTGGGATCGAGGTCGAGAAGTATTTCGGACAAATCAAGAAAAAGAATGGAATCGTATGAGAATACAGGATTTCAAGTGAGCAGCTGTCCTGAGATGTGCCTTAAAAAACCGCTCGACTTGAGAAATTTTTAGTTTCATCATCAAAATCCAATCATGATAAACACACCTACGACAAAGAAAATCAAATATCCTGATAACAGGAACAAGGCGATGAATTTACCTACTCCTCTTGTACTGAAAAGAGCAGTCACAAGTGCTGATGTTAAACCGATAATTAGAATGTTGGTTCCCCAAAATCCGTTAACATCTAATAAAAACAGTTGAGCAAAACTGACAATGATAAGTGCAACGGATATCCAACCAAGGTGTTTTTTCACGTATTGTCCTCCTAAGAAAGTAAATCAGTTACTTTTTATATTGGTTACAGCGAAGTAAAATATTCGCACGCTTTCTTCAGGTGCAACACAAGCCGCAATTACAACCGGAAACCATCCTCAGTTGTTGATGATAAAGTAAAATCGTGCTCTGCACTTAGAAGAAGCTATTTACTTATCTATATTACCATATAATGTAATTAACTAAATAAAATTTTTATTTTTAAAGATTTGTATTTCAGTCATTACTTGTAAATGAAAGGACATACTTAATTAATTGCCGAAAAGAATAACAATAGGAAACACAACAAGGAGAGGGGGAATCGTGTCATGTTGTTACTGTTTGGGATACTCGCCATCTTCGCGACGGCGGTGAATCTGATTTTGTACTTCATCGGCAAGGACTATAAGCTGGCAATGGCTGCCGGTTTATCGCTTACGGCGCTCACGCTGTGCGCAGAATACAGTCAGATCGCAAGCTGGGTCAAATCCGAGGATTGGGCGGCCTTGGCAGACGTTGTTCCCGGAATGGAACGCGCCTGGTGGTTCTTAACGATCGTGTCGATTGGACTGAATCTGACACCACTGTTACTCGAATACAGAAAAAACTGATCTTGATTGATGCATAAATTCCTTTTGAAAGGGAGGTCGCTTGCAATGACCTATACCTATTTACCACTGACACAACGTCAGGCGGAACAGATTGCGTATGACTGGCAATACGAGGGTGACTTTGCGTTCTACGATATGCCGAATGATCAGGAGGACCTGGCGGAATTTTTGGATCCGGACAAACGGACGGAACATTACTATGCGGTGATGGACGGTACGCAACTGATCGGATTTTTTGTGTTTGAACCCGGACAGGACAGCCTTGAATTGGCGTTAGGGATGCGGCCTGATTTGACGGGACGAGGAAACGGAACGGCTTTCTTGGAATCCGGTCTTGCCTTTGCGATCAAGCAGTATCAACCACGTCACATTGAACTAGCCGTCGCAACGTTTAACGAACGGGCAATCCGGCTGTACACTAAAAGCGGTTTTGAACCGGTCGAGCAGTTTCAGCAGGCAACGAACGGCGGAAGCTATGAATTCGTCAAAATGCGTCTGCACACAGGAGTGATGAAATGAATATCGAACAGCAGTTATTTGAGGCAGCAAAAGAATTAATCGAAACGAGATATCCGAACGGATGGGGCGGAGCGGCAGCGATGGCGACCGATGACGGACGGATATTGACGAGTGTCGCACCGGAAGTCGTGAACGCGTCGACGGAATTGTGTATCGAGACCGGTGCCATCCTCGAAGCACACAAGTTAAACTGTCGGATCACACATACAATTTGTGTCGTGCGGGATGATGAACAGGCACCTCTCAAGATTTTGAGTCCATGCGGTGTCTGTCAAGAGCGTCTGTTTTACTTTGGTGCGGACGTCAAAGCTGCCGTCACGAATCCCGAGCAAGCACTAGTTTTTAAAGCACTCCATGAGTTGCAGCCGTACCATTGGTTAAAAGCGTATCAATAGGAAACATCCATGCGAGAAGGTGAGGTTGAACAAGAAGAATTTGAAGAAATGACCGTCCAGATGAAGGTCCTTCCGTAATTAAGTGAATATCGATGTGTTTAATTGCAAAAAGATGAGCGTACATGAGTTTCATGTGTACGCTCATCTTGATTTTTTGGTTGGTATAAACGACTATTTCAATCTAGCACGAACTGGAAGTTTCTTTGGCGATAAAGTCTTTCGGACATAAGTTCCTGCACCTAACGCAACAGCGGCACCGATACAGCTCGACAAGCAACCGAGTATTAAGTACATCGATGGATCCGACTCACCGATCAGGACGGAAGCGATACCTCCGATTGCTGGAAACAGCGCCACCATGTAGCCGCTTTTGGCACCACCGATTTTCTCGACCAACTTCAAGTAAAAGAGCCATGCTCCAAACGAAGCAAGCAGCGTGAGGTAGAGAAGCGCAGATAAGTAAGAAATAGAGAACGGTAGATGGATGTCTTGCCCCTGCAATACGACGACTGTGCCGAGAAGCACACCACCTGCGATAAATCCGATTGCATTCGCATAAATCGGATCGACTTGTTTCTTCGCGTTCCGTGCTGAACTGGCGTCGCCGATTGCTGTAATGGCAGTACCGAGCAGGGCAAGCACGATTCCTTTTACATCATTCGGATGTATGTCGTGTAGAGTCGGATAGAGTAAAATCAAAACGCCCAGCACACCTAATATGCCCCCCATCAGGATGCGGATGTGTAAATGTTCTTTTAAAAAGATTCGTAAAGCAACGGGCGTGAAGATGACTTTCAATGAAAAAATCAACGTGACAATCGCGGCTGAACTGAACATGGTCGCGTAATAGAGACACAGATAGCTGAGTGCGAAGTTACAAATACCAAACACCAGGAGATACGGAAGATCCTCTTTCGAAGGTTTTCCTTTTGGCTTCATGATCCAGACCAGAATACTAAACAAAATCGCTGTCAGGAATAAGCGATAGGTCAACGATAACTCTAAGCTGACCGGCGTACCTTGAATCTTGACGGCAATGAAATTAAGTCCCCAGATCAATAAACAAAAGATGTACATAAAAATCGTCATCGGTATTCTCCACTCCTAGATCAAGACAATCAGCGAAAATCCAATCAGGATGTTGATGAAACTGAGGACATCCGTTGTTTTGGTATAAGTCGATCTCTCCGTTTTCTTCGCTTTGTCATTAAAAATCATCAAAACGACAGCAAACAGCGTCGTTAAGCCAATCGGCGCATTGAAAAAACTGTCGGAATACGTGAATGAGTTGGTCACGATGTAGATGGTGTTTAGAATGGAAAGGTAAAACAAGGTTTTCTGCATATACTCAACTCCAGTTTAGAATCATGTTTCATTATACATTTTCACTAAAAATGACAATGACCAGAATTTATAGTGAATGGTATCTCAAGCCGTTCGTACTTCAACACCTAAGTTTAGGAAAATTTCTTCCAAGGAAGCTTCTTCTACCTCTAATCGATAGACATTTACTTGTTGCATAACCAGGTACTTATTCAGCTCAGGAATAGCACTTTCATTTTGCACGATGAACTCAGAATGTGTAGCGGAGATGCTTAAGACTTTTACTAATTTCGATAGCTCGATTGTTAGCTTCTGTTGAGTTTCGTTATCGATCATCTCATGTTTCACATAAACGGTGATACTTTTTTGATACTGACTTCTTAATTCACTCATGGTACCTTTTGTCTGAATCGAACCTTTGTTCATGATTGCAATTTCTGTACAAAGCTTTTCGACCTCGTCCAGGTTGTGAGAAGTCAGGAAAATAGTAGTACCTTCAGCAGCTACCTTTCTGATTAAAGAGTGAATACCCAGAATAGAGTTCGCATCTACGCCTGAAGTCGGTTCATCCAAAAATAAAATGTCTGGTTTATTGATCAAAGCTTGGGCAATCCCCAGCTTTTTTTTCATTCCAAATGAGTAGTTTTTTGTTTTTGTATTCATTGCCTCTTCTAACTGAACATCTCTTAAGACTTTTTTTAATTCTTCCGTGGTCAATTTGAGGCCGAGCACCTTACTGAAATACTTCAAGTGATCAAGTGCTGTAAAATTTTCGTAAAAAGTTGAGTAATCGGGTAAGACGCCTATCCGTGTTCGAACACCATTTAAAGAATCACCTGCTGCTCCCAATATTTCAAAAGTACCTGAGGTGGGCCGTACAAGTCCTGTAATCATATTGATGAATGTTGATTTACCAGCGCCGTTTTGACCTAAAAAACCAAAAATAGAGCCACTTGTTATTTCTAAATTTAAATTGTTCACGACCGTTTTGTTTCCATACTTCTTAGTTAAATTCGTTGCGCGAAGGGCTATCATCAGAGATCTCTCCTTTTAAAGATGATTAAACTTAGCATGACAAAAACTACTGTATGTATTAAAACGAAATACGTGTAAGAAGTGTTTGCATGAGTGTAGTAAAAATACGGAGTTAAATAGGAAATTGTATCGATTGCTACGTTCTTTGAAAGAAGACTCCACATGCCGATTACTGGTAAAGCGATAGAGAGGACGATTCCTGCGAACATGGTCAAAGAAGAGTTACTTACTACTGTCGAAAGGAACAGCGATAGACCTATGAAGTAAGAAACGAAAATGATGCTTTGAATCAAATCCACAAAATAAAATGATTTAGAAAATGGAAAAATCAACAAGAGCGCGATACTTAAGCAAAGTACCCAAAACGAGATATTCCCTAAAAACTTCCCGAAGATAATGTTTTCGCGAGATGTTTTCGTCGCTAAGAATCGAATGGTTTTAGATTCCATCTCTTTATTGACACTGCTATGCGAAATGCTTGTCACAAATAACGGTGCAGCCAAGAAGAGAAGTAGCATCAATCCAATCACATAAGCATTGTCTCCTAAACCTAAGCCGCTCAGTTCACGTTTAAACTGACTGACCAGTTTAGCGGATCCAACCGTCACTCCGAACAGAACAACAATGATGATGATTGCTCTTATGCTTTGGAAGAGTGATTTGAATTCTCGAAGTGTAATAGCCAACATTGATTTACCTCATCTCTATAAGTTGATTTAATTTTGTCGAGCTAATTTCTTATTTTTCGATACGTTTGTGATTCCTGCAATCAAATAAGCGATTGATCCTAAGAAACCTGCGAATAAGGTGAGTACACCTCCAAGAATGGCGGTCGCGATTAAGACTTTTCCGACAGATTCATTTTTTCTGATACGTATGATCGAGAGGAATCCTCCTGCTGTACATAAAAGTGAAATGGCTCCTAAGTATAAAAAGAAATTTTGTAAGAAGGTGATGATTTGAGCAGCTGTTACGTCCTTAATATTTTCGTCTGTAATAAATTCTTGTGCTAAATCTTTTGTACCAGCACTCTCACCAATCGTTCCATAGAGCATAAAACTACCAATACAAAGCGACCCAAATAAAATGATACCGATAAAAGAAAACACGATTTCTCCAGTTCTTTTCAAATTCAACAACTCCTTTTCCTTATTTTTCCGATTTGACAACTCCAAACTAACACGAATAAGTTAACGTATTCAAGTGAAAATTGAATATAATTCAAAAAAATGTTCTTTATTTTTTTAACTTATGTAAAAAATACTTTAACTTTATTTATTTTTTTGCTATTCTAAGTATACAGGAAGGAGATGGATAATGAATAAAAACGAAGTTCCTGCGTGGGTTTTATCTCTAGAACTTGACGAAATAGAATTCATTAAAAAGTTTATTTTGAGTTCTGGATCACTGAAAGAATTAGCTAAAGGTTATAACGTTTCTTATCCGACCGTCAGAATTCGGGTCGATCGAATCATTCAAAAAATCGAATTAAATTCTAAGGCAGAGAATGAACCCTTTATCGCTTATATCAAGCAAATGGCTATTGAGGACCGCATTAGCATAGATGATGCCAAAAAAATAATTGATAAATATAGACAAGAAAGGAGCAATACTTAATGGATGTTCTCGTTTCAGCTTTGTTTATCGCAGCAGGATTGGGATTACAGTACCTTTTATCGAGTAAAAATAATCCATATCTCGGAGTCATCATTCCAGTCCTTTTCGTGACAGGAATGACATGGCGTTATCTTGAGGGTGGGTATAACAGTTTTCTTGCATACGCTCTAATTTTAGGATTCGGACTGATCGTTCTTTTCGAGGAATGGTCACGCGGGCGCAAGGCAATGAAAAAGAATCAGGAAAAAGAATTAGAAAAAATAAGAACATATGATATCAATTAAAGCAACGATATCTAGAGAGTCTGTTTTAGTGGTGGAGATTCTTCAATAACGTTCAATTGATTAATCTGTTTGGTTGAATGTGAGGCCGATAACTTTCGTTCGAACGTTAAAAAAGTTACATAGCTTCCAGTCATGCAATGAAAGCTCAGTTCATCTGGTCAAATAGCCATAGTATTTTTTCGGTTCGTCGTCCGATGAGCATATACAAAAAGCGGGTAGAGAAATGAATTCTCTGCCCGCTTTTGTATCATAATTATGTAATTAACCGATATCGTCAATGCTGTTTCCATCTTGGTCGACTTGGACAGAAGATCCGGTCCAACCGTATCCGTTTGATTCCAACCAACGTGTAAATTCGTGGAGAAATTCTTTGTGGGGAACATGCCCGCCGTCTTTTTTGACAACGATGTGTCCGTCTAGCTTAACGTACGTTTCCTTTAGTGACCCCATGATATGCCTCCTTAAATTAATGGATTGCTTTCGAAAGTAAGAGTATATCGTTAGAATAGGGATTTTACAAAGGATATCCTTTTCGAGCTTTAACTCAATGGTGAATCCGTTCGAAACAGCTTGATTATCATCAGATTTCGGAACAATGCAAGATGTCATCATTCAAGAAGATCTTGGTACTTGTAGCCCTTTAAAATATCTTGTTGATCGGCAAATGTCCATTCCGATATAGAACGGTCAGGATTCGTTTTAAAGTAGTGATCCATGATATCCCGTCCTAAGATATAGTTACTCCATTGGGGAATTTCCTTTTGTTGGTTACCGCCTGCAACTTCTTCATAAGTAGCTTCACCGCTCTCAATCAGACTTGCTACATGTTTCTTGATTTTGTCATCCATCGGTACGTTCCACGGCGTTGAAACACCCTTGACGACACGATCGGCAAAGGCATCCGCCTTGCCTTCGGTGATGATGGAATCAAGAATCGCATTCATTTGATATTCAGGTGTATCATGAAGGACCAAGTGATGGTATTCATGCGCGATTGAATAGGCAAGTATATTTTTATCAAAGTTTGTATCGAGATACAGAATGAACGTATCTTTATATGCTCCGGCAAATACTCCCTTCATGGATTCACTCATAGAAAAATACTCCGAGTTGGTAGGTGCGATGAAAATCGTACTTTTCTTTTTAGGAAGTATCTTATTTGCAGCGGTGTAGTTTTTTATAATGATATCTTTGATTTCGTCATGATGTTTCATCAACTCGTTTGTCCGATCCACCAGTTCTTGCTCGTAAGCAGTTGATTGCAACAAAAAGTAGCCTTTTAAACTGGTTGTATCAAAGTTTTCCTTCTCCCCAATTTCATCTATGTAGCCGAGGACAGATTTCACATAATTTTTTTTATCCGTTTCCGGATCATTTTCTTTAAGGGATGCCTTCAGATAGTTTTGATAGGGCGTATAAAGCGGGACGATGTTTAATTCACTATCCTTGTTGATTTTCACAGTTTCCGCTTTAAATTCTTTACTTTCGGAGTGCGTCACTGTTTTTTCTGTTTCGTCTGTACAGGCTGCTAGCAGCAGGAACGGGATGCAAAGCAAAGGAGCGATTACTTTTTTCAATGGGATGACCTCCATTTTTTATTTTTATGTAAAAGTACACCATATTTTTAATACGCATTCTCATCATAAACATAGGATTGAACATTTCTACGGTAAGCCTTTTTCTATAGTGATGCATTGTTATATTTTTTACGTTCACTATCGGATGAGGTTTCATATATTCCGTTTTTTTACAAAAAAAGAAACTGGAAATAACAAATTCACGATACAATCCAGAAAGAATGTTCAGTAGGAGTTGGTGTAATGGAGAACGTTCAAATCAGTGAAATCATCACAAAGTTGGAAATGGTTTTAGAAAATCAGCTGACACGGGAAGAAGTGTCAGATTGGGCGTATGAACAGATGACGGCGATGGAATGGAGGGAAGAAAAAGAAAATCGTGCGCTGACAAAGGATCAGTTGGCTGTTTTCCATTGTCTGACGACAGTCTATGGGATGGATTTGAAAAATAGCCCGACCGAGTATTTTCATGTAGACGATGATTTTCGGGATTGGATCAAAGCGTTTCAGGAAGTAGAGAAAAGACTAAAGGCTAAGAAATGAGCGTATTTCGCTGATACACTCAATAAAAATCGTCCAAATCATGAAACCTTTGCTTGAAAAAACAGGTAAAAAGAGGAAAGGGGATGATGAGATGGTACGATGTACGAATTGTGACTACAAGTGGAAAAAGAAAGACGTGGTGGTCGTCGTTTTTGCGACGCGCGGCAAGACATGTCCGAACTGTGGTAAGAAGCAGTATCTTTCAAAAGATACCCAACATTATCTATCACTCGGATACGTCAGCCTGTTTTTTCTATTGATTATGCCGTTTGTCGTTAAGCTGAGTGACCGGGAAGAACACATCTGGTAAGCAACTGGTTGCATGTTCAAAAAAGACGGAGTTTTTTCAGCGGCGTATACTGACGGCAAAGGGGGTGCAACGGGATGCCATCACTCTATGAGATTGAAGTGAAAGACGCAACCGGACAGACCGTTTCATTGCAAGATTACGCGGGAGAGGTGCTTCTCATCGTTAATACAGCCAGCAAATGCGGGCTCGTCGGTCAGTTCGGGGACCTGCAACGGTTGTATGACAAGTATACGGATCAAGGCGTCAAGGTCCTTGGATTTCCATGTGACCAGTTCAACAATCAGGAATTCGCGGACCAGCAAGAAACGATGCAATTTTGTCAGCGGAATTACGGTGTGACGTTTCCGATGTTTCAGAAGATTGACGTCAACGGACCGACGGAACATCGTTTGTATACGTACTTGAAACAGCAACAGGGTGGACTATTGTCGTCGAACATTAAGTGGAACTTCACGAAGTTTCTCGTCGATCGTCAAGGGCGGGTCGTCAAACGTTTTGCGCCGGTTGATTCGATCCAGACGATTGAAAAAACCCTGACGCGCTATGTATAATGAAACCACGTCCCGTCCGGCGCAAGCCGTCGGGCGAGACGAGTCGCATCACCCTACCTTTGGCGAGGTAGGGCTTTTTTTATCAAATATTCGTTGGCGGATCGAACGTCTGTTTAACGATATAGTCACTCATCTTATGACCGAGGTCCGTAAAAACGGGCGGACGCGGGGACAGGATATGAAAGTCCTGTTCGAAGGCTCGAATGGCGTAATGGGTCCAGTCTCGCGACGGGTCCCGCTTTAGCCCCATCCAGGCCGTCGCAAAAGTCAGGAGTGCCGAGTCCTTATACAGAACGAGCGGAATCGTATTAAACTCCACCCCGTCATCCAGTTCATGCAAATCCGACGATCGAAGCAGGACGCTGTCTGCTTCAAATAACAGTTCAAAATAATTGCAGGCGTAATCACCGCTGATAATCATGGTTTCGTCCGTATGACCGCGGAAGTAAAACGTTAATCGATTGCCATTGGCCCGATCGATTATAAAGTGATCAAGCGCAATTTGATAGTCTTCCCGGTACGTCAGTTTCTCGAATGTGATATGCATGACGGATTCCCTCCTTAAGAGTGTTTTTCCTTGGCAAGTTCGAGGATGTCCGGCTGTCGTGTCGAACGCGACGACCAGACGAGTAGTCCGATGCCGAAAAATAAAAGCGAAATGCCGACCCACGATAACAGACTGAGTGTTTCCCCGAGGACAAAGACACCGAGTAAAGCAGCAGTCAACGGTTCACCAAGAGAGAGTGTGACGGCTGTCGAAGACGAGACGTGCGCAAGACCTCGTGCAAACAATAAGTAGGCGATACCTGTTGCGAGAACACCAAGATGCAGACTGATGCCGGCGCCGCGCAGACTGAAGACCCATGACAGATCAAACAGGAATAACAGTGGCGATAATAAGAGAGCGCTGAGTGTAAACACGACTGCGACGACGGATAGCGGAAGGTGTGTTTTCACTAAGTCCCGGCTGACAAACGTGTAGACGGCAAAGGACATTCCGGCACCGAGTGCGAGTATGATCCCGAATGGATCGACCGAGACAGATGCTTGATTCATGACTAACAGTAAACAACCGGCAATCGAAAGCAATGTCGACAGCCACCAAATGGTACCTGGTCGATTTCTTAAGACAAGCCATTCAATCACTCCGGAAAAAATCGGCGCACTGCCGATCGCGACGACCGTGCCGACCGCGACTCCGGTCATCAGGACAGCGGAAAAGAACAACGGCTGATAGGCGGCCATGCTGAGCGCAGCAAGAAAAATCGTTGGCAGCGGCCAATCTTTCAGCGTCAACTTGCCGGTCAATAAGAGGAGACTGAGTAAAAATAATCCGCCGACCGCTAAACGAACGGCGCCGATGGCAATCGGATGAGCGGCTTCCGGCGCAAAGGCTTGTGACGTGCCGGTCGTCCCCCACAGCATTGCTGCCAGTAAAATCAGCAACATCGAAGATTGTTTTTGCATGGTTCACCTCCAAGTGCGTACATAGTTGTGATTCGCAAGACATTGTTTTGATTAGAAAAAGGATACCACAGAAACAGGAAGGAAGAATCGACCAAATTATTGGTAAAATGGTAGACTAAAGGAAGATGAGGCAATACGGCTCATACATAGAGAAACAAAAGGATGGATATTATGAATCAAATCGCAGTTGTCCTCGATGGACTCAAACAGAAAATCAGCCATGGATCGACGTTCATCCAGCGCAGTTACAATTCAATCGGTCAAGCCACGTTCCATCTGCCAAAACCGGTTAAACCGGAAACACTTCAAGCGTTCCAAACCGAGTTCAAGCAACCGTTACCGAGCGAATACCAGACATTTCTCGAACTGCATGACGGAGCGAAACTGTTTATGTTAGGCGATGAGGGGCTGGTCTTGTATCCGCTCGAGGAAGTGATCGAAAAGACGATTGAAGCCAAGGAAGACGGTCTGATTGATGAAGACTATGATCATTACTGGATCATCGGTGAGGTAAACGAAGGGTACTTACTGATTCATACGGAGCATGCGAAAACAGAAGATACACCCTACATGTACTGGAAGTATCATGAAGGATCAACTGAAGACACAGATGCCATCGGTCAAAACTTCGGGACATTCCTTGAACGGTCGATCATCGCGCAAGGCGACATGTACTGGGAATTTAACATTTTTGATGTCCGGGAAGATGATTACTACGTCGAAGAAGAAACGGAGCATGTGCAGGCCGGCGTGCCGATTGCTTCCGAGGAACGAGTCCGGATTGAAATTGAGTATCCGATTTACCGCCGGGGAGGGTTTATCGTTTCTTTTTATACATATGAAAATGGAAAACCTGATTTATGGTGGAGATCCGACTACGATACGATGAAACAGGTGCATCGCTCCCTGCTGAGTACTCTGGAAGAACCACGGTTCCATTTTACAGAAATCAATGTGTTCCAAAAAGAAGCACTGATTTGGCAAAACGAAGATGCATCCGGTGAACTGATCGCGAAACGCGTCGAACATCCGCAAACCCAAATCATGCAGTATGACGGGTATCAAGCATTTGTGAACGACTTACCGCGTCCGTTACCGGGTTGGGAAAAAGCATGATAGGGAGAGAATGATATGAATCAAATCGCAGCAGTACTCGGTGGGCTTCAACAGAAAATCAATCACGGATCAACCTTCATTCAACGGAAGTACAATGAAATCGGTCAGGCAAAATTCAATTTTCCGGAACCGGTGACCGCTTCGTCGCTTGCGGCATTCGAAGCCGAATTCAATCAAAAATTGCCGAGTGAATACCAAACGTTTCTTGAACTGCATGACGGAGCGGATCTGTTTATTCTTGACGACGGTCTTGGGCTAGTGTTGTATTCTCTTGATAAAGTAATCGAATCGACAATAGAAGCAAAAGAAGATGGTCTTATTGATGAAGATTTTGATTATTTTTGGGTGATTGGTGAAGTCAATGAAGGATATCTCTTAATTCATACGGAACATGCTAAAACAGAAGACACACCTTATATGTACTGGAAGTATCATGAGGGAACAACTGAGGACGCCGATCCAATCGGCCAAAACTTCGGCACGTTCCTTGAGTATTCAATCATCGCCCAAGGGGACGTATTTTGGGAATTTAAAGACTTCAGCATTGAGAAGGACAATTATTTCGTCGACGAAGATTCTCCGAAAGAAGACGTCAAGCCATTGCTACCGATCAAATTCGTCGATTCCGTTAGGGTCGAAATCGAATATCCGATCTCAAAAACTGATTCAGATTACGAATATACCGTCTCGATCTACGAAGGGAAGTCTGGGAAAGAACGGTTGATGTCACGTCATGAAGGCGGATCCCGTTTTAACAAGCTAATTGAGGATGTCCGTAACCGGTTGTCTGATCGACAATTTCATTATTCATTAATTAATGTCTTTCAGACGGAATCTCGATTTTGGGAAAATGAAGAAGAAACAGGCGACTCATTAATTATAAATGAAAGCCCGCAAAAACAAGGGCTCAGTTATGACGGCTACCGGGCCTTTGCGGACCAGTTACCGCGTCCGTTACCGGGCTGGGAATAAGCAAAGCATTACGTTCAGGGAGCACCTTCATTTCATCCACTCTTTTGAAATGCGTGCGAAAAGGAGGAATGGAAATGAAAAAACTACTGATTATCCCATTGTTATTCAGTTTAGCCGGATGTATGTCCCTCGACATGAAACCGAGCAGTCAGTCGGTCGAAACAGGCTATACAGGAAGCGTCAAAGAAGGATTTGTATTTGAATACAAACTGACGAACACAGGCGATTATCCGGTAAAAGTCGTCTCCCGGGCCGGTCATCTGCTCAATGTAAAGGTCCGCAAGCACGATACGCAAAAAGTCGTCTACGACTCTTACGAAGAAGTGGAGCCGAAACGGTTGTCGAAGGAAGTTCAACCGCATACAACGGTGACGCTGAAGAGAAAAGTCAAAGCCGGTGTCATTCCGGCAGGTGTCTATGACATCGACTATATCGTCCGTGATGATACAGGTGAAGGTACAGCCGGTGACGGCGAAATCAGATTAAAATAACTTAATCCAGGAGGAATACACATGTTGAAGAATCCAAATTATCGTTACGGCACATGGGCTTTGATTGTCAGCTTTTTCTTGTTCTTTATCGTTCAACTGTTCAGTGCCTACATCGAGCTGTCACCGAATTTTGCCGGTGAGTCGCTCGATGACTATTATCTGAAATATTTCCCGATTGGTGCACTGATTGTTGGATGTACGTTTTTTATTAATGGCTGGTGGAAGGAAGACTTGAAACAACAGGCGCAAAAACAAGAGTTGCTTGAAACAAAAAAATCGGTCGAATAAACTTATTTCTTGAGATGGAGTGAAACGAAATGGTAAAGAACTTTAATTTTTTATTGATGTTAACGGTAGCCGGCATCATATTCATGCGTTTTTTGTCAAATACAGAAATGATTCCATTTTTGAAAGTAGTTTTTATACTTATCGGATTAGTAATGATCTTATGGGGAATCATCGGAATGTTATTGCACGGTTGGGTTATGGGGTATGAGCGAAGAAATAAACAAATGTAAGCGAATTGTGTTATGTCCGGTGATTCCTTTAAAAGGAGGACACCGGATTTTTTCGTTTAGCGATACTAAATAATTCTGTTGATAATCAGTTATGAAAACCGGTTGTTTTATATTCCAACAAGCATACTGTTCCCATCTGTTAATCGGACTGTTCGTTTAAAAGTAAATATCCTTCAGAGAGATCAGATTTATATTTTTCTTTTAGAAGCTTAAATCTCGTTTCATTGTTAGTTAAGATAAAACAGCCTCGGTCGTCAAAAATATGCAGGATGATATCTTGATCGGCATGCACAAAAAAGATTTCGGGATAGTACGTCTGTCTCGATTTGAAGCGGGGATACAACTCAGGAAAGTCCTGATTACAGATTGCTTGAAGCAATTTTGTATAATAAATGACCTGTCTGTTCGGTAACAAGCGGGCGTATTGGATAATGACGTCCTCGTCGCCGACATTCTTTTTTTCAAATTCAAGCGTGTATCGATTCTTGTTATTTTTAAGATAATGCTCAAAGATTTCCGTACTTTTCGCCGGAGGAGAATGGCGGTCTTTTCGGACACGTACAACGAGGTACAGACGGTCGTCTTCCTGAAAAAGATCTTCAAACAAGGTGAGCGATTTTTGATAGACCTTCTCGAAATACGCCATATTCAGTTCATCGGAATTATCTTGTATTTGGTATAGTTCTTTTTGCAAGTCGAGACTTAGTGTCAGTGGACGCTCCGAAAAAGATTCTTTTAGCACGTCCGGATTGTCAAAATGGGTCTGTAAATAATCGTGTAACTTCATGCGAATGCTCCTCTCCGGGCGGTTGTTGTGTACTGCTAAGTGAACAAGGTTTCGATGCGCTAGAGACTGTTTCCAGACGAATGAAGACTTTTAGTTAAGGGTAACAAGGATAGAAGCAGGATAAAACGATCCACTAAAAAGGAAGTGAATTCATGGCGAATCAGCATATTACACCACATCCGGATGGCGGTTATCAGGTCATTGAGGAAGGGGCTTCAAAAGCAACGGAACGGTTTCCGACACAAAAAGAAGCCATCGCAGCAGGACGGAAAATTGCGAAGGATCAACAGGTTGAGCTGATCATTCACAATAAGGAAGGGCAGATCCGCGATAAGGATTCGTACGGCAATGATCCGTTTCCTCCAAGAGGTTAAGAAAGTATAAAACTAGACTGACCTAGCGATATGACACACATGTAAAACACCTTCAATAAGAGGTCTGTAAGCAGGTTATACACTATCTAAAGAATGTATCCAAGAAGAATCAGACTGCCGTTACACCGGTCAAATACGGTGTGACGGCAGCCTGATCAAGGTATGGTATTGGTATTTTTATCTATGATGTGGATAGGAACGATTATTTCTAAAGAGCAACTCGTTCTATTATAAATTAACGATTCTACTGCAATAACTAAAGGCATTTTTATCGTGACTCACCATAACAATCGTTTTTCCTTCAGCATTTAATGTTTTTAACTGATTTAATATTAAATCACTATTCTCTTTATCCAAGCTCCCTGTTGGTTCATCTGCTAGTATGATTTCACTTTCACTAAGGATTAATCTTACTAGTGCGACCCGTTGTTGTTCCCCACCAGACAGTTGGTAGATTGGTTTATCTAGAACATGTTCAAGCCCTAATTTCTTCAATTCTTGATCCATAACATCTCTGCGTTCTTTTTTGCTTTTTTTATTAAAAACAATGTTCAGATTTTCATAAACCGTGAAATCATCTATCAACGCAAAGTTCTGAAACAAATAACCGATCTCTTTTTCAAGGACCTTTCGAGCACTCTTTGAATGAATATCGTTATATGTTTTCCCCTTTAAAATCACATCGCCCTCGCAATTCTCAAGCAGTCCTATTATATTCAATAATGTTGATTTTCCCGCTCCACTTTTTCCTGTTATACCAAGAAATTCTCCTTTTTCAACAGATAGATTAAAACCATTGAAAATATGTTTACCTTCGAACTTTTTAGTAATATTCTCAAGCTGTATTATCGCCATTTTAATTCCTACCTTTAATTTATTCTCCTTTTAAGACGAGAATAGCTTTATTTTTCATATATTTATTAATAAATATAACGAATAGCATCATTTCGATTAAGAAAAGAATGATCAGCATCCAGTTAATTACTGCTGCAATCAATAGCGTAATTACTCCATTAAAAATCAAAAAACTCATTATTAGCGATTTCGGTCTTTTACCTAAAAGTCGATTCACCGCAAACTCCTTTTTACGAAACTCTAAGAAAATCGTAATGATTGAAAGGATACAGAGCAAGAATGAGAAACCGGTAATTATGACATGGAACAACGATTCTACAGTAGCAATAGAAAGATTCCCTTTGGCAAGATTGTATTCACTTTTCATCGATTTTACATCTATGCTGCCAGAATCATAACCTTTTGATTCTATCTCTTTCATTAATGCGGTAGCACTGGATGTATCAAAAAGTACTTCTCCTGAGTTCAAATACAAACTCTTCTGTAAAGGTGCGACATAAGTAATTGTGTCAAATAGGTATGAGCCTGGCCATAATAGATTTTCTTGTGTTTGACCATTTTTAACATAATGTACTTTAGTTTTTTTACCTAGAGATAAAGACTTTAATACCTCTTTGATCTTTTTTTCGTAATGAGCCGGTACCAATAAAGTAAAAGGCTGAACTTCATCGGATTTTAAAAGGCTTCCATCCTGATCTTTAATCTTTACGACGTTTAAAATATTTTGAGAGACTATAGTCAAAGGAATGTTTTCGAGATTTTGTGACATGCCTTCAGTCTCTAATTGGTTCAGTTGGTTGATATCTACTGTCTCTTCTGACGGAGAGTAGTTGAAAATTCCTTCATCTTTTAATGATTCGATGTAATGGTCTAGCTCTTTATGAACCTTCTCTTCTGGAGAAGATGCAGTTTGGATTGTGTAAAACGCATTTTTCTCAAGCTGATTGATGGAATGTATCGCAGAATTCAGTTTGTTCATATCTTTTATGCTCGTATCGAGCGATAAGACTAACAAAGTTACAACGATTGCTTTGAAAAATAATAGAACATAGAACAACTTTTTATTATTTTTATTATTTTTGATCGCATTCACTTGGTTTAATCTAGAAATAAACAGTGAACCAATTATGCTGGATCCGATAAAAATAATGGCTAAAAAGAGATACAAGTAGATACACATCAGAGCATACGATTTTAATGCATTAAGATCAGTGACAGAAATGTATACAGCAAAAGGAAGAACGAACAACAATGCAGCTCCGAATGAATGAATTACAAGTTTTTTAATTAATGAAAACGAAATACGAAAATTATTCCATCCATTTAATTTTTTTATTCCGATTTCTTTTATGCGATGAATATAGTAAGTTGAAATGCTGAATAGAATCAAAAGAGTCAATAGCGAGAAGAATTTAAAATTAAGTGATGAAAAGAGCATACTTACGTTAAAAGTTGTCGGTTCAGATGTGCTACTCACCATTTCGTATCCTGCGGTCGACAATTGCTCTTTGAAGTGATTAACTTTATTTTCATCGTTTGATTGAATAGTGAAGTACTTTATTTTCTTCTTTTCATTTGGCGAGTATGAAGAATAAATAATTTGATTTCCCGGAAAAATACTTGGCTGACGTCCCAATTTAACATCGGAAGTAGGATTCAACAACGTGACATCTAAATGATTTCTTCCGAAACTGATATCGTTGAATTTTACTAAACGAATCATCATATCCGTTTCGCTTGCGATTTGAGTAAGTTTTTCGCCGGAGATGTTTTTTGATAACGAGAAATCATATACAGTATCATCATTGAAATATACATCTTTGTCAGCAACTAATAAAAAGAAGAATACTGAAAATGCACCAACTAATAATCCGATTCCTAAGAATATTTTTTTCATAAGACTTCCCCATTTATAATGTTTTACGATCGAATTGTTTTGAGAAAATAATTTAGAGGTTTTAATTGTTAAAGTTTAAAGAGTAAAGCCCCAAAAAGCGACGATTGAACGCTTTAATGGGGCTAAATTACTAATGAATCGAAGAAGGGCTTCTAATAAGTAACGATCTTAATTATTTTACAACTGAAAAATCGTTATATCCGGATCTGTTAGCTACGAATGGATTTGAGTTAGTCGCCCCAACTGAAATTTTAACTTGTCCTGGAGCTCCTTTTCCTGTAGTCGTGCCTGTTTTTTCTGATTTTGTTCTTATGTAGCGACGTCTTAAAAAATGTAGCACCCTATAGTATGAATGTAAATCGGATCAATGCATTTTTTTACATTTTCAGATCTATTTTTTACTTTTTTTACAAGAATGATTTTTCATATATTACAGAATAGATTAAGGGTCAAAATGGATGAGTTCCACTTGCACATTCTTTTTCTTTCTTATTCTATCTAAAAACTTAAGAGTAGAAAATTAAAGCTTTTGAAGCGGGAATCGTGTCTATAGTTCGTTTTAATCTCTCGAACTCCAATATTATGCAACTCATTTTGTACATATTTTTTTAGAGATGAGTAAAAAAAATTCAAGAGAATTCTCAAAGCAAAACAGTTCTTTTCAAGTCAATTTTGAGTACTTAACGAAGACATTATCCTTGTCAGAATAAAAACAAATGGGACATGCTTCAATTATCAACGGAACTATTGTGAAGATATAAGAGAATTAAGAATAGTTTATAAGGGGGATTTACAATACAACTTTTAGAAAAATGATTAGCTTAAATTAAAAAAAATATTTAGAAATGAGGAAGAGAAATGGACGGTAAGACCGAACGGTTTGCAAAAGCAATTTACGAAACGGTTGTAACTGAGAGTGTCCAGTCTTATAAAGACATGTTTAACAACATGGAGATAAGTTCTGATACGGATGACTATTCAAGGCAGGCAGTTACATTGTTTCGAAGCCTGAGTAAAGATGATCAAAGTGTATTTATGAGGATTATCGAACAAACTATAATTGATGACGTGTCACATGTATGTGGTATTATGGACGGGACTTCCACACTAACAAACTGTGACATTGAGCCTAAGTTACTACTAGATTCTGAGGAAACAGATGAATTGTTACAAGAAATGTTTTTAGCACACATCGAAGAAGAGGACCTGAACCCATAGTATAGAGAGCTAACTTAGGCGGCTTGCTTCTTATATGCAGAAGGATGCAGACCGTCGGATTGAAGTTGAACTGTCCGGGAAGAAGATCAATAAAGCGATGGAGCGGGCTGATCGGGAAAATATGCTGGAGGTCATTGTCCTCGGCGGAAATGAGATTGAGAACCGATTCTTTGAAATCAAAGACATGGCGTCGAAGGCAACGAAATGGGTCAAGTATCCCGTCGGATCTCTTATGTGATGAGAACGAAAAAAACGCAGATGCTCTGTTCTTCCGTGAACAAGAGTATTTGCGTTTTTTACATGAAAGTCTTTCGGTTGTACATTTTCTCTTCGATTCGATTCCAAATACGTGTTGCGATATAAAGATTACATACTGAAACGATAGCTGCGATGACAATCATACTGATACCGGTCTTATCTGCTAAAACAAGCGGTTTAAAGATAGTGAACACGACAGATAGAAGAATTGGAATGGTGATACCGTTCCAGACAGAAAAAAATAACATCGCTTTCCACATCAAGCTCATCCTTTCAAGGTGAATCTATCATGTAGTATATCAAAAAATAGACTTTATATTAGAAAAAATGGAAACCTTAGACAGGTTCCGTTATTCTTTATAGGTAGTACAACATTATTTTCCGGTAAGGAGCATAAAATGACTGAAATCCTGATTATAGAAGAGCCTGTCACTCAACATTTTATAGAAGACCTAGTGCATCCCTATCGGTTTGACGGAGGTTTACCTGTTGTGCATCGTTTAAGCGGAGAAGGACACGTCGAAGAAGGTCGAGACTTTTTAATGGCATTCTTAACACATCAAGCGGTCTTCCCGTTGTATGTGCATTTTGTAGATGAGTACGAACTGTCTGAAGACTTTACAACCTTTTTTCAAAAACATCAGATTGATTATACGATCGACGATTGTGGTGGCAACTTGAAATCTTACGGGTACAAACGTTACAACTACTACTCTTGTATTACGGTGAAAATCCAAAACATTGCTGACTTACTGCTTGTATTAAACAAAACGTACTGGCTCGCATCTGAAAATGTATTCTACTGCATCAGTCATGCGGATACTTTAACGTTCGAATGGGGAGACTTTTGGGAGCGGGGAGTCAAAAGAAGACAATCCATTGCTGTGTTTGATTTTAATGCTTCAAAGACCTACATCACCACTGATTATGACGGATTAGGATTTTGTATCCTCAGCCGGGATACGCAGTACACTTCTCTTGCTGGATTGATCGCCAGTTTGCCGGATCAGATGGTCGTTACGCAAATCAATGATGAAGTAATAGAAGATGAGATATTACATACAGAGGATCAAGAAAAAGACATTTAAATTTCGTCTTTTACATCACTTGTACTTTAAAAAATAAAAAAACTGTGTCTCAGTAAGGAGAACAAAATGGCAGAAATCATGATTATGGAAAAAGAGATTATCGAAAAGGATGCAATGAACTTAGGATACCCGTTTGAAATGGGTGGAGAGTTGAAGACAGCTTATTTTATTGATGTAAGCCGAATTGAAAAAGACGGAGCAGATGAAAGTAAAGAATTTTTACTCGAATTCTTAATCCATCAACAGGTGTTTCCACTCTATATCAGTTTTGTGGATGAGTACGAGTTACATGAAGAACATGACGCGTTCTTCAAGCAAAATATGCTTTCGTATGTCGTGTTGGATTTAGATACACAGTTTCGAAGTGGAGAGGTGAATGTCCGTTATAGGGAATACCATCCGTGTTATACGATTACCGTTCAAAATGCGGAAGAACTGCGTCTTGTCCTGAACAAAACCTACTGGCTGGCATCGGAAAATCTATTTTATACGATCTCGTACTCGGATAACCTGTCATTTAAGTTGGGTGAGATAAAATGGTGGCGATTGAAACTGATTCGCCCGATTGGTGTTTTGACCATGCACCCGAACATGACCTGTTTTAAAATTGCCCACGATGGCAACGGTTTTTATTTGCTGTCAAACGATGAAAGCTATATACCAATCGAACACCTGGTGACCCGGCTTCCGAAAGGGACCGTCATTTCGCAAATCAATGATGACTGGTTACTGGATGACGAAACCGATTGATCCTGGTACACGTAAAAGAAGGTTGAAACTGAACATGGAGGAATGAGAGTGGAGCACGTTTTGTATTATCTGTGTATAGCTACATGTATCGGAACGGTCGCGGCTTTTCTGTTTAATCGGTTGCAACCCGGTAATCGTGTCTGGACAATCAGTATCAGCGTGACCGTTTTGTTGTTGGTCCTGGTGAGTATAACCGCGTTGCTTGGGTGGGATGCTGCAGAGGAAAAGCTGTATCGGTCATTTGGTTTTTTAGTTATGAATATCTTTCCGCTCTGGTATGTACGAATTGAAGGGAACAATAGGAGAACAATCGTCTGGTCATTGACGCTGGCCTTGGTCGTGGTGATGTTCGGAACGATTCTAGGATGACATATGATAGAAATCATACATAGATGTTAAAAAGGGGCTGTTCATATTGAAGAAAAAAATGTTGATCATCTCCATTCTGTTGATGGGAGGCGGCGTATTTGGAAACATACTTTTTACCCGACTCAGTTATTTTCCGAATGCAGATTTTCGGATTATGAATATTCCGTTAGCAGCGGGAGCGCATTACTTTAATCTGGGACTGGTGTTGCTTACCATGACGCTAATCGGACTGGTGTTATTCCCGTGGTTTCTGGAGAAAAAACAATTTTCGAAAACGGTGCTGGCACTTGTATTAATTATTTGGTTGCCTGAAGTCGTCTAAACAACATGGACAGGAGCGATGATATCGTGAGCAAACTCACTAAACGCCTCCATGCCGATTCAAAAATGCCCGGGGTATCAGCCGTTGAACTGAGAAAAGCAGAACGTGCCTTAGGTGTTTTGTTTCCAGATGAATACAGAGACCTTTTTTTGCAGACGAATGGTGCACAGTTTGGTGAATGGAGTCTGTATCCTGTAGCAAGCAGACAAGCAGTCTTACAGGATATCGTTCGTCACAATGAGAAGCGTCCGGCTGGCTTGCCCGATGACTTGATTTGTATCGGTGAAAATCTAACGGGTGACAAGCTGTGTTACCGGATTCGAAAACGTTTCCTGCAGGAACTCGTCTTTAGATGGAACGAAAAGACGGGAATTGCAAAATATCCGTCGTCTTCTTTGGAACAGTTCGTCGAGTGGCATGTCCCGAAACGAAAAATGAATCAGGTCTACCGACTTGGCCGTTTTATGGTCGAGAGCAATGAGTTAATCGTGACGGATCCTTATTACGGACTAGAGGAAGACACGGATTTACAGCTGATTTTGTCGAATGTGAAGTCAGGCAGCTGGACGGCAGCCACCATTTACACGGAAGACGAGTGGGTCAAGCAACTGCTTGTTTTTGAAGGGGATAAAAAGTGGAGCGGCAAATGGCGCCGTCAGGATCAACCAATCAGCACGGACTCGGCACTGGCCGGTATCTTCGATCGAACAGCTTATCGTCAGAATCAAGCAATGGAATTTGAGACAATTGTTTCGTCCGACGACCAGGCCGGCATCGTCTCATTTGGAGCTGTCTCGTCGTCAGGTTTTGGAGACGGACTGTATGATGTTGACATACAGTATGATGTCTCGAGGCAAATCGTCGGCGTACGAATTGACTTCGCAGATGACGAATGAAGGAGTTGGGATAATGGAATTGGATAGTATGTTGGTCGGTGAAGGAACTGCTTTTATCTTTACGTCCGAGGACAAAGGAAAAGTGCGTTTTCATTGTTATACGGATGATGAAGAATACGCAGATGTCGACATGGAACAGCTGTTGCAAGATTCGTGGCAGGACGGGATGGCTCTTTACAGCAAGAACATTCGAGAATTTTTACTGGAGTTGAATCATTATCCACTGTACGTTCACAGTATGAGTGGTTCGGGCAAGATCAACATTGCGCACGACGCTGACAGCAGCACAAGATTTGACCGGGGGAATATTTATCATCGATTGACCATCACTTCAGAAGAAGCATTTTTTCATTACTTCCCTAAAGCTTATCAAGATGCATACAATAACGAGAGTGTATTGTTTTCAAGCGAGAAGACGATTGAAATCGATGAGACAAAAAATGACTTTTATTTTAAAAAGTTCAGGTTGAACTTTTCGGATGACGAGCGGAATTGTTTCTTCCTATGGGTGAATCATGATGGCAATGGATTTGACTTTGTTGCGAATTTTTCAGATCATCCTTATCAACACGAGACGATTGAAATCGAAGATGTTGAATGAGCGGATATGTTAAAAGGAGTGCAAACGGGCGATGGAACAGACCCGGTTACACTCCTTTTGTTATTCTTTCACTTCTGCAACCGTCTTGAAAATCTGTGAATAAACATCTTTGATAATTTGATCGTTCTTTTGATCGTTGTTTAATCCATATTCCCAGTAGCGATAGCGATCTTTTTTCCCTTGCAGATAACCGGATGCATAGGAATGCTCCAGTTCGCTCGCATTGGTATACGTCAGGTCTTCAGATACGAATGGTAAAAATCCTTTTGTTGTCTCTAAGAAGAAGGTCGGAACATCAAGTTTCCGGTACACCTTCACGTACTTTTCTTCATCTGCCTGTTTTAGGTTATCTTTTGTGATGAACACCGCATCAAATTGTGAAGAAATCTGGTTCGTGTCTTCTAGTTCTTCAAATGAGAGTGTTGAAAACTTTACATTTTTCTCTTGCAGATCAGGCTGTTCTCCAATCACACCGATTTTTAAGTACGTTCCATCATAGGAAGTATCTTTAACTTGTGTTGATGCGTCTACACCACAACCTGCTAATGCGGTCGCGGCAATCAGTGAACCCATTAATAATTTTTTCATGGACACGTTCCTTTCGCGTTCTTTTAATATCACAGTGATTATACCAATTATTTGGAAGATGAACCTAAATCGAAATGAAAAAATAGGTGTTAACAATTAAAATAAAAATTCCCAATAATGTTATCTGATTATATAATATAAAGTATATATGGAATTTCTTTTAGGCCTTGTTTGGCCGGCGAAGAAAGTAAACGGGAGGACATATGAATTATATTGAGCATTTGGAAAAACACTGTGGTGAGATAAAAGGAAGTTTAGAGTTAGAAGATATGATGGAAGAAAACATTCAATTCCTGAAGTTTGAGAACGCACCCATCGATAATACCTATACAGCGACAACACTCGGATTACTGTGGCGACCGCTTCAGTTTGAAGAGGAGCGATTTTATCATCAGGAACTGATGATGTCGGTCAAGCAGCCGGAAGCGGAGGAAGATGTCATCGAATTGCTATGGCGTCTGACGACCCATGCTCTGGAAACTGGACAGGCATTTGAATTGGGCGAATTTTACAGCATGCCTGAGACGGTGTTCGGACAATACGGCTTTGCAGGAGTCTACGTGACAGCACCGTTTTATTTTGACGAGAGCTTTTTCATCCATCATGGGGATGCCAGTTTTGATGAGCCAGAACACGTTTTGCCTGTCTGGTTTGTTCCGATTTTCGAATCGGAAGCGGACTATCTCGAGCAACAGGGCATGGATGCTTTCGACGAAATCATTGATGCAACAGAGGATGAACTGCTTGACTTAACACGTCAGCCATTGATTTAAGAATCATATTCATAGAGCGGAAAGCAATCATACGTTGCTGAAGAGAGGGCGGAAGCAACATGTTAGTCGATCACTACAAACAGGTTCATCATCTAGAAGTCGATATACCGAAGGATGAGCGTTTTCAAAAGTATGAACATCTCAATATTTATTTTGAGTGGGGATTCGCAATCATCCAATCAACCGAAGAAGTTGCCAGCGAGGATGCGGTGTGGTTGCTCGGGCAAACGAATGCATTCCCGATCTGCATGGTCTTTGATGTATTTGATTTTTCGATAAATGAAACAATTGCGGTTCTCGAATCCTTTGACATACCGTATCAGACGTCAAGCAATGACGTAACAAAGCTCATTGATGGAGAAGAAGCTTCGCGTGAGACTAACATACGGCTCATCGTTAATCAGGAAAACACGTTGCGAGAAATGATTCCATTCCTGCACGCATGCGGATGTCACGGTCAGAAAAATTATCTCTATTCCGTGATCACGGACGGAACAGATGTATTATCAGCGACAGAAGACTTTCCGGGAATCGATGTCTCATACGCCGTCGTTGCGGTCGGACCGGATGGAGAAGGTGTGGATGTCATCGGACCGAGGGAACGGATTATTCCGCTGTATCGGCAAGTACGAAAGAGATAGATGCAGAATGGCGGCATGATCGTTAACTATTTTATTGTGATCGACGAAAGTTCAAAAGGTTAGTCAAGCGAATACAGGATTCGAAGCAGAAAATTCGTGTGAATAGATGGAAATGAAAAGTTAATCTCACTTCAATAGAAGAAACAAAATTATACATAAAGGAGTAGTAAAAATGGAACACCAGATCGGATTACCAGGCATTACAGAAGAACGGTTGCAGGAAGTCGAGACAGAACTCGGATTTTCGTTGCCGTCCGAGTTGCGGACTTACTTTAAAAAGGAAAATAAGTTTGAAGCCGGTGAGTGGCAATTCCATCCGATCAAGGACGAACAGTATATCAAGCGGACATGGGAAGACATCGTCCGTGTCAACTCGACGGATGCAGAAGACTATCCGGACGGGTTCTTCCGGATTGCTGCGGACGGTTCCGGGGATGAGCTCGGCTATCTCTTGCCGGACGCAGAAACCATCGTCCTGTGGGATCACGAAGAACAGGAGTTGTTCCCGGTCGCCCCGACGCTCGTAGACTTTTTAGAACAAGAGCAACAGCTGTTAGAGAGTGCCATCCAAGCGGATGAATTCTTTGAAACCGTACTCGAGACAGGATCTGTCTACGGATTATCGAAACTAAAACAGTCGGGTTGGGCCTATTGTCCGTCGAACCAAGATGAATCGGATGTGTTATTGTTCTTCTCGACGGAAGAAGGAGCGCGTGCCTGCCAGACAAACGGATGGGAGAAGTATCATCTGATTCGCCTCGATCTTGATGTCTTTACAGATGGCTGGTTGCCGAACATGATTCAGGACGGTTTGTACTGTGGACTAAACTGGGATGCCAATCTGCAAGGGCTCGAGCTGAACCCGGAGAACGTTCTCGAGGAACTCGAAGGCTGACGACAGAGTGAGCACCACTTTTCCGGCCGGACGAGCGGAAAAGTGGTTTTTTTAATGAAACCGACTTTTGGAACGAGACGTATTTGAAACTATTAGTTCACGAAACGAGGGGAAAAAATGATCCTATCATTGATTGGAATCGGAGTCGTCCTTGCTTTATTTGCACTGGGTCTGAAATGCGTCCGATCCAAACACCCGGATGAGACACCTTTTTTGGACGCGGCTAACGGAACCGATTCAATCATTGGATCGGTCGTGATGTTTCTCCTTTGTTCCTTATCCGTTAAACAGTACGGTTACCTGTGCTTTGCCGGAGCCTTTCCTCTGCTGTACTGGGTCAGTGCATCATGGTAAAAAGCAAGAGAAGAGGAAATGAACGTGTGGAAAAAAATTAGAATCATCGCGAGTCTACTTGGCATACTGCTGGCGGGATATTTGGCCTGGCAAATCTACATTTTATTATTCGCCGTACATATCAAATATGTACCGCAAGGCGATTTATACAAGACGGTCACCTCTCCTGACGAGCGGTATACGTTACGGTTTTACCGTTCGAGCGGTGGGGCGACGACTGGATTTGCGATGCTCGGCATCATGGAAGATCAAAAAACAAAAGAACAGCGCCGCGTCTACTGGGAATATCCATGTAGAGAGGTAAGTGTGAAATGGCGACGGGACGTTGTCATCATCAACAAGACCCGTTTGAACATCTGGACTGAGGTGTATGATTTCAGATTGGATCAACCGATTTATTCAGCAAAATAGAGTTCATGAAGGGAAGAGGAAATATCCTGATGATCATACTTAGAAAGCACATCGGCAGCTTGATGTATTCCTGGACCATTTATCGCGACGGTCGGACGGTTCAGGCATTTTTTGGAGTCAATGAACCATGGATGCTGGATGAAGACATTGATGAAAAAACAGAAGAACAGTTTACGTTTCGTTTTCAAGCCCGTCGTCGCGTGAAGGAACTGATTGCCGAGAAGCAGGCGGACGGATATCAACAGGAAATCACACCGGATCCGGTGCCGAGTCAAGAAGAACAGTTGACGTTTCACAAGAGGGCGACATGGTTTGCGTATGTACTTTTCGGAGTGGGATTGATTCCGCTTGTAACACCCTGGACTTTATCTCCGTACGGGATAGTCATCCTAGCAGTACCCTTCCTCATCATGTCGACGAGCGGAAAAATGCTGCCGTTTTGGGTCAAAACGATGTGCTTTATCAGTTATGTCCTGATTAACATCAGTTACAGACATGCACCGGACATAAAATATCTGGACGCCGGTCTGTTACTCGCAACGGGCGTGTTACTGTGGGGCTACATGAATAAAAGCAAAAAACGTTTTAACACGTAAGCTGACAAGGAACGGGAGGGTCAGGCATGCCGACAACATTTTTAAAGCAGTTGTTGCAAGAAAAAGAGAGTTCAGACTTCTCATCATTACGTTCCGCTTATCTTGCGAAACAACAGGGATTGCGAAACGTGTTTTTACAGCAGATGAACAAATTCATAGCGGAAGCACTCGTATGGGACATTCAGCGACAACGGCAGTTCACGGACTGGTTGCTGACCGCATGTGAACGAGAAGAAGATGTGCATGAACTGCTGATTCATCCCTTGAATGAGCGGTTATTGAAACCTGTCCTCAAGCAGTGGATGAATGATCTGCCGGAAGACGTACGACCGTATCGGTGGTTTGGCATCTTCTCTTTTGAAGAAGACAACAGTCTTGAATATCTTCAGACGGCGATTGACCGCGGCGGTCGGCAGGAACAACTGGCAATCGAGACGATGATTCGTCATCTGTTGAATTGGCTGTGGTACGCCTTCCATCATCTCAATGAAGATTTGTATTTAAGTGAGACGGAAGACGATGCGGAGACGCTTAAGGAAACCCGTTTGTTGATTGATCAACTCGATGATTCGGTTCAAAAGACCGAGTTCATGGAGGAATGGCAGGAACACGCCCGGACGTATGAACTTTGGTTGCGCTTTTTAAAAGAAGAGACGGAAGGGTTCATGGAGTGGCGGGAACGACAAGAAAAGCAGGGAGAGAATAAGCAATGAAAACTCCTTACGATCCATACAAGAATACGGAACTGTGGAATGTCATTTCGGAAGCGATTGACGAACTGATTGAAAACGATGATTTGAAAGAACGGACGACCCATGATCATATCGTCGGATACCTCTGTCAAAAAGTCTCATCTAGCCTAACGGAGAAGGGAAACTGAGCAAATGGGAATCGTACCGGTAGGAAATCGAAAGATGATGGCTGAAGCGATTAAAAAAATTATTGTCCCTGAATTGAGGAAACAAGGATTTAAAGGGAGCTATCCACATTTCAGACGGAAACAAGATACCCATCAGGAACTCTTGATGTTTTATATTACAAAGTACAGTGAAAATTTTTATATCGAGACAGGAGTCATCCCGTTAACCGGTTATCTTAACTCTGAAGGAGACCTCATTCCTCCAAATAAAGTGACAGTCTTTTCTTTAAAAGGGAATGAACGATTTATAGTCGGGTCAGACGTTGTAGCCAATCATGATGGAATGTATTTTGTGATGAAAGGACTATCTTCTGAAGAAGAGCACGAACAACTGGCTGAAGAAGCTTTTACATATCTAAAAACGAGTGAATCAGACTGGATAGCCCGTTGCTCCGAATGGAATAAGAAATTGTATGAATCGTTTGATGAGGAAGACGCATAAAAAGAAAACACCTATGTTTAATTCTAATTAGAAAAATCAATTTATTGAATAATGAGGAGTGACATACGATGAAAAAACTAGGGACTTTTCATAATCAGCAAGGTAATATGATCGTTTCGGACCCAGCTTTTCTCGAACCGGATCCGGAATTTAACATCACGATTCCGGTTGCACCTGATTCGACATGGACAGTCTGGTATAACGAGGACGACCAGCCGGAAATCAATCTGGTGTACTTGACGATTGAGGATCACGCAGATATTGCAGCGGATGACTTTGACATTCTTGAAGGTTTTGCGGTGGTGGATTCCTCACAGCTCGTCGTCATGAATACAGCGAATTACGGGAAACGCGAGGCCATTGACTGGGAAATTCGAAACACGCTTGAGTTCGACGATGAGATTGATCCTTTTTACATCGCCATCTCAGATGAATTGATGGAGGAGGAAATCTTTCTGTTTCCGTTTGGTGTTGCCGTCCAGTTGATGGGAGACGGCCATTACAAGGTTCGCGTACGACGCGATGCGGATCAGGTCACCGGCATCCTGCTGGTCATCGGGGAACATGAAGATTTTGAAGAGGACTTCGAATAATTCAATACCAGCGATTGAAAGCGTCTCACCTAAACTTGTTGAAGTAACCATTCAAGTGAGGGTGAGATGTTTTAGTATTCATATCCGAAAACTTGATCACAGGATGTTAAAGAGCATTTAAAAGACGAGCTGATGAAAGGAGGACTATTTCCATGAAGACAACGTATTCCCGGGCAGAGCTTCTAAAAATCGACGACCCGTTTGAATATGAATTTGGTCTCCCGTTGAAGATCAACGACCTGCCCTCATCCGTGATGGAAGAGGATATCCCGGACAGTAAAACGAAACTGCTTGAGAAGCTGGCGGAAGGTTACTCCTTAATCATTCAAAAACCGCGGATTCCAAACGAAAAAGTGTTTACTACGCTTCAACTGTTGGATGAAAATGAGTTCATGAAACTGTATGCGGTAAACGAAACGACGACCTTTACTGAAGAATTGTGGAATCTTTTGTATGAGAGTGAATACGACCTTCACCGGGCATTCTTTTTACTAAAAGAGATGAAAGGTGTCGTTTTCGAATTGCCCTATACGGGTGGAGGGACTCGCTCTTTGACTCTCTCAGGTCTGAACGCAAATACCCTGATTCATTTACGGCTTGAAGTAGATCAAAGCGTGACCTGTCGGTGGGATTGATTAAATAAAACAATCAGAATCATGAAGGACGAGGTATGATGGGACGTTCAAGGCTAGAGGTATGGCTTTGATTCTATCGATTAAAGAGGAGGACAAGAAAATGAATCAAGACATGGAAGCGTTCATTAAATCCGTCTATCAAACTGTCGTACAGGAAGGGATGGCTGATTACAAAGAAATGTATCAGGAGAACGTAAATCCCGACGCCAACGATTATACAGCTTGCATCGCACTATATCAGAAGTCGAGCGAAGCGGATCAAAAACGAATGATGCAGATGATGGAACAGACAATCATCGACACGGTCTCTCACGTCTTTGGTATTATCGATGGAAGTTCAGAACTGAGTGGATCCGAGCTTGAAGCGAAACTGACTCTCGTCCGAGTCGACGAAGAGGGAGAACCGCTCGAGACGATTGAAACAGATGGTGAACTGCAAGATACGTTCTTAGGCTATTTAGAGGACCATGATTTGCATGCGCTTTAACCTGAGGGGACAACGAAACTAGAGGAGGAATCACATGATACAGCTGACGAAACGGAATGGGTCAGATACTTTCTACAAGACCATTTATACGGAAGGACGCGTGATCGTCTAGCATCAAGGAATCGTTGGAACGTGGGTGCGAGAAGAAGACGTGAAAGAGATACGCGTCTCTCGCTTCAAACGCTTAGGTAGACAGATTCTGCAACTGGTCGAGGAGTTAGAACATCAAGGATATCGAGAGTTACAGGAGACAGATTATACAGAACTGGTCGTCCAGTTTCGATATGACGCTGGTCAGGAAGAAGAAGCGTTGGAACGACGTCATATGATGGAAGAGATGATTGATGAAGGTCTGCTTCACACTGGAAACGGATCCTGCGAAGGGGGAGAGATCGGTAGCGGTACGACGAACATCTATTACCACGTCGTTGATGTTGAGGCAGCAGTCGCGTTGATCTTTGAGGGGATGAAAGAACATGATGTCCGTGGTGTCCCGAAAATTGCGGTGCAATCAGCAGAAAGTTATACCGTCCTGTATCCTCCGGGTGCAACGTTCGAGCTGATGGAAGATAGTGTTCCAAATGAATAGTTGGAGCTGGATTCCGATGACGGGAGCAGAAGATGAACAGGTATGGAACGTCATTTGCCGTCAGTTTCACTTTTCGCCAAGCACGACTGAATTTCCGTCCTTCCAAGTGCCGCATTCATTTGTGACGTATTCGACCCGTGATGTGAAGTGGAAAGAAATTGAAACGGTGCTGTCACATATTCTGATTACGTTGACAGATGAAGGCGAACGCATCATGGCGCTCGACTGGAATCATCAAGGCTACTGGATCGATCCAAGACAACCGTTTGAACGAGACGAAGAGGGCACCTGGATCATCCCGGCCTTACCGGACGGGGATTATAACTTTTTCATCGCCCGAGATTTTCAGTGGGGCTACCTTGGCCATCCATGGGAACAGAGCGTGACACTGTTTGGTGAAAATTTGATGACAGCCTTTGAGGAAAGCGGAGTATTTCCAGATGTAATTCGACGAGGGGAGCGACAAATGACATTTCAACCAAACGAGTCAGTTAATGTTTACCGGCAACTCTTACCTCGTGATGACTGGAAAGAGCTTGTCCGCATTCAGCTGAATCAATACAGTTATCCGTTTGAGATCAAACTGCTGGAACGTCCCCGGAACACAAAACAGCAGCATGATTATGAGGAGTGGGGAGTCGCATCCCATTTCATCGCGACGGAAACTATACAAATGGAGCGGTTTTTAGAAGGCTTGACGATTCCTCCGATGGATATGCTCTCTGAAGAATTCGATACGGTATTAAGGATTCGCAAACAGGGACAAGACATCGTCTTGGTTTCGAATCAAGAGGTGACCATGCACGGTGTCATCTATGAAGAATTAAAGGACTCGGGAACGGAGTATGAAAACTTTTTTGATGCCATATTGCCGCATGCGACGTTCCCGCTGGAAGTCGTTTTTTGTGGCAGGGGTACGCTCGACGATGAGGATTCCATCCATGCGATGACGTTGAACGATACAAATTGGCAAGCGGTCTTCGAAGATCGTCTCTTGCACCTGTTGAACCGAAAAGAAATCACCTCTGGATTCCTGCCAACGAATTACTCAAAGCCCTCTCAACGAACGCTCGAGAACTTCATGACAGAGTTCATGTTGATTATTCCTTATAATTTTATATTGACGCGTGACGCGACTGGACGCTTTGGCATGTTCGATCATTTTTGTACGAATGAAAAGATTGCCCATTTTGGAAATATAGACGATATTCAACATGCGTAAATAACTGAATCACGATGTATAGGGAAGTTTCGTTTAGTGAATGTGGAACAAGTAGGATACGTGGAGGGAGACTTATGCTGTATATCTATCTCGAGGAGCATATCGATCATCCAAAAGTGATCAAGGACCGTTACCTAGACATCGACGAACCAGAACGCATCAAGTCGATTTATTCGATGGGTTGCATCCCGAACGATGAAAAAAGAGACTATCAAGCTGATTCGAACGATGTATTGAATTATTTTTTGAAACGTCTGAATCGATTCCCAATTTTCGTGACGTTCGGTGGCGGCTTTACAGATGAGGAATTAGAACCGTTTTTACAAAGGGAAGACCTATCATATACAAAGATTCAACCATATAAGCGCAGATCTTATTGCAGCGTTCAAGTGAACGATGCTAGCGAGCTGGAACGTCTGTTGGACGAAACATACTGGTACGCTGCCGCTAACGATTTTTACTTCCTATCTTTTACGAATCTCCTGACGTTTGAGATGAGAATGGTCAAAGGATGGTTTTTCAAAAAAGAACGTGTCGTTCCTGTCATTAATACGACGGAAGAAATGTCATTCATTACGATCGAGCATGATTTCATGGGCTATTATCTGTTCTCGAACGAAGCCTGTTTTGATACCGAGGAAAAGGTGAAAACATTTCTGCCTGAAGGTGAAGGCATCGACTACTATGAGTAAGGGAAATTAAAAACGGCAAATCTTTAAAGAAAGGCGAGGCGAGAATATGTTTGGGATCAGTACGAGTTTAAAAGAAGTTCCGGAAGAAGAAAAAGATATTCTCCGTTACCCGAGTCGCGTCCATATTTTTTTAATTCAAGACTTCTCCAGCGTTTCGGATCGTTGTGATTTGCTGATTCATCTTGATTCCTATGCGGATAAATTGTTTGTAGCAAGAGAAGTAAACGAGCTGATTGGAATCTGTGAACTGCTCATTCAACGGTATTGTACGCCAAAGGAACCGTGGTTAGTGAATCAGGCACATTATTATCCAAACGAACCTTGGCTGATCCATCAATCAAATGAATTAATGATGGAACTACATCAATTTTTAGAATTGCTGAAGCGAATGTGTATTGCGTCTGTGTACCAAAACGCGTTGATTTGTTTTTGGGGTGACTGATTAACTAGAATGTCATCCGAAAATTAGTCGTTTAAAAATCAGTATCAGGATAACCCTTGGAAGAAAATCAGTCGATCTTGATAAACAGCCTGTATACACATGCTTTTTAATTTTTGCAAAAAATAATGCAAATCTTGAATGAGGGGGTCTGCTGACTTCAACTTCCATGGTTCATGAGGGAAACAATGTCGATGAGAAAGAAACTCACAAATACCAAGAAGTTCAAGGACTTCAGTGGGCTTGAATAGTTTGTCTTCGTATTCATCCAGTTGGATGAGTAAAGCGCAGCGGTGCTTAATGACCTCAGCATCCCGATATAAAAAATTCTGTAGGTGATCGGGATAGATTAACGTCTCCTCTTGATCTGAACTGTCGATTAGATTGTTTCTGATCAAAAACATCTGTAAGTCCTCCTTCGTGTTTTAGTGATTAGTAGGTTTCTTCAGTAAATAACGGGGCGGGGCTCCGAATGACTGTTCTGCTTCAAAGTAAGCGAGTTCACCGGGAATGCAGGAAATAATGGAAGAAAACCCAAATCCGACGGCGTGTTCAAGCGCTTCTTTCAGAGGCAATTCTTTTCCATTGATCACTTCATTCTCTGACAAACAGTAACAGGTATCCGGCGCACCATGCTTTTTTAATAGCTCGTAAATGTCTTCGTACCAAGAATTGGGTGGAGTGATTTCAATTAAGTACTCGTTTTTGAGCATATTTTTATAGAGATGATCCAGTCGATAGAGGGCTTGATCCCGTTTTTTAGGCGAAAACAGTTCATGGAGTACACGCTCTTGTACCCGTTTGACGAAGAATGATTTAACCAAAAGAATTTCTTGTTCTTTATTCATATCTCGACTTCCCTTCTATTCAACTAATCCAGCTTAAAGATTCATTAATAGTTAAATACTTTATGATTATTATAGCAATCCCGTATGAGAAGGAGATGAACATTTGAATTACATATCTGCAGGATATTTTCTTGTTATGCCAACACCCCGTAAAGATTACATGGATGAAAAGATTGTTCCTGAAACCGTGTTATCAGTGAGTAGTTGTCTCTGTAAGCAATATCCTGATACGAGTATCTTATGGGGAAATTCTGAAGTGAAAAAAGCACGCTATATGGATCAACTCGGTCTTTCGCTTAACACTGTTCAGTTATTCGAACAATGGATAGAAGAACATAGAAACACTGGTGATGTTTTGTTTCCTCAAGTATTTTCCAGCCTACATTCTGCACAAGATTTTTTAAATCGTTTTTTGATCCAACATCCTGGTATACGCATCATCAGCATTGGATTACCTGAACGTTATAAATCAGATTTTCTTGAAGATATAGAATTGTTTAGCAGTAAAAATCCTGAACCATATGGAGTGGAAAAAATGTTGTTACAGCACCACCCACCTGAGAAGGATGGAGCAAAAAAAGTAGGGTACGAAGTTTTAGGATTTGACTCTGGCTCGTTTCATTCTTATTTGTGTAATGGATTAGAGCGTGATTTTCGTCAACATTTTAATTTTTCACCAAATCGTTTTGGGTTGATTGATTCGATAGAAGAAGCTGATCGTTATTCAGATTATTGTAATGCATTGGGTGAGGAGACAGAATCCGTACTATGGCTTCCTTGGGGTATTTTTGAACACAAGAGGAGCAAATAAAAATAAATGGATACTATAAATTTTTAAGCTGGCAATGGCTTTTAATCTAATTTATAAGGAGGATTAAAAAATGTTGAAATCTAAAGATCAACTGGAACAGCATGTGAACCAATTTAGAAATACACTCTATCAATTCGAAAAGGAAGTGGATTATGAATTCTCAGTTGATGAATGGCGTTATCTTCTTGAGCATGGACTAAACAGCCTCCTGAGTACACGAAAAGATGAACAAAAAATGATTTCAAACGTCTCCATTCGTACGAAAAAAAGACCTTCCCGGTGGAAGCTATCATCAGGAGTCGTATACGCTATTCCGTTACCTCGACTCGATGGTTATGGGTATGCAGAAATGAGAGTCTCTAAAGATGAAAATCATGAGACTGGGCAATTAGATTCCATGAAGTATATCCAGTATTACAATATTAGAACTGAAACAATGCTCTCGCTTCAAGAACTAGATGAAAAAAAATCTGATCCTTGTATCATTATTGATACTGGATACTACGGAATTACCGAAGGGGAATGGACAGTACTCGGAAAACGGCATCGGGAAGAAGAGACTTTCGAAACGCCATTACTTTTTGGAAGTGTACCTAGCTTAGATTCCGATGAAGAACACTACTACATTACTAGAGGCATATATGGGGAAAGATTTTTCGTGGAGGAAGAAGAGGCACGATTGGTCATAAATCCATCTGGGACATGTGGTGATTTATCTGCTGTTTACAAATACGAAGAACGATTGAAAGAAATTAATAATAAGTTGAAGTAGTAGCTACGAAATAAAGTGAAGAGGATTGAATAATGTTGAACCCTAAAGCAGAACTAGAACAGCATGTGAACCAATTTAGAAATAGACTCTATGAATTCGAAAAGGAAATGGATTATGAATTCTCAGTTGATGAATGGCGTTATCTTCTTGAGCATGGACTAAACAGCCTCCTGAGTACACGAAAAGATGAACAAAAAATGATTTCAAACGTCTCCATTCGTACGAAAAAAAGACCTTCCCGGTGGAAGCTATCATCAGGAGTCGTATACGCCATTCCGTTACCTCGACTTGGTGGTTATGGGTATGCAGAAATGAGAGTCTCTAAAGATGAAAATCATGAGACTGGAAAACTAGAATTTATGGACTATATCCAATATTATAATCTCAGAACGGAGAAGGTTCTCACACTACATGAATTAGATCGGAAAAATCCTGAATCATGCATTGTAATTCGAACGGGTTACTATGGCATAAAAGAAGGGGAATGGATTGTACTTGGAAAACGACATCGAGAAGAAGGTACGTTTCTAACACCTTTATTTTTTGATACTTTAGAATCCAATGAGGAAGAATACTTTATTACGAAGGGTTTATGGGGAGCGAGAGTTTTTGTGAATGAAAAAGAGGCAAAAGCGGTCATAAACCCATATGGCTCAAGTGGTGATGTAGCTGCTGTTTACGAATACGAAGAACGACTGAAAGAAATCAATGACAATTTGGATTGAACATCTATTCTGTAATCGCTGATCTGTTTAAATTTTTTTAGAGATGAGGTGGATGACGTGAAAGTTGGTATCGAATTTGAAATACCTAATAACTTTGGTAAGTATATCAATGATATCTTAGCTCCAATTGATATAACGCAGTATAAGTGGAAACTAGATTGGATCGAAATGTACATAAGAGAAAATAGAGATCGAAAGAATCACACTTTTGAAGATCTAAAAGATTTCAATATTCCGGATTATGAGGTCGTGGAAGGAAGCGAATTAGAAAGAATACTAAATATTGATGAATACTATATAATATTTTGCGGCTTGCAAGCATTTCATGATTCTCTGCCGGTTGAAGTAAATACATACAGTGAATATTTGAATAGTGATTGTACATTCTGTCTGACCATAGACGATTGTACAAATGTCATATTGTTATGTAAGGATGTCGATTTATTAGAACAATTGTCTGATAATGCTATGCAGAATGATTTCAAAAACATAGAGTACATACTCGAGGATGATCCGTACTCTAAAAGAGTAGCAATCCCTTGATTATACATTTTTCGGTAGAAGCTTTATTCACTCGTATCAAAACGAGTAACACATGGAGGTTAAATCATGAATTATCTTGATCATTTAGAGAAGCATTGTGGACGTTTTACAGAATCCTTTCCAATTGAGGAACTTGAAAAGAAGCATGTCCAAATCTTGAGATTCAAAGAGGCACCGTTCAAGGAAACATATACGATTGCATCCCTTGGATTATTGTTTCATCCCCTTCGATTTGAGGACAATTCACCGATTCATCAAGAAATCATGATGTCAGCTAAACAATCAGAAGTTCAGGATGAGATTATTTTTCTGCTCTGGCAATTGGCTGAATATGCTATGAGGACAGGAAATGCCTTTGATGCAGCAGACTATTATCCTCTTCCGGAGGGGATATTTTCAAAATATCAGTTCTCATCAGTCTATGTAACTAGTCCTGTTTACTTTGATGAATCGTTCTCGTTATTTGAAACAGATTCCAATATTGGGGGAGAACCTGATTTAGTATTACCGATATGGTTTGTACCTATTTTTGAATCTGAGGAAAGATATATCGAAAAGCATGGAGCGGATCAATTCGAAGATCTTTTATTCGAGACGGATGAATTAGTAAACTTCAACCGTAAGCCTTTCGTATAAGGGATTTTAAAACTTCATAATGGATTGTTGCGATCAAGAGAAGTAGGGTCAATCCATTAAAACTCACGATAATCAAACGAAGCCCACATCCAATCAGCGATGTAGGCTTTTTCTGTAGGTGTCATTGATAAACATCTTGCTGATGCTTGATTTGGAGAATCAAGTTCCTGAATCATGCTGCCTAAATATTTAATTTGGGAATTTTTTCATTGATGAAACTTAATAAAGGAAAATATCGTATTTATTAGTAGTATAATATCGGTATAAAAAAAACCATGCTACCTAAGAAAATTAAATACATATCTTGGAGGAACCGCTCGTGATTTTACCATTCATCGGTCTTGTTGTCGGACTCTTTTTATTGATACTAGGAATGTACTTCATCCGATCGAAACACGCGAAGAAAACGCCGCTATCGGGACATGGAGATGCGGTCGATCATGTCGATTCATTTGTGCTTAGTCTCCTCTTATCGATTGGCGTCGTCCTCTTTAGTTCATTATCCGTCAGACAATACGGTTATGTATGTTTAGCAGGAGGATTGCTTTTACTGTATGGTGTCAACGCAGTCTGGTAAGGAAAAGAGAAGAAACAGAAGGCTGGCATCATTCATCGCATCCAATTGAAGGTCTGGAAGGCAGTCTTGAACAATTCATATAGAGCAGCGTAAAGGGAGATACCAGCATGATTCAATTATTAAAACAAATCGACGATGAAGTCTATCACATCGTCTATCACCAAGAAGGACGTACGTTGTTCGTCAGGGAAGGCGTTGCCCGGAAAGAACCTGCCTTGGATAGTGAGGACATGATTGAAATTAACGAAGAGACGGCGACTGTCCGAATGCTTTTTAAAAATACGTTTGCCGCCTATCGTCAGAAAAAAGAATGGATGCGTCAAAAGATGGAGGAAGGATATTTAAAATCACATTTACCTCAATCTGAGGCGATGGATTACCGTGCAGATCGGCGCAACATCAAACTGCGCCTCCTGAGTGCTCTATTACTCATGCTGTGCGGATTATCGACATTGACCGGTCTGTTACCGATCCCGGGATATATTCCGCTTGTGTTCTTATCTTTCTTTTATCCGATCTACATCGAAGGGAAAACAGCCCGTGCCCGCTTCTATCGTTGGTCGGGAGGCGTATTCTTTTTTATATTAGCCGGTTCATCAAAAGATTATTTAAAACCATTTAATCTTTCTGCCAACGGAACCGTCTGCCTCATCGCGGGATTCATTCTCTTGCTGTACACGATTCACCAACTGAAGGAACTGACGACAAAGGAGATCACGCAACATGAAGGATAAACAAGCACCACTGATTCAATTAAAACGAGAGATCAGCCAAACCGTCGATTATTGGGTCTGTTACCGGGTGGGGCGGACGCTTTATCAGGTCTCCGTCCAGGAGCAAGCAAATGGTCAAACGAACGAAGGAGAGGTCACGACAGAACGGTTTCCATTTTATGCCGGAATGAAAAAGCGGATGCGCCAGTTGGCCGAAGAAAAAGAAGCACTCGGCTTTCGACCGTTGACAGAGGAAGAACGGGCAGCGCACGTCATCGATGAACCGGAAGAATCATCGCTTGATCCGGCCTTTTTTAAACCGGCCGTTCGTTTGGCGTGGATGCTCCTTGGACTCGGGATCCTCCTGTTCGTCCTTCCTTACGAGAGGCTAAATAATTTTGCATTCGGTTTAGGACTGTACGTCTGGTATGAAACGTTTCGTCAAGCCGGTCTACCAAAAAATTTCCGACGGTATTTTCACGGAATGTTTGGTTCATTGATGGTATTGCAGGTCCTGTCCGCTTTTGAACTGGAGCGGGAAGTACAGCCATACTATGCCACTTTATCTGTTTTGTCCGCGGTCATGTTGCTGTTACTTGTCGTGCAATACCACTGGAAAGAAACAGACCAAATCGCACAGGGTGAAAGCGTTCGTATACGAAAAATCAAAGAATATACGGATTTCGAGGAATGAAACTTAAAATCCGATTCACTCAACTTTCGGAAGACGTGTGGGTTTGATGATCCTGTAAAATAGAGGTATCACATTAATCGGCACGATTCATGAACTGAATCAGTCGATCGGAAAAGGGAGCGATGTCATGGACGTACAACGGAATCCTGATTCCATCTTTGAGCTTTTTTTAGTCATTTGGGCGATTGGAGCAATCGGGATTCTCTTCACCCAAGCTCGAAATAAGCGAAGTCTTAAATCCAGTCTACTGATGGGTACAGCAATCAATTTGATTTATACAGTGACGGTTTCATTGATCTGGTTTTTTGCTGTCGCAATTGATGGGATTAGTCAGGTCTTAGTCGTTTATTTCTTCGGAGGTATTTTCCTGATTCTCGAGGTTCTTTTGTTGATCGTTCTTTTGATTGTCAAACGTAAAAAACAAACTACTTTTTAAAAGGCAAAGGAGTGAAGCAGGAATCGTTACACCTAAGTCGCCCATGACGCTACACAACTATCGATTCTCGATATGAGACGACGAGCGATTGTTTTGTTAGTGAAACACGTCGGGCGTCTTAAAGAATCGATAGCAAAATCGAGTATGTTACTCCATATTGGTATGCTGTATCTCGAACTCGGTGAAGAACAAGAAGCGAGCCGGTACTTTGTCGAAGCGATGGAACTCGAATAAGCCCCATAGTTTTTAGCGATTTTATAAGCTATTTAAAGCCAAGAGACACCGATGGTTGCAGACTACTTGCTTCAAAACTTTTCGGATCGAATCGTATATCTCCAAAGTTCAAGCGGACGATTGCTGGTCTTGCGCTTTAAAGAAAGTGAAATCGTAAGGGGGAGTGTCATGCGTTATGTATGCTATTTTCGATGCATCTCACATACGATAAAAAGCTGTTGATGATAGAACGCTTTTTGGCGTGGCGCGTAAAAAAGAAGGGAACGATGTAAGTCGTCTCCTTCTTTTTCTATACATTAAGTTAAAGTGTCAAACGTCAGTCGATAGTTTAAATATCAACTCCGACTAATTTAAGAACCGCAACGATTACGATGACAGATAACGCGAATGAACCGGCATAAGCCAATTGCTTTTTCATTAGTCATGTCCCTCCCTCTGCGTTTCGACATTAAAGTTGCTTGGGGCAAGTATGTACTCAAGCGTTTCTTATTCACACTGTTATCGTGACATGGGTGATTTATATTGTCAATAATATCCAAACGAAAAAAAGACTCGTTGAAAGGGGAGCGTAAGGTGTCTGGAAAATCACTGCAAGACCATGCCTTTTACGGAAACATCAAGCAAGTAAAGAAGTGTATTAAACGCGGAGATGACTTAAATGCGCTCGACGAAGAAGGATATACCGCACTGCACTGGGCGGTTGAGAAGGGGTATTTCGAAATTACCAAGCTATTGCTTGATTGCGGGGCTGACATCAATCAACGGGACAAAGGTGGTCTAACGCCACTACACCTTGCGTTGTATGAAAAACAATCCGATATCGCCATACAACTGATTGATTATGGTGCCGCACTTGATCTTGACGGGCATGGCTTTACGGCATTACATTTCATTGCCGCTCGTTCCGGCAACAAACGGGTTCTCCGTCGATTGTTGGAAGACGAATCGCTTGTTAATGGACAGACAGATGATGGAGAAGGATATACGCCGCTGCACTATGCGGCTCAAGAAGGAAAAACGAAGAAGATGGGTATGATGACGGAAGCGGGAGCCGATGTGAACCGGATTGAAATGAACGGTTTCGCACCTTTACATATTACCGTCTTGGAAGGGGATGTCAAAGCGGTAGAAGCGTTGCTGGCAGCAGGAGCAGACATTGAAATCGAAAATCCGTTAAATGATAACAATACCCCGTTGATGCTGGCCAGTCAGTACGGTCTGACCAAAATTACTAAAGTACTGCTGGAACATGGCGCAAAGAGACAGCACCAGGATACGGAAGGGAGAACGGCACTCAACTTCGCTGTACAACATTGTTATGCGGAAATCGAAGCCTTATTACAGACTTGAACAGGAGGAAATCGACGTGAAGAAATGGATTGGGGTCTTGATTATTGTTCAGACGGTTTTGTTTAGTATGCTGATCATCCAGCTCAATAAAATGACGGAGACGATTGCAGCTGTAGGATCAATGATTGTTACGAAAGACGGGGATCTTGCCTGGGGAGGAGGATTACCGACAACGGATTATGTCCTGTTCGGAATCTTGATTTGCTTAGGTATTTTTCTTCTCATACCGGAAAAGAAAATAAAGCGGTAATCCACATGAATTCTGTTCAACAACGGCATCCGGACATGATAAACTGAAAGTATGGAATATATTTACTTATTTCCTAATGCAGAAACTGACTGGAACACAACCCACATAAAAAGGACGTGACATGATGAAAAAAGTAACGGTTCGTAAAGTGGTGGCAAGTACGCTCATAACGGCTTTCGTATTAACGGGTGTCGGAGTAAACGGTGGTGTGGCGGATGCGGCGACAAAGACGACGCAAGTCGCGAAGAAAAAATTCGACTATAAAAAGTACCGTGCCAAACAAACGAAAGTCGTAGCATCATACGGCAGCACACTCTTCCATATGGGGAATCTGGGCGGAATCAAAGTACCGGAATACATCACGGATTCTGTGTACCGCGCCAAAGTGGAAGCGAATAACAAAAAATCAAAACAGTATATGACGGACCGTAAGAAGGCACGAAAAGAAGCGGAAGCCCTGAAAAAGCTGATTAAAGAAGTGAACACGCAGAAGGAAAGAAAGGCTGCGGACAAGCGGATTGATGCTTTGAAAAAAGAAACCATTCGTTTGACGAAGGCGGAAAAGGTGTTGACCAAAGAAGGACAGGCTCTGTACAAAGTAATCGTTGACTACGAAAGTAAGCAAATCAAGTTATTTGAAGGTCAATACGGATCCATTACAAAAGCCTTAACGGTTCTCGACTATAAGGACTACGCCGATCGTTTGAGAAGCTATCTGGATGCGAATAATTTTAGTGTGGATGCAAAAGCCGAAATTATGGATCAAGTCAATGATCGGCTGCTTTATGCTCGTGAAGACTCATCGGAAATCGTCGGAGACAAACGCGGTGCAATCAGACTGCTGATTTATGCCGGGAAATTTGAAGAGGCGAATCAACTCTTCATGAACACAAAAGAAACGATCCTGGTCGAAGAAAACGCGAAGTTAGATGCGTTATACACAAAAATCATTGAAGTTTACATGACGAAAAAGTAAAAAATAGAATTAGTTTACAATGCACAGCATCCTTCGGGGTGCTGTTTTAAAATCTTGATACAATTTTTTTTGTTGGAGGAAAACTGTATGGATTATGAAATGCTTCACCATAAATTTAAAAACCGCCGTCAACGGCTTGTTTTCAGCAAAGAAATCGTTGTCGAACGATTGGCGCGACGATACCAAGCTGTTGAAATCGACAAGGGTGAAATCACGGATTTAATCAATGATGATCAACTTGTGTATGATTACATTTTTTGTTGCTTAAAAATCGGTGATCCGCGTTTGCTTCAAAAAATATTTACGTCACAAGAACAAGCGGATTTTCAATGGGAAATCAACGATAATCTCCACAGAAATCGAACGTATCCTTTTAAAGGAGAGAAAGAGGCAGCCTACATTCAACTGATTTTGGATGAGATGGAAGGACGACGGATTGATGTCGTCTTGGAAAGTTTGGACGGGGAACACGTCACCGGATTTTTAGTCAGAAATCAATCGGAGGAAGTCGGTTCGTATATATGGTCTCTAACAGGAGGCGCGCACTTCGCAAATGAGCAAGTAAAAAAGATGGTCATTCAGGCGCGACAACTAACGGACGAAGAATATCAATCTTCTTACCTAGATTACTTGGAAGAGTTGCAACGTTGGAACTTAGTCTGACATGATGATTGTAAATTGCGTTGTCAGCTAAATAAAAGAAGGGAACGATTCAGATGAGCTTAGCGTCTTATATCGGAACAAACATTAAAATTCCACAAGTGGATATTAACGAGGACGAAGGGTACGACGAGGATTTTTACGTCGGACAATGTTTTGCAGACGAAACCTGTTTATATTCCGTTCAAACGACCCAGTTTACGACAGCCCATGTGTACGAAATTTCAAGTCACTGGGGGATTGAAATCGTCGAACCGTTTGATTCAAAGATTTCTTTAGAATCTAAAGAGAAGTTACGCCGACTGTTGGAACTGATGGATTCCTATCTTGCAGAAGGGGATTATTTTGAGCTCTATTCGTGCTGGGTCGGAGAAGAGGGGTATTCGAGAGAACATGCATTGACGTTAGAGATGAAGGATTTGGATATACATAATCTTAAAATTCCTGAGAAAACGTATGTTTTGATCAAAAAATGAAGCAAGGAGTGGTGGAATGAAGAAACGGTTTGTCGTGAAATCCAAACAACACTTGAGCGGAGGAATCATCAAAATCATCGTTGATACCGAGACGGGTGTGAACTATGTAATGACAAGTGGTCTTGGTCTTAGTGGAATGACTCCCTTATTGGATCAAGAAGGCAAGGTTGTCATCGACAGAAAGAAGAACTGATGTACTCGCAACAAACGATTTAGTCTTCACATGCACAGGCAACAGCATTCAGACAGACCGCTTCAAGATATAGCATCACTAACTGTTTCTCATGTCAAAGATGATAAGAAGTTATGATGCTTGAAGAAAATGATTCCTGTATAACAGGGGTCATTTTTTCATGTTCCACTGAAGTCCATTACTGGACATAGTTCCTTGATACGAAGCCTTTTTTAAGGTCATTTCTAATGGGACGGCATTCTGAGACGGCTTCTCTTTTCCTTAATTATGCAAGCGATTGCATCCCTATTCGATTAAAGAGTCATCAGAAACGAATCATATTTCTTGCAAAAAACTAGTTTTTATTTCTTAGGTTTTATGTAAAAATAGAGAACAACAAACTGAGAGAATTTTTAGAAAAATGAACGAACAGACTATCTGTCTTTTGGATGGGAGAGAGAACTCGTCGTTTTTCAAATTCTAAATAACTTATTCGTTTTAAGCCTGGAGGGGAAAGTATGAAAGTGTTGAAGATGTGGAACCAAATCAGTTTAGTAAAACAAATCGCAATCGGCTTGATTGTTGGGATTCTTTTAGCCGTAACGATTCCTGAAGCGGCAAAATCCTTGACCATCTTCGGGACACTGTTTGTTTCCGCGCTGAAGGCCGTTGCGCCTATTTTAGTCTTTTTCCTGGTCATGGCAGCGATTGTCCAGCATAAAAAGGGACAGCAGACAAACATGAAATCAATTATCTTCTTGTATCTTCTCGGAACATTTTTAGCCGGAGCCATTGCTGTCATCGTCAGTTTCCTGTTCCCTGTGACCATTACACTGACTGAAAGTACAGAGGAATTGGCTTCTCCGGATAACGCCATCGAAGTCATCCGGACACTCGTCTTGAACATGGTCGATAATCCGGTCAATGCATTAGTCCAAGCGAACTACATCGGTATTCTCACGTGGGCAATCATTTTGGGGTTAGCGCTTAAAAACGCATCCGATACAACAAAGACCTTTATCTCGAATTTTTCAGACGCGATTGCGAAAATGGTCGGATGGATCATTAAACTTGCTCCTCTCGGGATCATGGGAATCGTCATTGGTTCGGTAACGGAGAACGGTCTCAAATCTTTACTCGATTATGGTAATTTATTATTGGTTTTGATCGGCACAATGCTTATTGTTGCACTTATTGTCAATCCATTGATTGTTTTCATCAATGTCCGTCAAAATCCGTATCCATTAGTCTTCAAGTGTCTTCGTGAGAGCGGAATTACCGCTTTCTTCACACGAAGCTCGGCCGCGAACATTCCCGTTAACATGGAATTGTCTAAGAAGCTGGGACTCGATAAAGAGACGTATGGCATCTCGATTCCGCTCGGCGCGACGATCAACATGGCGGGAGCGGCAATCACGATTTCCGTCTTAACGCTTGCGGCGGTAAACACGCTTGACATTCAAGTCGATCTTCCGACAGCCATCATCTTAAGCGTTTTGGCTGCGGTCTGTGCGTGCGGAGCTTCCGGTGTTGCCGGTGGATCACTCCTCTTGATTCCGCTCGCCTGCAGCCTGTTCGGGATTCCGAATGAGATTGCCATGCAGGTTGTCGCAGTCGGGCTCGTCATCAGCGTGTTACAAGATTCATTTGAAACAGCGTTAAACTCTTCGACGGATGTTCTGTTTACAGCGACAGCTGAATACAGAAAACGTTTAAAAGAAGGGGAACAAGTGTCGATCAACCGGTCAGTTATGGCGGCAGAACCGACTGAAAAGGTCGTCAACAGCTGATTGGTTTACAACAAATATGGTTTCGTTCACAAAAAGATGAAAGGCATCCCGAATGACGGGGTGCCTTTCATCTTTTTTTCGTTATGTTGGTCTAATCAAAAACAGGGAGTGAATCATGTGATTCACTCCCTGCGTGCTGTCATATAAAGTTATTTTCCAGGCTTCGTTTTATAGAAGCTGTAGAAGACGCTGATCAAGATGACGAGGACGATTGTTCCGAGCGACATCCAGATTGGCATTTTGTAGACATCACCGAGAATCATCTTTGCTCCGATGAAGACGAGCATGAAGCTGAGACCATGTTTCAAGTAGTAGAAGCGATCAATCAGGTTCGCAAGGACGAAGTAGAGACTACGGAGTCCGAGAATGGCCATGATGTTCGCATAGAAGATGATAAACGGATCACGCGAGTACGCGAAGCTTGCGGCGACCGAGTCGACGGCGAAGACGATATCCGAGATTTCGATGAAGATCAGTGCAATCAGTAGCGGTGTGAAGAACAACTTACCGTTAATCCGCTGCGTAAACTTACCAGACGAGATGTCTTGTGTGATCGGCAATCGTTTTTCCAACCAACGGACTGTTTTGTTCTCTTCAAGCGACGTTTCCTGCCCGATGTTCTTAAACATCATGTAACCGGTGTAGACGAGGAAAGCGCCGAAGATGTAGTACACCCAAGCGAAGTTCTCAAGAAGCGAAACCCCTGCGACGATGAAGATGACGCGGAAGAAGATCGCACCGAGGATTCCCCAGAACAAGACTTTGTGCTGATACTTTAACGGAATCGCAAAGTAAGCAAAGACGAGTGAGAAGACGAAGACGTTATCAATCGCAAGTGCCTTTTCGATGAAATAAACGCTCGTATATTCAATTGCAGCGTCGCTGCCTTGCGCATAGAATAACCAACCGCCAAAGGCGACGGCGAGCCCGATCCAGACGAACGTCCAGGTCCAAGCTTCTCGAAGCGAGACCTCATGGGCTTTCCTGTGAAATACGCCAAGGTCCAGTGCGAGCATGATGAAGACGATGGCTAAAAATACAATCAATAGTGTCAACAGCGCTTCCTCCTTTTAAGTGGTGTTCTGTTTATATTTTGATTATAAGTTCATAAGAACTCAAAGTAAAGCATTAAGTGTGCTGTTTTTTTAGAAATAACACATTTACCACGTTTTCACTTTATAATTCAACATAATAGGAGGAGGAGTTGATTAGATGAAACAACAAAGTGCGATCAACAAAACCGCTTGGGAATACCGGGCCTATGAATTTTGGAATCAACGTGACGGGGCGCCGTCTGACAAGGCAAAAGAAATCATGGCCGACCCGAAAGCAAGTCTTAAGAAACATCAGGACTATTTTCAGGAAGTGACCGGCAAACGGATTGCCAATCTGTGCGGATCGAACGGTCGCAAGGCGGTTCCACTTGCACTGCTGGGTGCGGACGTCACGGTCTTCGACATCTCGGAAGATAATCGCCGGTATGCACTCGAGCTTGCCGCCTGTGCCGGAACAGAAATTGAGTACATCGTCGGTGATATCTATGAGATTGATGTGAATACGTATCAGCACCAGTTCGATGTCTTGTATCTTGAAGGAGGGATTCTTCATTATTTTCATGACCTCGAGGCATTCACTGCGATTTTGTTTGCCTTGCTCAAACCGGGTGGAAAATTGATTTTGAGTGACTATCATCCGATCAAACATTGTATCAACGAGGAGTCACACTACATCCCGCGTTATTTTGATCAGGATATATATGAAGAGAACATTGCGTACCAATCGCATTTTGATCCGGCTGAACAAGCGGATTTTCCGAAAGTGATGTTGCGGCACTATACGATGAGTGAGATCGTGAACACCATCATCAAAAGCGGCTTCACGCTCGCACAACTGAACGAACATCGGGGGTGGAACGGCGAAAACATCCCGTGGGAATTCACGATTGTCGCGACAAAATAAAACCCAGCCTCCGCTTACGGATGCTGGGTTTGTTTTTCGATGGCGTGAAAGATCGGCTGCAAACTCTCACCGATTGGTGTCAGGCGATAGATGGTTGCCGGTCGTTCGATAACTCCGCGTTGTTCGAGTCGTGACAGACAAACGGTCAACTCATGCATGGAATGTCGTGAGCCGGCAGCTGTCAGTTGTTCGAAGGAACAGGGAGCCTGCAACAACAGCCGGATGATTTGCATCTCGAACACGCTCCCAAGGACCCGGACCGTATAGTCAAGTGCACGTAAATCAGACGTCACGTTATAGGCGTTCGAGACGACGGGAGACTGCAGTCAAAATGACGGCCAGAATGACCATGATGCCACCGACCCACGGTGTATGGACAAGACCGATCGTGTCGGCGACGAGTCCGCCGATTGTTGCACCAAGTGCGATTCCGATGTTGAAGGCAGAGATGTTTAACGCGGATGCGACATCAACGGCTGCCGGGACATATTTTTCTGCCAACTGGACGATATAAAGCTGGAGTCCCGGGACATTCATGAAGGCGAGCAGCCCCATCAAGATGATCCCGATGATTCCGGCAACTTTAAACGGAATCATGAATGACAAGGCAATCATGACGATGGCGTGGAGAATGAACATATAAAACAATGCTTTGATCGGATTACCGTTGGCGAGTTTTCCGCCGACGGCATTGCCGATCGCGACGGCAATGCCGTACACGAGCAGGATGATGCTGATCAGGCTCGGACTGATTTTCGTGACGTCCTGCATGATCGGCGTCAAGTAGGTGAAGGCGACGAATGTCCCGCCGTAACCCAGTGCCGTGATCAGGAAACCGAGCATCAAGCGTCCGTTCGTCAACAGTTTAAACATGTCGGAAAACTTCGCCGGTGGAGATTGTTTCAAGTCTTTTGGAATCAAGAAGAAACTGGCGATGATTGAGACAAGACCTAATGCGGCAACGGCGAAGAACGTCGCGCGCCAGCCGAATGCTTGACCGATGAACGTACCGAGCGGGACACCCGTGACGGTTGCGACCGTCAGTCCGGTGAACATCAAGGCGATGGCACTGGCTTTTTTATCCGCCGGTACGAGCTGAACGGCGATTGTTGCGCCGATCGAGAAGAAGACACCATGTGAGAAGGCGGTGATAAAGCGGGCGACGATCAACAGTTCAAAACTCGGAGCGACGGCAGAGACGAGATTACCGGCGATAAAGACGACCATCAACGCCATGAGCAACGTTTTCCGGTTCATTCGGTTCGTCAAAGCAGTCAAAATCGGAGCCCCGACAGCGACACCGATGGCATAACCGGAGATGATCAGACCGGCCAGGGTGATACCGATGTTTAAGTCGCCGGCGATGGCTGCGAGTAAGCCGACCGGGACAAATTCCGTTGTTCCGATTCCGAAGGCGCTAATAGCAAGTGCGAGCAGGGCGAGTCGACCGTTTTGCGGGACCTGTTCCTGTTCAGCATGCGGGTTTAATTGATTCATGATGATTCCTCCTAAAGTGAGATGGATGATAAAAGTAAATGACGGAAGTCTTCCCAAACGACCGGGCCCGGTGCGCATTGAATGATGAGGGAACGTTTCTGCGTGATCCCATCATAGAGCGGGAAAACCATTTGCGAAAGTACATACTTTCAAGTACCATAGGCACTAAAAAGTACCTTACCCCCGTCGGATGAAGCAATGGACGAAGGCGACTTGTACTTTCCGCTGACAGTTGTTATCATAAACCCATCAAATTCACTTGAGAAGTACGCACTTTCAAGTGCGATAGGCACCAAAAAGTACCTGTCCCGCTGTACTTCAAGAATCGAAAGGAAGAATCAGCATGGCCTACAATATTCCGGTCGAAGCGACCCTGCAAGTCATCGGAGGCAAATGGAAAGTCGTCATCATGTGTCATCTCATCAAAGGCGAACGCCGGACGAGTGAGTTGAAAAAGCTGATGCCGAACATCACGCAAAAAATGTTGACACAACAACTGCGCGAACTCGAACAGGACGGTGTCATCATCCGGACGGTTTACGAACAAGTCCCACCGAAAGTCATCTATTCCTTATCCGACTACGGTTGGTCGTTGCGCCCGATCTTAGACGCGATGTGCGCCTGGGGCGAAGGACACATCGATTTGACGGGCGAGGAAGTCGTGTCTTCTTGAATCAACTAAAAAAAGAAAAAGACCTCATCATTTGGATGGGGTCTTTTTCTATAGTAATGACGGACAGTGCAATGGTCCGTACTATTTGTCATGTTTTGATTGTTTCCCTTCAATTCCGATGAAAGTGATGAACAGTCCGACGGTGATGGCAAATGCGAGCATCGCATTTTGGTACCATCCTCTCGGGAAAAAATCGACGAGGAACAACAACAGGAACAAGGAGGAGACAATCAGCCGTGCGTCCCGCGTTTGAGGACGGAGCGATTTCCAGTGGATCAACAGCAACAAGGAGGCTAAAGGAGCAACAATATAGGAAATCACAAAAAACGGAAAGCGTTTTAAGTAGAACGGTAATCGTTCAATGGGATCGCTCATGATGTTTTCCTTTCCTTACGCCTGGAGTTCAACGATCTCTACCCATACTTGATAATAGGTGAGATTTTCGAATGGTATTTCTGCCGTTTGAACCCGGAATTCCGGCACATGCGCCAAATAAAAGGTCAGGGCACAGGCAATCTTATGGTCTGGTGTACAGTACCCGTTAATCGTACGACCGTAGATTTCGTTTGCGAGTGCAACGGCCCAGACGTCTGCCTCACGAAAGGTTTCAAATACGATGGTTTCTTCTTTCCAACGGATCGGCATGCTCGAACCACTCCTTTTATCCTGATATTCCCATATCCATCATAACAAAAAACGGACGGATGCTCCTGTCAGATGGGCATCCGTCCGTTTAATTAAAAGATTGTCACAGCCGAGTAGACCAGTAGGGCGGACATCGTGAATCGGAAAAGGCGGTCATACCGGGTGAAGAAGCGGCTGAACAGGGAACCGAAAGCCGACCATAATAAAAGAGCCGCCCATCCCAACAGAATCGTATATCCCAGATAGACGATCGTTTGCACAGCCGAACCGCTGTGCGGCAGAATGAAGGTCGACAGGACCGTCAGAAAAAATAAGATGCTTTTGACGTTGATCATCTGAAAGATAAAACCGGATAAAAACGTTGCCTGCACATCGATTGTTTTACCGCTGGTCGGTTTCGGAAAACCGATTTTCCACGCGAGATACAGTAAATACGCCACACCCGCCAGCTGCAAATACGGTTCCAGCATCGGCAACAATTGATCCAGACCTGCTGTGAACCCGGCACTCAGCAGTCCGAGAAAGGCGAAACCGGTCAGGATGCCGCCGTTGAATTTCCACGCACCGACGAATCCGAAATGACGTGCTTCGTTCATCATGAGCAGGTTGCTCGGACCAGGGGTAATGGAAGTGATGATGACATATGACAAAAATGCTGCTACGTTCATGAAAATTCTCCTTTGATCGCTATCACTCTATTTTTCATTATTGTATGATGAACCTATAGATTAATAAAATTGAAATAAAAAATGGAACCATCATTTATTTCGATGGATGAACGAAAGGAGTGTTCAATCGAATGGAGATCAGGCATCTTGCCACGTTTTTGAAAATCATTGAAACCGGCAGTTACACGGCAGCAGCTGCTGAACTGGGGTACACGCAGTCGACGATTACCTCCCATATGCAAACGCTGGAACAAAGTGTCGGGGGCGAAGTGTTCACATACTTCAATCGGAAATTACAGCTGACCGCCTTAGGAAAAGAACTGATTCCGTTAGCGGAAGACCTGCTTGCGACTCATGACAAGATTAAAAACATGCAAAAAACGGACGGATTGCGCGGAACGTTGCGTGTAGCCGCTCCGGAATCCTTGACGATCTCCCGCCTCGGTCCCGTCATCAAACGATTTTCGCAACATCATCCCGATGTCAAACTGATTTTGACGAACGGGACGTGCGGCGAAAACCAGGAGGAACTTTTGAATGGACGGGTCGACGTGGCCTTGATGCTGTTTCCTGCCATGGCAGTCGAAAAATGTCTCCATCATGTTTTGACCGAAGAAAAAATCGTGATGGTCGGTGCTCCGGACGCACCTGAACAGTTTAAGGACATCCAAAAAAAGCAGTCGGACCATGTGTATATCACCAATGAACAAGGATGCAGTTACCGGACGATGTTTGAGCAACACCTGACCAAACAAAATCTGCTTTCTTTTCAGACGATGGAGTTATGGAGTATCGGTGCCATCAAGAAAATGGTCATGAGCGGTCTTGGGTTCGCCGTGTTACCGTATATCACGGTCCAAGAGGAGCTGGAGAACGGCAGTCTGAAAATCATCAAGCAAGACGAGGCGTTCGAACCGATCTATTCGCATATCCTGATCAAGAAAAAGAAGTGGGTCTCACCCATCGCCCATGCGTTTATGGAAGCGGTCATCGATTCGGTTCCTTCAACATCACTCCGACCCGTTCCATTGGCCGAGTGATTGTCCCATAAGGACAAATCCCTCGACGTTTTGTTTCAGTGCCAGTGCGTCGGCCGGACAAATCAAGATGACGGTGGAGCCGAACGAGAAATAGCCGAATTCCTCTCCCTGTTCAAGGGAGGACGTCTTATGTGTTTCGACAATCGTATTGACGTTCAAAGCGCCGACCATGACATGTTCAAAGGTCTGTTTCCCGGAGCGGATCCGGGTGACGCGGCGGTAATTCCGGGTCAGCGGTCGCTTGAAATGGGTTAATCCGTATGTGTTCACAGGAACGGACTCTTTGCCGAGTGGATAGCTGGTCTCGATTTCTCCGCTGACCGGTGTATGGACGCGGTGATAATCTTTCGGGCTGAGATAAAAAATCAGAGCGACCCCGTTGGCATAGGTGTCCGCCTGTTGCTTTGAACCGATCAGTTCCGCAACGGTGTAATGTTGTCCTTTGACGACGAACCAACTTTCAGGTGTCAAGTCCGGCACGACCGACAGCACGGCATCACAAGGGCTGACAAAGGCGTCGTCTTCGACCGCGACAGGACGGGCCTCCGCTTTCAATTCACGGACAAAAAAGTCATGAAGCGAGTGGAAGGCGGGCAACGGCAATAACGCTTCCTCGAGTCGAATGTCATACGTACGGATGAACGGTTTGATCAACGGGCGGCTCCAGCGGCTCATGGCGAACTTCTTTAGCGACCGGGCGACGACGGGTCGTGCGTTTAATTGAACGATTGTGTTGAAGACTGCTTTTTTCATGATAAAAACTCCTTTAAATAGATGTATCTGGCTCTGTCCTTTACTCTACCGAGGAGTTCTTTCCAACCGACGCCGCTGTTTCTTAACGAATTCTTAATCGATCCGTTAAATTAATGAAGGCACTAAAAAAAGTCTGGCTGACCAAGCTTTTTCAAAAGGGTGTTAACCCGATTAACGGACTGTCATCGGTGATTTCCGTGTCAGGAGATAGAGCAATGGACCAAAGGCGCCGATCGCGAGTGTCACCACCGTCCAGAAAATGAAACTGCGTCCTGTTTGTTTCGTATCATGTCGGAGCCAAACGATGATAAAGAGCGCGCAGAGAATCAAATCGACGAAAATCTGTAATGTCGCGGCGTTTTGTAGGCCTTCTGAAAAAATACCGATTAAACCAAACTGACTGACCGAATAAGCGGTGAGAATACCAAACGCGATGGTGATGATCAACAGAACCGGCTTCGGGATGGTATCAACAAAAGATGGCGTCACATGGTTGTTCATGAATAATCCTCCTTTAAAATGTAGTGACTACTACAATTAAAATGTAGCATCTGCTACATAAAGCGTCAATAGTGAAAGATGTTGTATCATAAAAGGGAAGGTGGGGGAAGAACATGGACAAATTTGAATTGAAGCGGCAAGCGTATACAGCAAAAATCGCTGAATATGTCTTGCATCACGGAATCAGCGGAGCGAGCCTGAGAAAAATGGCGGACGCCGCAGCGACGAGTGACCGTATGCTGATGCATTATTTTAAAGATAAAAGTGACATCGAGACACGGGTACTGACAGCAATCAGTGAAGAATTGATGGATCTATTAAACGAAAACCTGACCTTACGTTTAGGTTTCCGGGATTTTTTACTGTTCATCCGTGAAGCGATCAAAGACCAGCGCATCAAACCGTATTTGAATCTTTGGTTTGAAGTCACGCATCTGGCAACGGGCAACAAAGAGCCGTACGTCACTGTGATGCAGGAAATCGGAAAATCGTTTGAACAATGGATTGATCGCGTCTATGCTCCGACGCCGGACGAGAATGGTCCGCAACTTGCTGCATTGTTGTTTGTCATCACGGAAGGACTCGTCGTCTTGGATCGAATCGAGATGCAGGACCGGATGGTGCGGGCGATTGACGGGATGATCGGTTTATATGATCAGGCGAAAGGAATTAGGGGGTAAAATGGTGTATTCCTTATTAAGGAAATTCATTTCTTAAGAGGGAGGTAGTCGGGTTATGCTGTCGGTCGATGCATGGTTTTACATTTATTTTGCAATTGGGGCAGTGGTTGTTTTTCTCATCGGTTACGGGATTGCCAAGAAAACGCAGAAGCAGGACAGCGGCTTTTCGTTTATCCTGCTGATGAGCGTGGTGTTGTTCGCGGCTCTAGCTTACTGGTTTAATGGTGCGGCAAGAGAAGTCTTGATGGGAACGTTACCTTGGCTGATCAATCTAATATTCGGTGGCGTACTTCTGATCGTGTTCCTTGCCGGTTCCAAAATGATTTTCAAAAGAATCTAAAGGTCAGTCGCTGTCGACGGACGGTTCCCTTCAAGAGACCGTCCGTATGTACGTGGTTAAAGAGGATAACGACTCCCTCGTCGTTCGATGACGAGAATGTGATCCGTGATTTCTTCCGGTTCGTCGTCGAACGCATCATATGTGATTCGTTCGGACAACCGGATTTGGTATTGCTCCAAACCCTCGATGGTTTGCAAATAGTCCGGTAATCTTTCGGTCGGTTCCGTTAAAGTTGAATCGGTAAACGGAAAATTATCGTCGTTCGGATTCCGTGTATGGATAAAAACGGCGTCCGATCCTGCATCGAGCTGGGACAGTTCGATCCAGAGCTGGTACGGTTGACCCCACGTTTGAAGGGCGGTGTTTAACTCATCCATCAGATGAAACAGTGCCTGGACATGTGCTTTCCGCATTTTAAGGTGACCGTTTCCGTTTCCGTCAAAATCAAGATGGACGTGCCAAAAATCGAACCAACTGTCGGGACTGAAATCGAGCGGATGGGCGCTGAGTTGTTGTTCTTTTTGCAGATTTCGGAAGTAACGGCGTTTGCCTCTAAATTTTTTCATATGGGTCAATCCTTTCCGACTATAAATATTCTTATGGATGTCTGCTTGAAATGTTATTTGTCTAATGCCTGACGGCTCCTTATACTTAAAGTATCGCAGGAAAAGGAGCGAATACAATGATAGATTTTGAATGGTACCGGAGCTTCATCCATGTGTACCAACAACGTTCGGTCTCAGCGGCCGCACGGATCCGGTTTTTGACGCAACCCGCCGTCAGCCAACATATTGCAGCACTTGAAGCCGAGTTGCAGAGTTCGCTGTTCATTCGCGCTCCGCGGCAGATGGTTCCGACGGATGCCGGCAAGGAGCTGTATACGCAAGTCGTCGGTTTGATTGACCGCTTGGAAGAACTGTCACTCGAAATGAAATATGTCGCAGGTGAACAGGTGCGTCCGCTGTTGAAGTTCGGTGGGCCGACCGAATTCATCACCCACGAAGTGATTCCGGTCCTGCCGCTTGATCTCGCCCAGTACATCGGCGATTTCGGCTTGACCGACCAATTGCTGAAGCGGCTCGCAATAGGTGAACTCGACTTTGTCATCTCGACGAAACGGATCGAGGAACCAGGTATTCAGTATGTTCCGATTGCCGACGAAACCTTTTTCCTTGTCGCCCCTTACGCCTGGGAGCAACCGGACGATGATTTGAAGGGCTGGATGGATCGTCAGCCGTGGATCAGTTACGGACTCGAACTGCCGATCATCCGCCGGTATTACCAGACACAGTTTGGGGAACGGCCGGACATTCGACCGGAGATGGTGTTGCCGAACGTCGATGCCATATTAAAAGCCGTCGCTTCATCGCATGGTGTCAGTGTGTTGCCGGATTATTTGATTCGTCAAGCGCTCAAAGACGAAACGATTCAAGTCATCGCACCGGAGCGTTTTGCGACGAACCATATCTACATGGCGTACCGGACGGAGTCGCGGCATGATCCGTTGATGCTTGATATTTTAGCCGCTCTGCAACACAAAAAGTAGGATCTAATTGCGGATCCTACTTTTTTTAGAAAAGGTATTAAGTTCTTATCTAAATTAGAGGATTTCGTCCAAGAAAGTCAGTTTCCGGTCAAGAACCAACTCTGCGGTCTGTGTCCGGTACGTTTGATAATGATCAGAGGCGATATGCGCATCAAAGGCGGTCTGATCCTGCCACTGTTCGTAAAAGACGAAGTGGTCTGATGCATCGACTTCGCGGTGGAAGGTATACTGCAGACAACCGGCTTCTGCGCGGGACGGAGTGATAGCTGCTTTAACGGCATTAAGAAAAGCGTCACTTTGACCCGGCTTGATCTGAATCTGAGCGATGAGAATGATCATCGATTTTATCTCCTTTCATAAGCGAGACCCGCCTAAATATAGACGGGTCTCTTGTAGATTAGTTAAGCGTTTTGATGACGGCATTTGCGACGGCAACCGTAGATTGTGGGTTTTGACCTGTTACAAGATTTCCGTCGACTTGGACATTTTCTGTGAAGTTATCAGCGACGATGATGTTCGCACCAAGTTCACGGAGACGTGTCTCAAGCAGGAACGGCATGTAGATGTCGAGTCCTGTCGCGCGTTCCTCTTCATCCGTGAACGTTGCGATCGTTTTACCGGCGACGAGTGGTGTTCCGTCTGTCAGTGTCGCACTGACGAGTCCAGCTGGTCCGTGGCAGACGGCAGCAACGGTTTTACCCGCTTCAAACAATGTCCGCAGTGCATGGTTCAAGGCGTCGCTGTGTGGCAGGTCGAACATCGTACCGTGACCACCCGGCATGAAGATGGCATCAAACGCGCTGAAGTCGCTGATCGATTTCAGATCGATTGTGTTTTCAAGCAGCGGCGCCGTGGCTTGAATGTCTGCCGGTACTTCGTCTTCGAGGCTGCGGGCGTCGATTGGCGAAAGTCCACCGTTTGGACTGGCGACTGTAATCGTATAGCCTTCTTTTTGGAACGCGACATAGGCTTCGCCGAACTCGGATAACCAAATGCCTGTTGCATGTCCTTCTTTCATTTCGCTGGCGTTTGTGACGACCATTAATACGTGTTTACTCATGTTTATTTCCTCCTTGGATGTGTTCAGTGATTCGCTACGTGATTAGAATAGCGCGTAGTTGATATAAAAACAAATTAATAAAAATAGGTCTATCTATAAATAAATTTATAGATAAATTTGTAGGAAATTAAAACGTTTTTAGAAACAATATTTTAATTTGATTACGCTTTCAAATAAAACATTGTTTCTATTTGGGGTGATTGTTATACTAACGGTGAACGCAGGGGAAAGTATCAACAATGGTTGGAAAAACGCCAAACAGTGGATGTAGAAGCAGTTCAAGCAGGGGTCAAAACAAAAGGGGAGCTGAGCATATGGGACAGAAACTCAACTGGACAGCAACACTCGGATTGACGACGGCGCTACTCGCCGCGTCGCTGCCAATGCAACCGGTCGCTGCTGAAACGACACCATCCGTTACGGAACGGGTCGACACACAACTGGATCAGATGACACTTGAGCAGAAGATCGGACAAATGATCATGCCGGATTTCCGGTTATGGGACGGGGCCAATCATACGAAGCTGGCACCGGAAGTCGGACGGGTCATCGACCGGTTTGACTTAGGGGGCGTCATCTTATTTGCGGAAAACGTCAGTGAGACGGAGCAGACGACGAAATTGGTCCATGACTTGCAGGAGGTCGTCAAGCAGGATACAAGCAATGATATCCCGTTGTTCGTGACGATTGACCAGGAAGGCGGCATCGTGACACGACTTGGAACGGGAACGAATTTACCGGGCAACATGGCACTTGGGGCGACCCGGAGTGCACCCTACGCGGAAGCGGCAGGCGGCATCATCGGGTCCGAGTTGAAGGCACTTGGAATCAACGTCAACTTTGGTCCGGTCCTAGACGTTAACAACAATCCCGGGAATCCGGTCATCGGCGTCCGGTCATTTTCAAGTGATCCGCAGCTGGTCGGGAAACTCGGTTCGGCGATGACACAAGGCATTCAGGAGCAGGGTGTCGCTGCGACGGCAAAACACTTCCCGGGACACGGGGATACGGCAGTGGATTCGCATTACGGCTTGCCGGTCGTCGATAAATCATTACAAGAGTTAAAAAAGCTGGAACTCGTTCCCTTTAAACGGGCAATTGCCGAAGGAATCGATATGGTCATGACGGGACATATCGGGATGCCGCAAATCGAGGATGAGGTCGTCGAATCGACACAAGGCACGTTCCCGTTACCGGCGACGTTATCGGATGACGTCATCACCGGCGTCTTGCGGGAAGAGCTCGGGTATCAGGGACTTGTCATCACCGATGCCTTGAACATGCAGGCGATTGCCGACAACTTCACGGAGTCGGAAGCCGTCATCAAGACATTTAAAGCCGGCGTCGATATCGCCTTGATGCCGACGATTCTCCGATCGACACAAGACGTGACAAAACTCGAGACGATTTTTGACGACGTGATGGAAGCGGTCGAAAGCGGTGAACTGTCGGAAGCGGATATCGATCAGTCTGTCTCGCGGATTTTGACGTTAAAAGCAACACGCGGCATTTGGAATGAAACGGACACACCGGTCACGCTCGATGAAAAACTGGCACAAGCGAAAACAGTCGTCGGCAGTCCGGAACATAAGGCACTTGAGCGGAAAATGACGGAAGCGGCGGTCACGCTCGTTAAAAATGACAAGAAAACATTGCCGTTCAAACCGAAAAAAGGGGAGACGATCCTTGTCTTGTCACCGGCAAAAGATCAGACGGACAGTATGGTCAAGACAATCCGGTCGCTTGAGAAAAACGCCGGCAACTTGAAACACGTGAACATATTGACGGAAAATTATACGGCATCGACGCCGCACCTGGAGCAAAATCCGAATCTGCAAGAAAAGGTCGCAGCTGCGGACTACATCATCGTCGGCTCAAACGTCAACAACAGTGACAAGCTGAAAGCGACGTCAGCGGATCACTATGTACCAGCGGAAGTGTTCCGTCAGGCGAAACGGACCAAAACACCGTCCGTCCTGCTCAGTCTTCGGAATCCGTATGATGTCGCCGTACAACCGGACGCAAAAGCGCAACTGCTTGTCTACGGCTTCAAGGGAGATCCGAACGGTCCGGACTCGGAAGCCGGGAACACGAAATCAGCCGGACCAAATTTACCGGCAGGAATCCGTGCCATCTTTGGTGAAGTGAAACCACAAGGAAAATTGCCGGTTGATGTTCCAAAGTTCAAAGACGGTACGTTCCGGAACACGCTTCATCTCGAATTTGGGGACGGGTTCAAGAACTGGAACCGGTAAGGAAGATGAAAATAGGTAAGCTCAATCTTTCCGATTGGGCTTTCCCTATTGACTCTTTTTGCAATTAAATTTCATTAATTATTCATTTTAATTGTTATTATATTTTGAATAGGGGAAGTAGAAGGAGTTGTCAGAGAGGATGAAGGTCATGTTAGAAAAATTAGCGACAGAACGCCGGAATGAGAAGACGATGCGTCTCGACGACATGTCGGTCGAAGACATGTTGACGGTCATGAATGCGGAGGATCAAACGGTCGCCGCTGTCATTCAACAGGAAATACCGGTCATCAAACAAGTCGTCGATCAGGTCATTCAATCGTTTCAAGCGGGCGGCCGATTGATTTATATCGGAGCCGGAACGAGCGGCCGACTGGGTGTACTCGATGCGGCCGAATGTGTGCCGACGTTCGGGGTCTCACCGGACATGGTCGTCGGACTGATTGCCGGGGGCGAGCGGGCACTCATCAAAGCCGTCGAAGGGGCGGAAGACAGCAAAACGCTTGCTGTCGAAGATTTACAGACACTCAAAGTAAACGCAAACGATACCGTCATCGGCATCGCTGCGAGCGGCCGGACCCCTTACGTGATCGGCGGTCTGGACTATGCACGTGAAGTCGGTGCGACGACTGCTGCATTGTCCTGCAACAAACAGGCGGCAATCAGTGAACACGCGGACTTTCGGATCGAAGTCGAAACCGGACCGGAAGTCTTGACCGGCTCGACACGCCTGAAGGCCGGGACGGCACAAAAGCTCGTGTTGAACATGATTTCGACGGCGGCGATGATTGGTGTCGGGAAGGTCTACCAAAACTTGATGGTCGATGTCCAATCGACGAATGAAAAACTCGAAATTCGGGCCAAACGGATGATCGTGGAAGCGACAGGGGTTGAGCTTGAGACAGCCGCGCGTTATTTCACATCGGCGAATGGTCACGTCAAGACGGCGATCGTCATGATTTTAGCGGACGTTTCGTATACTGAGGCGGTCGAACGATTACAACGTGCGCACGGATTCGTCCGCGACGCGCTTTAAGGGGGGACGAACATGAAGAAGGAAGAAGTGTTGGCATCCGCCATCCTTGAACATGTCGGGGGAAAAGACAATCTCCGGCAACTGGCACACTGTATGACACGTGTCCGGTTGTCGCTGAAAGATCCGACGAAAGCAGACATCCAGGCCCTCAAACAAATTGACGGTGTCATGGGGGTCATCGATGACGAGACCCTGCAAATCGTCGTCGGACCGGGAACGGTCAACCGGGTGGCTGATCATTTAAGTCGTGAGACGGGGCTGGCGATCGGTGAGGAGTCGGTCGATGAGAATCTGACGTTTGAAGAGCGGGCTGCCATCGAACGGCAAAAAGTGAAGGACAAACAAAAGTCACCGTTCAAACGCTTTTTACGCCGTTTGGGAAACATCTTCATCCCGCTCATTCCGGGACTCGTCGCATCGGGAATCATCAACGGAGCGGCGAACTTTGCGATCAATGCCGATGCCGATAAGGATGCCACATGGATGAAAATTCTCTTATTGATCGGCAGTACGGTTTTTGCTTACTTAGCGATTCTCGTCGGTTGGAATACGGCGAAGGAATTTGGCGGCACACCGGTTCTTGGAGCGATTGCCGGCGGTATCTTATTTAACCCGCTACTGGCGGATATCGTCATTTACGGCGAACCGCTTGTTGCCGGTCGGGGTGGCTTGTTTGGGGTCATCTTTGCCGCCTGGTTGATGACGTATCTTGAAAAACATATCCGGAGATTTATGCCGGTTTCGATTGATATCATCTTTACACCACTCTTCACCGTTTTGATTGTCGGCTTTACGGCACTTTATGCGATTATGCCGGTCGCCGGGGTCTTGTCTGACGGTATCATGCAAGGCATCAACGTAATTCTCGAAGTGGGCGGACCATTCGCTGGAGCGTTATTGGCTGGATTCTTCCTACCACTTGTCATGGTCGGTCTCCATCACGGATTGACACCGATCCATTTGGAATTCCTGAATACGATGAACAATACACCGTTATTACCGATTCTTGCGATGGCAGGAGCCGGGCAAGTCGGAGCAGCGATGGCGATTTTCGTCAAGACACGGAATCAACGGTTGCGCAACATCATCAAGGGAGCGATTCCGGTCGGGTTCCTCGGTATCGGTGAACCGTTGTTGTACGGGGTCACGTTACCACTCGGTCGTCCGTTCTTGACGGCTTGTATGGGAGCCGCAGTCGGCGGTGCCTTCCAAGCGACGATGAAAACGGCGGCGCTTGGGGTCGGTGTATCCGGTCTTTCATTGACACCGTTGATCGATAACGGGATGTACCTGACGTATATCGGCGGTCTCGTCATCTCGTACGTTTTTGGCTTCTTGTTTACATTCTGGTTTGGTTTCAAAGAAGAAATGGCAGATGGGATTTAACTGGATGTGAGGATATCAGGGGAAATGAAAAGATGGAAGATCACGTTGAGGTGATGTTCCATCTTTTTTTACACGTGACCTTGCTTACTGAATCTTCGTGTCGACGGTCTTGTCCTGTAGCATACGTTCAAGGACCAAGACATAGACCAAGGCCACAAGAACGCCCGCTGTCCCTGGCAGAACGGCAATGATTGAGTCAGTCAGGTATGCTGCAGGAATCAGATAAGTCAACAGAGACTTCACACCATTCAACACGAGAAGGGCTGTCAGCAGGATCAAAGTCACAGTCCGTTTTTGCAGATTCCCAAAGAATTGACGATCAGTTTTTTTAACCTGTGTCATGCCGAACCAAGCGAACATGCAGATGACCTCCATTGGTTTCTAAATAGGTGAAGTTCAGTCAGCGAAAAACTGGTTGATCTTGGTTTCAGACTTCAAATGACGCTGAATCAATTTTGTGACTGCTTGTTCCTGTTCGATTGTGCTGAGTTGCGTGTTGTACCAGCCGTCCAGTTTATCGCGGGTCACGGTGAAGGTATAATCCGGGAAGGTAAACGTAATCCGGTCGACGTTATCGACGAGGACAAACAGATAGGTCGCGTTGAACAGGACCGTTTCTTTGATCTCCTGTTCGACTTGTTCCGTCTCGATGTCCTTGTAAGTCAAATGGATGCCATACGGTGTTTGTTTCGTTTCGAGGGCAATCTGATGCAACTCTTGATGGTGTGCCAATTCTTTGACGATATTCGCGACGGCGCTGTTGTCACCGACATAGGAATGTTTATAGTGGAACAGGTCCGTCTTTGAGTCGGCATGTTGACTGTAGCCGTTCCAGATCAATACCAGACAGGCAATCGACAGGAACGGAATCAAAATTCGTTTCATACAATCTCTCCTTTATGGATCTCGTACTAATGGTATCATAATTCATGAAGTATCTCCTAAAAAATTCTTATATTGGAACTTTAGTAACAATTGACGGTCGTTGAACACTACGCTGACAAGAAGGAGTGAAACAGATGAAAGGACTTGCCGTTTATTTGAGTGAACCACTGACAGATAAGGCGAAAGACAGCATCCGACAGATGCGGACGATCGGTTTTACCTCAATCTTTACCTCGTTACATATTCCGGAAGACGATCCTTCGTTGTACACGGAACGCTTACGGACGCTTGGGCAACTGGCGCAACAGCTCGAGATGGAACTCGTCGCGGATATCGCCCCGACTTCCCTTGCCGCGCTCGGAAAGACGTGGGAGGATGCCGATACCTTAACCGAATGGGGCGTGACCGGACTGCGGGTCGACTACGGCGTGACACCAAAACAGGTCGCGGACTTATCGAAACAGATGATGGTCGCCTTAAACGCCAGTACGCTGACGGCGGAAGAACTCGATGCGATGAAAGCGGAGGGGCTCGTGCTTGAACAGGTCGAGGCGTGGCACAACTTTTATCCGCGACCGGAAACGGGACTGGATCGTGACTGGTTTAATGATAAAAACCGGTGGCTCCGTGAACAGGGAATCCGTGTCCAAGCCTTCATTCCGGGAGACGGACAACTGCGTGGTCCGCTTTACGAAACGTTACCGACGCTCGAAGACCACCGCGGACAATCACCGTTTGCCTGTTATCTCGAGCTGGAAACGTCCGTTGACCGGATTCTGATCGGGGACCCGGGCTTGTCGGAAAGCGCGATGCGGCAATTTGCTGCGTATCAGGAGGGGATCATTGTCCTCCGGGCAACGGGTCAAGGTGATGATCCGCTGTTGACCAGTATTCAGACGAACCGGATGGATCCGGCGCGGGATGTCATCCGATCGGTCGAGTCAAGGGCTTACGGTCGACCGGGCAATGGATGGCTTGAACCCTCGATTTTATCAGACCGGCCTGTCGGATCGGTCACGATTGATAATTTGCGTTACGGTCGGTATGCCGGCGAGTTGCAGCTGACGAAACGGGATCTTGCGCCCGACGAGCGCGTCAATGTCATCGGTCGTATCATCGAGGCGGACCGGGCGTTGCTGCACCAGATCGGACCGGGCGGACGTTTTCGGCTGGAATGGGTTTCAAGGGAGGGGGCGATCCTTTCGTGAAGAAGACGATCGAAGACCGGTTAACGTATCTGTACAAAGGCGAACTGTTTTCCATCATCGGTTTCATCCCGATCAGCGGGTTGATCCAGTATACGTTTCCGGAGCTGCACCTGTTTGCGCTCAGTTCATTTTGGGTGTCGCTGATCCTGCTCGAACTGTTACTGCTGCAAGGTTCGTATTATTGGTACAGCAAACGGGAGCGGCTCAAACGGGAGAATTCTTCAATCACTCCGGTACACGTCGTCCGCCGGTTGCACAGGTTTCAAAAGATCAACGGCGGGATCATCGTACTGGCTGTCATGGTGTTTGCTGTTGACGTATGGCGCTGGCATCCGGACTATCCCGTGAACGGACTAAAAGTGTCCGGATTTCTGTTTGTGTTCGCCGTGCTTGAGTACATCAATTACTTTTATCTTCAGTTGTCGTATGATAACCGGTCGGACGTCCAGTACTTAGTCCGAAACAAGAAGTTGAAGCGTTCTTCGATGTGGAAGGATTTTCAGCGGATTAAAAAAATCAATCTATATTCGAAAGAAAAGGGGGAAACGGAATGAAAAAAATCGTCCTGATCGGTTCCGGGGGCTCCGGTAAATCGACGTTAGCCAAACAGCTCAGCCATACCTTGGGCATTCCGGTCTATCATCTGGATACATTGTTTTGGAAGCCGAACTGGCAAGGTGTTCCACGGGAAGAACAAACCCGCATTCAGACGGAGTTGATTGCACAGGACGACTGGATCATCGACGGGAATTACGGCGGAACGATGGACATCCGGCTGCAAGCGGCGGATACAATCATCTTTCTCGATTTGCCGCGAACGACATGTGTGTACCGCGTCTTGAAACGGACAGTCCGCCATCGCCATCAACCAAGAACAGATATGGCAGCAGGGTGTCCGGAAAAAATCGATTTTGCTTTTTTAAAATGGATCTGGAATTATCCGAACGTACAACGACCGGACATCCAATCGAAACTCAACCAAGTGGCATCGACCAAAACCATCATCGTATTGAAGTCCCGGAACGACGTTCGGCAGTTTTTGGAGACAGCTACTTAATCGAAATCATTAAAAAATGGACATCCATCCTCTGAAGAATCGCTCAGAGAGTTGATGTCCATTTTGTCTGGCTGAAATTTTTTGTACATTGAACCTGACACTCAGGTGAAAAGTAAGCCATCAAGGTCAGGATGAAATGAAACGCATTTTTTAGATCGTTCTTTTTTGCTTAATTACAGTGACGACGATCCAAGCGATTCCGAGTGAGAGGACAGGCAAGATGATATTCCAAGAACTGAAATGGATCGCATCATACTGGTAATAAAACTTTGCGTACCAGATCTCATACAACAAATTAAGCAGTAAAGTGACGACCGGGGCCAACACTACTTTTTTAGTAAGCGACGCCACAAATACGCCAACTCCGATGACGACCGCCGGAACAATGAACAACTGCATCAAAAACGGATCAATGCCAGGCATGTTGTCTTCCTCCTTTCTGAATGGAATGATAGCGAAACTGCATCAAATCAAATACCAAATCCATGATGATTTTCTTTCATATGTTATGAACGAAGCGATTTTGAAATCGACCAGTTTTCCTGAATCACCTGCAGAACAAACTGTGGATTATCCCAGTGTACGATGTGGGAAGTCGACGGAACGGAGATCACAGTCCCACCCGTTTTTTCCTGCCACAGGGCAATTGCTTGTTGGCGGAACGGTTCTTCTGAAACGGGTAACGTCGCACGGAGCAACACAAGGTTGTCACCGGAGACATCGTCGAGGAAGTCGAGAATTTCGTCTTGATACATTGCCGTTAAGATGGCGCGTGCCGTCTTCGCCCGGGCATGCCAGTAGTAACGCCCGTCCTGCATCCGGACAAAATCTTTTCCGGCCAGATCAAGCAACGGTGACCGGCGCATCTTTGGTCCGTACACGGCCACATCCCGAAACTCCTGCCACGTCGCGACGGACTCCTCAAAATCCGTATCGTAAAATGCAGATTCCTCTTCGAGTGGTGTGCCCCGCAACCGTTTACTCTGATAACCGCCGTCAATTAAAATCGATCCGCGGACGCGCTCCGGCTGTTCCTTCTGATAGAAAAGCGCGATGAAACTGCCCCAGGAGTGCGAGAGGAAATAAAAGTCTTCGATGTGCAACTGTTCGAACAGCTGATTCAGCCAATTGGAAAATCGGGCAAACTGATAATCCCGTTCATCCGGAAACGGTTCGGTCTTCCCATGACCCGGTGCATCGATCGAGACAATGCGGTAGTCGTCTTTCAGCGCATCGGCCAGTTCAATGAAGCTGAGACTCGTTCCACCGAGACCGTGCAGACAAAAAATCACCGGGTGATTCGGGTTGCCCCATTCTGTGACTTGTGTTGAAATTCCGACGCATGCGATACTGTAACGTTTCATCTGTTTTCCTCCGTTTCTGAATAGGTATGTACTTACTTTTTAACCAGTATTATACATCAATTGTTGTATAATGAAGCGAGTGAATTTAAAAGACAGACGGAGGGAATGTGGAATGAAAATTACGGCAGCGACACTTTGGACGAATCACGTAAAACCGATGCAACACTTTTATACGGCGACGCTTGGCTTCAGACTCGTCGAAGAAACGATAACATCCTTTACGGTACAAATCGGGACAAGTCAGCTTCGGTTTGAACAGGATACGACACAGCAGCCGAAACAATACCACTTTGCGTTCAACGTTCCGGGGAATGCGTTTCAGCTGGCCAAGGACTGGTTGCAACAGCAGGTGCCGTTACTGATCGAGGACGGAGCAGACGAAATCTTTTTTGAAAACATCAATGCCCATTCCGTCTATTTTTACGATCCGGACGAGAACGTCGTCGAATTGATTGCCCGGCATGACGTCAATCCGAATAAGTCGCTTGAGCGTTTTGCGGTGAGTGACATTCTGGATATCGGCGAAATGAACGTCACGACGCCGGACGTCGCCGGTGTCGGGGCCAGATTTGCTGAACTCGGTGTCTTTCACCGCTACCATCAGCCGATTAACGTCGACTTCTTAAACTTCCTCGGGGCGCCGGAAGACGGGACCCATCTGTTGCTCGGGCGAGCGGGACGGACGTGGTTATTCTCACCAAAACCGGCGGTCACGAGTCCGCTTGTTCTCGAACTCGACGGCAAGCTGCATGTTCGGATCGATGCCGACGGTACGTTGCATCACGAAAAATAAACCCGTGCGCAGACGGGTTTGGAGATTACGACATGAGTTGTAAAATCCCGAATGTCGTCAAGACGACATAAGAGACGGAGACAAAGATTAAGACGGGTTGAAACAACGTGTCTTTTGATTGGCGTGTAATCCCTTCGACGAAACAGCTGAGGAGGAAGACAAAAATCGCCAATCCGATATACATCAAGACAAGCGTCGAGACGCCTTGGAGCAGACCAAACGATACGATTGAAAAAACACTGAAGAACAGATAACCGAACGCCGCCAAAAGACTGAGACCAAGCAGGATGCCGAGAGCCGGATGAAGGCTGTTAACGCGCGCCGTCCACTTCGGAAAACGTCGGTTAAACAGAGACCACGCGGTATGTAGCGATAAACAGACGGAGATGAACAGCATCAGAAAAAAGATAGCCTGTAAGAGTGGCGATAACTGATCCGCCCATAACGGAACAATTAAGAAGAGGGACGGGAAGCAGAGCATCAAGAGGTGTTTTTTCAAGTTGATCACTTCTTTCTACATGATAGGTTAGTTTGTTAACTAGATCTTCCTTGTCCGTACCGTATCATACGTTGGGACAGCAGGAAAGGAGAGCCGATGACGAACTTTTGGAAAGCAAACGGCAAGTGGCGGATTGGGCGGTTCATCTTACTCAGCATTTTTCTTGTTTTTCTATCTTGCTTTTTGTACATCTATCATCAAACGGTATTACACCAACTGTATTTAGAAGATCAGCTAAAACAAGAATTTAAGTTGGAAAAAGAAGATTATCAAATAAAAGGTCAGTTTTGGAAATTTGGTTACGCATATGACATAATTTTAGAAGATGAACCAAAAACGTCTTATTTGTTTAATGTAAAGAAAAAAGACGGGAAATACACAGCAGCATATTGGGGGCACGGATTTTTGGATTCATCCAATGATGGATCGCCTAAGCATCTAGAGTTCGAACGAATGAGATATGACTAACGCATTATTCTATAAAAACAGGAGGTAGCAACATGTGGCAAGATTACGAATGGCTCAACCAGCCGAATAAAGTCGACATGCACGAGCAATTAAAATTTACGACAGAAGGCGATACCGACTTTTGGCGCAATACGTACTATCAGTTTAATCGGATGACCGGTCACGCCTTACTAAAACCGATTCCATCAGCATCGTTCTCATGCCGGATTGAAGTGAAATTGAATCCACGTCAGACATACGATCAGGCAGGGATCCTTCTTTATCTAAACGAAGATCACTGGCTAAAAGTTTCAGCGGAATTTATTCCGGACGGGAAATCGCATCTCGGTGCTGTCGTCACGTCCTTCGGCTATTCCGACTGGTCGTCGCGTGACATTGAAAATACTGTTTTTGATCATGCATTGACGTTTGAGCTTGTCTTCAAAAACCAGGACGTGGAACTGTATTTTGTCGACGGTGAAACGAAGGAACAGCTACGGATTGCGCATTTGCACGGGGAAGGGGACTGGAAAGTCGGTCCGTACGCGTGTAGCCCGAATCTGGAGGGACAAGGATGTGACGTCGAAGTGGTGACGTTTGATTGTCACGAAGTATAAAAAATATCACAAAAGCACTCCTGCTATTTGGGGGAGTGCTTTATTTTGTGGATCAACAATAACAAATGACTTCAAACACAGGAAAATCAACCGTTGGACGGATTATCCATTGACAATTCTTAACACCCACTCTTACAATTGAAAATGATTATCAATAAGAATGGGAGTCCTGTCCACTATGAACGTTTCACGCCGTAAGAAATCCATCATCCAAGCTGTCTCCATCCTCTCAATCACGACACTGCTGTTCGGCTGTTCGAATCCGAACGAAGGTGCTGACAATACAACAGATAAAGATACGTTGACGCTCGCCTGGCCGCGCGATATCGGCGAGATGAATCCGCATGTCTATAACCCGTCGCAACTGTTCGCCCAGTCGATGGTCTACGAACCGCTCGTCCATTACGCAGAAGGCGGAAAGCTTGAGCCGTTCCTCGCCAAGTCGTGGGACATCTCAAAAGACGGAAAGACCTACACGTTCACTTTGCGTGACGATGTCAAGTTCTCCGACGGTTCGGCGTTTGACGCAACGATCGTCAAAAAGAACTTTGATGCCGTCCTCAAAAATAAAGCCTTACATAGCTGGCTCGGCTTTATCTCCAAAATCGACAAGACGGAAGCCGTCGACAAGCAGACATTCCGGATGACATTATCGGAAGCCTACTACCCGACGATTCAGGAACTGGCGGTCGTCCGTCCGGTCCGTTTCCTCGGTGAAGCCGGTTTCCCGAAAAACGGCGACACGTCAAAAGGTGTCGAAGAAGAAGTCGGGACCGGTCCATGGGTGCTTGACGAGTACAAAGCGGATCAATACGCGACGTTTAAGGTCAATAAAAACTACTGGGGTCCGATGCCAAAAGTTAAAAAAATCAAGGTCGACATCATTCCCGATGCCGAGACCCGCGTGCTCGCCTTTGAAAAAGGGGACATCGACTTGATTTACGGGGAAGGCGCCATCAGTGTTGATGCGTTTAATCAGCTGAAAGAAACGAAGTCTTATAAGACGACGATGTCCGAGCCGGTTGCGACCCGTCTGTTGATCATGAACACCAAGAAAAAACAGCTGGCGGACGAACGGGTCCGTCAGGCGTTGCAATACGGTTTTGACAAAAAAACGTTAGTCGAAGGCATCACGTCCGGTCTGGAAGCACCGGCGGACTTCATCCTGCCGCCGAACTTGCCGTACACGTCGAAACTGAAGGTCGAGAAACGGGACTTTGATGTTGAAAAAGCGAAGACGTTGCTCGACGAAGCCGGATGGAAACTGCCGAACGGGAAAACGATCCGTGAAAAAGACGGTCAACCGTTACAGGTCGAGATGATGTATGATGCGGCGGAACTTGTCCAAAAGGCGATGGCCGAGACCTTACAGTCGGAGTGGGCCAACATCGGGGTCGATTTGAAGATCGTCGGTGTCGAGTTGCCGGATCAAGTCCAGCGCTTCAAAGACAACAAGTTCGATATCAACATGTACAGTAACTTCGGTGCACCGTATGATCCACACACGTTCGTCAACATCATTGGTACGGACGGGTTCGGCTTCAAAGAAGCGATTTCCGCTTATCCGAACAAGACGGAATTGTTGCAGGACATGAAGGATGTCTTGAAGACGACCGACGAGACAAAACGTCAAGCGATGTATGCCGAGATTTTACCGTCGCTCCAAGATCAAGGTGCGCTCGTACCGATCTCGTATTTGAAGAAGATGGCGATTTACCAGTCGGATGTGACGAACTTTAAATTTGCGGCGAATCGGGATGAAAGTCCGTTCGCACAAATCGGCATTAAATAAGGGAGGTGTGCGGAATGGGCGTCTATATTCTCAAACGGGTCGGGTCGGTCATTCCGATCCTGCTCCTGGCGATTTTATTGCTGACAGCGATGATTCACCTGTCACCGGTCGATCCGGCGGAAGCGTATCTCGCTGCCGCTCACATCCAACCGACGGAAGAAGTGCTGACGCAAAAACGAGCCGAGTTTGGTCTCGATCAATCGTTCATGACACAATACGCGACGACCGTCGTCCGGTTGGCCCAGTTGGACTTCGGGACGTCCTTTGTCTCCGGCAAACCGGTTCTCGATGAAGTATTGCTTCGTCTGCCGGCTACGTTACAACTGGCACTGTCGAGTCTGTTGCTGGCCGTGATCGTCAGCATCCCGCTCGGCTTTCTCGCGGGGATTCGGAAAAACGGATTTTTTGACCAGTTGAGTCGGGTGATTGCCTTCATCGGCGCATCGATTCCGTCGTTTTGGCTCGGCTATCTGTTGATTTTCTTTTTTGCCGTCCAGTTGGATTTGTTACCGGTCGGCGGTATCGGCAGTCCGAGTCACGTCATTTTGCCGGCGATTACGCTTGCGTTACCTTTAATCGCGCTTTATACCCGGCTGCTGCGGACGAGTGTCATCGAGACGATGCGCGAACCATACGTCTTGTTTGCCCGGACACGCGGCATCCGCGAAACGGTTATTTTAGGAAAACATGTTCTCCGAGTCGCCATTCCACCGATGATCACCGGGCTCGGCATGAATCTCGGAAAACTGTTGACGGGGACGATCATCGTCGAAACGGTTTTCTCGTGGCCGGGCTTTGGCCGCTACTTCATCGAAGCGATTTTTGACCGCGATATGCCGATCATTCAAGGATATGTGTTTTTGGCGGCACTATTATTCATCGGCAGCAGTCTGCTCGTCGATCTATTGCAACTGGCGATTGATCCCCGGATTGCCCGGAAAGGAGGGGACAGACGATGAATATTCCGCTTCGACGACCAAGCCTGTTGCACCGCTTGTCAAACCAACGGCTGATTTTGATCGGCTGTTCCGCATTTTTAGGGCTGTTATTTCTCGCAGCATTGGCCGCACCGTGGCTTGCGCCGCATGATCCGTTTCTCGTCAATTTGGCGGTGAAACTGCAGGAACCGTCCTGGACGTATCCGCTCGGGACCGATCATCTCGGCCGCTGTACATTATCGCGTCTGTTATACGGCGCCCGGGTGTCACTCGGCTTCGCCGTCCTGATTTTTGCGTCGTCGCTGCTGATCGGCTTATTGATCGGCACGCTCGCCGGCTACATCGGCGGCTGGGTCGATCAACTGTTGATGCGGTTTTGTGACGGGGTAATGGCATTTCCGAGTCTGATTCTTGTGCTCGGTCTTGTCGGTATTTTCGGACCGGGACTCAAACAGGTCATCATCGCCTTGATGCTTGTGCAGTGGGTTTACTATGCCCGGATGTTCCGCGGACTCGTCATGACACTGAAGGAAAAGAATTTTATTGCAGCGGCGCGCGTCAATGGCTCGTCACACTGGAAAATCTTTCGGACCCATCTGTTGCCGAACATCCTGCCGCCGTTGCTTGTCATCGGGACACTCGAGATGGGCTGGGCGATCATGGATATTTCCGCGATGTCGTTCCTTGGTCTTGGCGTGCAGTCTCCGGCAGCGGAATGGGGCGCCATGATTCATGAAGGCAAATCGTACATCCGGACGAATCCGGGACTGATGATTTATCCCGGCGTGATGATCATGCTCGTCATTGCGAGCTTTAACTTACTCGGTGAATCGTTATCGGAACGATTCGGCTTGACGAAACCACCTAAATGAAAGGAGGCACCATGATGAAACCTGTGTTATCCGTCGAACGATTGACCGTCGAAACGATCGTTGACGACACCCCGCTCGTCCGGGATGTCTCGTTTACACTTTTTGCTGGTCAGATCGTCGGACTCGTCGGCGAAAGTGGTTGCGGCAAGACGGTGACGAGTCTGGCCCTTTTACGTCTGCTGGACGAAAAAGTGATCCGTCAGTCGGGTCGGATTCAGCTTGACGAGACGGATTTGATGACGCTGTCCGACCGAACGCTTCGACGTGTCCGCGGCGGACAAATAGCCTTCATCATGCAAAATCCGATGAGTGCTTTCACACCGGTCTACACGATTGGTCATCAATTGATCGAGACGATCCGGACCCATGACCGGTGCAACAAACGCGAAGCGAAGGACCGGGCGTTCGAAGCGTTACGGGAAGTGAATCTCGAGGAGCCGGACCGGATTTTGAAAGCCTATCCGTTTGAACTGAGCGGCGGAATGCTGCAACGGGTCATGATTGCCCTTGCCGTCTGCCTGCGACCGGATGTCCTGATTGCCGATGAACCGACGACGGCGCTTGACGTCTACAATCAAAAGCTCGTGTTGTATTATCTCGAAAAGGTCCGGGCGAGCTATGGCACGGCAATCCTGTTGATTTCCCACGACTTCAGTGTCATCGCCGAGATGGCGGATCAGGTTCTCGTCATGCGGCACGGGGAAATCGTCGAACGGGCGGATGTATTTGATCTATTTGACCGTCCGCAACATCCGTACACACAACGATTGCTGGCCCAACACGGGATTCAGGCAGGAGGGATGAACGCATGAGCCTTCTGCAAATGGAACAGGTGTCACACCGGTATGGCAGCCAACGGTTTCTGTCGCGGCAGACGGAACGGACCGTCTTACAGGACGTCACGTTGACGCTTGAAGCCGGGACGTGTCTTGGATTGCTCGGTCAAAGTGGTGCCGGAAAAAGTACGCTTGGACGGATTTTGCTTGGTCTCGAACGACCAACAGCAGGGCGTGTCCTGTTCGAAGGACAGGACATTTACCGGACGGCGGCAAGCGATTACCGGCAAGACATCCAAGTCGTCTTTCAGGATTCGTTTGCTGCAGTCAATCCGAAGATGACGGCGGGACAAATCATTGCCGAACCGTTGACGAATTTCACGCGTCTTGCACCGGATGCCCTGCAGCACCGGTTGGTCACCTTGATCGAACAGGTCGGATTGACCCGCGCGGATTTGGCGAAATATCCGAATCAGTTCAGCGGCGGGCAGTTGCAACGGATCTGTATCGCCCGGGCGATTGCGACAAATCCGAAACTGATCATCCTCGATGAGGCCGTCAGCAGTCTTGATATGGTCAATAAAGCACTGATCCTCGCGCTGTTAGGGGAATTAAAGGATAAGTATGACCTGTCCTATCTGTTCATTACCCATGACCTGCAAGCGGCTCAGGCACTCAGCGACCGATTCGTGATTTTAGATCAAGGGCACATCGTCGGAGAGTACCCGACCCGCAAGGCTTTTGCCGACGCGACGGATCCGCATGTCCTGGCGATCAAAAACGCCATGCTTGCGATCCATCCAAGGTATCGGACGATTCGAAAATAAGATCGCGTATGTTTGATCGTTAACCATTCAATCAAAACGGATTGAGTGGTTTTTTTTAGGTTGATGTGTAAAGGAAACTTGACACAACGAAACGTTTTTACATATTATTGGAAGCAAGAGGTGACTGCAATGAAAAATAAGGTAAAGGTGTTACGAGAGGCGCGACACTGGTCGCAGGGGGACTTGGCGAAGACGTTAGGCGTCTCGAGACAGACCATCATTTCGATTGAAAAGGAGCGGTACAATCCGTCGCTCGAACTCGCATTTTCGATTGCGGCTTTGTTTGATTGTCCGATTGAAGCGATTTTTATTCCCGAATCGAAGAAAAAAGGAGACGATGTAGGATGAAACATATGCCGATGATCAATCGGTTACTCGCTGCAGTTTTGTTAGGGTACGGCGGTTATCTAACGTTGTTCGATGGAGCGAGTCCACATAGTATCGTATTTATGCTGGTCGGAATCAGTCAATTGGCGACCGACCTGATTTTCCCGGCTGCTGAAACATATGACGAACGGCAAGAAGAGATCAAGCGGAAAAGTGGTCACATGTCATACGCTTTGAGTATTGTCTATGTTTTTGTGATGCTGATGCTCTTCCAGTGGAACGTCATCGAAGACATCATGAAAGCTTTTATGTATTTACTGTTCATTCAGGTCATGACGTTCCCGGTCATGATGTTTATCTACAATCGACGCAGCTGACGACAAAAAAACAGGCACGATTGGCCTGTTCTTGACGTGTGATCAGTAGTATTCAGACAGCTGTTCCCGTGATTCTTCCGTTAAATAGCCAAGCGACAAAAAGTTTTTGACGAAGCGGATTGGACCATTGGCAGAATCAGAGTCAATTTTTCCTGGAAATGGTTCAACCTGTTCCAGAACATCAATGTCCCCGGCCTGGATCTTGACAAAATCAAAGTCGAGGGTGACCGTATCCGTCTCGTCCCATGGCTCACTGGTGGATTGATGAAGCGAATGGAACGTCTCTTTCAAGCGGTCGCTTGGTGGATTAAATTCGAACTGTAAGTAAGGTTCGGCTGTATCCTTTACGGATAGTCCGCCGCGGGCGACGATGGCTTTTAGATGCCGGCGGTGGGTGAAGTGACGCAAAATCATCGGCAGCGCTCCTTTATGAAAAAGTAGAGTATGAGAAAGGTGAGATTGTAGCATGAAAAAACTGATGTGGATCGTCTGTCTGGTCCTGGTCGCAGCTGCATCGTACGTGTACATCACGCGATACGACCGTGCGTATGAACAGGACGTCATGCGTCAGGTCGTAGAGCATGTCGAACATACCTATGGAACAAGTGAACCGGTCGTCGTCAAATCCTATTATAACGACAAGCATCGGGCCAAGGATAAACGGTATGCCGTGGCGGTCCGCGCGGATGTCTTGCCGCTGAAACCAAACGAATACATGACGTATCGTTTACAAGACGGGCAAGTTATCGAGAGGGGTATAATCGACGAAGAGAGTCTGCTGAAGACGGAACGGTAACGACGATTGCGTCCAGGCATCAAAAGTGACTGCTTTGCATCTTATGAAGCAGACGGTCAAACGACTCATGGTCGTCCATCGTAAAGGCTTTGAAGTACTGCTCGTGGATGACTTCGACGACGGGGGCCGACTCTTGAACGATCGTCTCCCCAGACGGTGTCAAGACAAGTCGTTTTTCCCGGTCAATCCGTTTCCGGGTGATGAGGTGTTGCTCAAACAATTTTTTTAAGGTTTGCGAGATGGCACCGCTTGACAGTTCGAGCGTCGTCTCCAGTGATTTTTGAGTGGCACTCTGTTCGCGGTAGAGCGTATCCAGCATGTCGAACTGTGATTTTGACAAGCCCCAGTCCTTTAAGACGGCGTTGACTTCTTTCATGTAGCGGTGATGGAGTTTTTGAATCCCCTGCCAATGACGGTAGGATGGAGTGGACAAGTGTGACGTCATCAAATCCCTCTTTTCTGTCACCGTTCGTGAACGGCACGATGATAGGTGAAGCTTTTCGAAAATAAAGTAATCTATAATAATCAAATTACCACATAATCACGCGTTCTCCTACCACTTGATACGAACAAAAAAGCTTCACTCGTTTGCCCGGATGTTCAGGCAACGGAGTGAAGCTTTTTTAGTCTTGAATCGACGGCTCGGATGGTGCCGCAGGATGACGTCCCCAGACGAGATAAACGACCGGTCCAAGGTAGTTGACGAGAAAAATCAGGATGCCCCATAACCATTTGGGTCCGCGGGTGCGCGGGCGTTTCCATAAGTCGATATAGGATACGACGAGTAACAGGAATTCGAGTGTGTAGACGACGGCTTTGACGTATGGCTTCTCTTTCAGACGCAATGCATATACCTCCTAGTAGCGGGTTAACTGACGAACGAACGATCTTGATAGTTTTTTAAAATCAATTGATTTTGGTCAATCGTAAACCCGTACCGTGTAAAACACTCAGCCGCAACGCGTCCGCCGTAGGAGATGGCGGTGAAATCACCGCTGACCCGGTAATGGGTGTACTTCTGCTCGATGTCATAAATCAACGCTTCCAGCAACAGACCCCGCTCACCGAGTCCTTCTTCCCGGACATGGATGTCAAGCAGAGAAAACTCGGCCAGCTCGACGGATCCAAACAGGCGTGTCGACAGGTGTTGAATCGTCATGTGCGAACGTTTCGACAAGACGGTTTTTGTCGCCTGACGGTTTTCGAGTAAGGTGACGTAATAGCCGAACAGCGGTGCCTGAATATTTCGTGTCACTTGAACGACTTGCTGTTGATTGTTGTAGGCAAGTCCGACGATTTGTTCGTTTGGATGATGCGGTATGTCAATCATGCGCTTGGTACAGACCGTCTGCCAGTCCTGTTTCGGAATCCATTCCAATTCAAGCACCCGAGGGGATTTGAAGAATTTCACGTGGGGAAAAACCTCCTTTGACGTAATCGATGCTTTAAATATACACTTTTTGGTAATTGGAGGGAAGGTCAGAAACGTTACCGTTTTGTGACAATCGTGCAAAAAGGGGACGAATAAGGGAAGAGACGGAAGCCGGAGGAAAATTACATCGCGAGGCGGAGGAGGCAAACGAAACAAAAGACGTATAGTGAAAGGAGTAAACAAAAGGAGTCGTACATAATGAAAAAGAAAACCATCTTCTTCGGGAGTGTGTTGGTACTCGGACTGACAGTGGCGTGGTGGTCACGCGGAGGAGCAGAACCGGTCTTTAAGAAATCGTATCCGGTCCAAGCGACCAGTGAACACTATGAAGGAACAGTAGTCTGGCCGAAAACAAACAATCAACAACAACAGGCAGGTGAAGCGAGCGGTGTCGCCGTTGGACCAAACGGAGACATCTACTACCTGCACCGGGCAAACGGGACGTACGGCAGTAAGGCGATGATCAAAGAGGCAACGATCGTCGTCCTTGACGGCGAAACGCGGACCGTCAAGCGGACGATCGGTCAGAATTTGTTTCAGTCTCCACACGGGTTGGAAGTCGATGACGCCAACAACATCTGGGTGACGGACATCAGCTTGAACCAAGTGTTTAAGCTGAATCCGGAAGGCGACGTTCAAGCGGTTTATGGACAATCGTATCCGTTCGGAACGGAAGCGGGTCTTCGGATTCGCAACAAGTTGCCGAACTTCCAGGTCCGGTTGAACGAGTACCTGTTTGCCCGTCCGACCGATGTGACAGTGTTGCCGGACGGTTCGTTTGCAGTCGCGGACGGGTACCGCAATCACCGGATTGCGAAATTCGACCGGACCGGCAAGTTCGAGTGGGAAGTCAATCAATTGGGTTCGGCAGACGGTCAACTCAATTTGCCGCATGGCATCAGTAGTGACGACGCGTCGAATTTGTATGTTGCCGACCGCAACAACGCCCGGATTCAAGTATTTGACCGATTCGGTCGTCATCAGCAGACATGGGATCAACCGGAACTCGGTCGACCGTATGGGGTCGAGGTCGGACCGGACGGAAAGGTGTATGTCGCTGACGGCGGTGACTATTTGAATAAACGGACAACGGACGCCCGCAGTCAAATTGTAGTGCTCGATCAACAAGGTACGATTCTGGAGCGATTCGGCAGCTTTGGCACAGAGCCTGGTCAGCTGCGGATTGCCCACGATCTGGCTGTCGCGGACGACGGAACGATTTTTGTCGTGGAATTAATGAATAAGCGGCTGCAACAGTTTACTCCCTCATCCGAATTAAGCCAAAGCAACTGAATCAAATGGTATACCTCAAGGTAACTGGTGTTCCAGTTCCTGTTTCTGACGGAAGTGATGCCGGGTATGCATTTCGATCAACTGATACCATTCACGGGCGTTCAGCCAACCGAACCCACCGTGTTTCGTTTTCGAGGTTGGATCAATCTGATCAAGTCGTGCCGACCAGTCTTCCATTCGTTCGACCAGTTGAACAAGACGGTGTCTTAACTGATCGGCACTGTCGGTATTGTTCGGTGGAGCATTCATCTCGTCCGGAAGCCTGATTTTGACGGGCGGAAAGGCAGCTTGTCGAAACAACTCTTCGCCATACGGCGTTTTTCCGGCAGTTGAGCGAGTGGTGCGTGAAGCACAGGCTTCGACTTCGTCCAGATATTCGTGAGCGACCAGCAAGATGTGGTCATACATTTGACCAAGCGACCAGACACTCGGACGTGAAATGTAGTGCAATTCGTCTTCCGAATACCGATCAAGTTCTTGGTGCAGGTGAAGCAGACAGTCGATTCCTGTCATGTGAAGTCCTCCTTCGGCTGAACATCAGCAGGTTTCTTGACTTTATCCTGACCGGCAACCGTCTAAACAAACCAAACAACAGGAGCCACGAGGAGAAGTCCTCGTGGCTCCTGTTGTTATACGGTTAAGAGACTTTTGGTTCTTCTTCGACCGTCAGCGTATACAACGACCGTTTCGTGCGATTCAAGACGATGGGTAACGTGATCAGTCCGATCAACAGAAAGCCAAGCGAAAAGACGATGTAGGTCGAACGGATCGAGAAGACTTCGGCGAGCATCCCGATCGATAACGTCAGTCCGATGACAAAGACCGACTCGGCGACGTTAAGGACGCCGGAGAAGCGACCCATGATTGAAACCGGGACATTGTTTTGATAAAACGACAAGAAACCGGTGTTGGCAAACGATAAAGCGAACGTCAGCAGGAAAAAGCCGACCGCTGCCACGAAGAAACTGTCCGCCGTCGCAAACAGCAGGTAACCGATTGGTGTCGTGACAGCACCGAAGCCGATCAAGAAACGCAGGCTGAGCCACTTCGTACACGTCGCGTTGATGACGGAGCCGGCGATGATCCCGACGCCGGCGATACTGACGAGGAAGCCGTATGTGCTCTCAGAAAACGCCAGCACCCGTGTCGCGAATGAGGCTTCGAGAGAATCGAGACCGGACATAAAAATCGTCATCACACAAAACAGACCGTAGACGAGTGTGATGTACCGGTGCTTGTGCGTAAACCGCAACGTCTCTTTCCAGTCGTCGGCAATCATCCGCAAGCTGAGGCGTTCGGCCTCGGCAAACGTCGTTCGTTTCTCCAAATCCGGCAGGAAAAACAGGATCAAGGCGGACATGGCCAGCGCACCGGCATTCATATAAATCGCAAATGCCGGTGAGCCGATAAGGAACAGGAGACCGGCAATCGTCGGTCCGAGAATGAAGCCGCAGGATTGAATAAAGTTTTTTAAGGCGTTAAACCGTTGCCGGTTGTTGTGCGAGACGAGTTTCGTCATGTAGATCAAGGAAGCGGATTCGAACAAGGAACTGCCCATATTGATCAAAAAGACGAGGGCATAGAGGACAAGCAACGAATCGATAAACGGAAGAATCGCAATCAGGACAGCTCGAGACACGTCAAGAAGCACCATCATGTTCCGTTTGTCGACCCGGTCAATCAGGCTTCCCGACCAAAAGCTCGTCAACAGGGCAGCAATCGGGACAAGCATGTAGAGGACGGAGACGGCAAATGCCGAATTCGTCCGGTCGAGCACAATCAAGTTCAGTGCGATGAAGTAGACCCAGGCGCCAAGATTCGAAATCCCGACACTCGTCAATAATAAAGCAGGGTGTTTCCATGTTTTGAAATCCATCCAGCATCGCCCCCAAAGTCAATCTGTTTTCGACAATTGTTTTTTAAATATATAGAAATTTATTACAATTGATATTACGGGACGGAGGGCGGCATTGCAAGAAGAAAATGGAAAAAGCCATCAAAAAGATGGCTTGTGGGAAGCGTTCAAGGGAGAAAGTAATCGAGCGTAGCAAACAGGCTCGTCAAGATAAAACAGATCAGCAACAAAGCGGACAACACGATCAAGTCGAGGTGTCGACGAAGTCCGTTCGTCAAGATAAAGAACAACGTCCAATAAGCGACGAACACGGTCAGCACAACGGATGTGACAGGCGCGTTGAGTGACGACAGTGCCGTGAATTCCGTTCGGAAATCCGGACTCGTGATGGCGTAAAAAGCAAATCCGAACGTCGGAAGCGCACCGAGGTACAGCAGCCATTTTGGAAACTTCATGAAGCGACGCCTCCTTTTTAGATGATCAAACTTCCTTGATTGTATAGGATAAAAAGGAAACAGAAAACGAACAAAAATGTAAGGAAATGTCATTTGAGGATAACGATTCGGTATACTAACAGAACGAAAACGTTTCAGGATGCTCAGTCTTACGATCGTGGACGTTCAAAAATCAGCTTATAATAAGATCCGACCCCTACGCCGGACGTCACGAAATCAGGTGCAACGAGTTGGATGAACCGCCAGCCGTCTTCCGCTTGTTGGGTGATGACGTCCCGGTAATCTTCTTTCGGGTTGCCGGATAACCGCTTAAAATCAATCCGGATGAATTGGTATTCGAACATAACAGCCCCTCCTTATAATCGTCTTGTATCGTACGAACGCAAATAAGAAATGGTTCCCAGAAAGAAGACCTGAAAGTATGAATTCTAAATGAAGGAGCGAACCAATTAAATGATGAATTTAACGGCTAAACCCACCTTAATCGGAGAAAAGGTCACCCTCCGTCCCTTTGCAACGGAGGACATTCCATGGATTGAACGATGTTTGCTCGATCCCGAAGTCCTGACATTAACCGGAAGTTCCTCCGGTATCGACCGAAAGACCCTGCAAACGTGGTATGCCACAAGAAACGTCCAACCGGATCGGTTGGATTTGGCCGTCATCGATCAGGAGTCGGGCGTACTGGTAGGGGAAGTTGTCGTCAACGACTATGAGCAACAACAGCAAAGCATGAATTTCCGGATTCTGATCGGACCGGACGGCAGAAATCGAGGTCTCGGAACAGAAGCGACACAGTTGTTGATGGATTATCTGTTTCGGCACACGGCTTTACACCAACTGACCTTAAGTGTGTTGGCCATCAATCCAAGAGCGAGGCACGTCTATGAAAAAATCGGTTTTGAAGTGACCGGTGTGGATGCCCGTGATGTAGAAGTCGAGGGGAAATGGATCGACTCGATCCAGATGGTCCTGACACGCAAAAAGGCGCTCAAATTATAACGAGGTTCAATCATTGAAACTAGATGCATTTTCCAAAAAACAACCCGGTCGTTATCCGAAAAAAGCGGATAGGACCGGGCTGTTTCTGTTTAACGTTGTTTTTGATCCAACTCTCGTTCTTCTTCGTCATCATTCCAACCAAAGCTCAGGTCGACGCGGCGACCGATGAAAGATCGCAAGAATAGGACGAACGTCATGACGGGTAACATCCACCACCAGGTGTCCGCGATATCAAAGTATTGTTCGATGTATAACCAGATAAACAGCGTGCTGACAAATAAAATCGTTTCTGCTGTCGTGATGAATTCTCTTTTTGCTTCAAACATTAACTAACCCCCCAACATATGTGATTAAGAATGAATCGTTTCGGTCGATGACTGAGTAACGGCGACGTCTTGCTGGTCGAGTTGATCAAACAGAATCGTCCGGTTCCGTCCTTGTTGTTTCGCCGTATACAAGGCATCATCGGCGAGCGTGCTCATCCGCTGTATGTGCACATGTTTCCCGTGGGCGATGCCGATCGAAGTCGTGACTTCAATCGCCGGGAACCCGTCGAGTTGAAACCGTTCCGTCGCAATCCGTTCGCGAATCCGATTGGCGACCTTGACGACTTTTTGCGGGGACAGGTCATAGACGAGAATCATGAATTCCTCACCGCCGATTCGGGCCGTGATATCGTGCGGGCGGGTTTCTTCCTTCAGGATGTTGGCAAACTGTTGCAAGACGAGATCACCGTTACCGTGCCCGTACGTATCGTTGACATGCTTAAAGTGATCGATGTCGAGCGCAAGGACATTGTAGATCCGTCCTTCTTGTTCGAGTCCTGCCGTCCGGGCATCCCAGACCCGCCGATTGTAAAGACCGGTCAGGTGATCGAGTTCGGCTGATTTTTTGTACAGTTGGACCTGCTGATTCAAAGTCTGGAAATCAAGCGTCAACATGCTGGAGAGGACACCGACCGCAAGACCGATTGTCCAGGTCGACAGTAACAGCCGGAGTGCCATGTCACTGAATCCTAAGTTGATCAGAACGGCGCATGTAATCATCAACAGGGCCCAGACGTTCAACGAAACGTTTTGCAGGAACGGGCGGTTCAACAACTTCCGGTGGATGTAAAGCATGCCGCTACTGATACCGAGAATCGCGATAAAAGCAACAAAGGCTTGTGGTGTGACTCCAAATAAAAACCGGGAACTGGCGATGATGGCTGTCGCAATGACGAGCGGAAAACGAATGCCGTAAAATGCCAATAAGACAAGTGGTAAATGCCGTAGATCCATCCGGAGGGAGTCGTTGACTTGAATGCCTTTGAACATTAACAAGACACCAAGTAATCCGGTCGCCAGTCCGATGATGATCGACTTCATCGTATAGGATGAAAACTGGGTGGAATGGATGATTTTCGAGATGATATAAAATCCGGTGAACGCGATACAAGCGTTGATCAGTAACTCGACGATGAACATGATTTTCCACATCCTTGACCTTGATACTTTCACGATACCATGCTGACAAAAGTTGTCAAACGAGAAGAACGAATAGGAACAGTTTTGGGACGGGAAATCGAGATGGATCGCAGTTACCGATTTAAGCATGCTGCGAAAAAAAATGCATGGAAAGAACCCGACTGACTGAATAACTCCTGCTGGAACATTCGTCTGCCGGGTAACGTCTGATGAATCCCTCTACTAGAAGTATACCGCGATTGCCCTAAAGGAAACAGACTACTTTTCTGTCAAATCGCACCTTATACTACAAGCAAGAACACTGGAGAGAGGAAGGGGATTTTGATGACAGACCAAACCGAAGTGCTGGACCGGGGACCGTTTTTTCACGGGACAAAAGCAGCATTAAACGTCGGCGATCAGTTGGAGGCGCATTTTCCGTCCAATTATCAGGACAAACACGCCAATTTCATCTATTTTACGGCAACGCTTGAAGCCGCCAAGTGGGGCGCCGAACTTGCCAAAGGGGACGGTGCTGAACACATCTATCTTGTCGAGCCGCTCGGGACGTTCGAAGATGATCCGAATTTGACCGATAAACGTTTTCCGGGAAATCCGACGCGGTCATACCGGTCGCAGCAACCGCTTGTGATTGTCGCGGAACTGGCGACATGGGAACGGCACACGGAAGAAGTGATCCAACAGATGAAAACGTCCCTCGCCAAGTTACGTACGGAAGGGAAAAATGTGATTTTAGACTGACCAAACAGAAGTCGGATCACGTCTGGAAACGATTGTAAAAAGCCGGCGGAATCTGTTTTGAAAAAAGGGGAATGAAGGATTCGTTATGCCATCATATAAGCTGTTCAGACGTAGAAAAGGAGACAGCTTATGCAGAAACGAACGATTCTCATCATCGAAGACGAAGTCGAAATCGCCGAACTCGTCTCGATCCATTTACGCAACGAAGGATTCGCTACGCTACTTGCTCATGACGGAAAATCGGGTCTGACGTTGTTTCAACAGCGGTCGATCGATCTTGTGATTCTAGACATCATGATGCCGGAAATGAACGGTCATGAAGTGTTGACGCAAATCCGGCAGATCAATCAGACACCGGTCATCTTTCTGAGCGCCAAACAGTCCGATTTTGATAAAATCAGCGGCCTGGTGATCGGAGCGGATGACTATATGACGAAACCGTTTAACCCGTTGGAGTTGGTCGCCCGGGTCAATGCCCAGTTACGGCGCGCCTTTCAATGGACAGGACAGACAGCTTCATCCAAGGCAGACGTAATCAACATTCAAAACGTATGTCTGGATGCGGATCAACGGACGGTGCTGGTCAATGAACAAAAGGTTAATCTGACACCAAAAGAGTTTGAGATCTTCTGGTTACTCGCCAGCTCACCCAATCAAGTGTTCAGTTCAGAAAAAATCTTCCAGCGTGTGTGGAAGGAGGATTATTTTGAAGGGGCCAACACTGTCATGGTTCACATCCGGACCTTACGGAAAAAGATTGAGGACACGAACAAAGCGAACAGGTTGATCGAAACGGTCTGGGGAGTCGGGTACAAGGTGAATGCGTAAATTCATCAACAGTTTCCGGACCCGGATCATCTATCTGTTCATCCAAAGTCTGCTGATTGCAGCAGTCGTCACGTTCGCGATCTATAAATCCCTGCAATATTATTACCATCACCACGTCTTTTACGGCGATACCTACATGAAGTACCGATTTTGGATGCGCGAAGTCGGCGATATTTATGTGTTTTTAGCGCTATATATTCCCTTCGCCATCCTCGTTTTCTACTTATTGACGCGGACTTATACGAAATACTTCAATGAAATCTCGACCGGGATCCGCCAATTGGCAGCCGGTGATTTTTCGCACCAGATCGAGATTTCCTCAAAAGATGAATTTCGTCAGATCGCAAACGATCTCAACGAGGCGAGCAGTGGATTGCGGACCGCGATTCAAGCCGAGACGTTAGCGCAGCGCAGTAAAGAAACACTGATTGCCAATTTAGCCCACGATCTACGGACACCCCTGACATCGGTGACCGGCTACTTGGACTTATTGAACCAGCCGTCCATTACTGCCGAGCAACGCATCGCTTATACAAAGATTGCCTATAAAAAATCCCGGGATCTCGAGGAGTTGATGGAAACCCTGTTCGATATCTCGAAACTGGACCTGTCGCTCAAGGCGACTGAACAGTCAATGGTTGATCTGCATGAGTTGTTGCTGCAACTCCTGGACGAGATGTATCCGATGATCAGCCGAGTCGACGGTCGGATTGACCAACAAATCGCTCCGAATCTCACCGTTTACGGAAACGGAAAAGAACTGGCGCGGGTCTTCGAGAATCTACTCAGTAATGCCCTGCGGTACGGGGATGTGAGCCGACCGATCGAGGTTGAAGCAACCCGACAAGGTGAGGTCATCACGATTCAGATTGCCAACTACGGTCCGCCGATTCGCAAAGAGGACGTCCCGCATCTGTTTGATATGTTTTACACGGTGGATCAAGTCCGGAACATGCCCACGAAACAGACCGGTCTCGGATTGTTCATTGCGAAGACAATCGTCGAGAAACACGCAGGGACGATTGAAGTCAAACAACCGGATGGACAGATTCGGTTCGAAGTCACGTTGCCGTCCGATTTAAGAAATCTTTAAGGTTTTTCCCGACTTTCCTTTAAACCCTTTTCTTTACGCTGAGTGTAAGGAAGTAAAGGAGAGGGTCTAACATGAAGAAAACAATCGCCGTCCTTTTAACGTGTCTCATCGTCTATCAATTGTATGTAAGCCGGACACCGGCTTTGACACAATCGATCTCCTTAAAAGAGGTTTCCGTGCATCAGGGAGATTTGGTGTTAATCAATAAGCAGACGAAGATTCAACAAGATCCCCGTAATTTATCTGCTGTTGCCAAACAGGTCTCGGAAACAAGCGTTGAGCCTGATGTACTGCTTGAGGATCATGTCGCAACCGCCTTACACCGGATGATGCAACGGGCGAAAAAGGTCGGCATCGATCACTTTCGAATCAATAGTGCCTACCGAAGTGGGAAGCTGCAACAGGCATTGTATGAAGAATACGGTGCGGACTTTGCGTTGCCTGCTGGACACAGCGAACACCAGACGGGTCTGTCGGTAGACATCGGCTCGACACGCGGGAAAATGAAACAATCGAAAGAGGGCAGATGGCTTGCCAAACATGCGCATCAGTTTGGATTTATCATCCGTTATCCAAAGGGAAAAGAGAGCGTGACGGGGATCTCGTTTGAACCGTGGCACATCCGCTATGTCGGTCTGCCGCACAGCGTGAAAATGTATGAGGAGAACTGGGTGCTCGAAGAATATTTGAATTACCTTAAACAAGAACATACCTATCAGATTCAAACTGCCGGTCATACCTATTTTGTGCAATACTCCAAACACCGTGCACTCAAAATTCCTGATACGCCCGTCTTTTACGTGTCCGGGACCAATACAAAAGGTTTTATCGTCACGTCACGGTTACAAAAATGAGTGAGGGGGAATCGTCGCATGAATTCGTCGAACGAACCAGACATTCAGATTCAAGCCGTCAAATATGACGGGTCTCTGCATTGTGAGTGGGAAACGACTTTGTTGACCGAAACCGAGCGGTATCTGGTCGTCTACGGACGACCGGGCCGTGTTTTGCACCATCATACACGGAACCAGACCTTCATCTGCGACACGCCGTCACTCGAATACTATGATTTGCAGGACGGCTATACCGTCAATCTTGATCTTGAGCAGGAAGGACAAGTCCGCTACTACTGCAACATTTGTCTGCCAACAGAGCGGACGGCTTCCGGTCTCCGGTTCGTCGATCTGGATCTGGATCTCGTACGGAACACGGCAGGTCAATGGACGGTTGTCGACGAGGATGAATTTTTGGAAAATCAGCGGACGTATCATTATCCGGATGAGGTCATCGAAGGGGCAAAGCAAATGCTGCGCCGTCTGCAGAACAAAATGGAACAACAGGATTTTCCGTTTGATGGATTCTTGGAAAAGTGGATGCAACGAGTGAACAAGAAGATTGATTCATAGGAATATTTTTTGTTTCCGGTACGTGTATTCGGTAACGTCGATTTCGAATTCGATTCTAGAGAGGTGCGTCACAAGCATGCTAAGCAACATAAAAAATACATACGGTAAAGAATACGATACGTATCAAAAATACTACCAAAAAACGATGCAACTCATTTTGGTAGTGGGTCTCCTCACAGCGCTGTTGGCTTTTGGAGTCGCCTTTTATTTTGAAGAGTTTATCATCGAACAAGCAACTACAATCGCTGAGCAAATACAAAGTGATTCAAGTGAACAGAATCACGAGAGTCAATTTATGTCTACTTTTTCCAATAATATTTGGATTGGTGCCGTCATCATCATCTGTGGCTTGATACCGATCTTTGGAATACCGGTCCTTTACGCGCTCCTCTCTTTTGCTGCTGTCGGAATCATTGCGGGCTATGGCATGATCATGGAGTATGACGTACTTAAGACGATACTGGTTTCTTTTGTCCCTCATGCAATATTTGAGATCATTCCTATTCTATATTCGGTCGCGATTGGAATGTATGTGAATCGAAACATTATGAGTAAACTATTCTTTAAGCGCCGAACCTCTGAACCACTAAGAAAAATGGTGGTTCAGAGTCTCGTAGGTTATCTAATTGTGGTCATCCCTGTATTCTTTGTCGCAGCACTCATCGAAAGTTTTGTGACGACACGCTTGATTGATGTATTTTTATGATATGACCTTCTATTTACAACAAATTACAGCCAACCGGCGGATTTCACCGGCCATCGCTTGATTGACAGGATGCAGTTGCTCGAGCCACTCGAGTAGCGCGAGCGCGGATTGCGGTACCCGGTCGTATCCTTGCAGCACGTCAGCAAACCGTTCCTGCGCTTGCGGGAATCGTTGCTCGGCCCGGCGTTCATTGCCGTACTGATCCGGATAATAGAAGACTTCCGGCTCGAGCAGATGAAGGACGGACAGGAGTTGGGAAAAGGCATGCTGTTCGACGAGTTGCAGACCAGACAGCCGTTCCCCGCGGGCGTAGCGGCATAGTCCGACGTAGAGATTCGTCAAGGCCTCGTTCAGCGCAAAATCAAGGGTGTCCCGTCGAATCGAGGGTGGTGTTTGTTTTGAGACAGTTACATCTGCCCCGGGAAACGTCGGGTCTTGCCAAATGATCCGACCGGGAGAAAAGGCAATCTCCGGCATCTCATCGAGTTCAAAAATCGCACACTCGCCGTAAATCCCATCGGCAAATAACAGCTTGAAGCCGTCGACCGTGTTTTGGAAAATGAAACTGAGCGGATGGACGGATTCGAGCCAATCCAGTTGGTCAAGGAACCGTTGTTTCCGTCCCGGTTTCGTGATGACGAAAAAATCAAGATCGGAATAATCATCAAGCCGTTCCAATTCTTGACCGACCGAGCCGAGTCCAAGCAATAACCAGGCCTCCTGTGTGTGTGCGAGCTGGTGACCGATTTGGTCGAGACGTGCGAGTAGAGTATGTTGTCGTTGTGGCATCGAAAAGCTCCTTTTTAAATGAATGATGAGTGTGAAAGCGTTCTCCTTTCTAGTCTAACCAGCTTGAGATTTCCGTCAAGGAAAGTTATCATCAAGTCATACGTGCGATATCCTAAATGATGGAAGGGGATATGTCATGGATCTACTGATTGTCCTCGTGATCGGTTCTTTTGTCTTGAGTGGTCTGATGCTCTTGACGATCATCAAGGCCGTTTTTTCGGCCTATCAAAAACAAACGATTTCGATGTCAAAAGCCATCACCCTCACGCTTGGCATGGCGGCGTTCAGCATTGTTCTCGCAGGTGTTCTCCCTTATGTGTATCTCCAATTCATGTGAAAAACAGGTACGGCTTTTCGGAACAGTTGATTCCGAAGACCATGCCTGTTTTTTTTTCGAACAAATGGGCGGAGCGTCCTGTAATTGCTTGATAGAAAGGAGGAATTTCCTCCTGAATCAAAAGGAGGACCCGTTCATGCAACCTTACTTACGTGTCGAGCACCACCTGTTACGCGACGGAACAGATTTTTCATCCGTCCACGAAAAAATGATTTACCTGATTCTGTGCAGTTATGCCGGACAGGATGGACTGGCGTTTCCGTCGCATCAAACGCTTGCGGACGCTGTTTCGTGCGGCAAGACAACCGTTAAGACTTGTCTCCAGACGCTTGTCGAAAAAGGCTGGATCGAGAAAGCCGAACGATTTGACCGGCATGGAGGGCAGACATCAAACGGGTACCGCATCTGCGCGGACAACCCGGTCGGCTCCCGGCAAGAGACCGGTCAAACGACGCCTGCCGGGGTGGCGGATCGTGCCCCCGAAGAAAAAGGGGTGAAGAAACAGATCTTAAAAAAAGAATCACCTTCACCAACGGATCAAGGAATCGACGGCATTATCCGTTCCTTCAAAACGGAAATCGGACGGATCACCCCGTCCATTCGGAATCAGCTCGGACAGCTGTTCGACGAGACAAGTCCTGCCGTTATTCAGCATGCGATTGAACAGGCGGCAGCGGCAAACGTCCGAAATTGGAACTATGTCAAAGCAATCATCACCAAACTGAAGCAACAGAATCTGTTGACGCTGGAGAAAATCAACAGACATGAAGCAGAGCGCCGCAACAAACCTGTTCGGCGTCAAACGCACCGTTCGGCTCCAGGAAAATTACCCGACTGGGTCGAGCGGGAGCGGTGGCAACAACAGCAAGCGGAACGGGAACAAAAACGCCGATTCGAGCAAGCCGTTCCCGATCAGACAGAACTCAATCAACTGTTGGCAGCACTCATTTAACGAGGAGGAACCTATGAACCCATCACTGAACTGGTTACTCGAACGGGCTGACCGGAAATTGACGAAAGAGATGGATCCGGACGTCAGCGCCATCACCCGGTCCGTCATCACGGAACTTGCGGCAGAGGGATTGCCGATTGGTGTCGCGCATGCCTTTCGGACGAAGCAGGAACAAGATGCTTTATTTGCGATCGGCCGGACGCGACCCGGCAAGATCGTCACCTATGCCCGGGGCGGTGCATCAAACCACAATTTTGGCGTCGCGGTGGATCTATTTTTCTATGCAGCGGGCGGAAAACGGGCGGACTTTCTCGCGCCGCCTGATCCGCGGTTGAACCGTCTCGTGCGGGCGATGAAGCGACATAAGATGCAGTGGGGCGGCGACTGGGGCAATTTTCCGGACTATCCGCACTTTCAACTGTATGACGCCGTCAATGGGCAGGCAAAGCCGATCCTTGGCCCTCGTTATCCCGGACGGCCTGTCCACGCGGGGGCGACAGGAATGGACCGGACGATCGTCCGGTTGATTCAGAAGCGACTGTCGCTTCCTTTGACCGGTCTGTTTGACGCGACGTTGACCCGGATCGTCAAACAATTTCAACGCCGACACCAGTTGCAGGTCGACGGTGTCATCGGTCCGGTGACCTGGCGGCAACTGTTTGGAGGACAACGATGAAGAGCCGCCGCACCGCTCTGCTTCGTCTGGTCGTTCCGCTCTACAGTCTCCTCAATTTGACGCTGCTTGCGTTTGGTTACGATCCGTTACCGTTCGAAACGACGGAAATCGAGACGGCACTGACGGCTTTGGTCGGAGCAATGACACTTGTCTATGCCTGGTGGAAAAACAATAATCTGACTCAGGCGGCGGCACGGGCGCAGCACTATTTAGTTCAATTAAAAGATCAAAAGAACGTGGAAAATCAGACGAGAACAAATTGAATGTGCAACGTCAACTGGAAAATTGTTTCAAATGTGCAGACAACGGGCAATATTTCGAGTAGAGCGCTAATGGTTTGATCCCAAGATACCGATAATAAGGTAGCGTCCCGTATCGTCCATCAGAAAAAAACGAGGCGACGGAAAAGAAAGAGGTCAGACTGAACTTGAAATTATCGACGTTGCAACTATACCTGCTTCTGGCACTGTTTTCCTTAATGTTTACGAGTGTCTGGAGTTACAATTCCTTCCTGAAAATCGAACAAGAAAATGAACGTATCCTGACGGAAGCGATCCCGATCTCAAACGCGGCAGCACGTCTGTTTCCACTGCTGTTGGATCAGGAACTGACGGTCCGGAGCTACCTGCTCGATCAAAATGACCAAACCTTCAAACAATTTAAAGATACGAATGCGGAACTCAAAGAAACGATTGCCACGTTAAAGATGCTCGATCAACGCCATCCGATCATGAAACAGCTTTTAGCAGAAGAAGCCATCCCGTTGATTCAACGGACGGACGGTTTTTACGAACAACAAATTCGTTGGATTCGCGATAATCAGGTGGAACGGGCGACATTAAAACGGTACAGCGGTATGGATTATGTCAATCAATTTCGTCCGATTAATACAAAAATCCGCCAGGACATCGACAACATCATCAAAGAGGCGACGGATCGTTCGAAAGCGGCGTCCGCATCGGCAAAATGGGTCATTGTGATCGTCGTCAGTGTCGCCGTCTTACTGTTATTTGCCTTCCTGCAGACCTTCCGATTGGAACGGAGCAAACAGGCGTTGATTCATCGTTCGTTGCATGATGCGCTGACCGGCATTCCAAATCGCCGGGCGTTTGACGAACATCTCGAAACATCGTTTACTTCCGCGAAAGAGGCGCAGACGGATGTCGCATTGATCTTGATTGATGTCGACGAATTCAAACGGTATAACGATACGTACGGTCACTTAAAAGGAGACTGGTGTCTGCAAAAAGTGGCCGGGACGTTAAAAAAACATGCCGGCGATTTTGGATTAGTCTCACGTTACGGTGGTGAAGAATTTGCCGTCATCCTAACGGAACAAGCCGACCAAGCGTCACATGTCGCGGAACGAATCCGCAGTGAAATCCTCCAATTGAACATTGAGCACGCCACCTATCAGCCGTTGTGCCGTGTCAGTGTCAGCATTGGTCTCGCAGTTGTCCAGCCGACCGAGCGGATGCAGGAAGGGGATTTGATTGTCCTCGCCGATCAAGCGTTATACCGGGCGAAGTCAAGCGGGCGGAATCAAATTTCGAGTCACGAAGCCAGTTGAAATACCCCAAATAAACATTCGAAAAGGCCGTTCCTGAATAAGGGACGGCCTTTTGTCGAGTGGACAAGACAGAATCAACGTTCTTGCTGTTCCATTCGCCGGCGGAGGATGGTGACGGAAACAGCGAAGCAGATAAAAGTTAGAAGTGAACCAAGAATGATCAGCTTCAGTGTGGTGGAGATTGGGGGGTCAAATAAAAACGCGACGGAAACAATCATGACGGCGCCTGTTATCCCCATCCCAAGGATCAAAAATGAAATCAGTTTATTCATTGAGTCACCTCATTTATGTAGTCATTTCAAATACTAAAAAAAAACTCCCTTTAAAAGCAAATCGTCGTGTTTTTCAGCATCTCTGCTTTTGAAGGGAGAAGCTCATGTGTTGAAGGGACAAGCGCTTTTTTAAGGAATCATTGCAAAATCACACAGTACGAATGGTCGGAAATCAACGGAGCAGATATGACGAATACAGTCTTGACAGGTGTACCGCCGACTTTGGCATCCAGTTGATTCAATTGGGAACGAATCTTTCGACTTAGGACATAACGGGTTTCCGTGCTCAGTTCATCCATTTCTTCATCATGTACATGTAACAGGAGCTGAAACGGTTCGAGTGAGAAAATAGAAAAGTCACAGTCGATTCGAGGGTCTTGGAATTTTTCGTTCAAACCATTCTTGATGAAGTACGCTTCTTGCGCTGTAATCATCTCGTTTCGCCTCGCTTTCTCACAAAAACACTTCAAAAAATTATAAGATGTTACTTAACCATATAGTCTATATTACCCAGTTTTTTTGAAAAATATCAGTCGTTTCTGAAAAACAGTCCGAATTCTGGATTTTTAGGAAATCCTTATCTGAAACGACACAAAACCGCCTTGTTCCAAAAAAAGCTTAATCCCACAAGCTTATTTCGAACAGGCGGTCTGAGAAGGGAAACGACGTAAAAAATCTTCGGTCGTTTGTTTAAAAAACGTCAGTTGATGGAGCGGGATTGATCCCCGTTCACTGTAGCGGACTTCGAGGTAATGCGGGCTGACGGGAGACGGAAATTCAATCCGGGCGAACCATTCTGTTATGGTCTCCTGTTCCCGTCGTTGCAACGCGACAGGCAGGCGGCGGTTAAATAACAACACGTGTTGCCGGATGTCTTCCGCCGGTAAATCATGATCCGGATAATGAATGACCTGAACCCGGCTGGTGGAAAAAGCAAGCGACGCAAAATGGCTTGGGCGAACAACTTTTATGTAATAGACAAGAAGGACACAGGACGAAAGCGCCAGCAGAATAAAGATGAACGGGTACGGCGGTGCAACGATCAACGAGTCAAACCCGGTCCGGAGAAGGGCGGGGTCAGGCTCAGTTGAGACGACGTCGACAATCGGATCGAGACGGATGGTGAGCGGATCAGACGGGAGCGGGATATCGGACATCGCATCACCGCACCGTGTCGTACAGGAACTGTCGGTCTTACTGTCGAACAGGGAGATAAAGGTGTTCATCAATCGTGGGACAAACGATTTGATCACTAACAGGACGAGTAGCGTCAAGGAAAGGAATAATCCGAGTTTCAGTCGGACGGAAGTCAGCATGGTGTCACCTCTTTAATAACATGAAATGCAAGCCGTAAATCAAGTCTGCCCTGAGTATAGCAAATCCCGCACGTCATCGTTCTTGTTTTTTCAAAAATTAGTCATTATTTCCTAAAAAAATGGAGGGTGTGAGATGAATAAACTACGTGAAACGTTTCAACAGACAACCGGACAAATCAGCGGACACGGTAAACGGAATGCCGGCGTCTTAAAAACGGCATTTTCAGACGTCTCGGACGAATTACCGAGTGATCAATATGGAACAGGATCGGTCATTCAGCCGTTTGAGCAAAAATTGGCGGCAACCCTCGGTAAGGAAGACGCGGTCTTTTTCCCGAGCGGGACGATGGCGCAACAAATCGCCTTACGGATCTGGTCGGACGAGACGAGCAACCGGACCGTCGCCTATCATCCGCTCTGTCATCTTGAGATTCATGAACAAAATGGATTAAAGGAACTCCATCCGATTGATACGCTTCTTGTCGGAGCGGCCGATCGTTTAATGACACTGGATGAGATCAAAGCTTTGCCGGAAATCGCCTGTCTGTTGCTCGAACTGCCGCAACGGGAAATCGGCGGCGTCGCGCCGTCATTTGCCGAGCTCGAAGCGATCAGCCGGCACTGCCGGGAACAGAACATCCGGTTGCATCTCGACGGAGCACGGTTGTTCGAGATGTTACCGTATTATGAAAAGACGGCAGCCGAAATCGCTGCCTTATTCGACAGCGTCTATATCTCGTTTTATAAGGGGATCGGGGGAATCGCCGGAGCAATTCTCGCGGGACCGGCAGCCTTTTGTCAGACGGCACGGATTTGGAAGCGGCGCTACGGCGGCGACTTGATCAGTCTGTATCCGTATATCGTCTCCGCCGATTACTATTATGAATTACGTAAAGACCGGATGGCGGATTATTATGCCGATGCGACACAACTGGCGGAACGATTGAATGCCGTGTCCGGCATTCATACGACGCCGGAAGTACCCGTCTCGAACATGTTCCATCTTCATTTTGCGGGAGAGGTGGATGAGGTGACGGAAAAGCTGACGAAGATTCAGGAGACGACCGGAATCGGTCTGAGCGGTTACGTCGTCGCAAAAGACGGGTATTGTTCAACAGAAATCAGTCTGGGCGACGCTTACCGCGAACTGGATCCTGACAGACTCAATGCGGTATTTCAGCAATTGGAGCACGCGTTTGCTTAAGGAAACCGGACCGGGTCCGTCGAGACGGATGGATGGAGTCGTCGATAGGCGGCGATTTTGTCGGTGATCATCTGCTCTGTCTGCTGCAGTTCTTGGAGTTGCGCCCGGACGGTCTGTTGATGGGCTTCGAGAAGCCGAAGCCGGTCGTTGGTCGTATCGTGTTCATCGGACGAGCTCAGAAACAAGTCGACATACTGACGGATCTGCTCGATCGGCATATGGGTCGCCCGCAGGCGTAAGACAAACCGGAGCCAAGTAAGTTGAGTCTCGTCATAGCGCCGGACACCGTTTGCCGTCCGGCTTGGGAACAGCAACCCTTCTTTTTCGTAATAGCGGATCGTATGGGCCGTCGTCTGTGTCAACCGGCTGATTTCAGAAATCGTATACATGTCGTATCACCTTTCTTGCTTGACTTAGAGTTCACTTTAACGTGTAAGGTTTCACTATACCAAACAGAAATGGGGAATTACAGATGAAATACACAGTCATTACAGGTGCCAGCTCAGGAATCGGATATGAAACAGCGAAAGTGCTCGCGCAAAAAGGAAAATCACTTGTGCTCGTCGCCCGCCGGACGGATGAACTCGAAAAATTACGCGATGAAGTCAAAGCACTCGCACCGGACAGTGATGTCATCTTGCGGTCCGTCGATTTAACGGAATCAGCCAATGTCCATGACTTGTATGAGTCTTTAAAAGACCTCGACATCGAGACATGGATCAACAATGCCGGATTCGGTGATTTTGACAACGTCAAGGACGTGTCGGTCTCAAAAATCGAGAAGATGCTCCGCCTGAACATCGAAGCGTTGACGGTCTTGACGAGCCGGTACGTGCATGATTACCACAATGTCGACGGAACGACCGTTTTAAACGTATCGTCCGGCGGCGGCTACCGGATCGTCCCGAACGCCGTTACGTATTGCGCGACGAAATTTTATGTCAGTGCCTACACGGAAGGACTGGCGCAGGAACTGAAAAATTCCGGGGCAAAATTGCGGGCAAAAGTGTTGGCACCTGCCGCAACGGAAACCGAATTCGCCGACCGGTCGCGGGGCGAAGCCGGATTCGATTACAGCAAACATGTCGCGAAGTATCATACAGCGGCGGAGATGGCCGGATTCCTTGACCAGTTGCTCGACAGTGACGCGATTGTCGGCATCGTCAACGCGGAAGATTATTCGTTTGAATTGCGCGGACCACTCTTTACCTATGTGGGTGCGAACTGATCCAACCAAAAAACCCCAGCCTCCACATGATGTGGGGCTGGGGTTTTGTCGTCTGTCCGATTCAATCCGATGGGTGGAGGGTTTGTCAGATCAGCGGCAGAGCAAACGTCGACAGCAGACTGACGACTAAAAACAGCGCGTAGCTGAAAAATGTAGTTTTGGCGCTACCATCGGTCCGGTTTCCAAGAATGGAAAAAAGACTGATCGCGCCGACCGTAAGGACGGATAATAATAGCGATTGATGGGAATCAGTAGCCGGCACCAACGACTGTGCCAAATGGGCGAGTCCAAGCGGCAAGACGATCAATAAAAAGTAATAGCCGAGCCGGGCTTCCGATGGATGGTCCGTCGACTCGTGATGGGAAACTGTTCGTGTATGCATTCTCATGGCTCTTCACTTCCTTCTGTTTTCAGTATAGAGGAGTTCGGTGTCCTTCTTCGTTACAGTCCGATGAGAAGTCGATAACAGTTGCGTCTGGAATATGACGAAGAGATGTCGTTGAAATCCAATTTTGTAAAGAACGGAAATCCATCTGGTTGTGTTATGTAAAAAAGTGTAAAATGGGAGCAGGTAAAAAATGACTGAACAGCTGATGGATGTAGAGGAGGGGACTGGATGCCACGCCTGTTTCGTTATTTTTATGGATCCGATTTGATTGCCGTCGTCGGCGCGAGCATTTCGTATATTGCGATTTACTGGACTTGTGCCCAGTTGTTATCGCCTTCCGCCTTGTCCTTGTTGATCGGTGCGGTCTTTTTGATTCGGTTCGTCAGTTCCAGTTTGGTCGGACCGTGGATTGACCGGGTAGAGCCGGTCCGCTTGCTGAAAGGAACCGTCCTGGTTCGCTTTTTATTGCTCGGAGCCGTCTGGTTCATCTTGACGCAAACCGAGGCGACGCTCTTGCCATTGCTCGGATTACTTGCCGTTCAGACGTTTTTACAAGTCATCGGCGGCAATACGGCATTTAAGGTCGTGACACGGATTGTCGAGGCGGAACAGTTACCGGTCGCCAACGCGTACTTAAGTACACTGGACCGGATGGGAACGCTCGCCGGATTGCTCGCGGGTGGTCTGTTGATTGCCGAGTTTTCCATTGAGATGATATTAGGAATGGAAGCGATCCTGCATGTCGTTGCCTGGTTGCTGTTATTTCCGTTACCGTCAACAGCGGCGGATGAAAACAAGACCACAGCGAAGACGACGTATTGGAGCGACTTGCAACAAGGATTTTCTTATTTACGCCAAGATGCCCGGTTGATGCGGTTACTTCTGTTCGGCTTCGTCGCCAACTGGATGATCACGCCGTTGAATGCCTTGCTCGCTCCTTTTGCGAAAGACATTTTAAAGGGGGGAGCGAATACGTTTTCGCTGCTCGAACTGGCCCTCGTCATCGGCGGCATCGTCATGTCACTGCTGTACGCCCGCTTCGCGGACCGGCTCGACTTGACACAGATGTTCCAGCTGTCGACCGTCCTGCAAGGTGTTTTTATGTTGGCAATCGGACTGACGACGACGTTACCGCTGGCCTTCAGCGGGATGCTGTTACTCGGCATGGCTCTGAGTCTGTTCGGGATTCCGTTCTCGACGTTATTACAACAGACGACACCGGACGGCTTGCTCGGACGGATCCGTTCGGCGATGGTCGCCGCGTCGACGCTTTGCTCGGCGATCTGCTTCGGATTATCCGCGTACTTGACGACGTTGTTTGCAATCGATACGGTCTTCGTGTTATTTTCCGGGACCGGCTTACTGGTTGCGTTCTGGTTGATTCGTTTACAGCGTACCGCACCAGCCGTGGAGGCGCGACGGGACGAAGTTGGATGAGAAATCCGCCTTCAGGCGGAGGGCAGGTTGGAACAGGAGGGCTATACTAATAAAAACGCTTACAGAGGAGACGGTGTGAGATGGACGGATTGACGATGCTTGCTTTGATGTTTTTAATTCCGATTGGTGGAATGACAATCATGTTAAACGTGTTATGGAGACGGATTTCGCCGGAACTAGAAAAGTAATCATTTACATAGGACGGCTTCGAAGAGGAGCAATCTATGATTAAAAACAAAAAGTGACCGAGCCTGCACTCAAGAAACGTGCAGGCTCGGTCGCTTTTTTTATGGAGATGGAAACGTGTCCGTCAAGAAACAACGGTCGAAAGGCTTGGTCCAAATACTTCGAAGTGCAGGTTATCCGGATGACCGCTAAAGTGTTGACGGACGAACTGGATCATCGCTTCCGGACCGCAGACAAACGTTTCGGCCGTGTGGTCAATCGCTGTCAGATCGTCGCGGGTTAACCGTCCGGTCCGGGTCCCGGGGAGAGCGTTGTGTTCGGCGTAACGGACGATCGTCGCCCCTTGTTCTTCGAGCCGTGCCAACCGTTCCGCAAACGGTCGGTCACGATCATCTTGGACCGCGACGTAGAGAGTCGTTTGACGTCCTGTCACGAGAGCAGCTTCTGCCATCGCCAGCAGTGGCGTTACACCAATTCCGCCGGCAAGTCCGACGAACGGCGTTGTGTCGTCCGGTAAGGTGAATGAACCGGCCGGGGCACTGAGCAAAACACGGTCGCCGACGGACAGTTCATGTAGTTGCTTCGAGACCGATCCGTCCTGTTTGACGGCAATCGCATACGATTTTTCGTCAGCACGTTTAGTCAGGCTGTACTGACGGTTTTGCCAGAGACCGTCCGGTGCTTGGAGACGGAGCGTGACGTATTGACCGGCACGGTAGGGAGGTAAAGTCCGTCCATCTGCCGGTCGTAACGTAAACGACTTGATGTCGCTGGACTCGGTCGTGACCGTTTCCAGGACAAACGGTTGATAGCCTTCAAAGGCAATTGCCTGTTCATCCTGCGCGTACAATTCGACTTCGAGTGAAATGAACAGATTGGCGATTTCACCGTATCCAATTGTCCAGGCCTCGATGATATCGGGCGTTGCGGCGTCACCGAGGACGTCTTGAATCGCCCCGATCAATTCCGTACCGACGATGTCATACATAAACGGCTTGATCTGCAGGCTGCGGTGTTTATGCAGGACCGGTAATAAGACCGGTTTCAATTCGTCGAGCCGATCGATGTGTGCGGCGGCTGCATAGACGGCCGTCGCCAAAGCTTGTGACTGCCGGTCATTTTTTTGATTGGACTGATTGAAGATTTGTTTCATTTCTGGGTGATTTTCAAACAATCGTTGGTAGAAGACACGGGTGATTGTCTGGCCGTGTTCAGCAAGAACAGGGACGGTGGATTTGATGATCGTGATCGTGGATGACGTTAACATATCGACACTTCCTTTTCAGTAGGGTGTAAGTTCAAACGGTTCGTGTTCAGTATCATCCTGACATGCTTTAAATGCAATAAATAAAATACTAGATTAAAAGTGTTCGTGACGATTGTCACAAACGCGCCATCAATTCGTCAAAAAGCCGACAAAAAACCTCCGACGGCAGTCGAAGGTCAAGATGAGATCCACAGTTTGGAAAAGTCAAAGTAGCCAAACGAGTCGATCGTGATATTTTGCAATTCGATCGGGAACGGGATGATCCGTGTATCATCGTAGAGCGGAATGAAATAAGACGAGTCGATCAAGTATCGTTCCACCGTCTGATGGAGCGTCAGCCAGTCCTCAAACGGCGTTTCGTCGTATTGCGTTATCCATGCCTCGAGTTCCGGCATCCGGCCAAACATCTTCATGGGCGGTGAAAAATCATTCGTCAGGAATTGATGGAAAGCAACCGGCAAGTTCCGTTCGAACACCTCGGCGTGGATCGCGAGATCGATCGTGTCAAAAGCGTGAAAGTCGGTAATGCTCTCCTTAAAACCGACCGGGACCAGCTCATACGGTATGCCGTGAACTTCGAGTGTTTCGCATAACCAACGGGTTACTTTGTCCGTGAAGTCGGTCAGTTTGATCCGGAGCGGTTGGTCAAACGAGACGGGCGGACCGGTCGGTGGCGGATAAACGGAACTGTACTGTTCAAGAAATCCCCGGTCGTTCGGAAAACCCCGCTCGCTGACAGACTGAATTCCCGGTCGGATCGAGGCGATCAAGCGGTGTATGTAGTGACGGGCTTCCGGTTGTTCGAACGGTCCGCCGGGACGCGGGTTCAAAAAAACGAGACCGAAGCCGGACTGGGTTGCAATCGTATCCGTTTCACCGGAGTCCGACCGCGATGTCCGGTAAACCGGATCGTAGGCGTCCGGCATCTGAACGAACTCGATCCGGTCGAGCAGGGCCCGGATGCCGAAATAGTTCGGGAACGCCGACAAAATCGTTTTTTTATTGTTATTTTGCGTCAATTGGAAGGCACCCGTCCCGATGTTGTCCTTGCTGATGCTCGTATGAATCGTCGCCAGTTTCGGTAACAGGGAATGCCGGCGCTGATCGAGCGTCACATCGACTTGATACGGTCCGTTCGATTGAATCCGTAACACATGCCGGTACGACCGGGCGTACGCCGGATAGGCGATAAGTTTGCGCAGGCTTTTCGTGACGTCTTTGCTCGTCAACAGCGAACCGTCGTGAAACCGGACGTCTTTGCGTAAATAGAGCGATAACGTGGACCCGTTCCAGGCATAATGATGTGCCAGTTCGCCCTGGAGTTTACCGTCCGCGTCGATGGCAAACAACCGGCTGAAGACATTTTGGACGAGGTGGGCACTGTGAATGTCGGCGGCTTCGAGCGGATCCGTCGTCAAAAAGGGTCGATTCCGCGGAATCAGCAGGGCATCCGACGATTCCTGCGTATAGCCGAACTTGCGCTCGAGCTGCCGCATGAATCGACCGGTTTGAGCGGGGGACCAGTCCCAGCTGAGTTCTTCCGTCACGGCGTCGACCGACTCCCGTTCGATCCGCTCGAGCATCTGTTTCGCGTATTCCCGTTCGACGTGACGCAACCAGACGAGTGCCGTCAGATGTCCGCGGCCCCGACCGCTCGTATAGTGCAACCATCCTTCTTCCTGCCAACGGTTCAAATACCGTTTTGTTTGTTTGGGACTTAAATGGATCGTGTCGGCCAATTCGGCAATCGAGTACGATCCTTCCCGGCAGGATTTCCATAAGGTGAACAGATAAGCGTCCATCTCATTCCTCCATTCTAAAAGGGGACATCTTTTCTTGACGATGTCCATTTTTTAGTCGCTGTGTCTTGTTTATCATACAGGTAGAGAATGGAAGGTGACAATATGAAATGGAAAGAAATGACTCAACCAATTAAAGTAAGACTTGTAACGTCGTTTTTTAACCGGACGATTTCGTTCGCCATCATGCCGTTCATGGCCCTGTTATTTGTTCAGGCGTACAACAAAGTATTTGCCGGCGTCTTTTTGATCGGGACAGTGATTATCAGCTTCCTGATCGGTTTGATTGGCGGCTACCTCGCCGATCGGTTTCCCCGGAAACGCCTGCTCGTCTTGTCGACGACGGCGACCGGATTGATGTTTTTGGTGATGACGATCATTCTCGCCAGTGATCAGATGCTGCTCTTTACGATCGCCTACGCCATTTTCACCGTGACGAGCAACATCGGTCGACCGGCGATGAGTGCGATTATCATTGACGCGACGACACCGGAAAACCGGCGGGCCGTCTATGCGATCGATTACTGGTTGATCAATCTGTCGATTGCCCTCGGGACGGCGCTAGGCGGTTGGCTCTACGTCAGCAACCGGCTGTTTTTGTTCAGCCTGTTGACGTGTACCTCCCTGCTGTTACCGATTGCCTATCATTTTTTGCTCGACGAATCGAAACACGTCTGGCAGAAACAACCGCTTCGACACGTGTTCCGCGATCTCGGGAAAAGTTATCAGATTGCCTGGCGTGACCGGCCGTTCGTTAAAGTCGTCTTTGGTTCGATGTGTATTCTCGCCGCTGAGTTTTCGATGGGCAGTTACGTTGCCGTCCGTTTAGCGGACGAATTTGATACGGTCACGATTGGCGATCTGACCGTCAATGGTGTCCGGATGCTCAGTTTGATCAATATCGAAAATACGATTCTCGTCGTCTGTCTGACGTTTTTCATCCAGCGTTTTTCGAACCGTTTCTCGAACAAACAAGCGCTTATCGGCGGACTTGTTTTGTACATCATCGGTTACGCCACGGTGACGAGTGCCAATTCCCTGACGCTGCTCTTGACATTCATCTTCATTGCGACGATCGGGGAGTTGCTTTATTCACCGACACTGAACGCGGAAAAAGCCAACATGATGCCGGCCGATCAACGCGGCGCCTATTCGGCCTTTGCCGGCACGTCACACGCCGGTGCCGATTTATTGTCCCGGTCAACGCTCATCCTCGGAGCGGTGCTCGCTCCGTTCATGATGAGTGTCTACATCGGACTGATCGTGTGTCTCGGACTCGGTCTGGTCTACCTCGGCTTGTTCCGGAACGAAAAAATCGCTGAAAAACAGCAGGCTTCATAAAAGGGAAGGGGATAAAAACATGGACATCATTGAAACGGAGCGGCACCGGTTACGGCGCTGGCAGGAAAGTGACGCTGCCAGTCTGTATGCTTATGCGAAAGATCCGCGTGTCGGACCAAACGCCGGCTGGGCACCGCATGCGTCGCTCACTGAAAGTCAGGACGTCATTACGATTTTTCAAGAGGCGAACGACGGCTATGCGATCGTCGACAAGGCGACGGGACAAATCATCGGCAGTTTCGGTTTTCATGACCGTCGTCCGGTCGAGGCACTGGCCGACTTGAAGCAGGTCGAGTTCGGATTTGTTCTTCACCCGGACTACTGGGGGCAGGGACGGATGCCGGAAATCGTCCGGACCGCCCTCGCAGTGGCATTTGAGACGATGAAAGTCGATCTTGTCTGGTGTGCGCATTTTGACTTTAATGCCCCGTCACGCCGGGTCATCGAAAAACTGGGATTTGAACATGTGTTGGACCGACCGTTCGTCATGGAACGGATTGACGGGCGGACCGTGACGAGCCGGCTGTACCGCTGGACACGGGAACGGTATGAAGCACAGTCGAACGACATCCGGTAAAACAGTACAAGACGTCCTTCTCGAAAGAGGGACGTCTTGTTTTTTTTTTGGAAAATTGTTTGAAAGGAAGCAGGCGTCCCGTCACCGTCTTTTACGGACTCTGTCTCTAAAGAACAACAGGCTTACGGACAGACTGATGATTGTAGCAAGGACACTTTTGATCAGAGCGTGACGCGTCAGACCGTCGATCACGATTCCGGTGAATTTTTGAGTAAAAGTTGCCTCGGGGACCCAGTCGATGACAGACCCGATGCCTAAGAATGCAGGAACGCTCAGCAAAAGATAGACGCTGATGAAGCCGAGGAGAAACGTTTTAATCTTCATACTGAAGTACCTCAATTTCTGTCGTGTTGTGAAGACAATTCTTCACATCAGGCGGCTGTCATGACTGGACAAGCGCAATGATTAAAATAATCGTAGAGATTGATCCGGCGGTCAATAAGGTCAGCATTTTGGGACGGTTAAAATCTTGAGATGATTTAGATACTTCTTTTGACAGGCTGATCCAAATGGTCAGAGAAGCGATAATGATCAAAAACAAAAAGGTTTCAGACATGATGTAGACCTCCCGGAATGAATATTAATCTTCAGCGCGTAACCAGTTGATGTAAACATTTAAATCGGAATCAACTCCTTTTGATTCCAGGAGTCTTGCCAACTGTTCATTGGAAATGTAAACGTCCGCCCCTGTATTCAACACCAAATTCGTCAAACTTTGGGCGAAGAAGTCAAGGAGGTCCGGATCCGTCGTCGTATTAATCCGTTTCATCATTTCGTGGACTAACCGTTCTTGTTCCAAACCAATCGTCATCCAACTACCGAATGCATATAAGACGGTATCGATATTCTCACTTTGAATAGAAAGATCAATTTCTTCCATCGACGGATAACTAGCATAAAACGCCTCTAAATCAATTGGTTCTAAGTCTGGTTCTTGGATCATCCACCGGGACAGAAAATCTGGAAAGGTTGGAGCCACTTCGCGGGTGGATTCATCGGAAGTGTCAAGGTACCACACGGACGGATTGTTATCCTGTTGATCAAAGTTTAAGTAGTAAATATAGGTTCCTTCACCATCGCCGATCGTGACATGTTTACCTGTGATGCCCCATTCCGGCAAAACAAGTTTAGTCGACTCGACGAACGAGTCGTAGCTGAGACCTTCGAGGTAACGAATGGGTAAGTAACTGGCTTCTCCAGGTTCCGACCATGTATTTTCAAAATCTACCGAAACAGCGTTATACAAGAGACAACCCCCGTTTTGCTTTCTTAATACGCTGAGAAAACTTTCAGGAAATGTGATCTGCAGTTCGTGTTCGATTTGTTGGATGTCCCGTTCTGACAAAGGCGCGAGAATGCCATAATCGTCTTCTTGATCCCAAATATTCAATGTGCCATCTCCGATCTGTGTAGTAAACGATTCAAGTCTGATTCGTTTTTTTGGATGTTGTTTCGTAAAAAAACAGTCCGGTCATCAAAACAGTAGCACAAACATAGCCGACACCGACAGCGGATAAAGCGGACCAATCGAGCTGATAACGCAGGAAAAATTGCGGCAACAGATAAGCCAGCAGCCCAAGCGGCAAGACCCAGGTCTTCGCCCGGTATGCACTGTATCCGATGAGGAGGAAGGCGCTGAGACCAACGATCGAACTGGTCAACCAGGAAAAGTGAATCGTCGGTGACGTGATCTGCGGATCAGTTAAAAACAGTCCCATCAGCAACAAGAAAATCACGCCCGTGGACAGACCAAACAACAGGATTGGGCGTTTCGAAGAGTTGTGCGTCGCGTTGTAACGCAAACATCGACTCAAAACAATCAGCAAAGAACTGATCAAGACGGTGAAGCCGACTAAAAAGTACAGACTGTAGGACAGCGGTCCGTCGAGCAAGTCTTGAAACAACAGAAAACTGAAGACGCCTGCGAGAATTTGAAGCAGCAGCCAAACCGATTCGCGGTAATCGGTCGTCATCTCTGAGGCAATCGATTGAATATAGGCGGCCGGACTGTCACCGGTGATGGCCGCGACCGACTTACCGTCCACCTCGGCTTCCTGTAAATGATCCTCGAGTTCGGTGACGATGTCTTGCGTCGCCTGTTCGTTTTTTCCGGAGGCGAGCAAGTAGAGTGTTAAATCTTCTAGAAACCGTCTTGATTCGTCGGATAACGTCTGCATTCAGGAGTCCTCCTTTAAAATATGCTGGACGCTCGCCGCCAGTTGTTGCCAGCGCGTCGTGAACGCCGCCAGTTCCTCATGTCCGGTGCGGGTGATGGCATAATACTTTCGTTTTGGTCCGCTCGGTGAGACCCGTTGCGTCGCTTCAATCCAATCCAGTTTTTGCATCCGCATCAACAACGGATAGATCGTCCCTTCACTGACGTCGGCAAAACCATGGGCGGCGAGTTTCGTTGCCAGTTCATAACCGTATACTTCCTCTTCGGCAATCAAGGCGAGGAGACAACCGTCAAGAATGCCTTTTAACATTTGGGTGGATGACATCGCGATTCCCCGTTTCACTATCATGTAATACAAGGTAATTGTATCTCATACTATCATGCATTGCAAGGTAATGGGGGAAGTCAGGATTATGTTTGACGGGAACGAGGTAAATAAAAGGTAAAAGGAGCGGAAAACCAGTCACTCATGTAAGGAGGAGACAAAGGTGGAAAAACGGACGATCATCATCTCGGCAGCCGTCGTCTTTTTGATCATGGCGCTTGTCATGGCCGTCTCGGCATTTGGGTTCGGCATCTACTACGGGGATCCGGAATTGTTGCGGATTGCGATTTTTGGTGAAATCTTGACCGCCGTCTTTTTAGTCTGGTTCATCCGTCGCAACAGTTCGTTTGCAGCCGTCGGTTTCTCCCCGTTAAAAATCCGGGGACTCGTCTGGTACATTCCGATTTTGTTAATCGTGCTGTATCAAGTCGTGCTTGTCGTCAATGCGTTGGTTGCTTCCTATGATGACCTGTCCGCAGCAACGATTCAGCTCGTCGCCATCATCTTCGTGACGACCTTGTTCGTCGGCTTTAACGAAGAAGTGTTATTCCGCGGCATCATCTTACGCCATCTCCATCCGGAGCAACACCCGTACCGGGCGATTGTCATCAGTGCCGCCTTGTTCTCGTCGTTTCATCTCTTGAATTTGATTGCCTTCATACCGATAAGCGCGATGATTTTTCAACTCGGCAATACGTTTTTGTTCGGATTATTTTTTGCCTTGATTGCACTGAAACTCAACAATCTGTGGCCGTTGATCTTTTTCCACGCCTTATGGGATTTTTCAAGTATCGCCGCGGATGTTCTGAACGTGAATCTCGCAATCCCGAATCTCGTGACGCAAGTGTTTGTTGCCTTGGCGATTCTGATTCAGCTGTTGCTGCTCAAGCGACATGATCTCAGTCATTTGAAACGACCGCTTGCGACATAAGAAACAGAGCACGCCTTTAGAAAGCAACCGATTTTGGTTGCTTCATTTTTTTGGAAAAAAGACTGTACAGTTAGAATTGATATGTAATATATTAGTTATATGAAAAATCAACCGATTCCACGACTCTCGTTAAGTGAAGAAGTGTACCAACGACTGCAACAGCAAATCATCACCTTAACACTCGCACCGGGGCAAAAGCTGAACGATCAGGAGCTGGCCGAAGCATTTGGGGTCAGTCGGACACCCGTCCGCGAAGCGTTAAAGAAATTAGAAGAGGAGGGACTCGTCGTCGCGAAACGCGGGTCACGGACAAACGTCACCCGGTTGGACGCAACGCAAGCCCGGCAGACGTTTCCGATCGTCGCGACACTGCATGCATTAGCGGCACGTCTTGCATTGCCGTTGCTCAAAGCAGCAGATATCGAACAGTTAAGAGACATCCATCAGGCGTTTCAGGAAGCGATCATGCAAGACGATGCCGAAGCTGCACTGCGGCTGGACGATGCCTTTCATGGGCTGTTCCTTGCCCGGAGCGAAAACGGTCAACTGATCGAGACGTTGAACCGGCTGACACCGCTGATCCGCCGGTTGGAGTATGCCCAGTTTTCTAGGCACGGGCACGACTCGATGGCTGATCACGAAGCGATTTTGGCGGCTTGTGAGAAGCGGGACGCGGAAGCACTCGTCCGGACGACGGAACAAAATTGGAACGGTCTCGGACGACATCTGGTCGCGGCCTTAGAGGAGGAGACGTCATGCGACCAATCGTGATTGGCATCCTGTCAGCCCTGTTTTTCGCTGTCACCTTCATCTTGAATCAATCGATGCAAGGGAGCGGGGGGCATTGGATCTACAGCGCCGCCTTACGGTTTTACTTGATGGTGCCATTTTTGATTGTGATTGTCGGCTACCGGCGCCGCCTTGGTCGTGTCTGGTCGGCGCTCCGGGCAGCACCCCGGTTTTGGCTGACGTACGGCACGATCGGCTTCGGTATTTTTTACAGCGGGATTTGTTTCGCCGCGGACTACGCACCGGGCTGGTTGATTGCCGGCACCTGGCAAGTGACGATTCTGGCCGGACCGTTGCTTGCACCACTGTTCAAGCAAACGATTCCCTGGGCGTCGCTCCGCTATTCGCTGTTGATTGTTGCCGGTGTCCTGCTGATGCAACTGTCGGTTGCGGGTGAGGTGTCGGTGACGACGCTGGTTCTTGGGATCGTGCCGGTGATTCTGGCTGCGGTTGCCTATCCGCTCGGCAACCGGAAGATGATGGAGCGGTACGGCGATGAACTTGGTGTATTTGACCGGATTCTCGGGATGACACTTGCCAGTCTGCCGTTCTGGTTTGTCTTGTCGGGTTTGGCTTACCTGCAGGTGGGTCTGCCATCGGCGTCACAAGTCGGACAGTCGGGACTGGTCGCGCTGTTCTCCGGCGTGATTGCGACATCGCTGTTTTTTTATGCGACGACACTTGTCCGGACCGAACCGATCCGGTTGGCGGCAGTCGAAGCGACACAATCGTTTGAGATCTTATTCACGATTCTCGGTGAGATGGTCTTTTTACATGCCGTCTTTCCGACCGGACTGGCATTGGTCGGGATGCTCCTCGTCATGCTCGGGATGACCATCCATAGTCTGAAGCAGGCAGAGCAAAAGCCAGTTCCAGAACATTAATTATTTCAATTACCATATTATTTTAAAATTTTTAACAAGGAGAGAAGGAGCAGTATGGTCTTAACCGGAACACTCGTCAATACAGGATTAATCATTGTCGGAACATTACTTGGCTTGTTGTTCCATAAAATTCCCGAACGGATGAAAGAAACCGTCGTTCAAGCGATTGGTCTCGCCGTCGTCGTACTGGGTGTCCAGATGGGGCTGAAAAGCGAAAACTTTTTAATCGTCATCGGCAGTCTCGTCTTAGGCGGAGCAATCGGTGAATGGTTACGGATTGACGAAAAACTCAATCGAGTCGGTGAATGGCTTGAACTTAAAATCGGACGGGGGCGACCGTCGAACATCGCCGAAGGATTTGTCACGGCGACATTGATTTTCGTCATCGGAGCGATGGGCGTGCTCGGAGCACTGGACGGCGGCTTGCGCCAAGATCATGATGTTCTCTATACCAAAGGACTGATTGACGGCTTCACGGCACTGGTCCTCAGTTCGACGCTCGGAATTGGCGTCATATTCTCCGCCATTCCGGTACTTGTGTATCAAGGGGCGATTGCCCTCGGTGCCGTCGCCATCACCCAATTCGTTCCGGATGCCATCCTGCAACAGTTCATCGTCGAGATGACAGCGACTGGTGGGGTGATGATTTTAGCAATCGGCTTAAATCTCGCCGGCATCACGAAAATCCGGGTCGCAAATCTCCTGCCTGGTATCGTGATGGTCGCTTTGATCGTGACCGGCTTGGAATCGTTTGGTTTGAACTAAAAAAAGACGTCCAATCGCTTTGTTGACATGTGTTGTCAGGAAGCGGTTGGACGTCTTTTTTTAATTGATAACCTGTTCGAGCGGCGAAATCTGATGATCCAGCAGCTGATGACCGGCGTAATCAAGCGTATGCAGCATCGGTGACGGTTCTGTCAAAACGTGCGGCAAATACGCTTTGAGATTGCTGATGACGCCGGTATTTTCCGGATCAAGAATCCAGTCGAGCTGTTTCCAGTCGAGAATGCCTTCACGGGTCGCGAGCGGCGTCGTGAGCATCTGTTCATCCGGCATGTCGGCGAGGAACAGGTAGATTCCGACCGTCTCATCCGCCTGTAAGAGGATCGTCCCGGCGAACCGGATATCGGTCAAACGGATACCGGTCTCTTCATAAGTTTCCCGGATGACCGACTCCGCCGGCGATTCACCGGATTCGATTTTTCCGCCGACCCCGTTCCACATGCCCATCGCCGGCTGTTTTTGACGGTTCAGCAACAAGACGTGATCAGCCTTGCGAATCAAACAAAGCGTGTATCGGTACAAGGTCATCACTCCTTCAAAAAAAATTCGTGTTTCCAGGTAACGTACTGGTCGTCCGAGGTGACCGGTTGGATGGTCTTTTGGCCATCGGTCCAAATCGTCAACGCTTGTTGCGTCAGGATGCGGTGACCGGAGGATGTCCGGATCGCAAGCAGACTACGTTTGTTGAACGGGGACGCCGGGTGGTCTTGAATGACTTGTTCAATAGACGACAGTTGTTCCGGTAACATCGTCTGTTGCGTGTAGAAGTGGTAACCGATGACAAATTCGTCGTCCTGACCGGTCCGCAACATCTCGAGTTGATAGCCGGCACCATTCGGCGCAATCCGGAAACTACCGCTTGGTGAAGTGACCGTTTCACCGCTTAACGGAATCGGACGTAATGCGAGATTAACGCCAAAGCCGGTGTCGACAACATACGTGTCCCCTTGATGTCGAAGCAGGACAGCGACGTGTGTCGGACCGGTCGCGGACCAGCTGTCATTTTCCTGATCGAAGACGGTCGCTTTGACGAGCGCGACATCAAATCCTTTGATCCGTAAGATTTCATAGAGCAGATGATTTAAGTCGTAACAGACGCCTCCAGTCCGATCCGTCACGAATGTCTGCACGAGACGATCCGGATTAAACGGAGTAGTCCGTTTCGTCAACACCGCTTGGTTATCAAACGGAAGATGGTAAGCAAATGCTTCAAGTAACGCGGGTAAATCGTCAAACGAGATGATATGTCCAAGCGGATACTTGATCCGGGCGGCAATCTCTTTTATGAGTGATGACAACGGAAACTCCTCCTTTGTTTCGTCTTTTCATTATCGCACAATCCGTCCAAAAAATGACATATGTTATCTGGAAATAAGAATTGGTCTTTTGTTTCGAATAAATCTTTGTTATGCTGAAACAGGATTAATTAAGAATGATTCTCATTCCGAACTTAAAGGGAGGCATTACCATGTCACGTACACGCACATCATGGGCATTAGCCGTCTTGATGATCAGTTGTCTGATGCTTGCGGCATGCGCCGGACAAGCAAAAGAAGAGACGAAACAGACGCATAAAGTCACGCACGAAGCGGGGACAACAAACGTTCCGGACAATCCGAAACGCGTCGTCGCCCTGGAATTCTCATTCGTCGACGCACTTGACGAACTGGGGATCGAACCGGTCGGCATCGCGCAAGAAAACAAAGACGATGTGTCGGGGCTGCTCGGCAAGAAGATTTCCTTTACGGAAGTCGGAACACGCCAGCAACCGAATCTCGAAGTCATCAGTTCTCTGAAACCGGACTTGATCATCGGTGATTTCAACCGGCATAAAGGAATCTACAAACAGTTGCAGCAAATCGCACCGACAATCATTTTAAAGAGCCGGAACGCGACCTATCAGGAAAACATCGCGTCGTTTAAGAGCATCGCGGAAGCGGTCGGTCAGACTGACAAGATGGATCAACGTCTCCAGTTACACGAGGAGCGTCTCGCAGCAGCCAAACAAAAAGTCGATCCGAACGATCAACGCCAGATCATGGTCGGTGTCTTCCGATCGGATTCGTTGACGGCACACGGTGAAACATCGTTTGACGGCGAATTGCTCGAAAAAATGGGGATCGATAATGCCATCACGAAAACAGCTGAACCAACCGTGACGATCACACTGGAACAGATCGTCAAATGGGATCCGGATGTCATCTTCATGGCAGAAGCCGATCCGAAGCTGCTCGACGAATGGAAAAAGAATCCGCTGTGGAATCAGATCACAGCCGTCAAAAAAGGGGAAGTCTACGAAGTCAATCGGGACCTATGGACCCGTTACCGTGGACTCGACGCCGCGGAACAAATCGTCGATGAAGCGATTCAACTGCTGAATCAAAAAAACAAGTAAACGACAGCCAAAGCCAGAGCAATCTGGCTTTTGTTGATGAAAGGAGGATCAGTGGATGATCCGACACACACGATTGATCCGCTTGCTCGTCGTACTCCTTGTCTTGATCGGACTCGGGTCCTACCTCAGTCTGTTTCTCGGTGTCACGACGATTCAACCGCTCGAAGCCATTCGGGAATGGTCATCCGGCAACTTGTCGAAAGAGACACTGGTCTTGACGACAATCCGCTTGCCGCGGTTGTTACTCGGTTTATTACTCGGGGCAAACTTAGCCGTCGCCGGTGCCTTGATGCAGGCGGTCACACGTAATCCGCTGGCTTCACCGCAAGTGTTCGGCGTCAACGCCGGGGCGTCGCTGTTTGTCGTCCTCGCTTTGTTGCTGTTCCCGGCACTCGGAACAGCGAATCTGGTCTATTTCGCCTTTTTTGGTGCAATGATTGGCGGATTACTGGTCTTTTCGTTCGCCTCTGTCCGCGGCATGACGAGTCTGAAACTGGCCCTCGTCGGGATGGCGATCCACTTGTTGCTGACGTCCTTGACGAAAGGGTTGATTTTGTTCAACGACCGCATCACTAATGTTCTGTACTGGTTATCCGGTTCGATCAGTGACAGTGGATGGATCGAAGTACGGTTGATTTTACCCTGGTCAATCATCGGCTTGATCTTAGCCTTCAGCTTGGCCAAGTCGCTGGCGATTTTCCAACTCGGTCAAGATGTCGCCGTCGGACTGGGGCAGAACATCACCCGGATCCGGATGCTGGCAGCCGTCGCTGTTGTGCTGCTGGCCGGGGTGACGGTCGCGGTCGCCGGAGCCATCGGCTTCATCGGTCTGATGGTCCCGCATATCGTCCGGCGGTTGGTCGGTGAGGATTACCGCTATGTCTTAACGATTTCGGCATTGTGCGGCGGTCTGTTGCTGACATACGCTGATGTCCTCGCCCGGTTCATCGCCTATCCGTATGAATCACCGGTCGGAATCGTGACCGCATTACTCGGAGCGCCGTTCTTTTTATATCTAGCGAAACGGCAGACAAGGGGGATTGCCTAAATGAACAGACTCCGTCAAAAACCATGGCTCGGTCTAGCCCTCATGTCACTCCTTGTCACCGTGCTCAGTTTCCTGTTGCTTGGTATCGGTTCCGTGTTTCTGAAGCCGGGTGAAATCGTTGCGGCTCTTCAAGGAGACGGCGCCGGTTCCTTCATCGTCTGGAACTACCGTTTGCCACGGACGCTCCTCGCGTTTCTCGCCGGCGGTTGTTTCGCCTTGTCCGGTGTCTTGTTACAGGCGATCATCCGCAATCCGCTTGTCTCGCCCGATGTCATCGGGGTGACAAACGGGGCCGCCTTGTTTGCCGTCTTGACGATTGCCTTGATTCCCGACGGTCCGCTTGTCTTGACACCGCTTGCCGCCTTAATAGGAGCAACGCTTGTGATGGTCGCGTTGATGCTGCTGGCGGATCACGGGAAACTGCAAAACAGTTCCTTTGCCTTGCTCGGCATCGCCGTCAGTGCGATCTGTGCATCGGGAACGGAATATCTGTTGATTAAATTTCCGCTCCAGACCAATGATTCGCTGGTTTGGCTCGCCGGCAGCTTGTTCGGCAAAGGGTGGACGGAAGTGTACGTCCTGGCACCGGTCTTCCTGTTGCTTGGACTCGTCATCTGGTCCGGTCACCGGCAACTCGACATCTTATCGCTCAGTGAAGACGCGGCGATTGGTCTCGGGTTACGGATGAAGGGAACACGGTATGTGTTCCTCGCCCTTGCCGTCGCCTTGGCGGGTGTCGCGGTCGCGATGGTCGGATCAATCGGCTTTCTTGGTCTAGTCGCCCCGCATATGGCACGACGCTTGATTGGACACCGGCATCACCTGTTGATTCCGATGGCTGTGCTCGTTGGTGGTGGACTGCTTGTCGTCGCGGATGCGCTCGGACGCGGTATCCATCCACCGCTTGAGATTCCGGCCGGATTAATTACGGCAATCATCGGTGTGCCGTACTTCCTGTATCTGTTGCGAAAAGAGCGAGCGTGACGCTATCCAATGTAAGAACCCCCAAAACGGTCATATGTGATCCGTTAGGGGGTTCTTTGTTGCAATCCGATTTTCACGCCTATTCTGTCTCGTCATCCTTTTTATGGTAAAATGACTTTATAACTTGCATTTTACGACGCAAATGGAGTATTTGAAAACTATGACATGTCGAGGTGCCGAATGACCATACAATTTGAAGAATTGAAGATGTATACAAAATTTGACGATTTAGCGGATGATTTACCGGATTTGGCTAAAGAAATTCTGCCGGAACAGCTGTTTTATTTATCCGCCATCGATGATGCCGAGCAATTGATTTTGAAACTCTCGGATGAGCAGACCAGTATGCGAGTTGCAGAAGGCATGGTCATCGATTTGAACCATTCCCTATGCAACCGAATCGATTTTACAACCAATCAACCGCTTGTGTATGAAGATGTAACAAAAGAGCCGATTCTCGCTGATATGAGGGGAGTCTTGAAAGAGGCAAACGTCCAGTCTTATTTAGGGATTCCGATTTCGCTGACGAACGGTGAAAAATTCGGAACGTTATGTGCCATCAATGATGAAGCCAGTCTGTTTGAAGGCAAAAGCATCAAATTGTTACAACGGATCGTTCGTCTGTTCTCATATTATTTAGAACTGGAACGGTTCGTCTGGCGTGATCCATTGACCGATCTCTACAACAGACGGTATTTAATGAATCGCTTCGATACGCAACCTCGGGAGGCGGGAGCGCTCTTTTTCCTTGATTTGGACGGTTTCAAGCAAGTGAACGATGTGCATGGGCATGACGCGGGTGATGTGGTGTTACTTGAAGTGGCAAGACGTCTGCAAAGACTGATTGCAGGACAAAAAGCAGCGTGCGCCGTCCGGTTGGGGGGAGATGAGTTCGTGCTCCACTTTTCTTACGGCATCAGTCAGGAAGCAGTGCTTCGTCAAGCAGACGAAGTCCTTGCCTGTCTGAGCCAGTGGGACGAATATGAATTGTCGACGAGTATCGGGATCGTTTCGTATACGGCACAGGAAACCAGTTTGAAAAATCTCCTGCGGCAGGCCGATATCGCGTTATACGAGGCCAAGTCGTCCGGCAAGAACAGGTACAAGGTGTTTGAGGTACAACAAGAAAAATAACCGATTGACCTTCAGGACAGATCAAAAACACCATCCGTCTGCACGCCCGCTTCGCGAGAAGGGCGTCAGACAGGTGGTGTTTTTGTGTGGCGTCAGACGGTCAGTTCAATCGTCAGCCCTTCCGGATCGAGGAAGACACTTTCATAATACCCGTCTCCCGTCATACGGGGACCGTCGAGGCGGGTGTAGCCGTCTTGTTCGAGTCGGTTCGTCAACTGATCGACGGCGAACCGGCTGCCGAGTGAAAAGGCAATATGCGCATAACCAAATCGGTCGCGCGGCGCCTCGTGGTCGATATCCGTCCGGTGCATCAACTCAAGCCGGGCTCCTGATTTAAAGTGTAGGAAATAAGACGAAAACCCTTTTGTCGGATTATGGTACAAGTCATTGGCTTGAGCCTCAAAATACGTTTCATAAAAGGTTCTCATTCGTTCGAGATCCTTGACCCAGAGGGCAATATGTTCAATTTTCATGAGAGTAAACTCCTTCTCTGAAGAATTAGGAAGCGCGGGACAACGCCCGTTTGGCAAGAACACGATTGAGACGTTCGGAACAGAGCAACAGGAACAAAATCATCAGGAATCCTGTGACCGGGAACAGCTGCAACGTCAAGAGCGAGGCAAGGACACCGAACAAGGGCGGTAAAAACGTACTGCCGCTGTAAGCGAACGCCATCTGAATCCCCATCAAGCGTTTTGCCGCATCCCGTCCGAACCGGACCGGTGTCTCATGTAACATCGCCGGATAAATCGGAGCTAGTCCAAGTCCAATCAAAATGAAACCGGTCAACATCAAACCATCCAGCGGCAGGAAAAACAACAGACTGCCGACTAAGGCGGTTCCTTGTCCTGCCCGGATCAATTGACGGTTCGTCAAACGGAGCGACAAGAAACCACTCAAAAACCGGCCGACCGTGATGCTGCCATAATAGACGGAAATCCAGGTCGCGGCTGTCTGAACCGAAAACGACTTCACTTGGACGAGATAACTGCTGCCCCATAAACCGATCAAGGCTTCCGCGCCGCAATAGAGGACAAATGAAGCGAGTGCGAACGGCAGACCAACCAATCGTTTGGACGCAGTGTCAGTTAATGACAAATCGTCCGGTACGTCCGAGACAGCGACCGGTGCCTGTTTCCAGAGCGGTAGACTGAGAAGGAGCACGAGGGCAAGTCCGAACTGGGTCAGAGCGACGGTCAAATATCCGCTGCGCCATTCGCCGGATTCGCTCATCATCGCCGCCATGATCAACGGCCCGGTCGTTGCGCCGACGCCCCAAAAACAATGCAACCAGTTCATATGATGGGCTTTGTAGCGGGTCGCGACAAAATGATTGAGGGCAGCATCGACGACGCCGGCTCCAAGTCCAAGCGGAATCGAGAGCAGGAACAGCCAGATCAACGACGGAGCGAAATAAAAACCGAGTAAGCTACTCGCCGTGATCGCGGCACAAAACGCTGTGACATGACTCGTCTCGAACCGGTTGAGAATCTTGCCGCTGAACAGGCTCGAGATGATCGTTCCGCCGGCAATCGTCATGAACAACCAACCGGCGACTTCGAGATCGGCACCGAATTCCGTCCGCATGACGGGCCAGGCGACACCGAGCAAAGAGTCCGGTAACCCTAAACTGATGAAGGCAAGATAGATGATGCTGAGTAACAAGATACCACTCATGAAGATGTCCTCCTGTTCGCTGATAAAGGTTGTTCGGTCAGAAGCTGCAAGCCAAGTCGGGTCAAGCCGTTCAGATAATCGCTTTCCCAGTGACTCCGGATCAAAAGCGGGATATGCGCTTCCGGGATATATTCGGCTGTTTTGATTCGGATCTGTTCCAGATCGTGTTCCGTCACTTCCGACCCGTTAAAGATCAACAGATGCGGATTCAGCGTCGCGGCGAACGTCGTCGTCAAGCGGCTGATGGCATCAATCGTCTGGGCGTCTAGAGCGGTTTGCCGCCTGGCGATCGCCTGTCCGAATGTTTTCTTGTCGTATTGCGGAACAACGGAAATTTCACCGGCAAAGTGACTGCTGCCGCGGACGAGCTGTCCGTTGATCAAAATCCCGGAACCGGGACCGTTTTTCCCTAAGTACAAATAAATCAACGACTGTTGACTGCGCTGATGTCCTTCGTGAAATCCAATCACAGCCGCATTCATGTCATTTTCGACGACGACCGGTACATCAAACTGTGATGCGAGCACACCTTTCAAATCGACCTGTTGCAGGGACGGATAATCCGGTGCAAAAAAGACCTGTCCGTTTTCGACGGATGCCGCGACGCCGACACTCAAAAAGTTGATGTGTGGATTCTGTTCAAGCAATCGGTGAATCAAGCGGATTAAAGCCGGAACGTGCGGTTGATTTTTTTCGACCGGTTCCGTGCCAATCGATAGGTTTGTGCCGACGGCATCGAAGATCTGAAAACCGATTGCATCGAGTTCAAGGTAGAGGGCAAGTCCCTCGGCGTATTCCGCCCGGTACTGGTATTGTTTCGCCGGACGTCCGCCATTCGAGAGCTCCGATACCTGTTCATCGATTTCACCGTGTGCGATCAGTAGATCTAAATGCTTTTTGACCGTCGGAAAACTGGCCGACAACACACGACTCAGTTCAGGAATCGTCCGGATCCTTTGAAACAGGATCGCTTGCCGGAGTTGTCTTACTAAATCGGTATTGGTTCCAGCCATAGGTAGTCTCCTTTGCACTTTTTAAAATATTTTAATAAGTAGTCGAATTGAGTGTAGCAAGCAAAGACGCAAATGGCAAATGGTTTTGAAACGATTGGACAACCAACTGATTCTTTTTGAACACAATGAGGGTGGCAGACTTGTGATCTGCCACCCTCGTGTGTAGAAAATGATTTTTGCTTCGCCTTACCATCTATCATCGCGTAAGCGGCGTCATATCGTTCGGTAACGTGAGGGCAGTCAATAGGGCAAGCTCCTTTTCGCGGTAATCCGTATAAGAACTGACGTCTTGAAGATCGGCATCGACATAAGCTGGGTGAACCATGATTTCGACCGATTCGGCATCAAGTGAACGCAGTTCCTCCCATAAATCCAGATAAATCCCTGCGCCATAAAAACCGGTATACAACGTTTTGGTCAGCGCATGTTCGGGATGGTCTTCAAGTGTTGAAACAAATCGGACCGGGACATCGTAACGACGCGCCAATTCTAACACGACCTCCTGCAACGGTTCCCAGCCGTGGATGTGGTGGTGGCTGTCGATATGATGCAGCGGCAGACCGGTTGCCAAAAAAGCATCGATTTGGGCAGACCATTCCGTCAAGACATCCTCTGTAGCCGGTGGGGTCTGTTCCGTGTACTGGTTTGTAAAGCGGAACTGACCGGACGCATCTGTTAATGTCGTGGTGGTCGTCGTCAATGGTCGTCCGTAAGACAGCACAAGGTGAATCCCGACTTTCAGTTCCGGGAATCGTTTCGCTTGTTGCACGGCATAGGGGACGGACCGTCCATTCATCATCATCGTCGTTGCATGCACGATTCCGCTTTGATGTGCTTGAATGATGCCGTCTGTTATGCCCTGTGTTAATCCGAAATCATCGGCATTGATGAGAATGTTCATAAGGCGTCACCCGCAGCATAATGCCGTTCGATGACGAAGTTCGTCTTGTCGCCTCTGAAATAAGAGCGGGAATACTCAATTGGCTCACCGTCCTTGTTCTCCGCAACGGTTTCAATATAGAAACACGGCATGCCGAGCTCACAATCTAAATGGGCACTGATGCGTTCATCTGCCAACGTGATTTCAAGGGATTCGGTTGTTTTGGCGACGGAAATCGAAAACGTTTCGCGGAGTGTCGTGTAGAGAGAGTGTTCCGCTTGTTTTTTTGTGATGCCTGGCGCAATGTGCCAGGGGATATAGGAAATTTCATATTGTGTCGGTTCGTCATTGGCCCGGCGAATCCGCTCGATTCGTTGAATCGGATCATTGAGCGTGACATGCAATTTTGCGACGATTGCCGCATTTGCCGGAACGACTGTTAAATCGACGGCCGCAACATGCCCCCGTTTTCCTTGCACGGCAAGTTGTTCGGTATAGGTGTCCGGTGTATCGGATAAGGTTTGGCGTACTTTTTGATCGGCGACGAACGTCCCTTTCCCTTGCTGACGAATCAAATACCCTTCGAGGGTGAGCTGATTCAAGGCAGCACGAACCGTCGTCCGGCTGACATCAAAGTCTTCACAAAGCTCATATTCGGTCGGTAATTGTTGACCGGCTTGATAGAGTCCCGATTTGATGCGATCTAACAATTCTTCTTTGATATAAGAATGTAGCGATTGGTTGGTTTCCATGACGGACCTTCCTTCACGAGTTTTCTTTTATTGTACCGATAACAAACAACTGAATGCAAATGTTATAACAAGTTGAATGTATTTGTATTGATACATTTTAAATTTGTATTTACATTTGTTCTTTTTGTATGATACATTACAAACAAGAAAAAGAGGAAGCGGTTACAAAAAAACGGGAGGTTGTTATCATGGGGATCAAAGTCGTCATCATCGGAGGTGGATCAAGTTATACACCTGAATTAATCGAAGGGTTCATCAAACGGTATGAATCCTTTCCGGTTTCTGAAATCGTCTTATGTGACATTGAATCCGGAACGGACAAGTTGGACATCATTACCCGGCTTGCGGAGCGGATGCTGCGCCGGTCCGGCTTACCAATTCGTTTAAGCGCCACCTTGAATCGGCGCCACGCACTGGAAGGAGCAGACTTCGTATCCACACAAATCCGCGTCGGAGGGTTGGAAGCACGGGCACTCGATGAACGGATTCCTTTGAAACACGGTTTTATCGGTCAGGAAACGAATGGCGCGGGCGGGATTTTCAAAGCATTCCGGACGATTCCCGTCCTGCTCGAGCTGTCGAAAGAGATGCACGAAATCTGTCCCAATGCCTGGCTGATTAACTTTACGAATCCGGCCGGCATCGTGACGGAAGCGTTATTGAAGCACGGTCCGCATCAAAAAGTCATCGGCGTCTGCAACATTCCGTTTAACATGCGGAACTCGACTGCCGAAGTCTTACACGTCGATGTCAAGCGCGTCTCGATCGAGTTTATCGGTTTAAACCATTTCGTCTTTGGACGCCGGGTCTTTGTCGACGGAAGCGACCGAACAGAAGAGGTGATGCAGCGACTGATGTCGAAACAGCTTGATTTTTCACCGGCGAATATCGTCAGTCTTGGTTGGTCCGATGCCTTCTTGCAAGCCGTCAACATGTTGCCGAATCCTTACCACCAGTACTATTTCCAAACCGCCGAGACGCTCGAGAAGGACCTCGCCGCCTACAACACGAACGGCACCCGGGCCGAGATTGTCCAGGAAGTCGAACGGACATTGTTCGAAGCCTATCAGGATGAACAGTTGGACGAAAAACCGGCTGAACTCGAATTACGCGGTGGCGCGTATTACAGTGATGCTGCCTGTTCCCTGATGGATTCGATTTACAACAACCGCGGAGACATCCAGACCGTCAATACATTAAACCGCGGGGCGATTTCCGACTTACCGGTCGATGCCGTCATCGAAGTCAACGCCGTCATTACGAAAGACGGTCCGCTCCCGATTGCGGTGGGACCATTACCATTATCCGTCAAAGGATTGATTTTGCAGATGAAGCAGATGGAAGAACTGACGATTCAAGCCGCATTAAGCGGATCAACCAAAGACGCTTACTTAGCCTTTTTGATGAATCCATTGATTCAAGATGAAAAGCGGGCGCAACCGCTACTCGAGGAGATGTTGCTTGCGCATGCAGCATGGTTACCACAATTTCAATCCAAGGAGGCGCAACGGACATGAATAAATTCATTGAAATCGCAGGAAGAATCGGGGCCCAACGCCATCTCGTCGCGATACGGGATGGATTCGTCGCCATTATGCCCCTGATCATCGTCGGGTCTCTCGCGATACTGATCAATAACTTCCCCGCCATCGGCAGTCTTGATTTCGTCGGTTGGATGAACGGGCTGTTTGGAGAAGGAAACTGGCAAGGGTTAGGGGGGAACATCTGGAACGGATCGTTTGCGATTTTAGGATTGCTGGTGGCTTTTTCGATCGCCTACAGCCTGGCTAAAAGTTACGATGTCGATCCGTTGTCGGCAGGGTTGATTTCCGTCGCCTCCTATATCATTCTTGTTCCGGTCACGAAAGACTGGGGACTCAGTTTTGCCTGGCTCGGCGCGCAAGGACTATTCGTCGCCATCATTCTTTCTCTTTTAACGACCGAGCTGTTTCGCATCTTACTGAAAACACGGTTGACGATCTCGATGCCGGATGGGGTTCCGGATGGTGTCGTCCGCTCGTTCCAAGCATTGATTCCGGCAACGTTGATTTTGATCCTCGTCGGCGGATTCCAATTATTTATGACACTCGCCATTGAATCAAGCCTGTTTGAAGTCATCTTCAACAGTATCCAAAAACCGTTACAAGGGTTTGGAGACACACTTCCGGCTGCGATTGCAATTGCCTTTTTAAATCATATTCTCTGGTTCTTCGGCTTACATGGGACAAACATCATCGGAGCCGTCATCGAACCGATTTATCTGCCGTTGATTCAGCAGAACTTGGAAGCATTCCAAGCGGGGGCTTCTGCTTACGACGTCCCGAATACGGTAACGAAACCTTTCCTCGACTCCTTCGTATTCATAGGGGGTTCCGGTACGACACTTGCTCTTCTCTTTGCCATTTTCTTTGTCATCCGTGAACAGAAAAATCATCCCTACCGCGAAGTCGCCAAGTTATCGACACCCGCTGGATTATTCAACATCAACGAACCGGTAATTTTCGGCTTACCGATCGTCTTGAACCCGATCATGTTGATTCCATTCATCTTGGTGCCGGTCACATTGACGATCGTGTCCTATGTCGCGTTGTCGACTGGACTGGTTCCAAAAACCGTCGCGATTTTACCGTGGACGACACCGCCTTTAATCAGTGGCTATCTCGTGACAGGCGGGAGTTGGCGCGGAATCGCACTACAAGTCGTCAACTTGACGCTCGCGACAGCGATTTATGTCCCGTTCGTCGCAGCAGGTGTCCGGGCGATGAAAAAACAAACAGAAGGGAAGATGGCAAGCTGATGACAGAAGAACTGCAGATCCTATCGTTTACGATGATTCTTCATGCAGGTAATGCCCGTTCGGCAGCAATGGAATCCATTCAGGCTGCTAAAAAAGGAGACCTCTCGTTGGCACAAACCAAACTGGAAGAAGCCAATCAAGAAAGTCTACAGGCGCATCGTGCCCAAACGACCTTACTGCAGGACGAAGCAAAAGGGCTTGAAACGCCGTTATCGATTCTATTGATTCATGCCCAAGACCATTTGATGACAGCGATGACGGTCAGAGATTTAGCTGTCGAGATGGTCGAACTGTATACGCGACTCACACGATTGGAGGAAAAATCATGAACATTTTACTCGTTTGCTCGGCCGGTATGTCGACATCCATCTTAGTTCGGAAAATGCGTGAACAAGCTGTGGCAAAAGCTCTTGATGTGACGATCGAAGCCATTCCCGAAAGTGAATTATCGCATCATCTGGATCAGACGGATGTGATTTTAATCGGACCACAAGTCCGGTATTTAGAAACAAAGATTCGCCAAGTAGCAGAACCAAAAGGGGTTCGCGTCGCGATCATCAATCAGATGGCGTATGGTCTGATGAAAGGGGACTTGGTCCTCGAACAGGCTCAATCCTTATTAACAGAAGCATGATTATCTCCACGTCAGTAAGTAAAGCCGGTCTATTCTGCCGATTTTACTTGCTGACGTTTTTTGTCTGAACATGAATCGTTTGAGCAACAGGAACAGGATAAACATGAAATGTGAAGAAGTAAATAGAATCGTAAATCGCTTCACCATTCAATCCGGAAAGAAGGGTTCTTATGAAAGTATTGCTGACTTCAGGCGGCATTCAAAATGACAGTCAACGTCGTGCACTCGTCGATCTACTCGGAAAACCGATTGCGGAAGCACATGCACTCTGTATTCCGACGGCCGTTTACGGAATGAAGGAAGGGCCGTACCATGCTTATTCATTCATCACAGGAACCGGTTCAACACCGATGTGTGAATTAGGATTTCAGTCGATGGGAGTTCTCGAATTGACGGCACTACCGAGTCTGGATGAATCACTCTGGGTACCGCTTGTCGAACAGGCCGATGTGCTGTTGGTGAATGGCGGAGATCCCCTATTTTTAAACTACTGGATGAAAAAGTCTGGACTGGCCACACGTTTACCAACGTTAAAAGCGGTTTACGTCGGGTTAAGTGCCGGTAGTATGGTGCTTACGCCGCGGATTGGTCAGGCGTTCGTGGAGTGGACACCGCCTGATACAACGTCGGATGAAACCCTGGGATTGGTTGATTTTTCGATTTTTCCGCACCTTGATCACGAACTGTTACCGGAAAATACATTGGACGAAGCCGTCAAATGGGCGGCTGATCTCAAGGGACCATCCTATGCGATTGATGATCAAACGGCGATTCAGGTTGTTGATGGTGTAGTGGAAGTGATTTCAGAAGGTCACTGGAAACGATTTGATTGAAACGGAGGAATTCATGGACATCACAACACAATTACATGTCGAACGAATCGAAGAGTGGCGCAATTGGTTGGAAAGTAACCATTTAACAGAGAACGAGATTTGGCTCGTCTTCTATAAAAGGGATGCGGGTGACTACCAGCTGGATTATATCGAGACGGTTGAGGAAGCGCTTTGTTTTGGCTGGATTGACGGAATCAGCAAAAAGATGGATGACTCAACAAAAGCCCAACGCTTTACGCCGCGCCGTAAAAACAGTCACTGGACGGAACTGAACAAGGAACGGGTCCGTCGTTTGACGGCACTCGGAAAGATGCACGAACAGGGAATAAAGGTATTGCCGAATTTAGAGACACCGTTCGAAATCGATGAAGCGATTCTCGAGGAACTAAAAAAAGACGCAGCAACCTATCAGTTTTTTAAGACGTTGCCCGATTTGTATATCCGGGTCCGGATCAGTTACATTCAGGAATACAAACCCGGTAGTCCGGAATATGAAAAACGCTTGGCCAACTTTTTGAAATACACGGCACAAGGAAAAATGCTCGGACGATGGGACGACGGCGGGAAATTAACGGGAAACTATAGGAGAGACGACCGATGATATCTGATGAAAAGAAGAGACCGACTTTTGGTGTGAAATTGAAAGGGCGGCACTACCAGTACAAACAGAGTGTCTATGGTGTGGCATACGATCAACGACAGCAGACATTTTTAACTGTCGAGACCAAATGGAACAATCTTTTGTTGCCGGGTGGGGGAATCGAGCGGGGAGAAACACCGGAGCAAGCACTTCACAGGGAGCTGCTTGAAGAGACCGGATTTTCGATTCAAATCGATGCGCCAATCGGCCGTTCCGAGCAGTACGTGGTGATACCGGACGGGAAAGCGATTCTCAACGACGCGTTCTTTTTTAAAATGACGTTACATGAACGGATACAAACAGCAGTCGAAGGGGACCACCGTTTGGTCTGGTGTAGTTTTTATAAAATCGATGATCTGTTTCATGACCATCAGTCCTGGGCGGTCAGGGAAGGGTTACAGTGTAAGGGAGAACACCTCTTATTCTAATATCTATAAAAAGCATCAGGTATTCGGGATTGTCACGTATACTCGATGCTTTTTCGTTTTTGGAATCCTATGACGAGTTGGAAGAACAAGGTTATCTTTTGCTCCATTTTGCTCCACGTCCACGTCCTGATGGTTTAATGAGTCCTTCATCCCGAAGTTCACGCAAAATTCGATTAATCGTTGCCTCGCTGACATCAGGACAGGCGTTTCGGACATCTGCTTTATTGAACGGTGTAATGCGGCTTTCGACATATTGACGAATTCGTCCCGACTTGTTTTGATTGCCGGTCGTAATCAGTCCGACGCGCTCCTCCAGTTCTTTATACGCGGCAAGGATTGTACTCAACAGGTAGTTGATCCATGGGAAAGGATCCTGCTGATTCTGATGCCAGTGGATAGAAGACAGTCGAAGCGATTCATAGTAGTCTTCCTTACGCGATTCGACAATCTTTTCCAGACTGATGTACCGTCCAACCTCGAAACCTTCCTGGTAAAGCATTAATAGCGTTAATAAGCGTGACATCCGACCATTTCCATCATTGAATGGATGAATCGACAAGAAATCTAGTACGAAGAGGCTCGTCAAGATAAGTGGATCGACGTCTTCTTGTTGCCGCCTGTCACGCAGACCATCGCATAATGCTTGAACTGAGGCAGGTGTCTCGAATGCCGGCACCGGAATGAAGCGTGTCCGTCGTGTCCCGTCAGGAAACGTCTCGCTGATTTCGTTATCGACATTTTTCCAACGACCACCTTCGATGGGAACGAATTTATAAAGTTCCTTATGAAGTTGTAACAATACGTTTGCATTGATTGGAATATCTTGTGCCGAAGCATGTATCAAATTCAAGACATCGCGATAACCGGCAATCTCTGCCTCGGAACGGTCGGCAGGATCGGCTGATTTCGACATGATGGTATGGAGGCGGCTTTCTGTAACGACAATTCCTTCAATTGCGTTCGATGCTTTTGTCGACTGAATGACAGCGACGTCTCGTAACGTATCTAGAATTTGAGGAGCTTGTTGTTTATATAAATCTTGCTTTCCTTTATATTCATTGATCCGGCTGATCAAACGGACTGTTTCCATCGGTAGTGCAATGGTATTTAAATAACTGTACGTATAGTTTCTCACAGATAGCGCCTCTTTCATTAATAGACTCATTGATAGATAAACATGTTCATTTATTAGAGAAATGAGTATGTTTAATTAAATTATAACGTATCTAAACGTGTTCAAAAAGAATAAACATACTCATTTTATGGTGAAATGAGTATGTTTATTAAAAAATGAACTAATTAATATGGATTTAAAACGGTTAAACATACTCAAAATCATGCAAAATGAATATGTTTATCTATCAATGAGTCAATTAATGAGTGAAATTCGGTTTGTCCGTTACCGCTCATATTCACGAAGTTTATCAAAATTAGGCGAGAATACGCCCACTTCTAAACGAAGTGAAAGTGGGAGATGAATCGCCAACCTGCTTTGCGGGTATATTCCCTTTGAAGGAGGTGAAAAATGGTGTTGAAACACAAGGCCTACAAATTCAGAATCTATCCGACAAAAGAGCAGGAAATTCTGATTGCGAAGACGATTGGGTGTTCGCGTTTCGTCTTCAATCACTTCTTGGCGAAGTGGGATGAAACGTACAAGACCACTGGAAAAGGACTGTCCTATGGTTCTTGTTCCAAAGAACTTCCTGTGTTGAAGCAGGAGTTCGACTGGTTGAAGGAAGTGGATAGTACATCTGTTCAAATCAGCGTCAAACACCTTGCCGATGCATTTGATCGCTTCTTCAAGAAACAGAACGAACGCCCTCGATTCAAGTCGAAGCGCCATCCCGTTCAGTCGTACAAGACCAACATCCAAGGCAGAAACCAGCTTCCTGAAGTCTCGATTGTCGGAAAAAAGCTCAAACTTCCGAAGCTGAAATGGGTGCGTTTCGCCCATTCGAAACAATTCACAGGCCGTATCTTGAACGCCACGATCCGACGCACATTTTCAGGCAAATACTTCGTCTCCCTGCTCGTCGAGCAGGAGATCCACGAACTGCCGAAGACCGGTTCATCCGTCGGCGTCGACGTCGGACTCAAGAACTTCGCCATCCTGTCGGACGGCACGGTGTACAAGAACGACCGTTACTTCCGTACGCTCGAGAAGAAACTGGCGCGCGAACAGCGTAAGCTCTCCCGCCGTCAACGCATCGCCTTGAACAAGAAAGTCACGCTGTCCGAGGCGAGGAACTATCAGAAGCAGAAGCGGAAGGTCGCCCGCATCCACGAGAAGATCGCCAACAAGCGCACCGACTTCCTGCATAAGGTATCGACCGAGATCGTCAAAAACCACGACGTCATCGGGATCGAGACCTTGCAAGTGAAGAACATGCAGAAGAATCGCAAGTTAAGCAAGGCCATTTCGGACGTCAGTTGGTCGGCGTTCTTCCGCATGCTGGAGTACAAGGCAGGATGGTACGGGAAGATTGTCGTGAAGGTCGGGAAGACCTTTGCTTCCAGTCAACTGTGCTCCAGTTGCGGCCATCAACACAAAGACGTGAAACATCTCAGCTTGCGTGAATGGACATGCCCGAGTTGCGGCATCCATCACGATCGAGATGTGAATGCAGGACTGAATCTCAAACAAGAAGCCGAACGTATCTTAGCTTCTTCAACCGTCGGGACGACGGGGTTAGCCTGATCAGGTTTCGACCGTTAGGTCGGATCACTCAGGAATCCTTCACCTCTAAGTGAAGCGTAGGTGGAGGTAGTTCAACCTCTAAAATCCGCAACCGTTTATGCATATTATAGAAAATCGGCAAAAACGCTACTGTCACAATCAGCAAAATCCCCATATCCATCCTCCTTTTCATTGCTAAATAGTCAAGAATTAAAATGATTTCAAAAAGTATTATTTCATAATTTTTACCATTTTCACAAGGTCTCTTTTTAAGTGAAGTTCTTCAATTCATAACCGAGCAAGTTTTATAAAATCGGCGACAACAGCCGCGAGATACTTTCCTTAAAGCGGATCATCCGCGGACGGGCAGCATATTTTTCCCGGGTCAACAAGGCACTGTCGGCAACATCGGACAAAAAGAGCAGCTCCAGTTCTTCCGCAATCGTCGCATCGTACAAAATCGCATTCATCTCGAAGTTCAACCGGAAACTCCGGGCGTCGATGTTCGTCGTCCCGACCGAGGCGATTTTCCCGTCGACGACAATCGTCTTCGCATGCATGAAGCCGATCTCATACGTGTAAACTTCGGCTCCGTGTTGAATCAATTCGCCGACTGCCGCATATGTCGCCCAGTAGACAAAGGGATGATCCGGCTGGTTCGGAATCATGATTTTGAGGGAGACACCGGAAGCCAAGGCAATCCGGCAGGCATCCATGAAGCTGGCATCCGGAATAAAGTAGGGCGACTGGATGTAGATTGATTTTTCCGCCGTATGAATCATCTGAATCAGCATGTTTTTCAAATATTCCGTTTCCGACGTTGGACCGGACGTCACGATCTGAACCGGTATCCGATCCGTCGCGACTTCAAGCGGTGGAATCGGGGCGGTCGACCAGTCCGTCCGCTCGTTGCTTGCAGCATCCCAGTCCTGTTCGAAATGGAACTCGAGTTCTTCGACGACGGGACCGAGGACACGGAGGTGTGTATCCCGCCAGTAGCCGAAGTGTTCGTCTTCTCCGAGGTATTCCGATCCGACGTTAAAGCCGCCGATATACCCGATTTGCCGGTCGATCGTACAGAGTTTCCGGTGATTTCGGTTGTTGATCCGCAGGTTTAAGATACCGAGCGGCGAAGAGAAGAAGGAGCGGACTTCACCGCCGTCTTGTTTGAACGCCGCGAAGTCCTTCGCTTTTAGTTTCCACGAGCCGACGGCGTCATACAGAATCCGGACTTTGACGCCGCGTTTTGCCTGTTCAAACAAAGCGTTCAGTAGACGGTCGCCGAGCGGATCGCGCTTTAAAATGAAGTATTGAATGTTGATTTCGACTTGGGCGCTCTGTATGTCAGCGAGCAACGTATCAAATTTTTGATGACCGTCGAACAGCGTCCGGACATCGGTCGCTTCCGTCAACAGGGCTCCTGACGAGCGGTTCGCTTGAATCAACTTCCGGTACGGGTAGAGCGGTGCTTCACGGGGGACTTCGTCGTTCGCTTGCACCGAAAGCTCTTCTTCGCGCGCCAACCGGCGTGCTTCCGGTACGTGATAAAACGTCTCCTGTTTCAACGACCGGCCAAACAATAAGTAAAGCAAAAAGCCGATGACAGGTAAGAAAAAGAGAATCATCAGCCAGGCCCAGGTGGCACTGACGTCACGCCGTTCGAAAAACAGGATGGCGATTGCCGCAGCGACGTTGGCAAACAGGACAACATAGAGCAAAACCGGCAAGATTAGGGTATAGTCCATCAATACGAACACCTCGTTTTCAGAAAGAATGATTTCGATGGGAGGGAAGACAGCATGTTTTCGGAATGGATCCGGTTCATCTCGAGTATCTTGTTCATCCCGATTTCGGATGATTTGTTGGTCATCCGCCAAATCAGCAGCTGGTTACGCCAGGATCAAGCACTCATCCTGATTTTTTTATCCGTCTGGTCCGCCTGTTTCGTGTGTTTTAATCTGTTTTACGGCATTCCCCGTATTTTTCGCGAACTTCCCTTCTTTCAAAAGTTATTGACCAATAAACATCTTGCGAAAGCCGAAGTGATTCTCCAGGAGAAAGGAACGGTCGCCATTGCCGTGTCGTTTTTCCTACCGGGTGTCCGTCGTCCGATTCATTATATGGCAGGACTGCTCGCCTATCCGTTTCGCCCCTACGTGCTCGTGACGTTAGCCGGAACCGGCATCTATGCGTTGCTGTGGACGATTCTCGTCAACCGTCTCGGCGCTTATGGTCTGTTAAACCGCTTTTCGACATGGTGGGCGACCCATAGCGGTGTCATCTTGTTGCCCGGATTACTGATCCTGTCTTGCTTGTTAGGTTGGATCTTCCGGGACACGATCCGGAACTGGTTTGTCCGTCCGTAACGCCATTTTCCGGAGTTGTGCGAGTTTAATGATGTTGAGCACCGTGACCTTCGCGACAGCGTAAAACGGGACGGCCAGCAACATACCGAGAATTCCCGCCAGTTGACCGGCGACGAGCAGGACGACCGTAATCGTAATCGGATGTACTTTCAAGGATTTTCCCTGAACGAGCGGGGAGATGACATTGGCATCAAGTTGCTGAACGATCGTGATGCCGATGATGACATATAAGCCTTTGATCGGTTCATCCAAGAAGCCGATCAGGACAGCCGGCGCTGCACCGAGGAACGGTCCGAGGTACGGGATGATATTCGTCGCGAAGATGAACAGACCAAGCGGTAAGAAGTACGGGACATCGAGCCACCACAAGACGAGTGTCGCGAGACTCCCGACAAATGTACAGACGATCAGTTGCGCCCGGACGTAAGAGCGGATCGTCCCGTTCATGTCTTTTAAAATCAGCAGGGCTTCCTTGCGGTAACTGATCGGGATGAACTGGACCAGCGCATTCGGTAATTTTTTTCCGTCGACCAACATGAAGACGTATAAAAAAAGTGCGATGAATAACGTGAAAACGGTCGAGGCAATCAACTGAATCAGCCAAAGCACGGAACCGGCAATCGAGGAAAAGACGTTTCCGAGGAGTGCGGTCGCGCTTTTCATCGAACTTTCGACCGATGAAAACTGGCTCTCGAGTGACGGAATCGACGTCCCGTATTTGGCGTAAAGCGACAGGGATTGTGTGTACAGACGTTCAGCAAAACCGGGTACGGCACTGATGAATGCAAACAGCTGTTTCGTGATCAGCGGAAATAACGTCAAAAGGAATACGATGACGAGTACAAGCAATAAAAGCAAGACGATAAAAATCGCCAGTTTTCGCGACCGGAGACGACGTTCGAGTGAATCGACGAAACCGACGGAGAGGTAAAATAAAATCCCGGCGATGATGAACGGGGTGAAGATCGTCGTGAACAGGACGAGTAACGGATAAAAGAGAAAGTCGACCTGTCGTGCCATATAGATGATGCCAAGTACAAGCAAGATGAACAGACCGATACGAAAGGAACGATTGGAAATCAATCCGGACAAGGCAATCTCCTCCCTCGAAAATAAGTGGCATGTTGTATCCTTTCCCCGAAACTGCTGGAAATAGCGTGAAAATTCTGAAAGATATGTGCTTTTTCACATTTAATTGTTATTTGCTTCAAAAATGGGGTAATCATAAACTAACTTGAATTTGTTGTTTAGACACGTGTCATGCCGTCATCGTTCAGCAGACCTGAAAGCCACTTCCGTCATGGGAGGTGAAGCGGTTGGCGCAAGTAAAAGATCCGGTCATCGAAGACCGTTTGTTGCAACATTCCATCTTTAGTTCTCTTTTCTTATCAGTGTTTGGCATTGCTGCCGGATTCCTTCTTTCTTCCTCCTTTGTTCTGTTTGACGGACTTTATGCTTTACTGAGTGTCGTCTTAAGTGTTTTTTCGCTTCGAGGTGGTCGGTTCATCACCGTCAAGGATGATGTCCACTTCCCGTTTGGCAAAGAATCATTGGAACCCATTCTTGTTTTCTTTCAATATCTCATCGTCTTTCTCCTACTTATTTACGCATTTGTCGCTGCCATCGACACGATTCGGTCGGGTGGTGATCCGGTCGAACTGGGATTTGTCATCGGCTATCTGACAATCAGTGCCTTGATTGCGCTTATCGTATACCGCCATCTGAAGCAACTTAATCGGTCCGCACGCTCGATTTTAGCGACAGCGGAAGTCGAACAGTGGCGTCTGACCGTCATCATGGGAATCGGTGCAGTCGCCGGTTACGGAATCGCCGGAATGGCGATTTGGTTATCTTTTGAAAACGTCGCTCGGTACGTCGATCCGGTCATGCTGATGCTGATCGTCTTGTTTCTGATTCGTTATCCGGTCAAGGAGATGGTTCAAGCGATGCGGGAAATGCTGGGGATGTCGACGAGTGAACGGTTGATGATCGACATCAAACAGAGTGTCGCTAAAATCGTCGATGAATACGAAGTTGACGATATGTACCTCCGGATTTCCAAAACAGGCAGTCTGATTTTCATCGAAATTGATCTGATTGTGGCCAAAAACTACCGCTACGATTCGATTCTGGAACAAGATTTGATACGTGAACAAATCGACGCGGCACTTGAGTGGTTGCCGCAAACCAAGTGGCTCACCGTCGCGTTTACGGCTAATCGTAAATGGGCGGAATGAATAGGAGGGACTCCGATGTCAACGACACGACTGATCCAAGAATTCATGGAACTGGTTCAAATCGACTCTGTATCTTATGCGGAAGGTCCGTTTCAACAGGACTTGATCGGGCGTTTTCAGGCGCTTGGTCTGACCATCGACGAAGATGCGACGAAAGAAATGACGGGACTTGGCGCCAATAACTTCGTTGCCCGGCTTGACGGAGATACGTCGATCGAACCGGTCTTTTTCTCGTCACATATGGATACGGTGTCTCCCGGTCAAGGCATTCATCCGCTTGAACGGGACGGGCGGATTGAGTCCGACCGGACGACGATCCTTGGTGCGGACGATAAGGCTGGAATCGCTATCATGCTGGAGTTGGTCAAACGTTTAAAGGAACAGCAGATCCGGCACGGTCCGATTGAATTCATCCTGACAGCCGGAGAAGAAGTCGGGTTACTCGGTGCAAAGGCGGTCGATATGTCGTTGCTGCAGTCGAAATTTGGTTACGTCCTCGATAACGGCGGACCGGTCGGCGGCATCATCACGACGAGCCCGTCGATGTATCGCTTGGATATCCGTTTGACCGGTCGCGCTGCCCATGCCGGACTTGAGCCGGAAAAAGGGATTTCGGCGATTGAAGTCGCGGCCCAAGCAATCAGCCGGATGAGACTGGGGCGCATCGATCACGAAACGACGGCGAACATCGGTCAGGTGAAGGGGGGGACGGCGATGAATGTCGTCATGGAACACCTCGAGCTCGTCGCGGAAGTCCGCTCGTTTGATCATCAAAAGTGTCTCGATCAGGTCGAAGCAATCGAAACGATTTTAAACGAGGAGGTGACACGATTCGGCGCTAAACTCGACTTCAAGGCGACACCACTTATCACCGGTTATCATTTCGAAGACGACCATCCGTTGCTCGCACATGCGAAACACTGTCTGGAAACCATCGGTCGTCCTGCCCGCTTTGAACGGAGTGGTGGTGGCACGGATGCCAACGTTTTTAATGAACAAGGCAAAGTCGTCGTCAATGTGTCGATCGGTTATGAAGAGATTCATACGGTCGAAGAATATATTCCAATCACCGAGTTCGAACAAGCCGTCGTTTTTGCCTTGGAACTGGTCCGGCAGATGCCGTCCTTCCCAGATCCTTCAGCGTAAGGGGGCCGGGTGATGAAACTGTTTCGTGAAACCGTTTTTATTATCCTGGCCATTTTTGTCCTCGCTGCCGGCATCAATCTCTTTTTAGGACCACATCATGTCGCAGCGGGTGGAGTCACCGGGATCGGGATTCTGCTGGAGGAAGTGTTGGGCATTGACCGTTCGATTGTCGTCTTGGTTCTCAATCTGTTGATGTTATTGTTTGCCTTCGTGTTTTTAGGCAAAGAAGTCTTCTTAAAGTCCGTTCTCGGCAGTCTGATGTTGCCTCTTGCACTAGGAATCATTCCGGAAACGATGATTGTCTCCGACCGCTTCTTCTCGGTCGCCTTTGGCAGTGTGCTGTTTGCGATCGGTGTCGCTACGCTGTATTGGTTCGGAGCGTCAAGCGGCGGGACGACGATTCCACCGTTGATTTTTCACAAATACTTTAAGTTAAATACGTCCGTCGGCTATTTTTTGACCGATGCGACGATTGTCGTCTTTAACATTTTCGTCTTTGGTTTGGAAGAATTTTTGTTTGCGGTCGCCTCGATCGTCATCACGACGTTTGTGATGGGCTATATCGAAATCGGGCTTGAACGGAAAAAAGCGATCTTCGTCACGAGTGAGTTGCATGCGGACGAGATCCGCAATTACCTGCTGACGTCGCTTGACCGAGGGATGACCGTTTTTACCGTTGAAGGCGGCTACTCGGGAGAACAGAAAAAAATGCTGATGGTCGTCATGAAACGTTCCGAATATGCCACTGTCATCCGGGCGATTCATCAAATTGATCGCGGTTCCTTCATCATCGTTTACAATGTCGCCGACGTTCATGGTCTCGGGTTTAACTACCAACCGGTCGTTTAAAAGGGAGGAATACGTATGCAACCGATTATTGCCTTTGCGATCATCATGCTCATCTGGACGGTCAGCGATTATATCTCGAAAAAAACAAAGGCCTTATTATCTTCCTTATTTGTTGCCTCCATCATCTTCTTGATCGGATTCAAGACCAACCTGTTCCCGGAAGATCTCTTACCGACGTCCTCTTTGCTGCCACTCGGACAAACCGTCGTCGGGATGATTATCGTCCATCTCGGAACGCTCATCAGTCTCGATGAATTTAAACGGCAGTGGAAAACGTTTCTGATCGGGGTATCAGCGGTGATCGGGATCAGTGTGTTGCTCTTTACGATCGGTCGGCTGTTCCTCGATACGAACTATGTCCTCAGCGCGATTGCCGCGGTCAGCGGCGGAACGATTTCCGTCATCATCGTTCAGGAACAAGCGTTGAATGCCGGATTGATCTCGGTCGCCGTCTTTCCGGTCTTGATTGCGGCGTTGCAAGGCTTGATTGGTTTTCCGCTGACATCGGTCATCCTGCGCAAGGAAGCGTTACGGATCCGGGATGGCGTCCGGGATGGCAGCATCACGAAAAAAGCCGTCCTTGATCCGGCGGAATCAGCGGAAAAACAAACGATTTTGCCGGAGCCGTTCCAAACGACGGCCGGAACGTTGTTTGTCGTCGGTGTCGTCGTCATCGTCTCGTCGTTCCTGAGCGGCTTGACGAACGGTTGGCTCAATACGTTTGTCATCGCCTTATTACTCGGGATTGCCTTACGGGCGACCGGTGTCTTGAAACCGAATGTCTTGAACGGAATTGATGCGTACGGTTTGATGATGCTCGCGATTCTATTGATCATCTTCGGACCACTCGCAACCACATCATTTGCGGATCTCGTCGAACTGTTTGTGCCACTGTTGATCGCCTTCATCTTGGGTGTACTCGGGATCGTGTTGTTCGCGATGCTTGCCGGGAAATTCCTCGGTTATTCGTACCCGATGGCGATCGCAATCGGTTTGACGTCACTATATGGTTTTCCAGGTACATTGATTCTCAGTCAAGAAGCGGCTAAAAATATCGGGGAGACGGAAGACGAGGTCCAGATCATCGAAGATGAAATTTTACCAAAGATGGTCGTTGCCGGCTTCTCGACGGTCACGATTACATCCGTTTTCATCACCGGTATATTAGCGTCATTCATTTACTAAAGGGAGGCATTATCATGGGACTTGGAGAAGATATCAAACGGCTAAAGGATTTTGACGGTTCGACGCACGTCTTGTCGGTGTATCTCAGTACGGCACCGGATAAGCGGAATCAATGGGAAACGATTTTACGGAATGAGAAAAAACGCCTCTTGACGGAGCAGGAGAATAAAAAAGATGTCGAATCGGCTTTTACGAAACTCGAACAAGCGATCAATAACGAGCGGACGAGTTTACTCCGCAGCATCGTCGCCTTTGTCTCAAGCGACGACTCGCTTCATGAAGTGTATTTTTTGCAACTCGATGTGACGGATGAAATCAGTTATCACGCAAAACCGAATCTTAATCAACTTGAAGTGCTCGATCAACAATTCCCGCGGACCGGCATTGTGCTGACGAATCTGGATTCCGCGACTGTGCTCGACGTTCGGCTCGGCGAAGTCGACGCGACACACGATTATGAACTGGATCTTGATACAGGACAGTGGCGGCGTTATCAGGGACGGAGCAGCCGCAGTGGGGCCTCCAGCAGCAGTCAGACGGATGATTTCCGGGATCGGGTCGAAAAGCAGGCGGAACGATTTTACCGGGAACTGTCGGGAGAGGTTGAAAAATTGAATCGTTCCCTCGGTTGGGAACAGATTGTCGTCATCGGGGAACGGTCGCAAGCGAACTTCCTTGAACAGGCGTTAACGACGAAACCAAAAGAAGTCATTCATAAAAATTTGTCCCAATCCAGCCAACAACAGATTCTCAAGCAGGTGTTTTAACGGTCAACGTCTAAAGTATAGCTTTAGACGTTACATAAGGAGTGAAGACAAATGTTCATGCACCACATCACGGATCAACTGAGTTTGAAGTTGATTGAGCGTCAAGATGCAGAGGCACTTTATGCGCTGGTCGACGCCAATCGGGAACATCTGCGGGAGTGGCTCGGCTGGGTCGACGGGACGACCGGACCGGATGGATATCGGGACGAGATCATTCCAGCCTGGTTGACGGCTTATGCGAAGGGCAACGGATTGACCTGCGGGATTTATTTTGAAGGCGAACTCGTCGGGACCGTCGCCTTACACGAAATCAATCAGACGTTACGCCAAACCTCCATTGGGTATTACCTGACCGGCAACGGGCGCGGCAAAGGATTGATGACGAAGGTGATTGCCTTTTTGACGGACTATTGCTTCACGGCGTTGCAGCTGAATCGTGTTGTCATCGAATGTGCGGTCGGCAACTCGCGGAGCCGAAAGATTCCCGAACGACTCGGCTATCAGCAAGAAGGCATCTTACGCGATGCGGAACAGCTGTACGGTACCTATCATGACTTGGCTGTCTATGCGATGCTCGCACGGCATTGGTCAAGCGCATTCATCGGGAACGATCTGCAGACAGACACCCGTTCGAACTGAAACAAAGGAGGATGAATGATGATCAAATTTGAAAAAATGTCGGAAGCAGCCTATGACGCGTATTTACCGGAAGCAATCGACGAATACGCAGCAGAGAAGGTCAAGGCAGGAACCTGGGCGGAGGTCGAGGCCGTTGAACGGTCGACGGCAGACTATGCCGAGTTGTTGCCGGACGGGATTCAAACGAAACAGCATTATCTGTTTTCGATCATCGAGGAGACGGAACAGACACCGGTCGGGATGATCTGGTTTCAAGCCAGTGAGGAAATACAGGGGCGGACGGCATTCATCTTTGATTTTAAAATCGAAGACGCTCATCAAGGTAAAGGGTACGGGCGGCAAGCGATTCAGATGCTCGAGCAGGTCGCACGACGGATGAACATCAAAAAAATCAAATTGCATGTCTTTGCCCATAACACCCGGGCGATTCATCTCTATGAAACAACGGGATTCGTCACGACGGATTTACATATGGAGAAGACGGTCAACTGACAAACAAACCCCTCTGCTGTTCCAATTGGACAACAGAGGGGTTTTAGCATCTTCAGCGCCAAGTCTGAAGAGTATTCGCGAACTGGATATCCGTTTCGATTTCACCGTTGATGTGCGAGAGCGTAAAGTCATTTCCAGCCAGCCAGTCCTTAAAGTCAAACTCGACCGGTTGCTGGTCGCCACCTAGAGCAAACCAGACTTTCATGTCCGACGGGAAATAGGCTGACGTATGAATCGTCCCCGCCCAGTGGCTGTAAAGATCGGAAAAGACACCTTTATCGGAATCGTTCAGCAGACGGAACGCTGATTCGGCATCTTGAATCATGTGTTGGTGCGTCTTCAGCTCCATCATCCGCCGTTTCGAGTCGTCGAGGTGGAACCGGTTTTCGTGTTGCAACAAATCAAAGTGATTCGTACAGAGATTCGTCTCCCGGACTTCGATGTCCCGTGCCGTCGCCTCGATGACGAACGACCGGTTCGACCGGTCATGGACGACGTAACTGAACGATCCCCGGTGCGGCATCTCCTTGACGAGCGAGATGGCATCATCGACGGACGTACACATCTCGAGGATGATCCGGCCGATCATGAAGCTGACGAAACCATCGCCCGGGCGGCGGCGGTTGATGAAATTATAGCCCATCGCAAGACCATGTTCGTTCATCCCGTCCATTCGTCCCGTGACGCGGGAAGCTGGACCGATGATGGCAGAACCGCCGTCGGTCGGTTGGAAGACGGAAAAGCGTCCATCGTATGTCATCGGATGATAATCGTAGTTGCGGACGAGGAAATTATCACCGGTCATGATCGAACAGCCACTTTTTGGTCCTTCGACCCGGTAATGACCAAAGTGGAGCAATGTATCGGCGAGTGATAAGTCCAGTTCATCCTGCAAGCCGAGTAACTCGTCCCAAATATGCGGGGCGTATCGCAGAAACATCTCTTTTGTTTCTGCCGGATCGACTTGAAAACGCGGAACACGGATCTTCCAGTTGTCTTCGCGGTTATGAAGCAGTTCATTTCGTTTCACGTAGCGTCCCTGTTCGCGACCAAACTCATAATGCGTTCCGCGGAACTGCGTGATTTCGTTTGAGACAGACTGCACAGCGTTCACTCCTTTGGTTTCTGTATGATTCTGATTATATCGAATCCGGCATTTTTTGTCGTAAGCGAGACCTCGACCGAACACATTAACGGAAGGGGGAGGTGTCAAAAAATCAAAAAACACTGAAATGTTCAGCCGAATTACCGATAAAGGAGGGGGAGGGATACATAGATGAAAAACGTAAGTGTACGAAAAAAGATTCAACTGTTGATTGCGACAGCCATCATTGCGATGATTCTGCTGGCCAGTGCCGGACTTTATTTCCTGAATCAGATGGCGAATGCGTCACAAACGATGTATCAGGAAAACCTGATACCAGTCCAAGAGGTAGCACAAATCCGGATTGACACTCGGGCGCTCGACTCGTTTCTGGTCGAGATGATGTTGACGAAAGATCCGGCACGTGTCGAAGATCTGCAAGCCCAGATCGATCAGCGGCAAGCACAAATCCGTTCGTCACTCAATAAGTTCGAGCGGACGGCGGTACCGACAAAACAATCGGAAGAACAAGTGGAAGCGTTAAAAGATAATGTTCTCGCGTACGACAATGGTCTGAGCACGATTCAAGACTTAGCCGTCCAAGACAACAAAGACGAAGCGTACCGCGTCTATACGGAAAGCTTGGAAAAAACGCGGGACAACGTCGCGGACTCCGCGAAAAGTCTGATGATGTCGATGACGAAGCAGGCAAAAGACCTGAATGCGTCGAACCAACACGAAAAACAAACCGCACTTTACATCATGCTTGGGATTTTCATCATTGCCCTGCTGTTGTTTGCCGGTCTCGCCATCTATATCACGCGTCTGATCACACAACCAATCCGTTCACTGCAAGGTTGGATGAAACAGTCCGGTGACGGTGATTTGACGGTCCGCGGTGATTACGTTTCAAAAGACGAACTCGGTCAATTGACGACGTCATTCAACACGATGACGGAACAGTTGCACCACGTCATCATTGAAATGACGGACACGTCAAAACATGTAGCGACGGCGTCGGACGAATTAAGTACCAATGCGGAAGCGACGACGAAAGCGACGGAAATGGTCGCCGTGACGATGGAGGAAATCGCCGGTGGCGCCGGTCAACAGTTGAACCAAGTCTCCGGTGCATCACGGACGGTGCAAGACTTAACGTCCGGTGTGAATCAAGTCGCCGGCAACGCACAACAAATGACGGATGTGACGAGTGACGCGATGGGGAAAGTCATGCACGGCGGACAAGTCGTCAGCCAACTCGGTCAGCAGATGGAACGGATCAATACCGATTTCACGGAGCTGGGGCAAGTCATCGTCGGACTCGGCAACCGGTCGCAGGAAATCGGACAGATTACCGATTCAATTACCGGGATTGCAGCGCAGACGAACCTGTTGGCGCTTAACGCTGCCATCGAAGCGGCCCGGGCCGGCGAACAAGGACGTGGATTTGCAGTCGTCGCAGCGGAAGTCAAGACGCTCGCTGAGCAATCGGCGCTTGCTGCGAAACAAATCGAAAGCTTGATTCAAGTCATCCAGCGCGAAACGGAGCAATCCGTTACGTCGATGGAGAAAGTGACGGCACAGATGACGAACGGGATTCAAGTGGCCGGAGAAGCAAGTGCTTCGTTCCAAGCAATCGAACGATCGATTGGGGATGTGACGGATCAAGTCGAAGAAGTATCCGGTGCCGTCCAAGAGATGGCTGCCGGCAGTGAACAGATTGCTGCCGTCATGCGGGAGATTCAATCGGTGACGGAAAGTACGGCTGCCGGAACGGAAAACATCTCGGCTTCGACGGAAGAACAGATGGCCTCGATGCAGGAAATCTCATCGGCGTCGCAATCACTGGCGACGATGGCGGAAGATTTGAAACGATTATCAAGTCGTTTTCAAGTATAAAGAGTGAGACAGGTATCCAAACGGATGCCTGTTTTTTTATTGGAAAAAGCAGGTATTTCGAAGGCGGAACCGTAATAGTGTAGAAAGAATGAAAAGGAGGGTACGGATATGGGACCACATGAACTCATTGAATGGATAATGCTGTCTGTAATCGTGTTGCCAATCGTTCTGCTCGGAATAAAGTTGAAGTCACGTGGACGCGCAATGATGTTCACTCTCGCGGGTCTCATCTGTGTCGCATACGGTGTCTACTTGATCGTCCATCCTTATTTCGTCGATCAGAAAGTTGCCTATAATGCGAAACAAGTCGAGTTACATCTCGAGAAAACCTATCCGGCTGAACGCTTTACGTTAACGACGGTCCCGTACTGGAAAGAAGGATACAAACACCTGAATCCGTATACCATTGACGTCGTGTTTACCAACGAAGCCGACGCCACCTACACCTATTCGGTTGAGGATAACGGAACAGTCGAATTGAGCGGATTTCCGAGCACGCCAGATGATCGGTTGGATGGGTTTAAGCACTTGGAAGAACACAAGTAATCAAATCAAAAAAAACCAGCTCCGCCTGACGGCGAAACTGGTTCAAACCTTTCGTCAAGAGGTTAACGTGTTGTCTTTTTGCGACGATAAGGACGACATCGTTTTGACGGCGAAGAAGGCAATCAAACCGAACCCGACCTTGTTCGTCAAATCGGCAAAGTTGTAAATCAATTCGCGGACGAGCTGGATTTCAACGCCCGGCGCAAACAGCGTGACGGCGTAGCCGATCGGATAGATGGCCCAACCAATCAAGATGAACAACCGCATTTTCAACAGGGCATCGCGAATCGGAGCCGGCTTGTTTTCAGCGGCTTTCGTGACGTTCGTAAACAGCAGATAGATGATATAAATCCAGGCGAGACAACCAATCAGATACGACCACAGTCCGAGTTGCGTGAACCCACCGGCGATGTTGATTGAGGATTCACCGATGTAGCCTCCGACAATCATGATGATATCGGCGATGACCAGTTTCGTTAACAAGGACCGGCCAAGCCGACCTTTCAGACCGAGCAACAACGGAAACTTGACGAGTAACAGCGGCGTCGTGACGAGCCAATCGATATAGCGGATTTCCGTTGGGAAACCATCGATTTCTGATAACAGACCGGACGTTCCGACCGCATCCTTCATGAAGTAATAATGAATGGCAGCGACAAAGGTGACGAGTGCAGCGACAGTTGCGGTGGAGCGGTATTCCGGTGCAAGCGAGTTTCGCTCGACCAAGAAATAAAGTGTCCCGGCAGCCATTCCGACGAATCCGACCCAAAACATATACTGCGTGGCAAGAACGAGTAAATTGACTTCTTCCATGATCAGTCACTCCTTCATTACACAAAACACGCGCTTCTATACATTTAGTATAGGACGACACCGGCAACAATGGAGTGCTTCAACCGTTGTGTGATGTGCGGTGACGTGTTGAAAAGACACAAGTTAGACGAAAGATTCAAACCGAAATCAAAACATCCAAACTGGAGGAATCAATATGCCTTTTCCCGCTTTAGAAACATCCCGTCTCGCACTGGTGGAAGTGACACCTGAACATGCACCGGCTCTGTTTCATATTCTCGCAAACGAAGAAGTGACCCGCTTTTACGGAATGAATCCGTTGCGTGCGCAACACGACGCCTTGAACATCATCGCGTCTTTCAAACAGACATATGACACGCAACAAGGCATTCGTTGGGGAATTATAATCCGTGACAGCGGGACGTTCATCGGAACGCTTGGTCTGAATCATTTGAGCCTGTACAGCAAAAAGGCGGAGATCGGTTTTGAACTGGATCCTGCGCACTGGCGGCGTGGTTATGCAGCAGAAGCGATTCAAGCTGTGTTGGAATATGCGTTTGAGACACTGGCATTACACCGGATGGGCGCCGTGACGTTTTTAGAAAACGAGGCATCCATTCAACTGCTGACACGACTCGGGTTCGAGAAGGAAGGGATTTTGCGCGGTTATCTTTACCAAGACGGCTCGTCGCACGACGGACGGATTTTTTCGTTGCTGCGACCAGACTGGACGATGTTGACTTCAAAAGGAGAAAAAGGACATGTTTCGTAATTCAAAAGGCAGCACCCAAGTCTGGCTCAATGATCTTGGTGTTTGTTTATTCGTCCTGATCGGTCTGACGCTTGCGACGCATCCTGTTGTCATCACGGCATCTGGACATTTGATGTACGATGAATCAATCTGGCTGAGTACAACGGAAATGAACAAATTCATCACTTTTTATTTTTCCGCGTTTTTTGCCTATTTTTTAATCGTTTACCTTGTTCATGCCAGAAAATCGAATGAAAAGAACCGTTAACGTCTTGTACATACGGTAATTTTTAAAATTTAAAAAGGGAGGTGGACAAAATCCACCTCCCTTCGATGTACCGAAATCATCTGCTGTATCCAATTGAGAATGTAAGACGGATCCTAACAACAACTGGATGATGCTTCGGTTGTAGAAATCCGACAAACACCTGTTTCCGGTAATTTCAACCGGATCTGTTTTGCGCTTATCGTATCTCCTGTTAAATGTGCGACGATTGACCGGATTTGTTCATAACCGGTCGTTAAAAGAAAGGTAGGCGCGCGTCCATAACTTTTGGAACCGATGATATAGAAGTTTTTCTCCGGTTGTCTCAATTCAGCTTCGCCGTGCGGCCGTACCGTTCCACAACTGTGCAGGTTGGGATCAATTAACGGAGCAAGCTGACGGGTGCTTTCGGTAATGAAGTCTACATCCAACCGAATTTCACGCAGGAATGTAAAGTCGGGTCGGCTTCCGGTCAAAACGATGATTTCCTGTACAGCGACCTGTCGATGATCGGCACTAATCAGTGAAATGCCCTCGTTTGTCGATACGGTTTCCGCGACTTTAAATCCGGAATGAACAGTGACGAGACCAGACCCGACAAGAGTACGTGCCGTTGATCCGAGTTGACCACGTTCGGCCAACTGATCATTCTCTTCTCCTCCAAACGCTTCGACTACGTCTGTTTTACGGATAATCCAGTGGATGTCCGTCTCAGGATAGTCTTTTTTTAATGCCACCGCACCCATTAATGCCGTCAGAGCGGAATGTCCGCTCCCGATAATCGCAAGACGTTGATTGGCGTATCGATTGGTTTCTTGTCGGAAATTCGGAATCGTATGCGTGACGCGTTCGATGAGCGAATCGTGCGGATGTCCCGCGCTATACATGGAATTGGGTTGCCCCCATACACCTGTCGCGTCTAAAACAGCAGCGGCTAAGAAACGGCGTCGCCCCGTTGGTGTTTGGACGATGACTTCGAAGGGGGACAGTTGACGATCCGTTGTCGTCATTTTATCGATGCCTTGACGCGAAATCGAGATGACTTGATGCTCTAGATACAAATTTTCTGAAATGGTCGGCAAGGCGGCGAGCGGGCGTAAATAGTACTCCAATAAATCATGACCGGTCGGAAAAGCCTCTGCTTCCGGATGCTCCCACCCGCTCTGACGTAATTGGGCAGCGGCGACAGGATCGATGTTGTATTCCCAATTTGAAAACATTTTGACATGTGACCATGTCTGGATATGCGTTCCGATATCGGGACCGGCTTCGAGAATAGAAAAAGGAAGAGCTTGCTGAGACAGGTGTGCGGCGGCAGCGAGTCCGATCGGACCGGCACCGATGATGAAAATTGGATGAGAAAACGATCGAGCGAGCATAAAATCACTCCTTTTATTTGTAGTTTACAAACTTTAAGATAACGTTTTACAGCAGGAATCACTGTTGAGCATCGCATCGTTTAACAGTTCGATGGATTGAAGAACGGTTGCTTTCTCAAACGAAGTCATCTTTTGAAAGATTTCTTCAAGGTAAGCGTTCATTTCAGTATCAATTCCGTCTGCCACCTGTTGACCGAGTGGAGTTAAAAAAAGTAGTTGAATCCTGCGGTCCTCGGAAGAAGGGGACTTTAAAACAAGCTCCCGTTTGATCAACGTCTGGATTTGCCGGCTAAAGGTTGTAATATCCATGCCTAATGAGTCTGCAATTTCCTGCATCGCTGACCCGGGGTGTTTCGAGACTTCAAACAAGATATGGCTCTGGACGAGCGAAACCTCTTGATCCAGAACGGAACAACAGTTTTTATTCAACAGTCCAAAACGACGCGTGAACGTCTGAAAAATTTCACGGGGTTCTTGCATGGGCAACTTCTCCTTTGTCTTGTGATTGATTATCTTAGTTATAATGGATTAACTTGCAATTTGCAAGTAATTGTTTTTAACTAATTAGTAATAGACGAAGGAGGTCTTATCATGATCATTCGGAAAATGAATGCAGATGATCGACGACAACTGTTCAACATTTATCTGCAAGGAGTCGAAGAAGGGAATGCCACTTTTGAAACGGATGTTGATGAAGGGAAGTGGTGGCGGCAGATGAAAGAAGCAGATGTGTTCGTGATTGAGGAACATACGGTCGTCGTGGGTTGGGTCAAGATGATGCTCGTTTCAGCAAGACCCGTTTACCAGGGAGTAAGAGAGCTGAGCCTTTATGTCGACCGGGCGGAACGGGGAAAAGGATACGGCAGGCTGTTATTACAGTACATGATTCATTTTGCTGAGGAGCATGGGATTTGGACACTACAGTCACACATCTTCCCGGAAAACAAAGCCAGTCTGACCATCCAACAGCAGGCAGGATTCAGGATTGTCGGCAGACATGAAAAAATTGCGCAACATGCTGGTCAATGGCGGGATACGTTGTTGTTGGAGCGAAGAAGTCGAAAGATGGATTAAACCTATTGAATAACCCACACGTTATATAATACAATCGTTATATAAAGAGCGGAGGGACTAATCATGACACGACCAGTGATTTATTTTCTTTGTACGGGAAACTCGTGCCGGAGCCAAATCGCAGAAGGCTTCGCGAAACAGTATTTGCCGGACTGGGACGTCCATTCAGCCGGGATCGAACAACACGGCTTAAATCCAAAAGCTGTCCGGGCGATGCAGGAACAAAACATTGACATTTCCGGGCAGACGTCCGATTTGATTGATTCGGATCTCTTGAAACGGGCGACGATCGTTGTCACTTTGTGTGGTGATGCACGTGACAATTGTCCTGTTATTCCTTCACACGTCCGGCGAGAACATTGGGGATTTGATGATCCGGCACGCGCAACCGGAACGGAAACGGAACAATGGGTTGTTTTTCAACGGGTCCGCGATCAAATCGGAGAACGGATCCAGCGATTCGCTAATGAAGAGGCAAGTAACTGAACTTGAAAGGAGGAATAGCTATGATCGAGACAACGAACCGTGTTGACGAGATGAGTCAGTTCTTAAAACTGCTCAGCGATGGGACACGTCTTGAAATTTTACGGCGATTACACGTTCGGGAACATTGTGTCTGTGATTTTGTCGAGATGTTTGATATCTCACAGCCCGCCGTCAGCCGTCACCTAAAATTATTACGCCAGTCACAAATCATCCTGGAGCGGCGTGAACGGCAGTGGATTCATTTCCGGATCAATCCGGACCATCCGCAGCATGAATTGCTGTTAACGATTTTGAACGCGATGGAATTACCGGCGATTCCGGAAAAAAGTTGCTGAGTGGATCTGTTGGCAAGAAGGGACGGTTTCCCTTGCATTCCATATAACAATAAGGTTATGTTATATATAACGAATTGGTTATATAAAGATAAGGAGTTGACGAAAGATGAAGAAAATTGAGATTTACGATCCCGCGATGTGTTGTCCGACCGGTTTATGTGGACCGTCGATTGATCCGGAACTGACCCGGATGGCGACGGTCGTCCATGCTTTGAAACAGCAGGGTTATCCGATCGAGCGCTTTAATTTGGCGAACGAGCCGGCTGCATTCGTCGAAAATCAATTGATTAAGCAAGCGATCACGGACAGTGTCGACACTCTGCCGATCACTCTCGTCGATGGGGCGATTGTCCGTCGTAACGGTTACTTGTCAAATGCGGAACTTGCGGAGCTGACAGGTGTAGAAGAAAAAAGTTTCGCAGTCGTTAATGGTCAAAAACCGAAAATTCGCCTAACGCTAAAGTAAGGACGTGACGAAGATGGAACCGTTAACCTTGAATGGACTAAAATTGACCCGTTACTTATTTTTGACCGGAAAAGGCGGTGTCGGTAAGACGTCGACGGCATCACTCCTCGCGATTGAACTGGCAGACAGCGGAAAACGTGTTTTGCTTGTCTCGACGGATCCGGCCAGTAATCTGCAAGATGTCTTTAAGATGGACCTGACGGAAGAACCGACTGCCGTTCCCGGTGTCGAGCGCCTGTTCGTCGCAAACTTTGATCCGGAACAAGCAGCGGCGGATTATATGGAAGCAGTCGTCGGACCGTACCGGGGCATATTGCCGGATGCGGCCGTCCGATCGATGGAAGAACAATTGTCCGGAGCTTGTACCGTCGAAATTGCCGCCTTTGATCAATTTACCGGATTATTGGCAGCACCGGACGCCAAACAGACGTACGATCACATCATTTTTGATACGGCACCGACAGGGCACACGTTACGGTTGCTCAGTCTGCCGAATGCCTGGAACGTCTATCTCGATGAGAACACGACCGGCACGTCCTGCCTTGGTCCGTTAGCAGGATTGACGGAGAAAAAGTCACAGTACGAACAAGCGACGGAGCTGTTGGCGAATCCAGCGGAGACGACCTTAATCTTGGTCGCCCGGGCGGAATCCTCGACATTGACGGAAGCAGCCCACGCCTATCAGGAACTGCACGCACTCGGGATTCGAAATGCCCGTTTGGTCATCAACGGCATGCTGCCGGTGACAGCGAGTCAGGATACGTATTATCAAGCTTTCCTGCATCGTCAGCAGGCTGCGCTTTCGACGTTACCGGATGTTTTTTTACGAGAAGTCCCGTTGTTCAGTTTGCCTTACGCCCCAACGAGTTTAATCGGCGTCGCGCAACTCCGCGATTGGTTGACAGAAACGGAACACCCGGAAATGTTGATGGAACGCGAGCAACAAAACGTTCCGCCGTTGTCACGTCTGGTTGATCAATTGGATGCAGCAGGACCGGGTGTCGTCATGACGATGGGGAAAGGCGGGGTCGGGAAAACGACGATGGCGTCGATGATTGCGATTGCTTTGACAGAACGTGGACACGATGTCGTTTTGACGACGACGGACCCGGCAGCGCACCTCGAACTGACGATTGAGACGAACGAAAATCCTCATCTTGAAATCAGCCGGATTGATCCGAAGATTGAAATTGACCGTTATACGGCGCAGGTTTATGCAGCAGCGGGTGAATTGACGGATGAAGCCCATGCCTTGCTCGCAGAGGATTTAAAATCGCCGTGTACCGAAGAAATCGCCGTCTTCCGCGCCTTTGCCGATACCGTCGCCCGGGCAAACGACCGATACGTCGTCATCGATACGGCACCGACGGGACATACGTTACTGTTACTTGACGCGACGGAAAGTTATCATCAGGAAATGGAGCGAGCGACCGGAGATGTACCGGAGGCAGTCAAGACGTTATTACCACAACTGCGTGACGCCAGCCGGACGCATGTCATCATCACGACACTCGCGGAAGCAACACCGGTCTTTGAAGCCGGACGCCTGCATGAAGATTTGCGTCGTGCCGGGATTGAACCAATGGCTTGGATTGTCAATCAATCGTTTGCCGCGACAGCGACACGTGATCCGATTCTTGGTCACAAAGCAGAAGTGGAACGCATCTGGTTGGAAGAGGTCGACCGGTTGAGCCGGCAGATGGCCGTCGTCGCCTGGCAGACCGAACCGGTTTCCGGATATCATCACCTACTCGCACTTTCGAAAGGATGAATTTTATGCAAATCACACCTGAAGCAGTCACGTACCTGAAAGAACAAGTGGAACACGAACAAGCACCCGGCATCCGCCTCTATCAAGCCGGACAAGGCTGTTGCGGACCGAGTTTCGGACTCGGATTCGGGGCCGGCGAAACCGGTGATCAAGTCAAAGACTTTGATGGATTGGCGCTGGCGATCGACGGAAATTTAGCGGATGTCAGTCATGACATCACGCTCGCACTGGAAGAGACGGATCAAGGTCCGCAAATCGTCCTCCTCGGTGCATCCAACTGTTAAACAGTAAATCGAAATTTAATACAGAAATGAAGTGAACGCATTGACCGGCACACATCTACTTGCGATCGGGATTTTCCTGATCACGTTATTTTTAATCATTAAACAACCAAAAGGTCTCGGCATCGGCTACTCCGCCATGGGGATGGCATTGATTGCCTTACTGACCGGCGTTGTGAATCTCGATGATGTCTCGACTGTCTGGGGCATCATCTGGAACGCGACGTTTACCTTCATCGCCCTGATCATCATCTCATTGATTTTAGATGAAATCGGCTTCTTCGAATGGGCGGCGCTTCACATGGCTCGCATCGCAAAAGGCGGCGGTGTCAAACTGTTTGTGTATCTGACACTGCTTGGTGCCATCGTCGCAGCCTTGTTTGCGAATGACGGCGCAGCGTTGATTTTGACGCCAATCGTTCTCGCAATCGTCCGCTACTTAAAACTACCGGACTATGTCGTCTTGGCGTACGTCTTTGCTTCCGGCTTCATTGCCGATACGGCGAGTCTGCCGTTCGTCGTCTCGAACCTCGTCAATATCGTCTCGGCCGACTTCTTTGACATCGGGTTTACGGAATATGCCTCGCGGATGGTGTTCGTCAACGTCTTTTCCGTTATCGGCAGTCTGCTTGTGTTGTATCTGTACTTCCGGAAAAGTATTCCGAAGACGTATGATGTGACGCAACTCGTCGCGCCACATACAGCAATCAAGGATCAGCGGATGTTCAAGTTATCGTGGTTCGTGCTTGTGTTGCTTGTCGTCGGTTACTTCACGAGTGACCTCATCGGGATTCCGGTCAGTTTGGTTGCCGGTGTCATCGCCTTGTTCTTCCTGTTGATGGCACGTCGTTCACCAAGCGTACCGACGAAAAAAGTCATCGCCGGCGCACCATGGGCAATCGTCTTCTTCTCGCTCGGAATGTACATCGTCGTTTATGGTCTGCAAAATGCCGGATTGACGCAAGTTCTCGCGGATGTCATTGACGGTTTTGCAACGAATTTGGCCGCGGCGACGTTCGGCATGGGCTTCCTCGCCGCCATTCTGTCATCGGTCATGAATAATATGCCGACCGTGATGATTGATGCGCTGGCGATTGATCTCAGCCAAGCGACCGGAACGATCCGGGAAGCCTTGATTTATGCCAACGTCATCGGGTCCGATCTTGGACCAAAGATTACACCAATCGGCAGTTTGGCGACCTTGCTCTGGTTACACGTTCTCCGGACAAAAGGTGTCAAAATCGGCTGGGGACAATACTTTAAGATTGGAACGATTTTAACGATTCCGACGCTGACCATTACGTTACTCGGGTTATACATCAGCTTGTTACTTTATTGATTTTTAGGAGGAAATGCACATGAAATTATTGATCATCGGATCAGTCGCCGCCGGAACATCGGTCGGTGCAAAAGCACGTCGGAACAGTGAAGATTTACAGATTACGATTTATGACCGCGATCAGGACATCTCCTATTCCGGTTGCGGGATTCCGTACTTCGTCGGCGGTGAGATTGCCGACATCGATGAGTTGACACCGCGCGATGCCGCATTCTTCAAAAAACGGTATAACATCGACATCCACACAAGACACGAAGTCGAATCGATTGATCACGCAACAAAAACGGCGACGATCGTTAATCTGGCGACCGGTGAGCGGTTGACGGATACGTACGATACGCTGGTGCTTGCGACCGGTGCGTCAAGCATCGTTCCGCCCTTACCGGGTGTTGATCACGACAACGTCTTTACGGTGCGGAATGTCCGGAATGCCGATGCGATCCGTTCGTACATCGACGCCCATGAGCCAAAAACGGCAACGATTGTCGGCGGCGGCTTTATCGGTCTTGAGATGGCCGAGCAGTTGACGTACCGCGGAATTCAGGTGACGCTCGTCGAACGCCTGCCGCAAGTCATGCCGCCGCTTGACCGTGATATGGCGGAACGGGTTGCTGATCATTTAAGAGATAAAGGCGTTTCACTGTTGCTCGGTGAATCGGTGACGGCATTCAACGGGACGGAACGTGTGACAGAGGTTGCCCTCGAGAGCGGCAAGTCGATTGAGACGGACCTCGTCATTCTGTCAGTCGGGGTTAAACCGAATACGGAACTCGCCAAGCAGATCGGTGTTGAGCTTGGTCAGACGGGCGCAATCGCCGTCAACCGGAAGATGCAGACGAATCTGACTGATGTTTATGCCGTCGGTGACGTCGCGGAAAGTTTCTCCGTCATTACCGGAGAAGCCATTTATCGTCCGCTCGGCTCAACCGCCAACAAGATGGGACGGATTGCCGGGATGGTCATTACCGGGGAAGAAGCGGAGCATCGCGGTATTCTTGGAACCGGGATCTTCAAAGCTTTTGATCTGACGGTCGCACAGACCGGTTTGACGGAAAAAGAAGCGCGGGAAGCCGGATACGACATCGAAGTTCTTCACAATATTAAACCGGATCGCCCGGAATACATGGGTGGAAAAGAAATGGTCATCAAGGCGATTGCCGACCGGGCGACAGGACGGGTCCTTGGCGCACAAATCGTTGGTCCGCAAGGGGTCGACAAACGGATTGATGTCCTGGCGACAGCGATTACGTTTAAGGCGAAAGCGGAAGATTTGTTCCACCTCGATCTTGCCTATGCGCCGCCGTTTGCGACGACAAAGGATCCGGTGCTCTATACCGGAATGGCACTCGACAATGCGATTAAAAAAACAGCCCGTTTGATGACACCAAATGAGTTAATCGAACAAGTTGCAAACGGCAAGTCGTTCCAAATCATCGACACCCGTTCGAAAGCCCAGTTCGAAAAAAATCACGTCGACGGGGCGATTCATATCCCGCTCGGTGAACTGCGGACACGGGCGAAAGAGCTTGATCCGACGTTGCCGACAATCGTCTATTGCAACAAAGGGGTAACCGGGAACGCCGCCCAAAACGTGCTCAAAAACCTGGGTTTTACGGATGTCTGTAACTTATCCGGCGGTAATAAAAACTATCAACACTGCAAGAAATGTTTGGCGGACTGACGTAAATCAATAAGGTACGCAAAAGGAGTTCATCGATTCGGATGAACTCCTTTTGCGTATGAGCCAAAACATTTTTTAAAATAAAAAGACCAAAATTGTTCCTTTTTGAAACTAATGGTGCTAGACTGTGGATATTCAAAACAGGACAGGATGTTGAGAAAAGAATAATTCTCAACAGAAAGGTGGAAGAAACAAATGAAAATGAGTTTACGAGAACAATGGTTCTCAAATGTCAGAGGAGATATCTTAGCCGGGATTGTCGTTGCGCTTGCATTGATTCCGGAAGCGATTGCGTTCTCGATCATCGCCGGTGTCGATCCAATGGTCGGATTGTACGCCTCGTTCTGTATCGCCGTCATCATTGCCTTCGTCGGCGGACGACCGGGGATGATATCAGCAGCGACCGGAGCGATGGCACTCTTAATGGTTCCGCTCGTCAAAGAGCACGGCCTTGATTATCTGCTTGCCGCAACGATTTTAACCGGAATCATTCAAATTGTATTCGGGGTCTTGAAAGTCGCAAAAATCATGAAATTCATTCCGCGTGCCGTGATGATTGGTTTCGTCAATGCACTGGCCATTCTGATTTTCATGGCTCAAGTCCCGCATTTTATCGGGATTTCAACGATGACCTATGTGTTCGTCGCGATTACGCTTGCCATCGTCTATCTGTTGCCCCGTCTTTTTAAGACGATTCCCGCGCCACTCATTGCGATTGTCGTCCTGACGATTGCGGCGATTTACCTGAACTTTGATTTACGGACGGTCGGCGATCTGGGTGCGATTCAACGTACATTACCGTCATTTTTCTTACCGAACGTCCCGCTCAACTTCGAGACGCTTCAAATCATCTTTCCCTATTCATTGGCGCTTGCCATCGTCGGCTTGCTTGAGTCTTTGTTGACGGCAACGATCGTTGACGATATGACCGGCACGGAAAGCGAAAAAAACAGGGAAGCCCGGGGACAGGGGATTGCGAACTTCATCACCGGATTCTTCGGGGGGATGGCAGGCTGCGCCATGATCGGTCAATCGGTCATCAATGTCAAGTCAGGTGGTCGTGGACGACTATCAACCCTCGTTGCCGGATTGTTCCTGATGTTTCTGATCATCGTCCTCGGCAACTGGGTCGTTCAAATTCCGATGCCGGTTCTCGTCGGAATCATGATCATGGTCTCGATTGGAACGTTTGACTGGTCGTCGTTTACGTATATCCGAAAAGCCCCGAAAGCCGATGCATTTGTCATGCTCGCAACGGTCAGCATCGTCGTCGCGACACACGATCTCTCGATTGGTGTCATCGCCGGTGTCATCTTAAGCGCCTTGTTCTTTGTCGCGAAAGTCTCGAAGATTAACGTCAAACAACGTCTCGAGTCGGGGAAAACCGTCTATACGGTGAAAGGACCATTGTTCTTTGCATCCGTCGATCATTTCATCGCCTCGTTTGACTATGAACGGAACGGACAAGATATTCTGATTGATTTTGGATCGACCCAAATCTGGGATGATTCCGCTGTCGGTGCCATTGATAAGGTGATGATCCGTTTGCTGGCGAATCAGAACCACGTCGAGATGATTGGTTTAAATCCAGAGAGTAAGAAGTTAATCGATCGTCTGGCGATTCACAACGATCCCACGCCGAAGATTTCTACCCATTAAGGTCAGGAGTGATTGATATGTATCCACACATCTTATTAGCCGTCGACGGTTCAAAACACTCGGTCCGTGCGGCAGAAGAAGCCATCAAGATTGCCCGCCTCAGTGCGCACAGTAAAATTGAAGTGGTTTTCGTCGTCGATTTTTCGAAAGCCAAAGAGGATGTCTTACATGCGGAGGGGGCGGAGGGAATTGAAGTCACCCGGCGGAAAAAACTCGCCCCGGTCGAGGAAAGGCTCGAAGCAGCCGATATCTCCTATTACGTGACGATCTTACGCGGTGAACCGGGTCCGACGATTGTTGACCATGCGAATACAAAACAGGTCGATTTAACGATCATCGGCAGCCGGGGACTAAACGGGTTGCAAGAAATGGTGCTTGGCAGTGTCAGTCATAAGATTGCCAAACGGGTCAAAAGTCCGGTTTTGATCGTCAAGTAATGCATGAGAACACATTGGTCTGATTCATCGAGTCCTGAAGTGGGGATATTAAAAAAAGAAGGGGGTCATTAAATGAAGAAAACATATTTAGTACCGGTTCTTGGTCTTGCCTTGTTTGCGGCAGGATGCGGCAATTCAGACAACCAAGAAACGGAAAAGGTCGAGGAAACGACAACAACGGATGACAACACGATGAGTGATGATAACTCCACGAATGATGACAGTACGATGAATGATGATTCGTCAAATACACAAGATCAAGATACGGTAACGGATAATGCAGATAAAGACTACGGATTCGTCAGTTTGTCGATTGAGGCAGATGATGCGGATACGATGGATCTTGTCGACATCAGCTATGACCGGGACAATGATGGAACGGAAGCCGATTATCAAATGGACGGTGAACGTGCACAAGGGAATGATGCGATGAAGATCCTTGATCCGAAACTGGATGAACTCAACATCGATGCCAACACGTCAAACGATGATGCGATTGCTGAAATCGAGAAGGTGTTTGATATTCAGGATGCGACCCGACTCGAAGTCGAGATCGAGTTCGCTGATGGAACGGAAAAAGAATTCATGAAGTAAAAAGAGGTGCCGCGGCACCTCTTTTTTCATATCAATTGTAAGCCCATCAAGACGGTATCATAGTAGCAGCCGTCTTGAAGCAACCGGTCATGCCGCAATCGACCTTCTTCTTGAAAGCCGTGCCGTTGATACAACCGAATCGCCCCGTGATTCGTCTCGATGACGGACAGTTGGATTTTCTTGAGCTCTGAAGTCTTGACCCAATCGATTGTCTGCGTCAGCAGCTGATTGCCGATGCCTTGCCCCCAGTGATCTTTTTGAACACCAATCCCGAATTCCGCTTTATGGGCAAAACGACGTAACGAAAAACCTGTGCACCGGCTGTAGGCCACGAGTTGACAAGAGCGTTCGACGACGAGAATCCGATCGGGGACAGTGGATGAACCGGTGAGTATCGTACGAAACGCTTCTTCATCGAGGACTGCTTCGCCGGGAAAACGATCAAAGTGCTCGGTCTCGGCATCGAGCTGTACACGTAACCGTGCCAGTTCGGCTGCATCGGATACGGTGGCACAGCGTACGTGATAGGTGTCGGCATCAAACGGTCGGTGGGTCGTCTGCATGATTTTCGCTCCTTTAATATTAATGGTATCATTATGACAGGATGATACACATTTGTAAATTATTTCAAAAGGGGTTTTGATGGATGGAAATCACGATCGGCACAACGGAAGACGGACAATGGATCCGGGAACAATTGATTACATATAACCGCCAGCACGTCCCGGCAGCACTCTATACGGAATCGGAACAATATTGCTTTTTGGCATGGGACGAAGACGAGGAACTCCTTGGTGGTGTGACCGCAAGCTATGTCTGGAACCATCTGCAGGTTCAATTCCTATGGGTCGACCCGGAACAACGGGCGGAGGGTGTCGGAAAGCAGCTGATGGAACAGATCGAATCGCTTGCGGAAGAAAAATCATGCAGTAAGATTTTGCTCGATACGTTTAGTTTTCAGGCACCCGGCTTTTATGAAAAGCTTGGGTTTGAGGAATATGGTCGTCTGGCTGATCATCCGACTGCAGGGCAAACACAATACTTTTTTGTGAAGCAGTTATAAATGCAGTCACTGTTTGTAATGATAGATCCAAGCAGCCATATAGGAAAACGTTCCAAGTGAGAGGACAGTGGCAATTGCATAGAACGGGAAATTCGGTAACCACTCAGGAAAACGCGTGTACATCGAGAATGGAATCATGGATACGGTTAAGGAGGTTAACAGTGTGGTATAAGCGACGCGTGTCGCTTTACCGGTAATGACTTCCTCCCGTTCGTCTTGATCGGAGAATTCCGTCATGCCGACGGACCATTCCGAAAAAGTGCTTTCTTTATTGGTCCGATTCAAGTAGCCCATGACGGTTAAGATGACGATAATGAAAATCAAAGGCAGAACCAACGGAAGCTCAAGTGTGAGATTAAATCCAGTTCCTTGAACCGGATCGTTATCAAAAAATCGAATCTGTTCATTGATGGAGCTGATCAATGCGGCACTTAAAAAGTACATACAAATATTTAAACACGATTGAATGATGACACGTTTCATTCCGATTCCTCCTCTAAGTAAAAAATCGATTCGACGGGACGTTCGAAGACACGGGCAATTTGCATGGCGAGTAGTAACGAAGGCGTGTAACTCCCTTTCTCCAGTGAAATGATCGTTTGGCGCGTGACTCCGATCATTTGAGCAAACTGCTCCTGTGTCCATCCGTTGCTGCTGCGCAATGATTTGACCCGGTTGATCAGTTTCATTTCGGACCTCCTTCATCCATTATAAGGTAAATTGTATAGTCTGCTTTACAATTTGTAAAGTTGATTTTACATTTGGCTTGATCAAAAAAAGGGATAATCTGAAGAACGGATCATCCCTTTTATCAAATATGAATCATATTTCGTGATGACGACGATTGTTCAACCAGCGTAACAAGCTCCCAATTGTGATGAAAGTGAACATGATTATGAGACAGATGACAGTCACAATGAGCGGTCCTTGTTTTGAGACATTGAGGAAGGGATACGGATAGAAACCGGTCAAGTTCCCTCGAACCAAGCTGTAGACCAGATACAGGAGCGGAAAGAGAAGCCAGCTGACCAGTTGGTTTCGCGAAAGACGAACCGTCGATCGAACCAGCAGCCAGTCAAGTAATCCAACAAGCGGCATGACGTAATGAAGGACCGTGTTCACCCAGGGGATCGGTGTTTGTAAACTTTCTTCGAGACCCCGCAGCAATACGAAGTAAACGATGCCGGTAATGGTCATGTATAAAGCCGCAGCTCCACGGACACTGGTTGCGCGTTGAAACATCTTGTTGGAACTGGCGGTGATCAGTAAGACCAGTGCGAGAAACAAGTTACTTAAAATCGTAAAATAGCTGAAGTAGTTGACCGGATCGAAACCGGGCCGACCCGTGCTGGCATAAAACTGATAGCTGACGGCCAAAAGACCAAGCAGACCAAAACCTAATCGGACGATGCGCAGAGAAGAGGCAGACATGTCGGAACACTCCTTTTTTGACCGGATAATTATGGTGTTCGACAGCTGAGACAGAGTTCCTTGTCGAGAAGATGCTGTTACTTTTTTTAGACAATTTATCAAAAATCATCGGAACTATTCAATTATCGGAATATTCAGTCGATAAACGGGTAATCTAGACAAAACGATGATGGTTGGCTTAAAGAGAGAAAGGAGGCGCCGACATGATGCCGGAATTGTTGCCTGACGAGCGTGAATTAGAGCGAAGGATTCGAATCGTCCATACGCTGCGTAAACTCGGGAAATCCGACGTTGCCATCGCCCGATCATTATTTGTGTCCATCGAATGGGTCCAGTCGGTCTTCGATGAAGACGACTGGCAGCATGCGCAATCATCTTAAGAAGCAGGAGGCAGAGCGTCCAGGCGACGCTCTGTTTTTTTGTCCGTCGGTATCCAGGAATAGGCGGTCGGAAGGATTTTCGGTACACTGAAGGAGGAAAACACTGGAAAGAAGGGATGATCCATGCAACGAATCGCCATTATTGGTGCCGGTATCACCGGACTTTACGCCGCTTGGCGCCTGCAAGAAGCGGGATACAACGTTTCGGTCTTCGAGGCACGGGACCGGATTGGTGGACGGGTACTGACCAAAACCTTGACCGAGGCAGGAAGAGAATATGCTTTTGACGTTGGTCCGACCTGGTATTGGCCGGACTCCGAACGGCTGATGACGCAGTTGGTGGACGAACTGCGCCTCCCAACGCTTGTTCAGTCAACGGACGGGAAGATGGTGCTTGAGCGGACACCGGGTCAAATCGAGGAACACCGGTTGCCGGAGGACCAAACGGTGCGTTCCCATCGTCTCGTGACGGGGATGCAAGGTCTGACAGATGCGATTGCAAGCCGACTTGCACCGGGAACGGTTCAACTGTTGAGTCGTGTCACCACTCTGACCAAAAACGATCTGGTCGAACTGACGATCGAGCAGGATGGGACAAGTGTACGCCAACTAGTTGATCATGTTCTGGTGACAATTCCGCCACGACTTGCAGCACAGGTATCATGGCGTCCGGAACTGTCAGAACAGGTGCATCGTCAGTTTGAGGGGACACCGACCTGGATGGCCGGACAGGCTAAAATCGTCGTCGTATACAAAACACCATTTTGGAAACAGATGAACCGGTCCGGATTTGCGATCAGCTGGTCAGGGATTTTGCAGGAAATACACGATGCTTCCCCGCAAACGGGACCCGGCGCATTATTTGGTTTTTTCCGTCTGACGGCAATGGAGCGCGCAGCATTAGGAGAGCCGGAAATCAAACAACGGGTCATCGAGCAGTTGGCGGTGTTGTTCGGAGAAGCCGCCAGGCATCCGACTGCTGTGTTGTATCAGGACTGGGCCGCTGAACCGGAGACAGCAACCGTTGCGGACGCGGCACCATTGACAGATTTTCCGGCGTATCGTCCGATCCAGTTGGAAGAACCATGGCGCGACGGGGTGACGCTGCTCGGAACGGAGAGTGATCCGGCGTTCGGCGGGCATTTAGAAGGGGCGTTACAATCGGTGGAACGCTGGTTAGGAGAACAAACGACATAATTCAAAAGGGGGTATACACTTTCATGATTGAAGCAAAAACCTTTCACCGCGCATTCGGTACATACGGATTATATTTCAATGAAGGAAAACTACTCGTCATTCATAAAAAAGGGGGACCATACACGAATCGGTTTGATCTTCCGGGCGGCAGCTTGGAAGACTTTGAGACCGTACCGGAAGCGCTGGACCGTGAGTTTCAGGAAGAGACCGGTCTGACGGTTCTTCAGAAACGTGCACTCGGGACATTCGAGTTCGTCGTTCATTCCGATTGGCACCATGCGTCGCACCTCCATCACATTGGTGTCTTTTATAAAATCATCCAAACTTCCGGTGAACGCACGGTACCTGACAAATTTGACGGACAGGATTCCACCGGCTCGTCCTGGGTCAGTCAAGAACAGGTCAATCCGGATAACGCCTCACCGCTCGTCTTAAAAGCCTTTGAGTATTTGACGAATCCTGAAACCGCACCTGTCATGCACGTCGAGGACTGGATCGTAAAGCAGGAGGTAGCGTCATGTACCGGCATGTGATTTGGGATTTTGACGGGACGTTGTTTGATACGTATCCCGTCATGGCATCCGTGTTTCAACAGATGTTGCGGGAACAGGGACGGGAGGAACCGTTGGAAACGATTCTCGAAACGATGAAAATCTCTGCGAATACGACGTATGTAAAGTATGGGTTTGATCCCGATTCGATTTCAGAATACAAAACACGGAAAGCACAGGATGAACTGCAAACAGTCCGTCCGTTTCCGGACATTCCGAAAATCTGCCGCTTCATTCAAAAGCACGATGGATCCAACTACATCCTGACGCACAGAGGATCATCAACGTTTGCCTTGTTACAGGCTCAAGAATTAACGGACGTCTTCCGGGAAGTCGTGACGGCGGAGCAATCCTTTGCCCGGAAACCGGATCCATCGGCGATTCGTTATTTGATGGAAAAATACGATCTGTCTCCTGCAGAAACGATCATGATCGGGGACCGCGAACTGGATGTCTTAGCGGGACATCGTGCGGGAATCGACTCGTGTCTCATTACGGAGAGACTTCCGGACGAGACCGTTGCGACCTATACCATCCAGACGTTCAATCAGTTGTTAGAGCTGTTGTGTGCTAAGACTTAACCCAAAAAAGCCCGAACGACTTGCGTATGCCTACTCGGATACACAAGCGGTTCGGGCTTATTTCATTATGATGATTTTTGTTCAAACGTTTGTTCAGTCGGTTGCTGTTCCCGCCAGACAAACGTCAAGGCGATCCCGATTGCAAGCATGACCGTCGCAAAATAGAACGGATAGTTGAGATCGACATCAAACAGAATCCCGCCGATGATGGGTCCGAGGATATTCCCGATGCTCGTAAACATCGAATTCATCCCGCCGACGAAACCTTGCTCGTTTCCGGCGATCTTCGACAAATAGGTCGTGACGGCAGGGCGCATCAAGTCAAAGCCGACGAAGACGACCATCGTGACGAGGATGATGGCCAAGTAACTGGTCACATAGGTCATGACGAGGACCAGCAAGGTTGAACCAATCAAACTGTAACGGATGAGACGGATCTCGCCGAACCACCGTGTCAGACGTTCGAATAGTCCGACCTGGACGATGACACCGACGATTGCCCCAAGCGAAATCGCGAGAGCAATGTCTTTTGCCGTAAAGCCGAATTTCCGGTCGACGAACAGGGCAAACAGCGACTCAAACGAAGCGAGTCCGAACGAAGAAATCAACAACACCATAAAGGCGATGAAGTAAAGCGGAGAAAAGACTTTCCGGAAACCGGTTTTCTGTTTCGGGATAGTCGAGTTTTCGTAATGCCGTTTCGGTTCACGTAACGTAAACACGGACAAGATCATCGCGAAGAGACCGAATGCAGCGGCAAAGAAAAACGGGACACGGGTGCCGATATCCGCCAAAAAACCACCGATGCCGGGTCCGATGATGAAACCGGTCGAAATTGCAGCCGACATGTAGCCGAGTGCCTTTGGTCGGGTTTCATTTGTTGTGATGTCGGCAATGAAGGCGGTGACGGCCGGCATAATGAAGGCCGCGCTGACGCCTCCCAGAATCCGCGACGCAAACAACACTTCAACGGACTGCCCGAGTCCAAACAGCAATTCCGACATGCTGAAGATGAACAGACCGATGATGATCATCGGTTTCCGGCCGTATTTATCGACCGCCCGCCCGGCGAGCGGCGACAAAATGAGCTGGGCAAAGGCGAATGCCGATACCATGTATCCGACGGTCGAACCGGAAATATTCAGTTCGTTCATGATCGTCGGTGTGACAGGGATGACAAGACCAATCCCTAAAAAAGCGATGAAAAGATTGAGTAAAAGTGTACTTAAGATGAGTTTATTGTTTTGCATGATAGGATCCTCTGTTTCTGTTTTGACTTGTTACCGGACGAGTCCCCGCCAAAAAATCGGCCATATGGCGGTGAAACGCCGTTCATATGCGGCGACCCCGTTGTAGACGAACTCGGTCATCGTTCCTTCCGTCACCGTCAAGTAGGCGAGGGCGGCACTTTGGTAGTCGTCGGAGTAAAGAATTTGTTCCGTTCGGTCGCGCTCCCGCAAGAGACGTGTTAAGTGACGTTGCATTGTATCGAAAAAAGGATTGATTAAATCCGTGACTTCCCGTTCGAGTTTGACCGGCGGGAAATAAGCGATGCGTAAAATGAACTTCAGTTGATCGTTTTCGGTGCTTTCTTCAAGAAACCAATCAAAAAAACCTTTCAGACTCTGTTCGAGTGAAAGATGGCGGGTCGAGATGAAATACGTGGCGAGATGTGTTTTTTGGGTTTCAAGCGCATACGTCATCGCAGTTAAAAACAATTCGTCTTTCCCGCGGTAGTGGGCATAAATCGAAGGTTTCTTAATCCCGACGTCTTGCGCAATCTCCTGTAAGGATGCCCCTTCGTAACCATGTTGGGCAAAATGGCGCAACGCGGTCTGGAGTAATAAAGTCGCTTTCATTGATTCACCTTCCTAACGGTCGTTAGTTAACAGCCTAACAGATTTAAAACGATTGTCAAACAAAAAAGCCGAAGGTCACGTGGACCCTCGGCGAGATGATTCATTATTTGTTGGCAATCCGACCGCGTGTCGCGACACGTGAACCAGTGATACCAGCAATTGATGTGACGATCATTGTTAAAATCAGAGCGACGAAGCCCCAGATTGAAACTTTTGATGCTGTTTGTGTGGCTTGTTCTGTTTGTTGACGAACATCTTCAACTGTTTTCTTCAGGTCAGCTGATGTTTCGTCAAGCGTTGTTTTGGCATTTTCGATTTGTTTGCTTGTTTCGCTTGTCGCCTGATTCAGACCGTCGACGATGTTTTTTGTTGCTTCATCTGCCTCAGCTTGTGAGAGGTCGGTATTTTGAGCAACCGCTTCTGCAATTTTATCTTCATCTACGGATTTCTCGATTTTTTCTGCACGAGCTGTTAACGAATCGCCAAGGTCGCTGACGATTTTGTCGAAGTCTTCAGGTTTTGTTAACGCGTCTTTCCCGGCTTGCGTAGCGTCATCTTGAACGGCGTCGAGCTGACCTTGCAAGTAGTTTGGTTGCAATTCAGGAATGTCCGTATCTTTAAGGATCTCATCGACATTGCCTTCGAGTTCTTTTGTATCAACTTCTGAAACGTTATCTGTGATTGAACCGAATCCTTTAGAAACGGCATCTTGTGTCGTGCTGGCAATGGCACCGACCCCTTGGCCGGCTGCGCCACCGACTGTTCCGAGCACTGAACCAACTGTTTGGAACGTGTTGATTGTCGTGAATGTCAGCAGGGCGAACAAGAGGATGACACTTGTTGACCATGTGAGAAAACCATGAACGAGTCCGGCGCGTGATGATGTGACACCTGAAACGAATCCAGCGACAAACAGTGAAATGAGTAATGAAAGAATTGCCCAGATGGCGAGACCGATTCCGACACCCTCAAACGGGTTGTTGGATGTGACGTCGGTGACGCCGAGACCGATTGCCGAACCAATTAAACTGAATGTAATTAAGAGTGCGAAAAATGATACGACTCCGGCGATGATCGAACTCCAGGAAATGTTTCGACCTGCACCATCTGTTTCCGGTCGTAAATACGACGAGAAACCTTTTCTTGTTTTTTCCATAAAAAATCCACTACCTCTCCACTTACGATTTTACGAACATCATTCGACTTCAAGAAGCTTTGTGTTGAACTACTTTAACTTGAGATGTTGATGTGCATAGCTCTTATATAGCCGCTAAACTGGTCAAACAAACCTAGTATCAAAAGTACTCCTTTTAGAAACTGTAATCGGATTATTCAGAATAATCGCATCATTACCACAGGTAAAACAGTTGATATTCAGAAACCTGTCCGCTATGATATGAACTATAACGTCTTACTGTACGGTTTTAGATTATGGAATCATTTTAGCGATTCAAACTATTTTATTGGAGGTGACCCCCTGTTTCAGGGGAAAGAATTGGACATATTGTTGGTATTGAATTTGGCGTTGCTTGTATTGTTGATCGTGTTGACGGCGTTTTTCGTCGGATCAGAGTTTGCCGTCGTAAAGGTTCGGATGTCACGGCTTGATCAGATGATTCAGGAAGGAAACAAGGGCGCGGTCCTGGCAAAGAAAGTTGCCAGTGACCTTGACTATTACTTGTCAGCCTGTCAGCTCGGAATCACGATCACGGCACTTGGACTTGGGGCGCTCGGGAAACCGACCGTCGAAAAGTTGCTCGGACCGGTCTTTGATGAATTTGGTGTCGCAGCGGCACTGTCGACGATCCTGTCGTACACGATTGCTTTCGTTTCGGTCACATTCCTACACGTTGTCATCGGAGAGCTCGCACCAAAGACACTGGCGATCCAGTATGCAGAACGGATGACATTACTTCTTGCACCAGCGTTGTATGTGTTCGGTAAAATCATGTATCCCTTCATCTGGGTGATGAACGGTTCGGCCCGGATCTTCTTACGTCTGTTCGGCGTTCAGCCGGCAGGGCACGAACAAGCCCACTCGGAAGAAGAGTTGAAAATCATCATGTCGCAAAGCTTCAAGAGTGGTGAAATCAATCAGACGGAACTCGCGTTGATGCAAAACGTCTTTGCGTTCGACGAGCGGGTGACGAAGGATATCATGGTGCCCCGGATGAATGTAACGACGCTGTCGCTCAGCATGACATGGGCCGAAGTCTTACAGATCATGACGGACAATCAATACACGCGTTACCCGGTCATCGAGGATTTTGATAAAGACAAGATCATCGGGTATGTCAACGTCAAGGAAGTCTTGACGGATCAAGCAAACGATCAACAACGGGACTTACAGAAGTATATGAAAGAGATACCAGCTGTGTCCGAGATGACACCACTTCAGGAAACGTTGCTGAAGATGAAGGTGACGCGTTCCCACATCGCGCTCGTCATCGACGAGTACGGTGGAACTGCCGGCATGATCGCGATGGAAGATTTGCTGGAAGAAATCGTCGGTGAAATCCGTGATGAATTCGACGAAGATGAACAAGCGGACATCGAGACGGTTTCGAAGACAGAATATCATCTGTCGGGGACCGTATTGCTGGCAGATTTAAAAGAACGGTTTAACCTGACGTTTGCTGACGCCGAGGAAATCGATACGATTGCCGGTTTCATCCAAGCACAAGGAACGGACTATCAGGTCGGTGAAACACTTGAGACGGAGACGTATGATCTTGAACTGTTGCACGTCGAGAATTACCAAATCCAGCAAGTCAAACTTGTGTTGAAACAAACGTCTTAATGCAACAAACGCTTTTCCTTCGGGAGGAGCGTTTTCTTATGCTCCAGAATAATCAGATTTTTTTGAAAGCGCTTCATAAAAAGATTGACGGCTATCGTTTTACATCGTATTCTAATAATGAAAAGAATAAACCATTCAGGATTGTTACTGCGAAAGCAGGCAAAACCTAAATTGATATCTGTTGCGTGTTGCGGCGATGGATATGAATTTAGGTTTTTTCTTTTCATGAATTCTCAGGGATGGAGGTGTAGGATTCCGTGCAGATCGTGAAGGTATTCAACAACAATGTCGTGGCGATTGAATCGAACGGTCAAGAACATGTCGTCATGGGGCGAGGAATCGCGTTTCAGAAGCGGATGGGGGATCGAATCGATGAATCAAGAATCGAAAAAGTCTTTACGCTCGAGAGTAAAGAAAGCCGGGAACGGTTCATCGATTTTTTAAACGAAATGCCGCCAGCTGAAATCGAAACGGTCAAGGAAATCGTCAAGGTGGCAGAACACAGACTGAACAAGTCCTTGCACGACACGATTTATGTGACACTCGCTGATCACATTCACTATGCATTATCACGTTATGCGGAAGGTGTCCTCATTCGAAATCCGCTGGTCTGGGAAGTTAAACGATTTTATGCACCAGAGTTCGCAATCGGGAAAGAAGCCGTTCGTCTGATCAATGAACGTCACGCTGTCCGACTTGAGGAAGAAGAAGCGGTATCGATTGCCTTACATCTTGTGAACGCCTCCATGTCAGGAGTTAAAGGTGAAAGCCTGCACATCGTCACCGAGATGACAAAGGCAACGCAAGCCATCTTGACAATCATCACCTACCACTTCCAAGTGGAATTGGATGAAGAGTCACACGCGTACGCCCGGTTTTTAACCCATCTTAAGTTTTTTGTACAACGGATTGTCTCAAAGACAAAGCTGAACTCCGGCGGAGATGAAGAACTGTATGAAATGGTGAAATCCCGCTATCCGAAAGCTTTTGAATGTGTCGAAAAGATCGCCAATCTGATTACCGGGAAGTATGACTACATGGTTTCGAAAGATGAACGGCTTTACTTGATGATTCATATCGAGAACTTGATGAAACAGAATCAATCCTAAAGGATGGTTACCGCATCGACGGGCCAAACCTAAATGATTACAGGTGTTTTTCACTTGGCGTCGTTTAGGTTTTTTTATTCCAAAAATCAGAATGGAGTGAGACAGATGGGCAAGTATCAAACACTCGCGCAAGACATCGTCCGGCTGGTCGGAGGAGAAGAGAACGTGAAAACGGTGTTTCATTGTGCGACACGCCTGCGATTTAAATTAAAAGATGAACAACAAGCCGATGCGGAGACGCTGAAACAGACGGACGGAGTCATCACCGTCGTTAAAAGTGGCGGACAATTTCAGGTCGTCATCGGAAATCATGTTGGAGAGGTCTATAACGAACTGAACGGAATCGGTCAGGACGTCGCAGAAGAAACGGAAAAGACCAGTCTATTCAACCGCTTTATCGACACGATTGCCGGTATTTTCACACCGATTCTTGGACCGATGGCAGGGAGCGGACTATTAAAAGGATTACTTGCGATACTGGTCGCGACCGGTTTGTTGACACCGACGATGGGCACATATATCGTCTTGAACGCGACAGCCGATGCCCTGTTTTACTTCCTGCCGGTCGTCCTCGGTCACTCGGCAGCGAAAAAATTCGGCGGCAATCCGTATATCGGGATGATTATCGGTGGGGCGCTCGTCTATCCGTCGATCGTCGCCCTGCAAGCTTCCGGTGAAAGTCTGACATTCCTGACGATCCCGGTCGTTCTGATGAGTTATGCCTCATCCGTCATCCCGATTATTCTGGCGACGTATGTCTCTTCGAAACTTGAAAGATTCTTCAATCGTCACTCCCATGAAGCGGTCAAGAACTTCACGACACCGATGCTCGTTCTGATGCTCGTCGTTCCGGTAACGTTCCTTGCCATCGGACCGCTTGCGACATATGCGAGTCAGGGACTTGCAGCCGGTTACTCGTTCCTCTATAACTTGAGCCCGGTCATCGCGATTGCCTTCATCGGTGCCTTTTGGCAAATTTTCGTCATGTTCGGTCTCCACTGGGGACTGGTCCCGATTATCATCAACAACCTGTCCGTCAATGGATTCGACACAATCACGGTCGGTGTCCTGATGGCAACGTTCGGCCAAGTCGGTGCCGTCTTCGCCATCACGTTACGGGCGAAGGATCCAAAAATCAAAGGACTCGGAACGTCTTCGACGATTGCCGGGATCTTCGGGATCACGGAACCGGCGATGTACGGTTTGACGTTGCCGCGTAAAAAACCATTTATTTTTGGTGTCGTCGGTGGAGCAGCTGGCGGACTCGTCGGTGGTGGGCTCGGTACTGCTTCCTATGCGATGGGCGGACTCGGTGTCTTCAGTATTCCGGTCATGATTCCGCAGGATGGCATCAGCCTGACGTTTTGGGGGGCTTTCATCGGACTAGCTGTCGCAGCGGCCGTCGCCTTCACACTGACGTATTTCTTCGCCAATGAAAAACAGCCGGTGACACAAGATATGCCGGTCATCAGTGAACAAGTCGGCTTACCGGTCCTCGCACCGGTCAAAGGCGAAATCATTTCGCTGGAACAAGTCGATGATGCCGTCTTCTCAAGCGGTGCAATGGGGAAAGGGTTGGCCATCATTCCGGATGAAGGTATCGTTTATGCCCCGTTTGACGGGGAAGTCGTGACGGTTTATCCGTCGAAACACGCCATCGGTTTACGGTCGGACACCGGCGTCGAGATTTTGGTCCACATCGGTCTCGACACCGTCCAGTTGAACGGACAACACTTTGAGTCGTTCGTCGAGAGCGGCCAGGCGATCCGGGTCGGTGATCCGTTGATCCGCTTCGACATCGAGCAGATCAAGCAGGCTGGTTATGATGTCGTCACACCGATCATCGTGACGAATACAGCAAGTTATCTCGATGTCTTGCCGACGTATCAAGGAACGGTCGAACCGTCACGTGACGTCTTACGCATTTTAGTCTAAAACCAATCAGAGGAGGAGTTATTCATGAAACAGATCAAATTCGATTTTCTATGGGGCGGCGCAACGGCTGCGAATCAACTCGAAGGGGCCTACGCGACGGGCGGGAAAGGATTGTCGATTGCCGATGTCATGCCGGGCGGAAAACACCGGATGCAGGTCATCCACGATCCACAGTTTGATTTTGAGCTAAAAGAAGAGTTTACGTATCCGAATCATGACGGCATTGATTTTTACAGCCACTATAAAGAAGACATTGCCCTATTTGCCGAAATGGGCTTCAAGACGTACCGGATGTCGATTGCCTGGAGCCGTATTTTCCCGAACGGGGACGAGTTGGAACCAAATGAAGAAGGTCTCCGCTTTTATGACCGCGTCATCGATGAACTGTTAAAACACGATATCGAACCGCTCGTGACGATTTCCCATTACGAACTGCCGCTCCATCTTGCGAAAGAATACGGCGGCTGGCGCGACCGTCGGCTCGTAACATTTTTCGAACAATACAGTCGTGTCCTGTTCAAGCGATATAAAGGAAAGGTCAAGTACTGGCTGACATTCAACGAAATCAACGGGGCACAGTTCATGCCGATGCTCAGTCTCGGCATGGCGATTCGGGACGGGGAAAACATGTTGCAATCGACTTATCAGGGCTTGCATCATCAGTTCGTTGCGAGCAGTCTGGCGACGAAAGCGGCACGTGAAATCGATCCAACGATGCAGATCGGTTGCATGTTGATTGCTGCGCCGGTCTATGCTTACAGTTCAAATCCGATGGATGTTCAGTATGCGCTAGAAGAAGAACGGATGATGAACTATTTCTGCGGGGATGTTCATGTCCGTGGAGTCTATCCGGCATTTGCCGATCGTTTCTTCGCTGAAAACGGCATTCAGCTTGTCTTGGAAGACGGCGATCTTGATCTGTTACGAGACTACACCGTTGATTTCTTCTCACTCAGTTATTATATGTCTCGGACCGAGAAGGCGGAAAAAGACGGCGACGATGCCGGTGGCAATATCATGAGCGGTGTCAAGAATCCGTACTTGAAAGCGAGCGACTGGGGCTGGGAAATCGATCCGGACGGATTGCGGATCATCTTAAATAAACTGTACGACCGGTATCAGATTCCGTTGTTTATCGTCGAAAACGGTCTTGGTGCTTATGACGAGGTGGAAGCAGACGGATCGATTCATGATTCGTACCGGATCGCCTATCTCGAAAGCCACTTGAAAGCGATGATGGAAGCGATTCAGGACGGCGTTGACATGATGGGCTACACGAGTTGGGGTTGTATCGATCTCGTCAGTGCGTCAACCGGTGAATACAGCAAACGGTATGGTTTCATCTATGTCGACAAGCAGGATGACGGCTCGGGGACACTTGACCGGTCGCGGAAAGAATCATTCTACTGGTACAAAGAGGTCATTGCGACAAATGGTGCAGCACTGACCAACACCTCGATCGCTAAGTAAGCAAAAGACCGGCATCGCAAAAGCGACGCCGGTCTTTTGGAATGGAATTATTCTGCCCACCATAAGGCATCTTCCGGTTTTTTCGCGACAGCGTGTAATTCTTTTTCTGTCGAGACGGTCGGGTGCGAACCTTTTAAGGCCTTGCCTGACGTACTCTTGAAGAAAAAGAAGAACGTGATGAAGCCAATGACGCTGACCGCCGTCAAATAATAAGCCGGTGCGAGCGGGTTTTGTGTCGCATGGACGAGCCAGGTCGAGACAAGCGGCGTCGTTCCGCCGAAAATCGAGACGGAGACATTAAACGTGACAGACAGTGTCCGGTAGCGGACATCCGTATAAAAGATACTTGGCAACAGACTTGGCATCGTGCCTTCAAAGATTGCGAGGAAGAAGCCAAGAATGAAGATTCCGATTCCGACGAACAAGAGTGGTTTCAGACCAATCAGGTAGAACGAGAGAATCGACAGAATCGAGAGACCTGCCAAGGCAAACAAGACGATGTTACGGTTACCTTTTTTGTCGCTGAGTTTACCGAAGAAGTAAGCGAGTGGAATCATGATGACCATGACACCGGTAATCAAGATCGTACTCGTTGAACTGGAGATGCCCATGACTTCATTCAGGTAAGACGGCATATACGACAGTAACATGTAGTTCGTAATGTTGAAGAACGCGACGGCGATGAAACAAACGATGATATCGCGTTTATGGTCCCGGATGATTTCCCGGAACGACGCTGGTTCTTCCGTATTTTCGTTGATTTCGTTTTCGAAGATCGGTGACTCATCGAGATGGCGGCGCAAGTACAGACCAAACAGTCCGAGCGGTGCCCCTAAAATGAACGGAATCCGCCAGCCCCATGATGCCATTTGATCATCGGATAACGTCACGAACAAGACGGTTGCCAGAATTGACGCCAGAATATAACCAGCGAGTGTCCCGATTTCAAGACCACTTCCGAGGGCGCTCCGTTTGTTATCAGGTGACGATTCAGCGATGTAGACCATTGCACCGGCATACTCACCGCCGGTTGAAAAACCTTGTAAAATCCGGGCCAGTAACAGTAAAATCGGTGCCCAAATCCCGATTTGATCATACGTTGGTAATAATCCGATGATGAGGGTCGAACCGGCCATCATGACAATGGTCGTCGTCAAGACAACCTTTCGTCCGAGCCGATCCCCGATGCGTCCAAAGACGATTCCGCCGATTGGTCGCATTAAAAAAGCGATCGCAAACGTCGCAAAGGTAAAGACGAGCTTCAGTTCATCGTTCTCGACGGCACTAAAGAAGTTTTGACTGATGATGATTGCGAGATACGAATAAAGACCAAAATCGAACCATTCCATCGCATTCCCAATTCCGGTCGCGTAGACACTTTTTTTGGTTTGCTTCATGTCGACGACATTGACTTTTTCTTTTCTGAATTTCATAAGTTCTATTCACTCCCTTTAATAAGTTCGTATCGTAACATAGCAGGAAATGAAGTCAAGTCGTTAAGCGACTTAATGACTTGAGAACAGGTGAAAACGGCTCTGTGCCGGGAGTTGTCAAACCGTTGATGCTCTAAGCAGGACGTCTTGTCATGAAGATTTATGAAAAAATAATAATTTTTTTCAGTTCTTTTCACAAAAATATGAAGTTTTTCATTCGTTTTCATTCCCTCTGTTTGCCAAGAATCCGCCTTAAGCAGGAGGTTAAGGTAAGGAAATGATTGGTAAAGTTAAATCGATACATAGATGATTTATGGAGGGCAATATGACATGAACACACGACGCATGGGAAAGTGGATGGCTGTTTTATTGGGTGTGGTGATTATCAGTGGAACGGGTTGGTATTATCTGTTTGAGACGTCGGAAGTGAATGGTTTTCCGGTTCCACGGACAGGGACCGTTCAGGAAAAGCCGGACGGTTTGTTCATCAAGACGCACCTCGTTTCAGAAGTCGAAGGTCCCGGCGTATTGTACGCGATGCGGATTCGACAAGCCGGCTGGAAAGTGGTCGACCGGGAAGGTCTGGCCGCCTGGTATGAAAAAGACGGCCGGATGATTGAACTGACGACATTTGATGATGAACTGTTTCTTGAACCGGCTGTGCGAGCGGGTATCGAACAGTAAAATAAGCGGAGTTCCTATTCACAGGAACTCCGCTTATTTGTGTCCTCAATTCGCATAGAGCAGCTTTTTCGTGTCTTGATCATAGACACGATAATCGATTTCGAAGTCTTCGTTTCGTGTCGTCGTTACCTGACAATAGTACGGAATCTTTTTACCATAAGCATCAAGATCAGGTGCGTCACGGAAGGAAAACGTGTTGTTGGTTTCCGTTAACGTGATTTCGACGGATGTTCCTTTTGATTCAGACGGTTCTAGAAAGCATGAACCTTCCATTACATGATAATCACGAAACACCATCTCGGTAAAGCTCGGTACCGTTACCCAGAGACATAACAATCCGAGTAATAGGATCCCTGTCCATTTGAGTTTTTTGAAAAAGGAATACTGTTTGTTGTCAAAATGAAGGACAAGAAAATAGCAGGCCGGTAAGACAAATGAAACACCTAACAAGAAAATAAAAAAGTAAGTGATGATTTCAGCATTCATCTGGATACGTCCGTCTGATGGCGGGACCAATGAAAGGTGGTATCGGATGCACGAGTTTTTTGGAATCCGATTTTCTCCAAGACCCGGATCGAAGCACGATTCGTCGCTGTTGTTTCAGCAGAGACAGTGGCAACGTCCGGGCGGGACAACGCCCAATCGACAAGAGCACCGACGGCTTCTGTCGCATAACCATTGTTCTGATAACGGTCCAATAAGCCGTAGCCGATTTCAACGTCCTTTTTGGCGGATGGTCTTCCTTTAAAGCCGATGTCCCCGATGATGTTGCCGTCAGCTTGGGAGATGACGAGCCAGCTGCCCCAGAGGAGCAGGGCAGGTGTTTCTGCCAGTTCAATTAAGTGGTTCTCAAGTTCAGGACCGTTCTCGTAATATTGTTCCAAAACGAGCGGTGTCCATTCAGTCGTATACGGTACAATCGTCAATCGGTTAGTTTGGATGGTCATGGTCACATTCCTACCCTCGAAGTAGTTTCGGTCATTCAGATGAATACAATAACTTATCCGTCTTGAAATCGTAAATCCGGTAAGAGATCTCAAATTCATGATCTTTTGTCGTCGTCACGTGACAAGTGTATGGGACGTCCGGTCCGTAAGCGCCGAGGTCTGCCCGATCCAAGAAACTGAAATAGTCGCCTGTTTCATCGTAATAAAGATCAATCGTCCGCGGTTTGGATTCATCATTGTACTCTACCGTACAGACTCCTTTAATCGTCGCATAGTCATGGTAGACGACGTACTTCAGGCTCGGCGCCGAATACCAGACCAGTCCCACCCCGAATAAACACAGTAAAACGAGTCGGAAAAACAAGGAAAATTCGATTCCGTTATCTTCACGGAGCCAGAAATATAACAATACACTCAGCACCATACAGATGATACCGCCAGCGAGAATCGCGTAATAAAAAAGCACTTCTTCATTCATGTGCGAATTCCCCTCATAAATACAAGCCGTTCGCCTGAACGACGAATTGCGAGTGCTCGTAATGATAGGTGATGACGGAATAGTCGAACGGCCGGCCGTTCGTCAAGTGGAAGATCGTTTCGACCGTCAATGCCGGATCACCGGCTTTTAGCTCCAAGTGTTTTGCAATCGAATCAGGTAACTTACCGACATGCATGTACATGTCCGAAAACCCGATGTTCAGTCCGAGCGCCGTCTCGAGGTACTCGAAAATCGACTGTTCGACGATTTCCCGGTTCAGATAGGGCACGATTGCTTGACGGTAATACGATTCTTCAAGGCACATGATGTTGCCGTCGATGTAGCGGATCCGTTTGATGGCATAGACCATTTCCCCGGGAGCGCTACCAAGGTTTTTGATGATTTCTTCCGGGCAGGGGATCAGCTCGAACGACAGGACTTTGGACTGGATGTCGTGCTCGACGAGATTCTGTTTAAACCCTTGCGTCGAAAACAGCTCGATATAGCCTTTCCGATTCGTCTTCCGGACAAAAATCCCGCTGCCGCGGACTTGAAAGATGGTACCTTTTCGCTCCAATAGTTCCAGCGCTTTCGTCATCGTCGTTTTACTGACTGCAAATTGACGGATCAGTTGATCGAGGACCGGTAGTTTATCGCCTTGCTGTAACGCGTGTTGTTCGATATAGGCTTCGATTTCCGTCGCCGTCTGTTGGTATTTCAGCATGGTTCACCCTCATTTTCCAGTAATTGTTCTACTTTTTTACTATAGCATACGACTGATTTGAACTAAATCATACGAATAATTAAATTAAATATGGATTGATAAATTGTACATGTACAATTATAATGAAGATGTACGATTTGGGGTCAACAGAATAAAGGAGGTTCAGGGATGAGTAAAGTGCGGGATTATCAGCAACTGGCGCATTCGATTTTGGAAGCGGTCGGTGGCGAGGACAATATCATCAGCGTCGCACGGTGTGCGACTCGGCTACGGTTGGTGTTGAAACGATCGGATGCAAAAGCGAAAGACCAGGTCGCTGCTTTACCGGGTGTCATCACAGTCGTCGAATCAGGCGGTCAGTTTCAGGTCGTCATCGGGCAACATGTCGGGGAAGTTTATGAAGCGTTTCGACCACTTGTTTCATTAGAGGACGGGAATTCGGATCAGGGAACCGAAACACCAAAAGGAACCATCTTGAACCGGATCATCGCAACGATGTCAGCCGTCTTTGCACCGTTCGTCTATATTTTGGCGGCAGCCGGTATCCTGCAAGGGGCACTCATCTTAATTTCACTTGTGTTTAAAGACTTTGCCGCGACGGGAACATATGAAGTGTTCAGCTTTATCTCTTGGGCACCGTTTACGTTTCTGCCGATTTTCATTGCGATCACGGCAGCGAATCACTTTAAAGTTAATCAGTTCATTGCAGTCGCCTGTAGTGCGGCACTCGTCAGTCCGACGTGGGCCGAGATGGCGGGACGGATCACGTCCGGTGAATCAATTTCATTCATCGGCATCGCCTTATCGGGAACAACTTACACGTCTTCGGTCTTACCACCGTTGTTTCTTGTCTGGTTGCTGTCTTATCTTGAAAAATTCCTGAACCGGACAATCAATGACGTCATCAAACCATTGTTCGTTCCGTTCTTCTGTATGGTCATCATGGTGCCGCTGACGATTCTCGTCATCGGTCCGATCACGACACTCGGAGCGGAAGGAATTGCAAACGGATACAATTATTTAGCCGAAAATGCACCGGCACTCGCCGGACTGATCATCGGCGGCTTTTGGCAAATCATCGTCATCTTCGGCGTTCACTGGGGCGTGACGCCGATGGTACTGGCAAACTTCGAACAGTACGGGCGGGATTCGTTCCAAGCCTATCAGACGATTGCCGTCATCGCTCAAGTCGGTGCCGTCATCGGTGTCATTTTAAAAACGCGCAACAAGGAAACGAAAAAGGTTGGTGTCTCAGCCGGTCTGACCGGGATTTTTGGGATTACCGAACCGGCGATCTACGGCGTGACGTTACGCTTTAAGAAACCGTTCATCTACGGCTGTATCTCGGGCGCGGTTGGAGCCGTCGTCGCGAGTTTCTTCAAACCGTATTACTTCGCCTACGCCGGTTTGCCGGGACCATTGACGCTCGTCAACGGCATCAGTTCCGACTATCCGTCTTCGATCGTCGGATTATTGATCGGAACGGCGATTGCCTTGATTTTACCGATCGTCTTGATTCAAATTCTCGGTTTTGGCGAAGAGAAAGTCGTCCCGGTGACGACGACGCCGGCAACACCGGTTCCGGCACAAGAAGTCAGTGCAACGTTGACGAATGAAGAAACGATTCAAGCACCACTTGCCGGACAAGTCGTGCCACTGTCGGACGTACCGGATGAAGTTTTTGCATCGGGAGCGATGGGGCAAGGTGTCGCGATTCGTCCAACCGGAAACACGGTCGTTGCACCGTTCAGCGGTACAGTCGTCATGATTGCACCGACGAAACACGCGATTGGTCTGCGTTCGACGAGCGGTGTCGAAGTTTTGATTCACGTCGGTTTGGAGACAGTTAGACTAGACGGGACTCCGTTTACGTTACATGTCGAGGACGGGGCGAGTGTCGATGCCGGACAAACGTTATTGACGTTTGACGCATCTGCCATCGAACAGCACGGCTTACAGACCATCACACCGGTCATCGTCACGAACGCGTCGAGTTATGCGGAAGTGATTGTCGGGAAACAGGAAACGGTCGAAACCAATACAGCGATTTTAACGATCGTTAAATAACAGAGAGATACAAGGAGGAAACGAAGATGAAGACATTACCAAACGATTTTTTATGGGGCGGGGCACTCGCTGCCCATCAATTTGAAGGTGGCTGGAACGCCGGCGGCAAAGGACCAAGCGTCGTCGACGTCATGACGGCAGGTGAACACGGGGTGGCCCGCCGGATCACCGATACGATCGAAGACGGGACGTTTTACCCGAACCATGAAGCGATCGATTTTTATCACCGTTATAAAGAAGACATCGCCTTGTTTGCCGAGATGGGTCTGAAATGTCTCCGGACGTCAATCGGCTGGAGCCGGATTTTCCCGAACGGCGACGAAACGGAACCGAACGAAGCAGGACTGCAGTTTTATGATGATGTGTTTGACGAATTGTTGAAACACGGCATCGAACCGATCATCACGTTGTCGCACTTCGAGATGCCGTTGCATCTGGCCCGCGAATACGGCGGGTTCCGCAACCGGAAAGTCGCCGAGTTCTTCGAGCGGTTCGCTGAAGTCTGCTTCACGCGTTACAAAGACAAAGTGACGTACTGGATGACGTTCAACGAAATCAACAACAAGATGGATGTGGAAAACCCATTGTTCCTCTGGACGAACTCCGGTGTCAAAGTCGAGCCGGGTGAAAACGCGATGGAAGTCATGTATCAGACCGGTCACCACGAGTTGATTGCCAGTGCCCTTGCCGTCGCAAAAGGAAAAGCAATCAATCCCGATTTCCAAATTGGGGCGATGATTTCACACGTCCCAATCTATCCGTACTCGTCGCATCCGGAAGACGTCATGTTGGCGGAAAAATCGATGCGTCAGCGCTATTTCTTCCCGGATGTTCAGGCGCGTGGTTATTATCCGAACTATGCCTTAAAAGAGTTCGAACGTGAAGGGTATCAGATTCCAATTCTCGCCGGCGACGACGAGATCCTGAAAAACGGAACGGTCGACTACATCGGCTTCAGTTACTACATGTCGACGACCGTCAAGCACGACGCGACGGTCAACAATACAGGCAACATCGTCAACGGCGGACTGGCGAACGGTGTCGAGAATCCGTACATCCAGTCGAGCGACTGGGGCTGGGCGATTGATCCGGTTGGACTCCGCTACGTCCTGAACCGTCTGTATGACCGGTACCAACTCCCGCTCTTCATCGTCGAAAACGGCTTTGGGGCCGTCGATACGATTGAAGACGGTAAGATTCATGACGCAGCGCGGATTGACTATCTGAAGACGCATATCGAGGCGTTGACGGAAGCGGTCACGGAAGACGGCGTCGAATTGATGGGCTACACACCATGGGGCATCATCGACATCGTGTCGTTTACGACAGGTGAGATGAAAAAACGCTACGGCATGATTTACGTCGACCGGGACAATGAAGGCAACGGTTCAATGGAGCGGATGAAAAAGGATTCGTTCGACTGGTACAAACAGGTCATTGCGACAAACGGACAAGACTTGGCGTATGACAAAGCAGCACAACGTTAATCAAACAGACCTCCATCCGAAGCGGGTGGAGGTTGTTTGTGTCTAAAAAAGTTTGCCTGAACAACGAAAAGACGTATGATATAGAAGACGTTATCCAGTATTTGTATGGATAACCAGATATCATCCTAAATACAGGATGTTCAGAACAGTAATGGAGGTTATAACTATGTTTACAGTGGATGAGTATTTAGCTTCAATCAAAACGAATCTTGCGCAACACACAGACGTGCTGGTCAACAATTTGAAGACAGTCGCAGAGGCAACCTTTGCACCGGATGTCGAACTACTGGATTTTTCTGCGTTTATCGAGCCGTCGCGGCATGATCTATCCATCATGTTCTTTTCGATGGACCGGGAAGCCAATGAAGTGTTTGAAGAAGCCGGGACACCGGGGTTTGCCGGCAGTGAATCGATGCTCGATGAGGCGGTGTATTATCACGTTACATCAAAGTCATCGGATGACTTTGATGTATTCCACGAGGAACATGAAGAAATCTTGATTGAGCAGGAACGACAACTCTTTACGGAGTGGTTCAGCACGTGTTGGCAACAAGCCGGTGGAGAGCGGGTTCAATTGCCAGCTTATTTTAATGTCCACGACGAAGGAGAAACGTTTGATTTGAAGCGGCAGATTTGGATGGATGAAGAGGAAAAATGGGATTGAGTTCGGAGACGGTTGGCAAGAATCGTTTCATGGTGGGTGTCAGCATCGCGACGGTTTGGGAATTTGAGGCGACGCTGGATTACTTTCATGTACAAGAGACGGAACGGATCACGTACCCGTACGGTGAATACTTTTGCCGGACAATCGACGGGAAACCTGTCGTTTTTTACAGCACCGGTGTCCGGAAAGTGAATGGTGTCGGTGGTAATCAGTACATGCTGTCGCATTTTCCAATCACAAAAGTGCTCGTCGTCGGAACGTGCGCCGGCATTGATGAACGGTTTGACGTACTCGACATCATTATTCCGGATCGTGCCGTTCAATATGACTGTACGGTGAAGGAAGTCGAACCGTTGCTGAAACCGTCGTTCATCGTTGAAATCGATGTCGCGAAATACGGCATTGATTGTCGGACCGGGACGATTGGAACGGCGGACCGCGCCGTCGTCATGTGGCGCGATTATCTGGAACTGCAGGAAAACGGCATCACGGTTGCTGATACGGAAGCCGGGGCAATCGCCTACATCTGTCGGAAAAATGAAGTCGAATGCATCATCATCAAGGGGATTTCGGACGTTCCGACGGATGAAACGGATCTTGATCCGCTTCAGTCGAACCAGGAACAGATCAACGTCTACATCGAAAACACACCAAAAGTCATGACACGGATTTTTGACGAGTATCTGGAACGATTCATTTGAAACTCTTGCAGGGAGCCTTGATGAAAAAGTGATTTCTTTGGTGGATAACGCTTGTGTCGATGCTATCGGTTGTCAATTATCGATATAACAGTTTAAGCAAGAGGAGATAAAATATGGTGAATATTAACGCCAAATTTAATAGATGCTTAAAAATGATAGAAAAATATCCTCAAGCTTTCGTAGTTGGAAAAGGGTCAACTGAAAATGAGATTCTTGAAGTCGAAAATCGTCTTCAGGTGACACTTCCACCAATGTACAGAGAGTTTCTAAGAAAATTCAGTTATCTGGCTACGCATGATGAGGAAATCTGGGGAATCAGTCCATCCAATAACCAGTTGGATATTGTATTTAGACATCAAAAGTATAACGAGGAACTACGAAGCTCATCTCAAAGTGAAGTTCCTTCACATTTATTAGCAATACAGATGGAGGACTTTAATTCGTCGCTCACTTGTCTAGACTTAAATGCCATGACCTACAATGATCAAGAGGCAAAAGTGTGTTTTTATCCTATTGATGCTCAACCTTATTATGCGGATTCCTTCACACAAGTATTATTTGAAGTGTGTGACAGTGCCGTGTCATCTTATTTAGATGATGCTGCAAACATTCCATCCTCTACTATTGAAAAAGTGAGTGAAATTAAAACGGAGCGAAAGGATGTTTATTCCGAAGCAAAAGCACTGATTTATGAACATCCAGAGTTGTCTGAGTTTGGAGAAGCCTTATCTGATGCTGAACTTGAGTTAATTGAAAAAGAGTTAAAGATAACATTACCTAAAAGTTACGTTACTTTCATGAAGGAATTTGGAGGAGGTAAATTTGGGGACAACATCTTCTTTACGATGTTCAATAATGAATTAGTAAAAACTAATCTTGAATTGTATCATCCAAAAGATCATGAGCATGCTCTTTCAAAACATCTAGTAGCTGTCTATTTTGATGATCTTGAAGAATTTTATGCTTGTCTCGATTTCAAAAATGTCATGAACGGTGAGCCTAAAATCGTGTATAGAGAAGAGAACGTGCCTGAAGAAGATTATGATGATCGTGACGCGTTTAAATCTTTCTCAGATTTTCTCTATTACATTATTCAAGACACGATAGACGTCAATAGCTAATAGCATTTCTTGTCCATTAAATGTCTTATTTAAATATTGCGAAATGAAAGCACTCAAAAACGCCGCTCCGGGAGTTGATCCGGACGGCGTTTTAAGTCTGTTCAGCTGCTGATTGAATCATCACGAGGAACGTGGCGTGAGCTGTTGAAAAAGTCGATTGGCGCCGAAACCCGAGCTGTTCATAGAGGTGAATCGCCCGTTCGTTAAATGTCGCGACGGTCAAACGAAGGGGTAAGGAAGTCTGGGATTTGGCAGTATCGAGGACAAACGAACAAAAGGTAAAACCAGTTCCTTGCCCGGTTAGTTCTGGATGGCGGCCGAGTCCGATATCCAAATAATCATCAGCATACAGTCCGAGCGGACGACCGGGCGGTACTTGTGCGGATTGGCCGGTACAGAAGAAGCCGACCAGTTGCTCTTGATCGACCAATGCCTGATAGGAACCGTCGAGTAACTCAGCATACGCTTCGTCCGACACTTCCATATTGTAAAAGTCATAGGGGGGTGGATAGGTCCAGTGCAGGATTGCTGTTGCCTGATCGAATGTCAGGGATGTGACTTGCAGATGCATATGTACCTCCTCCTAGTTCTGTTCGGACTCGACTTTTTCGGCTTGAGCCGCTTTGAAGTTCAAGTAAATCGTGTAGCCGACCGTGACCGGAATGATGACGATGCCGTATCCGAGCTCCATACCAAATCCATAGACACAGACAAGAGTAGTAATCGTGATAATAACCAGCAAGCGGATGCTTGATAGGTGGTGTTTGCTCATTTTTTTCACCTCGTTATGACGTAAGTACTTGTCTCAATTCGAAGATACCGGTAACTAACATGGCAAGGGAAAGAGGAATAAATCCCAATACGAATAGTGTCGGAGAAATGATCTCCGTGGTCCATAAAAGAAGCAGTAAAATTGAAATCAGCGTAATGAGACTGACGATGCGGGTTGTAGTTGGCATCGTTCATCTCCTTTTACGATGTGAGGAAGTCACCTGGATTTTCGACATACAGCTCGACATGACCGCAACGGGGGCAGACAGCAGCTTTTGCTTCAGCTGATACTTTGCTGAACAGCCATCCAGGTATTTTAATTTTTAAGCCGTACATGGCTCCTTTGACATGGACTTCACAATCTTCAACCATATCCGATTGACAGGCTGTGCATTTTCGGATCATTTCAAAACACCCCCTAAAAGATTCTGTCTTCACTGTATCGCATTCCTGATACTTTTTCTATATAATGGTAAAAAGAAACGGGGGAACTGACATGACGACAACGGAATTTTACCAGCACTTACCGGTCCTTGAGACCAAACGATTGATCCTGCGGCCGCTTCAAGAAAGCGATCGCGATGACTTATTCGAATATACACAAGACGAGGAAACTGCCCGTTATGTGACCTGGAATGCCAATCAGACGATCGAACAGGCCGAGCAGTTTTTGAACTACGTCCTGTCGAACTACACGCAAGGGAAAGAAGCACCGTGGGCCATTGAATGGAAAGAAACCGGCAAGATGATCGGGACAATCGATTTCATTCATCTGTTGCTGGATGAGAATAAACAAGCGGAACTCGGTTATGCGTTATCGCGACAATTCTGGGGCAAAGGCATCGTCACGGAAGCGGTCGAATGCGTCATGGCGTACGGTTTTGAAGAACTCAAACTCGAACGGATCCAGGCCCGGTGCATGGAAGGCAACATCGGTTCCGCACGGGTGATGGAAAAAGTCGGCATGACGTACGAGGGAACGTTGCGCCGGTTGATCTTTATCAAAGAAGCATTCCATGACGTTAAGATGTATTCGCTGTTACGTGACGAGTACGTCACGATGCGTCAAGGTTCGGAGTACAATACGAAACAGCATCAATGAGACGAAACCCCCAATCCGGCGAACCGGATTGGGGGTTTTTCTGATCAAAGTGTCTGCTCGACGGTAGAAACATCTACGATTTCAACCGTTTTCGTCACGGTATCAAGAATTCGTGTCCGCGGATCATCTTTTGAAAGGAAGATAGCTTCACCGGTCGCGTCAAACGCAAATGCCGTCGGAATCGAGAAGCCGCAATTGCGGTAAGAGCCGTCGGCGTGACTCGTTCCGAGGAACAGTGCTGATTGCTGGTGGCTGATTTTCTGGGCTTCCCCCGACCAGTCGGCATATTGTTCCTCGCTGAACATCCCGACCCCAATCGGATTAAAGATGAGATCAACGTTGTCGTTCTTCAGACCATCGAGTCCAAGAAAAATCTCGCGGCAGAGCAGATAACCGGTTGATTGCCCGTCAATGACGGCAGTCGACGGTGTATAAAGCGGACCGGCTTCCGGCGTTTTCGCACGGTCGAGGACGATGTCGCCGGCTGCATCGATGATCAATGCCTGATCCAAACGATCCGCGTTACGGTAACCGGTGACGATGATGGTCGCATACTGCTTGGCGAGTTGACAAAGCGTCTCAAGATCCGTGTGGCGGCAATAGCCTTCCGGATACAACAGCAGATCGATGTCAGCATGAGCAGCAATTTCACGTCGCAATTGTTCGAGTTGTGTTTCTTGTTTCGGTTGTCCAATTAAAATTTTCATTAAAAGCACGTCCTTTTATGTTATGTATTCGATGAGTTAAGAAATTTGTTTTGTTGTCTGATCTTCGCGAAAAAACGCTCTCTTGTTTGGTCGCAGGACGCTAACCATCAGCACGAGACTCAGTACCGCAAGCAAAACGGCGGCAGAGACAATACTGAATCGAAGCGGGAACAAGTCGCCCGTAAAACCAATTGCTAAAATGAACACGATTTGTACCACACTTTGACCAAGACCATACAGGCTCGTGAAGCGGCCGATCAGCTCACCCGGGACATTGTTTTGATAAAACGTCAGGAAACCGGTTCCGGCAAATGCATTAAAAAACCCGAGTAACAGAAAACCAATCGTCACGATGAGAAAGGAGTCGGCAGTCGCGTAAATCAAGTAGCCGAGCGCAACAAACAGATAACCGCTGACGAGTAACGTCTTTAAGGAAAGACGGTTCGCGAAACGGGCGACGGTCAGGCCACCGAGGACAGAACCGATTCCCGTGATACTGATTAATAATCCGTAATCGGTGGTGGTCAGACCGACGGCTGTCTGTAAAAAGACGACTTCCTGGGCATCCAGCGCGAGAGCAAGACTCATCGTCAACAGACCGAGTATGTAGATCAAGCTGACGAAACGCTCGGTGCGGCTGAAGCGGCTCACGGTCCGCCAATCCGTTGCCAGATCCGCGAGCTGTAGTCTTGGGACAGCTGACGCACGCGGGACAGACGGCAAAGTAAGGAGCAACAGACCGGATACGAGGAACGACATGGCGTTGATCCAAATGGCCACGCCGGGTGTCGCGACGAGCAATAACAATCCGGCGAGTGCCGGACCAATCAAAAAGGCGCTCGACGTAATCAGACTCCGGTATGCATTAAACGACTTGCGCCCGGTTTCCGGAACGACTTGTGTCAGGTAAGTCGTCGCTGACGGCTCAAAAAATGCTTTGACGAGCGCAAGGGCAAACAGAGTCAGGTAAATCAGCGGTAAGGTCGACAGCAGAGGAAGCAGGGCGACGAGTACCGCCCGAACAATATCCGTCCCGATTAACCACCGGCGGACATCGACCCGGTCAATCACACTGCCGGCCCAAAATTTCATGAACAGAGCAGCAATTGGACCGATGATCCAAAGACCGGCGACCGCAGCGGCGGAACCGGTCAATTGATAAAGGTAGACGTTAATCGCGACCAGATAGATGAAATCACCAAACTGTGAAACCCCGAATGAAGCAAGAAGAATTGAAGCACGAGTCACAATGGTTCACCCACTTTAACCATACATATTTTACCAAAAGTATACAGGAAGTAAGAATGATGTGCTATACCAAAAATCGAATACTGGTTCTGAACGTCAATCCGGTTTCTGAAGTAGTGACTGCAGAAGTGAACTGATCACGCTGAACGTAAACGGAACCAAAATCAGTAGGAAAGCAAAAAGAATGAGACCGGGCGCATCATCACGATCGGCGACGATGAACATGACAGGAAACAAACCGAGTGCGACGGCGCTGATGATGTAACAACATAATGTGATGATCCCAAATGAATTGGCAATTGGAGTAACTGTTTCGTTCAATTTAAGGGAACGAAGAATTTTCAAGATGTGGATCAAGGCAATCAGACAAGGGATAAACGCTAGCAGACCCGCCATCAAAATAAAATAGCCCGGCTTATCAAATAAAAAAGGAATCGAAAATCCTTTTTGTGCCCCTTTGATGAGTACCGAAATCGCGACACCCGCTAATCCGAACAGACTAATCAGAATTCCGGCGAAAACAAATTGCAAATAAACGAAACGCCATTTTTTCATGATCCATCCCTCCTTTCTTCCTTTCAGTATAGACCAATACAGATGAAGGATTGTCCGTCCGAAGGAGGGTTTCGACGGGGATTGATTCTTTTTTTAGTAATTCACAGCAAAGTACTCGGAATTAAACTGGAAGTATGTTATGCTATAAATAAGAAAAGTAAGGAAGTAAGGAAAATCAGAAAAAGAAAGAAGGAAGTTCGGAATGGAGCTATCCAAGTTGACGTCCAAGGGACAGATTACGATCCCGAAAAAAATCAGACAAGCGTTACAGGTGGAGGAAGGAGATCGCGTTGCATTCATCGAGGAAGACGGGTTTGTCATCATGGCGAAAGCGGATTTAAAACAGCTGCATGACCTTCAAGATATATTGAGTGATGAAAAATTCAAGTCGCTCATCCAAAAAGCCAATCATCATCTATAAACCAATCGATTGACCAATTTAAAGGAGGAACTACAGATGGATATGCGTGAAGTGGATTTACCAGGAATCGGACGGAAGTTCGAAGGCATCACAACTCGAGGAGACAAGGTGGTCGTCATCGTCCATGACGACGGTCGCCGGGAAATGCACCATTATGACGACGACGATTTTGATGAGAGCATCTCGAGCGTGACGTTTAATGACGCCGAAGCCCGTCAGATGGCCGGTATTTTAGGGGGCCTTGCGTACAAACCGAAAGATCTCGAAAAAATTGAACTGGCGTTTGACGATCTTGTCATCGAATGGTTCAAGATCGGGCAAGATTCCGCCGTCAACAACCGGACGATTGGTGAACTTGATGTTCGCAATCAGTATGACATCTCGATCATCGCTGTTCTGAAACACGATAAATCAAAATCGTTGAATCCGGGACCGGATACACGTCTTGAAGCAGGCGATACGATCGTCTTGTCCGGTGAACGTCAACATATCCGCCATATCACGAAAGCCCTATTCTCTATCGAAGGAGGCGGATAATAGATGGATCATTTAATATTTGAAGTTGGTACCGCGCTTATCTTAGTGGCGATCGCAGCATTGCTTGCGAATAAATTGAATTTTTCGATCATTCCGTTTTTAATCATTTTAGGAATGATCGTAGGGCCGCACGCTCCGACAATCGGGATACTAGACTTCAAGTTCATTGAAAGTGCAGAGTTCATCAGTTTTCTCGGACGAATCGGCGTCCTGTTCCTCTTGTTTTATCTCGGATTGGAATTTTCGATCGGCAAGTTGATCCGGTCGGGTAAATCGATCGTCACGAGCGGAACGATTTATCTCTCGATCAACTTTACCGGTGGTCTACTGTACGGCTTCATCGCCGGATTCCCACTCTATGAAGTGTTGATCATTGCCGGAATCATCACGATCTCATCCAGTGCCATCGTGGCGAAAGTCCTGGTCGATTTGCGCCGGACCGGGAACACGGAAACGGAATTGATTCTCGGCATCATCATGTTCGAGGACATCTTCCTCGCCGTCTACCTGTCCGTCTTATCAGGACTCCTGCTTGGAGACGGGACGACGTTACTGTCATCTCTGACCTCGATTCTGATTGCCCTCGGATATATGCTGTTGTTCTTCATCATCGCCCGCAAAGCGACACCACTTCTGAATCGGATGTTGAAGATCGCCTCGGACGAAGTCTTTATCATCGTCGTCTTTGCGTCACTGTTCTTCGTTGCCGGTTTCTCGGAAACAATTCACGTTGCGGAAGCGATTGGTGCCTTACTGCTCGGACTCGTCTTTTCAGAAACGGATCAAGGCGAACGGATTGAACATCTCGTCGTCCCGTTCCGCGATTTCTTTGGTGCGATCTTCTTCTTCAGCTTCGGACTGAGCATTGATCCGACGATGCTGCTCGATGCCGTGTGGCTCGCACTTGGTGCCGTCGTCATCACGATCGTCGGGAACTATGTCGCCGGAATGATTGCCGGACGCAGAGCCGGACTGTCACACAAAGCGTCATCGAATATCGGTCTGACAATCGTCTCCCGTGGTGAGTTTTCAATCATCGTCGCGAATCTTGGGATCGCCGGCGGACTGATGGACATCCTGTCGCCGTTCTCCGCCTTGTACGTCTTGATTTTGGCAATCCTCGGACCACTGATGACGAAAGAATCCAAACGGATTTACAACTTCATGAACGGCATCTTTAAATGGACCGAACCGAAACCGAAAAAGACAAAACCAAAAGCATGATGGCTGGCAGGTGTCAGGTAAAACAGACCCGCATCAAGCAGGCTTTCGAGGCTCCACTGTCGTATTCCTTAAAGTAACCAATCTGTACGAGGAGGGATACAATGAAAGCCGTCATTTGTACTGCCTATGGTCCGCCGGATGTGTTGAAGTTAGAAGAAGTCGAACAGCCTGTCCCGAAAGCATCTGATCTGCTGATTCAGGTATATGCTTCCGCCGTGCACTCCGGGGATCGACGTCTGCGGGCGCTCGACGTCCCGGCAGCCGGAAAGCTCCCGATGCGTCTCGTCGTCGGATGGAAAGCACCGCGGCAACCGATTTTAGGAGTCGTCTTGGCGGGTGAAGTCGTCGCGACGGGTTACCGGGTAAAAAACTTCAAGGTCGGCGATCGTGTCTACGCCCTGACCGGAATGCGTTTTGGCGGGTATGCCGAATATGCCTGTATCAAGGAAAACAAGTGTGTCCAGCAGATGCCGCGCAACGCAAGCTTTGCAGAAGCAGCCAGCCTTCCGTTTGGCGGAACGACCGTCCTGCATTTTTTCCGGAAACTGAACCTCGAGCAGGCGAAGTCGATCTTGATCTACGGGGCGTCCGGAGCCGTCGGTTCAATTGCCGTCCAGATTGCGAAACAATATGGTCTTCATGTGACGGCCGTCTGCAGCGGGCGGAATGCGCAATTGGTCAAACGGCTTGGCGCGGATGTCGTCGTCGACTATACGACAGATGGTTACGACACTGAGCTGACAACGTATGACGCGGTGTTTGATGCGTCCGGGAAGGTGGACAAACGGACAGCCCGGCAGCATGTCAAGTCGGACGGAGCGTTTCGTTCAGTCGCCGGACAAGGTGTCGCCCGGGCGCTGAAGGACGATTTAACCCGGCTGAATGAGTGGTTTGAAGCGGGAAAGATCCAAGCGGTCATCGATACGGTGTATCCGCTTGAGGACATCGTCGCCGCTCACTGTTACGTCGATTCCGGACAGAAGCACGGCAATGTCATTGTGTCGGTTGCCGACGATCATGGCTGAACGGATAAAATGAAATACCGTTTTCAAGAAAAAACCTTTGAACACATGCATGAATCAACTGCATTGTTTCAAAGGTTTTTTTCTGTCTGGCAGGTCATTTCAAGACGTCATACGTTGCCATGATGAATTGTCCGGACGGACGGCAACCGGTCAGCCGGAATCGGGTCTCGAGCGTCCCTTCCGGAAACAGCGGGATTCCACTGCCGAGGACGACCGGGGCGATTGCCAGTTCGAGCTGATCAATCAGTTGTAACCGTAACGCTTCTTGAATCAATTCACCGCCGCCGACGAGCCAAATCTTACCGTCAATCGTCGGACCAATCCGGTTGATTAGGGCATCGAGCGGTTCATTCGTGTAGATTGCGTGTTCCGACTGTTTGTCCGGTTGCCGGGTCATGACATAGTTGTCGATGCTTGGATACGGATACTCTTCGCTCAATACCAAGACTTCGTCAAACGTCTTTCGGCCCATGATGACGGCACCGACGTCTTCCATGAACGTCGCGTACCCATTGTCACCGTCACCTTCGACGGCAAACAGCCAATCGAGCGAATCGTTTGAACGGGCGATTTTTCCATCTAAACTGCAGGCGATATATAAAACGGTTTTTGTCATCGTAACTCCTCCTGTTGTTTGTTCTACACTTAGTCTACGGTATAATCATGACAAAAGATGTCGTAATTAAAGAGGGGATTTTTATGAAAAGTCGTCATTTAAAAGTCATGCGTCTGCTGAACCGGCAACAACTGCTGACGGCACGGGAATTGGCGGACGCCTGCGGAGTTTCCTTGCGGACAATCCAGCGTGATTTGCTCGAACTCGAAGCGAACGGGTACCCGATTTACAGTGAACGGGGAGCCGCCGGCGGGTACCGTGTCCTGCCGAACCGGTTGTTGCCGCCGCTGGCCTTACGGGAACAGGAAGCCATCACGCTGTTTTTGATGCTCGACTGGGTCGGACAGATTCCCGACCTGCCGTTTGGTGCGTTGCGGGGCAATCTTGCCGAGTGGTATCTGCACGAACTGCCGTCTGATCTCGAAGCCAAAATGGACCGCTTAAAAGGACGGGTCCGCTTTGCGCGACCGGATACACCACCGTCTCCTTTGACGCGTGACTTGCTGCGTTTGATGGAGGCGGAAGTCAAAGGCGAAATCACGTACGAGACGACAAGCGGTCGGCGGACAATCCTAATCGATCCGATCGGTCTGATGTTTGATCGCAACCGCTGGTACCTGCTTGCCCGGACGGACCGGGGGCTGCGCCAGTACCGGGTCGACCGGGTGGAACACGTGCAACAGACGACCCTCCCGTCAGACCGGATGACATTCGAAGAGGCCGACCAACACGGACAGGCGGGGGAACAGGTGACGGTCCGCTTGGAATTGACAACGCTCGGAGAACGGTTGCTTGAAGGAATCCTGCCGCTGAATGAACAACGCACATGGTCGGTCCCTGTTGCTGAATTACCGTTTCTCGGCCGGCAATTGTTTGGGCTCGGTCGGGAAGTCAAAGTGTTGGAACCAGCGTCACTGATCGACGATCTTCAAAACCAAGCGCGCGCGTTGCTTGCGGCATATGACGATTGAAAAGGGGAGAATCCCCTAAGTCAGTGAGAAATTATGTTACGATATAATCAGAGAAACAGTGAAAGAATGGAAGGGGTTTTCTATGGAAACGTTATCACTGATTTTATTAATGCTTGCCTTGATCATCTTGACGCAAGTACTCGGGCATTACATTCGCTTCATCCCGACCGCCTTGATTCAAATTCTCGTCGGAACGATTGCCGCGTTGTTAATCAGCGGTCTGAAGATTGAAGTCGAATCGGAATGGTTCCTGCTGTTATTCATTGCACCGCTCCTTTATAACGACAGTTCACATTTTCCGCGCGAAGAACTCTGGAAGATGCGGGCTGCGATTTTCGGAAATGCAATTGTCCTCGTGTTGCTGACGACGATCATCGGCGGTTACTTCATCAACTGGCTGGTGCCGGTGATTCCACTCGCGGCAGCCTTTGCGCTTGCAGCGATTCTTTCGCCGACCGATCCGATTGCCGTCAACGGGATTGCGAAACGGGTCCAGATACCGGAACAGATTCTCAACTTAGTCCGCGGAGAGTCATTGATCAATGACGCGTCGGGACTGGTCGCCTTCAGCTACGCGGTCGCAGCGGTCGTCACCGGTTACTTTTCGGTTCAACAAGCGACGACGGAATTCATCTACATGTTCGCCGTCGGAGCCGTCGTGGGTCTGGCGATCAGTATCGCGATGAACTGGTTGAAGATGAAATTACGCCGAACAGGAATTGAAGATGTCGTCTTTTATGCCTTGCTGCAAATTTTGACGCCGTTCATCATCTTCTTCGTCGCCGAAGAAGTCTTACATGCCTCCGGTGTCATTGCCGTCGTTACGGGCGGGATTCTCCACGCCTTGATCAAGGAACGGACGGAAACGTTTTTTGCCCAGGAACAGACGTTGACCGACAACATCTGGACGATGATCGCCTACATCTTAAACGGGATCATCTTCTTGTTGCTCGGTTTGACGTTGCCGGAAGCGACACGGGAAATCTTTGCCGATGACGCGATCAACAACTGGCGCTTGATGTTGTTCGTGATTGAAATCGGTGGGGTCATCCTCTTGATTCGTCTGGTTTGGACGATGTTCTTCAATTGGTTCGACCACCGTTTCCTGAAAAAGGCGGATCATCAAAAACCGTCCTTTAAACAGGATGTCATCACGACACTCGTCGGCGTCCGCGGAACGATCACGATGGTCGGGGTCTTGTCGTTACCGTTCTTAACCAACTCGGGACAAGCGTTCCCGGAACGGTCACTGATCATTTTCCTTGCGGCCGGCGTCATCATCTTCACACTCGTTCTGGCGACAGTCCTCTTGCCGCTGCTCAACCGCGGAGAGGCAGATGCCCAACCGGAACTGGATCTAAATTCGTTTAAACAACGGATGGTGACACGCGCCATCACGGAAATCAAGCAGGTCGTCAACGAAGAAAACTCGACCGTCGCCTTTGACTTGTTAAACGAATATCATGTCATGCTACGTCTGTTACGGGCACAGGAGAAAAGTGAAGAAGAATTGACTCACTTCAATGAACAACTGAAAAAACTGCGTCTCGAAGCAGTCCAGTGGGAACGTGACTTCACGAAACAGTTCCTTGCCGATCATGAGACACCGGACCAATTGAAGAAAGAAGTTTTCCGGTCAATCGACAACCGACGCGAAGCGATTGACAAAGAGGCGCGTTTCCGGCTGACACAACCGATCCGGAAGATCCTTTGGAAACGGAGACGGTCGAATATGTCGTCCGACCAGTTGATCCGGCTGACGCAAGTCGAGCATGAACTGTACGAACAGGTCATGGGTGAAGTCATCGCCCGGCTCGAAGGATGCCGCGGCGATTATCCGGTCGATGTCGTGCAAAGCGTGCTCGAATTCTACAAACGGTTACGCTTCAAGCATACCCGCTGGTCGTCACCGGTCGGCGGGAAAGCCGACGTCGATCAACAAAAAGAAGAACTCTGTTTGCGGGCAATCGAAGTCCAGCGTCAAGAAATCGCTTCGATGTCGAAGGAAGGCGATTTGTCCGGCGAAGAAGAAAAAGAGTTACGCCGGTTCATTCACTATATCGAAAGTGTCGTTCTTTACGAATATGTAGAATGAACGGAAAAATAGGATTGTCTTAAAAGTGAGGATGTCTCTTGATTAAAATGAACAAAAGGAGGGAAATTTCCGGAGTGAATCGGGGAATTTTCCTCCTTTTCCTTATGGGACACTGTGTGACGTACAGACGACGGGTTTCGCTATTGAAAAGGTGGATTGTCAACACTAAATTAGACAATTCACTAAGAAAATTAGACTGCCTGATACCGTTCAGTACGGTACAATGGCAGCCTAATCAAAGTGCTTTATTTGTATCTTATATAACTAGGTCAGTTTAATATGAAAAATTTAGCTTATTTTTTCTTTTTTTCGATTAATACAACAAGGGATGGCAGGATAAACAAGGCACTGATTAAGCAAAGAAACGTATCGAGTACAGTTGTAATACCAAAGGATCTCAGCATGACAAACTGTGAGAAAATTAAGGTGCTAAAACCTGCCATTACCGTTAAACCAGAAGCTGTAATCGCACGTCCTATCATGGAAATTGCATGGACAATCGCTGATTCGTAAGACCGTCCATTTTCTCGTTCTTCCTGATAACGTTCTATGATAAGGATAGTAAACTCACTACCGATTCCTAGAACCAAGGAACCAAGTACAGCCGTTAATGGATTGATCTCAATATCTAACGTGAACATCATTAATGAAGACCATCCCACGACGAGTATGATGGGTAAGATGGAGTACATGGTCAGCTTCCATCTTCGATAAACGAGGAGCAATCCGATTACGATTGCTAAGACTCCGATGCCGACTGACAAATGGCGGTTTTCTGTCATTGTACCAACTGATTTGATATTGATTACATTACTACCTGCGGGCTCCAAACTGACTCCCTTAGGCAAACTAATTTGTTTTTCTAGTTGATTTAACAACGAAGCCTGCTCTTTCATACCTGTCTCTTTGATCGTAAACGAGACAGATGACAACGTATTGTCTGTAGATAGTAAGTTACCTTTTAATTCAGTCGGGATTTGAGAAAGGATTGTATTGATTTTTGATTTACTCTCAGGAATCTTTCCTTGATTCGCCTGTTTAATGAGAGTAGCGATACTCGTGACACTCTCAATTTGGGAGTGTTTTTTTAATTGCTGTTCTTCGTACTCACTAAGTGCTTGGATCACTTGAGGATCAGTCACATTATCTGCTTTTAAGATAAAAGAGATTTCGTTTGTAGAGCCAATGATTTGACGTATATCATTTAATTCTTTAAGTTCGGGTGCGTCTTGGGGCATTAGTTTTTCGATATTCGTCTCGATTTTTAACGAACTATCCACGTAGAAGCCGCCTGCTGCCAAGGAAATGCCAATTGTCAGTAGAAGGAGTGGTTTTTTGACGGCGATTAAGGCAAGTTTTTTCATGAAGCCTTCCATCTTACTTGGAGTTAGCTTTTCTTGAGGCGTAAAGTTACGGTCTCTTAGAATAAAAATCGAGTACATCAACAGGAGACTAACCGTATAAGATACGATGACTCCTACAGATAGCATGATGCCGAAATGTTGAATCATAGGAACTTTAGAAATCAACAAGGTGATGAATCCCAATGTCATCGAAAAGACCGCGATACCAACCGCGATTCCCATCTTTTTAATCGATAAAACGACTGCTTCTTTTGGTGATGCTCCTGTACGTAACTCCTCGTCATACCGATTGTGAAACTGAATTGCGAAATCTGTACCGAGACCGATTAAAATCGGTAGGATCGCCATGGTCACCATGCTCATCGGAACTCCGATATAGCCCATGATGCCTAGAGTCCAGATTAAAGATAAGAAAACAACTGGTATGGACAACAATCGCCATCTGACGGGGAAGACGACGAACAAGATGACTAACATTAAGACGAGAGACAAGCTGAGCATAATAGACATGTCCTTTACCATGCTGTTATAAATCGCTCCATAAATTTTGGGTGTCCCGGAGATTGTAGTATCGAGGTTTTTTAATCCAACTTTAGCAGTCTCGGCAGATACTTGTTTTGTTAAACCAGACAGTTCATCGTATGGAATACCACCTTTTACTTTCATGATGATAAGAGCGTGCTTTCCATTTTGGGGCATTAGTTTATTAAACATTGGATTTACATTTCCTTGTTCATCAACAACGAGTTCTTTTACAAATCGTGAATTATCGATAGAAGGTTTTCCGATGTTGGATAATGCAGTCAAATCAATGCCTGATTGCTCCTGTGCCCGCTTTAAAAACTCTTCTGTCGTATTCCGAGCGACCGCATCTTGCTGTTCACTTGTTGCTCCTGTTGCGATTGCCTCTTTGACCGCAGCTTCACGTGCGTTTTTGAGCTGAATTTCAAGATTTTTCATGCTGGTGTTCGACTGTTCTACACCACTTTCAATAAGGTTGTAATAGCTAAAGGATGATTGAATCTCATCTTTTTGGACCAGCTTTTCTTGTAGTTTATTGATCGCGGAGAGGTTATTAGGAGATAGCAGATCATCTTGAGTACCTGACAACAGGATAAAGAGCGTATCACCACCAAAATTATCATTGTATTGTTCCGTTGCCTTGTAAAGAGGATCGTTCTTAGAAATCAATGTTCCTTGACCAAGATCTACTTGGATTTTGGTCAAGCCGAATCCTAGTAGAAGTGTCACGACAAGTATTGATACGATGATCTTCTTCGGATGACCTTGAACGAGATGACCGATAAGTGCTAATAGTTTTTTCATAATGAATTCCTCATTTCTTTTAAATGAACATAGTGTACAATTAAATACAGCTTGTTTAATTAAATGATAGGGATATCGATTAGGGTTCTCAATATTCAAAAGCATTCGGTTCGTTCTTTATTTGACAGACTAAAAAGATATGTATCAGAAAGCAAACTTATAATACAAAAATAACGAAACTGTTCAATTCTAAGTAAGGTGAATTGTTTTCAATGTTGATATGAAAGAGGGGATTTAAGTGGTTAAAAAGACAGACCTTCGCGTTCAAAAAACACAGTTACTCATTCGTAATGCTTTTTTAGAGTTGATCGATGAAAAAGGATTTACATCGATGACAGTCCAAAACATTGCAGACAAGGCGATGATTGGAAGAGGAACGTTCTATTTACACTACAAAGATAAATATGATTTGATGGATCAATTGATCGAGTTCAATTTGAATAAACTCTCGGAGATCATACAACCTTCTTTTCACTTTAGTGAAAATAAATTAAATGTGGGTGAACTTCGTAAAATGTTGATTTGGGTATTTGAGTATATTCAAGAAGAACATTTCTTTTTTAAAATTATGTTATCTAACCGAGATACGCCTAATTTTAATAAAGAATTAACGAGTTTCTTTTTTGAAAAATTTATGATTGAATATGACAAATTGAATGTAGTTCAGAAAAAAGAAACTCCGAAAGGGATTTTGATTAGCTATTTATCTTCTTCCATTCTTGGAGTCATTGTTTGGTGGCTTCAAAGCGATATGATCTATACGCCAAGTTACATGGCCGAATGCATCATTGATTTGTTGATTGAAGGTCCGAAATCAATGCTTGAAATCGATTATGAATAAGGATGAAGTCACTAATAGTATTGAAAATATTTCTTCGTTAACATTGCTTAAAAACAACAAATCTATTGCAAAATACACATTGTACAAAGAACGAGAATTTTTCATGCGTACCTTATTTACGTACTAAACTATTACGAATAAGAAAAATTTGAATAGAAATGGCCGATGATTCCGTGGAAAGAAGGAACCATCGGCCATTTTATTAGTTTTGGAGCGACTTATGAGTCAGCCCCATCTTGCGATTAACCGAGTGACAAGTATTTGACTTCGAGGTAATCCTCGATACCGTAGACGCCGCCTTCACGACCGAGTCCACTTTCTTTATAACCGCCGAATGGTGCTTGGGCAGCCGATGGTGCACCGTCGTTCAAGCCGACGATGCCGTACTCGAGTTTTTTACCGAGTTGAAGCGCTTCGTCGATTTTTTCCGAGAACGCATATGCCGCAAGACCATATGGTGTGTTGTTCGCGCGTTCGATGACCTCGTCGAGCGTTTCGAAGACGGAGATCGGAGCGAGTGGACCAAACGTTTCTTCCTGCATGCAGATCATATCTTCCGTGACATTACCGAGCACGGTTGGTGTTACGAAGTAACCGACAGAGTCATCAATCGTTCCGCCCGTTAAAATCGTTGCGCCTTTTGCGACGGCGTCGTCAATGTGTGCTTTAACTTTGGCGACGGCTTTCGCATTGATCAATGGTCCAATCGTCGAATCCGCGTCGAGTCCGTTGCCGACTTTCAAACGGTTGACTTCGGCGACGAATTTTTCAGTGAAGGCATCAAGAACTGATGCCTGAACATAAAAGCGGTTCGTTGCGACACACGCTTGTCCGCCGTTTCGGAATTTCGAGCGGATGGCGCCTTGAACGGCTTTATCGAGATCCGCATTTTCCGTGACGATGAACGGGGCGTGTCCACCGAGTTCAAGTGACAGTTTTTTCATCGTATCCGCTGCTTGACGCATGATCAATTTACCGACCGCTGTTGAGCCGGTAAAGGTGATTTTACGAACACGCGAATCGGCTTGCCAGACACCGCTGATCGTTGCCGCGTCACCCGTCAAGACGTTGATGGCACCAGCCGGAATACCCGCTTCGATCGCCAGTTCGACGAGGCGAAGTGCCGTATAGGGTGTTTCTTCCGATGGTTTCAGCACGACGGTACAGCCGGCAGCGAGGGCCGGAGCAAGTTTCCGTGTGATCATCGCTGCCGGGAAATTCCACGGTGTGATCGCAGCGACGACACCAACCGGTTCTTTTTCGACGAAGAGCCGTTTTCCGGGAACAGATGCCGGGATCGTTTCCCCGTAAATCCGGCGTGCTTCTTCTGCATACCACCGGACATACTGATTACCGTAGTCGATTTCGCCGCGTGCTTCGACGAACGGTTTTCCTTGTTCGCGTGTCATGATATCCGCCAGTTCATCGCGGTGTTCTTGAATCAACCGGTACCAGGCATCGATTTTATCAGCGCGGTCATCGGCTGTCCGCTGTGACCAGTCAACGAAAGCCGTACTTGCCGCATCGACGGCGCGCGCTGCATCGTCTGCTGTGCTGCTCGGGACGTGTCCGAGCAATTCTTTTGTTGCCGGGTTAAAGACCGGAATCGTTTCTTCTGTGTTATACCAAACTCCATTGATTACGTTTTGTTCAATCATGTGTTGCACCTCCGTGTGTTTTCATTACGTCCCTAATTAAACACCCATCGGACCGGTTTGTGTACTTCCGCTTTGGATGGGGGACATAACGAACTGGAATGCCCCAACAAAATAGTTAATCGACTGAATAATCGGGTAGGGATATAATTAAGCAGGGAAATCAGATTTCTAAAAAGGAGAGCGATAGCGATGAACAGCAAATGGATCGGACTTGGTCTTACCGGAATCTTTCTTGTCAGCGGTTGTGGTCAACCGGCAGTCAAACCGATAGTGAAACCGAAGCAGACGGGAACGGAACAGACCAAAAAGCGGCAAGCGACGGATGAGGCCTACATAGAGCAGGAACTGAAACGGGCGGACGACATGGCCGCGCAGTATGATTACGGGCGGGCAATCCGGATTGTTGACCGGCTGAAGACGGCGGAAGCGAAACAAAAGCGGGCAGAATACGTGACGAAACAAGCAAAGCTCGTTCCGATCAAAGCCGGAACTGCCGTGCCGCATCTGTTTTTCCATTCGTTGATTGCAGAGCCGAAGCATGCCTTTGACGGAGACCGGAAAGAGCAGGGCTATGACGATTACATGGTGACGCTCGGCGAATTTAAACGGATTCTGAGTGGACTGTATAAGCGGAACTACGTCCTTGTCCGACCGACGGATCTTGCAATGTGGAAAGACGGACGGATGACAGAGACGGCACTCGCGTTTCCGAAGGGCAAGCATCCGCTCGTCCTGTCGCAGGATGACGTCAATTACTATGAATACATGACCGGGGACGGATTTGCGACGACGTTACGAGAACACAACGGACAGATCACAAACACGATGGCCGGTAAAGCAGATGGGGCCTACGATCTCGTTCCGGTCGTCGATCAGTTTGTTGCGCAACATCCCGATTTTTCATATCGCGGCGCCAAAGGAGTGCTCGGCATCACCGGATACAACGGTGTCCTCGGTTACCGGTCATCGTATGCCCAGTACGGCAAGTCAGCCAAAGTCGAACGGGCACGGCTTGATGCGAAAGCAACGGCAACCGCGCTCAAAAAAGACGGTTGGCAGTTTGCGAGTCACACATACGGTCATATCTCAGTCGGGAAAGTCAGTCTGGCGACCATTCAAGCGGATACGGACCGTTACAACCGCGACGTCATGCCACTGATCGGGTCGACCCGTCAGTTGATATATCCGTACGGCAGTGATATTCAGGACTGGCATGGGTACAGCGGCGACAAGTACCGGTATTTGACGCAAAAAGGATTCCGCTATTTTTATAACGTCGACGCCTCGCAGCATGCCTGGAAGCAGGCGGGGAAAGACTATTACCGACAGGCGCGGATCAATGTCGACGGGATCCGTCTCCGCCAAGCGATTGCCGGGAAGACCAACGTTTTGGATCCGTTCTTTGATGCGAAAACCGTTTTTGATCCGATGCGGCCGGTTCTTAAAAAATAGGCTCTGTTGCATTTGATTGCAATAGGTTCACAGGAAAAGGCACGAAACGCTGTTAGATAAGCGTTCGTGCCTTTTTAAATTGTTTCCAAATATTCATTGAAGAAGGTTATTAAGTATATTCATGTTTCTTTTGTCCATTCCATTAAAAGTGAGTCATGATTTAACTCTTTATTTTGCGTAAAACCGCATTTCTTATAACTTGAAATTGCTCTTTTATTATTTTTCTTAACGTCTAATACGACCTTTAAAGCATCTTTGTCATTCCAAAGATACTCCAGCATCATTTGAATCATCATGGAGCCTATACCTTTGCCCCATAATTGGGGTTCTCCAATAAATTGATCTATACCATAAATATTTTGATTTTTTGGAAGATCATATTTTTCCAAATCAATTTCTTGAATTTTATAGTACTGCATATAACCTATGGGTTCGCTTTTGTACTCTACAATACAAGGTGTAACATAATGCTCACCTTTAATTCTAGGAACATATTTATTTATTACTTCATCTAATTTGGAAGGTGGTTCTTCATAGAATTCTAGTACCTTCTGATTATTTAACCACTTCACCATTAAATAAAAATCATGAGAGGTCATCGCTCGAATATGTACATCAACATTTAATATCATACGGATTTCCCCAATCGGTTTTTTAGATTGCTCATCGAACTTAGTCGTTAAAGTAGCGAACATTCTGATAGTGCGGAGCCATAATTACTACAACTGAAAAAAGTAATGAAAGAGAAATTTTCTATTCTCTATTCATCACTTTTTCTAAAAGCCACTTTTTATTTTCTTTGTCTTTTACGATGATATAATCTTCCGTTCCCTTAACGGAATAGATTTTCGATCCGACCGGAAAGTAATTCGATTGATTATTCCCTTGAGGCATCTCATTGGCTTTAGTTTTCTTGATTATTTTGTTGATTTCTTCTCCAAGTTGCTTGGATGTATCCAATTGAGCTTCTGTTCCGTTATATTCTTTGTTATTCACCACTACAATCATCGCATAACTACCAGTGCTCTCTGTATCAGATTGACTACACCCAGCCAAGACAAATAAAATTCCACTGAATAAAATGACGAGTATTCTTTTCATATGAACTCCCCAAAATCATTATTTGTATAATTATAACATACGATAAATAAATCACCCTTTAATATGGAAATAATGTAAGGAGTAAACGCCTCATCGTAACTTGGGGCTATCCCACCGAAATGAATTTCAAAAAACAGATTGACCCATTTGATGATTCACAGCTCACCGTGTGCCATTAAATGGGTATTATTTGTATGAAGGGAACATAGCAAGTCTGAAATACGGGACTGTTGATGGAACCTTAATACGGTTCGTGTGGAGAGGAATGGAAAACATGCACACAGGCTACAAGCTGCTGATGGCAGCAACGATTGTCAGTTCTTCAATCGGTTTTAGTCAAGATGTCTCGGCACAACAAGACAGCTACCAGATCGCGTCGACAAGTTACAGTCAACCGTTGACTCAAATTGAGACGTTCATCGGCAGCAAACGAATCGAGACGGTACGTTATACATTAGGCAGTGTCGACCGTCTGCATGACGGATTAATGTACAGCTCCTACGGTGACCGTGTCATTAACCTGAAAAACAGCAAGACGACACTCCAAAAAGTTGCCGACTCGCCACTGCGGATCACGAAGTATAAAAATGTCTATTACGCATTGTCCATGTCGAAGATCAATGAATTTTCGCTCACAAAATATACGTCTGATTTTAAAAAAATCGGCCAGACGAAAAGATTTGTCGGTCACGGGCGGGACATGATCGTAACCGGAGATAAATTGTATGTTCTGGCGAATAACATGAAAACGGAAACGAATTCGGTTGAAGTACATACGTTTGATACTGAACATTTTACGTCTCTCCATCTTGAGAAAATCAAGCCGATGGTTTTTGCGTTTCATTTCCGCCATGCTGGTAATGAGTTGAAAATTTATGGCAATAAAACAGAATCAGGAGAAGAGTTGTCGATTGCGTCTTATGACTTGAAAAAACAACAAGGGAGAATCGTTTTGTCATCCAAGCAACCCGTCATGTGGGTCAACGAGACAAAAGCGTTATCGTCGACAAAGGATTTGGTGTTCAATATGTATTCAATGCTCGAAGTCGATCAAAAGACGAAACAGATCCGGGTTCTGTACAGCAGTAAACAGGCACTGATTGACTATGCGTACGACAGCAAAACAAAAACCTATCACGTCCTCGAAGGGAATTTCGAAACAAGTAATTTCCGTGTCAAGACGCTGAACAGCAACTTCAAACCGGTTGCCGATTATAAGTTTCAATCAACTGCCCGTATGATGCCGTTTCAGGTATTATGAAAAATTCAAGAAGGGGTGTAACTTATGCAAAAAGCTTATAAGCGGCTGATGGCAGCAACGATTGTCAGTTTTTCATTTGGATTAAATCATCAGGTATCAGCACAAAGCGATACCTATCAAGTCGTTTCAACAAGCTATCAGAAACCGATCACTACTTTTGAGACCTATATCGGCAACAAAAAGATTGAAACAGTGCGCTATGCGTTTGGCAACGCTCAATACATAAACGACGGAGTGATGTATGGTTCGGAGACGGATCGTGTCGTTGATTTGAAGAACAGTAAACAGACGGTCAAACGGCTCGCGCCTGCACCGGGTCAAATCAGGAAGTACAAAGACGCCTATTATGTCATGAGCCTGGAAGATATGGATCATTCCTCGCTGACGAAATATACTCTTGATTTTAAGAAAGTGGGGAAGACAAAAAAATTCACCGGATATGGACGGCATCTGATTCTTATCGATAATAAAGCGTACGTGTTGGCCGATCATATGAAAGGATACAACTATTCAATCAAACTGCATACCTTTGATACCAAATCATTTGCAACGTTGCACCATGAGACCATCACATCGATGCTTTTCGCCTATCACATGCGCCAGGTGGGTTCTCAACTCAAGATTTACGGCATCCGTCCGGAACATGAGGAAAAGTTGACAGTCTTGTCGTATGACGTCAAAAAACAGCGCAACGTAAAAACAATGACGACGAACCAGTACGTAAAGGGCGGAGTCGAGAAAACACAAACCCTTACAAAAGAAACCGAACTGATATTCAATCAGGACCGGATGTATGAAATCAACCATAAGACGAAACAAGTCCGTGTCTTATATGACAGTAAAGATGATTTAGTCGACTATGCATATGATGCTAAAACGAAAACGTATCATGTCCTCGAAGAAATCACCAAAACAGCTGAATTCCGGGTTAAGACGCTGAACAGTCACTTTAAGCCGATTGCGGAATACCGCCTGAAAAAATCCGATAGTGTCAGTCCGTTTCGTGTGTTGTGAAGAAACAAGTCCTGCGACTTGTTTCTTTTTTTAGATTAGCAGACCAGACAGTCGCTCGCCCCGAAGACGGTATGTATGCAAATGAAGCTGCAGCGGATTATACTGTTCCGGATGTTGCCCGGCTTCCTTCAACAAATGTTTCGTCCGTTCAACGAAATGCAGATTCATGTAGCCCGAGAGCCAAAGCAAGGCAGCCAGCCGCGGATCCTCTTTCGGCACGAGGATGGTCGGCGAATTATAGTGGCCCAGTAAGATTTTCGCTAAACGACCGGACACATTATGCGATTCGATACTTTCTTGAATCCAAAGAATACCCATTATAGCAAAAACATTTATTTGAAATTCATTACACTGAAAGATACAAATTTTGTATAATGTGTAAGATGCTAGATTAAATCATGAACGTAAGGAGTCAAATGGGATGAAGATTGAGATTCAGAACACCTCAAAAACATATCTGAATGGGAAAAAGGCATTGATGGATGCCAATATCACGTTAGAACCAGGCGTCTATGCGTTGTTCGGAGAGAACGGGGCTGGTAAGTCAACGTTGATGAAGATTTTAGCAGGATTGCTTAAACCATCAACGGGTAAAATTCTTGTTGACGGACAAGAAATGTCGCCACTTGCTGACGCGTACCGCGAAAAAATCGGCTATCTTCCGCAAGACACGCCAATCTACAGCAACTTTACCGCCGCTAAATTTTTAAGTTATCTCGCGACCGTCAAAGGGGTGCCAAAACAAGATGTCCAAACAAGCGTCATGTCCGCCCTCGAAGCGGTCAACATGACAGAACACGCCAATAAGAAGTTGAAAAGCTTTTCCGGTGGTATGAAGCGGAGAATCGGGATTGCCCAATTGTTGCTGAATGATCCGGAACTCTTGATCATTGATGAGCCGACAGCTGGCCTTGATCCAAAGGAACGGATTCATTTCCGGAATCTGATTGCGTCGATTGCCCGGAAGCGGATTGTTTTGCTGTCGACCCATATCGTCTCTGATGTCGGATCGATAGCGCGTGAAATCATTTTAATGAAGCAGGGACGCATCATCAAACAAGCTAATCCGTATGAGCTGTTGGATGAAATTGCGACTGAAATCTGGACCGTTGATGTGACGGATCAGGAATTGCTCGAGTTACAAGACACGTATCAAATCGGATCAATCCAACAAACGCGACAAGGTAAAAACCGGGTCCGAATCATTTCAAGCCAAATGCCGCATCCGAAGGCGGTCCAAGATGAGCCGCAACTGGAAGATTTATACTTGTATCACTTGGACGAACGGAGTAAAAGTGCATGAGCCGATTGATTCGCTTTGAATTGTATAAACTTTGCACATCGATTCCTGCCATGCTGTTCATCGCCGCCTTATTGCTGTACTTGATGTCTTCGGTCTTTTCGGAAGAGGAAGCAAATGTCCGCGCAAAATATGCGGTCTGGGAAGGTCCGGCGACGGCAGAAACATTTAAGAAAATACATGACCGCGCAAATAAAATCAATGATGAAAACTATGATTTAAGTGGACAACCTGATTCCGTTGTTTCATTCGAAAATAAAGCATTCGCCCACTTGTTTAACATTGAAGAAGCCCAAACTTTTAAAGCACAGGGGCTGGAAACTTTAACGAACGGATTGGCCAAATCGGGCTTTGACGAACGGGATCGTGGCTTACATACCAGTCTGTTGGAACAAATCAATCTGGACACGATCCAGTACCACATCCCGGCAGAAAAAGCAGTAACGTTCACGACTCAAGCCGGCGTTGCTATCCTGCTGTTCCCTTTGCTGTTGCTGATTGCTTTCATCTATTCCAAAGAACGGGTTTCGGGCGTCGATCAATATCAACTGCCCGCTGTGAACGGTCGAACGAAGTTACTGACGGCAAAACTGCTTGCCGGATCGATATTCCTGACGGGCATCAGTCTAGTAGTACATCTCGGGATTTTGTGTCTTGCCTGGTATCGTTTTGGAACGATTGATTGGTCCGCTCCGATGCAAGTGATGGATGGTTTGACTAATTCACCGTATCCGTTCTCCATCGGACAATACTGGTTGGTATCGTTTGGTTATCAGACATTTGTATTAATCGTGCTTGGCATTTGGGTGCTCGCAATCTCATTTTTCGTCAAAACGGCGATTCATGCGATTCTCTGGTCGAGCATTTTAATGGGTGTCCCGCTTCTTTACCAATTTGTGATTTCGGGCATCTTTTTTCCGGAAACAAAAGTTTTTGAGCAAGGGATTTTATTTTTCCCGAGCCGGGCCTTGTTGACCGGAGAAGTGTTTAAGACGTATCAGACCATCAATCTCGGAATTCCGCTGTTACTGCCGGCAGCCATTCTGCTTGTACAGGTGATCGTGACCCTGATTGTATTGAAGGTTCTTTATCAAACTAGTCGAAAGAGGCAAGTCGTATGAAAAAATCAGACAGTACGTTGCGGGAACTTGTCCGCTTTGAGTTTTACAAGTTGTTGCAGCAACGTTTTTTATGGTTATTGTTACTTGTCATCCTGATTGCCGGATTGTATTTTTCCGTTCAACGCATGGGATGGCCGTGGGCGGATCGCGTCAATACAGGTTTTGAAGGAGAACTGACTTCAGAAATGATTGCGCGTGCGGAAGCCGGGAGTGAAGCCTATTTCAAAAAAAGTAATCCGACGATAGTGGAAAAGAAACAAAATGCTTCCTATCATAACGTGCTCGAGGCTGCATCGGCTTATGACAAGCAATCTAAAGATGTCTCTTTGCTCCGTCAGGAAGGAGAGGAGGCATCAACTGTATATGAAAAACGGCAACTCTCATTACAAGCTGATTTGACCGAAGCGATTGATTATCGTCCGGTCGGAAACTATCAAACGTTTGATCAATTGCTGACGTTTTCAGGAACCGGTGGATATGCGTTGTTGGCAGTGGTCTTGATTCTCGGAACAGCAGTCAGTTTTTCCAGTGAATATCAGACCGGTGTTGCGGCGTATCTTTATTCCTCACGGCATGGGAGAAAACAATTGTTGACAGCCAAGCTGATGGTATCCGTCGCACTGGTAACGGGGACGATTCTAATCTACAATCTGGTTCAACTGCTGTGTTTCTTCCGCGGGCATTCCGGTTGGAATATTCCGATCCAAGCGGCTTACGGCCAGTCACCGTACCCGTTGACGTTCGCTGAACTGTACGGGATTTCCATCTTGTATCAGTGGGTGATTGCCGTTTCGCTTGTCATCGTCCTGTTGTTCCTGTCGATGTTGATTAAACAGACGGTGGTTGCTGTATTCCTCGGTGGACTCATTGTCGGTGGACCTTTCCTGATTGAAACGATTCTGTTTAATACAAACACACCGGCGTTCATGTGGACTTTGGTGAAGTTCACACAGGGACAGGCACTAAGTGTTTATGTTTTGTTCCGGGAGTATGTGACAGTCAATGTCTTCGGTTATCCGGTCTTGTTGCCGATTGCCGTCCTCGTTGTCACACTTATCACGACACTCATTCTAATCAAACTGATGTACCGGGTAATTGGCCGGAGAATGGCATAATGAAATACAAGAAGGTTCGGCTGTCGCGAGACCAAGCCGAACCTTCTTGTGTAAATCGATAAAAAGTTTACTTATAATCCAAATGAAGCCGGCTGCGAACCGTCTTGATCCGAGAAGCCGTAGTCACGGGCGAGTTCCGAGACGAATAAGGCTTGACCGGTCCGTTGCAGGATATCCGGATCCTGTGCCAGAGCGACGACAGCTCGTCCGACGTAAGCGGTGGTCTCGGTTGCCTGGTTGCCGAATCCTGCGTCCACGACTCGTTCCGTCCGCATGAAACCGGGGCAAAGGGCGACGGCTGCGATTCGTGCCGTTCGAAGTTCCTGTCCCATGACACACGTCATCCGGTTGATCGACTGCATCGCCAAATCGTAATACAAGTTGCCGGCAGGTTGATTCGGACTGAACGACGTCAAATTAACGATCAATGCAGCCGGACTTTGTTCAAGCAACGGAACAGCCGCCCGTGTCGTCAGCAAATAGGCTTTTGGTCCGGCGACCATCATCGCGTCCCAGTGTTCCGGCGGACGTTCCCAAAACCGTTTGCCCTGTCCGGGAGGAAGCGAAGCTTCCGAACCACCGAACACACTGTTGACGAGCAAATCAATCCGACCGTGCTGATCGTGAATCTGTTGAAACAATCGGGCAACATCATCCGGATCCGTATGGTCACAGCGGACCGCAATTCCGTGACCACCGCGAGCCGTGACACCGGCGGCCGTCTGTTCAATTGTTTCCGGACGATCGTCGGTGGAGCTTTCCTGTGTACTGCGTCCGGTGACGTAGACGGTTGCTCCGGCTCGTCCGAGTTCATAAGCAATGCCGCGACCGGCACCCCGTGAAGCACCTGTGACAACAGCAATTTTACTTTTCAATGAAGACATACACATTTCCCACCTCACTTTAAAAATAGGGAACGACAGAAAAAGGGACTTTCGATCAAGATCGGAAGTCCTTTTCGTCTCGCCTTAAAAGCCTTTAATCGTCATCCCACCGTCCACGAATAACGTTTGTCCGGTGACGTATGTTCCGGCATCCGACGCGAGAAAGACAGCCGGTCCGACGAGTTCCGTCAATTCACCGACCCGTCCGAGCGGTGTCACGTCAACGATGTCCTGCAAATAAGAGGGATCAGCGAGTAACGGTTCCGTCAGCGGCGTTTTGAAATACCACGGACCAATCGCATTGACACGGATGTTTTTCGGACCCCATTCAAGCGCGAGGACTTTTGTCATCTGAATCAAAGCTGCTTTTGTCGTCGCGTAGACAACACCGGTCCGCAGCGCGACATGCCCTGCGACCGAAGCGATGTTGAGGATACTGCCACCTGTGTCCTGCATCCGACGGCCGATTTCCTGCGAAAACAGGAAGGCCGATTTTAAGTTCGTTTGTTGAATCGTTTCCCACTCATCTTCCGTGACATCCAGTGCCTTCGAGCGGATATTCATCCCGGCGTTGTTGACGAGCACATCGATCCGGTCGACATATGTATAGGCACGGTCGACCGTCGCTTGGACCTGCGTCCGGTCCGTCACGTCACACGTCAAAACAAAGGCGCGTTGTCCGAGCTGTTCGATTTGTTTCGCTGTTTCTTGCAGGTCGGATTCAGTCCGGGCAACAAGCAGGACATCCGCTCCGGCTTCCGCCATCCCGATGGCGAGAGCACGACCGATTCCGCGTCCGGCACCGGTTACGAGAACGGTTTTTTGATCCAGTCGAAAAGAAGGTAAATACATACGATCACATCCCATCTGACAGTGTAGTTTCACTGTACGCTGAAATTGACTGAAAAGAAAGAAAAATGCTGATGAACGAAGATATATTATGTTATTATTTGGTAAAAAAGGAGGGGTGATATGAAACGGAAGCTCGGACTCATGCTTTTTTCTGTTTTGGTACTGGCCGCATCGCTGGTCGCTTTTGAACGTTATGTCTACACGACGTACATTTATAAACCGGCGGATTATGAATTCAACTATCAGATCGAACCGCGTAAAGGACTGAAGGCGCAGACGATTAAAGTTAAATATTTTCCGAGCGGTCCGATGATCAAAGGGACCTCCTTGTTCTTGCCCGATATACTGGTACCGGTCGGAGCACTGGTCGCAGCCGGATTATCCGTTTTTGTTTTTCGCCGGTTATCCAGATACCGCCGGCGTAAACAGACGCTTGATTCAACGGAGGAAGGGGATTCGCAGGTTTTGCGAACGGTCCCGGTTCCATCTATCTGGCGTCCGCAAGCAAAACAAACGGACTCCGTATCCGAAGTCCGTCACTTGATGTTGTCGTTTGACCGGCAATTGCCTGACGTCTTAAAGCGCCGCCCGGAAGAAACCCTCAAGGATTGGCATGTCCGGATTGAGTTGACGATTGATCCGATGCTGTATCATGTTGTCCGATACGGTGAAATCAACGAGGAGGTACTCGACCGTGCCGATATCGACATACTTCGGATCCAACTGGATCAACGGTTACGGGGATGACCAATCAGGCGGAGTAACGTCTGATGGTGTTCCGCATCCCGCGTCACGAGCGACAATTCGCGTGTCACGTCGAAGCCGGTGATCGGCAGGGTCCGGATTTCCGGAGGAAGACCATCCTGGAAGATGGCCGGTAAAATCGCAATCCCGAGTTTCGCCCGGATGAAGCCGAGGACGCTCGAGCCAAATTCCATTTCTGACGCGATGGTATAGGTCGCGTTGCGCACAGCGAAAGCCGCCTTTAAGATGTTCGTCGAGTCACAGTCGATCGGCAACGACAGAAACGATGAAGCTTCAATCTGATCAAAGCGGACGTCGACACAGCCTTCAAACCGCTCGTCGGCTTCGTGGAAGTACAGTAAAAACGGTTCCGTATACAGGTGCGTCGACGGATACGGATGGTCAATCTGCCGGTCGTCGAGCAACACGGCATCGTACTGATGCTGCTCCAGCCCGGCCATCAGCTCGATGTACGTATGGGCCGTCTTGATCTTGAGTTCCGGACCGTCCACCGATGGATGGTTGGCAAAGTGTTGCGGCAGGTAAGACATGGCGACACTCGGCCAGGAACCGAGGGTAAACGACGTCTGACCCTGCAATTGATCAATTTGCCGTTGCATATCGTCGAGCTGTTCGATGATCCGCTGTCCTTCTTTAAACACGATGTCTCCTGCCGGGGTCAGGGAGACGCCACTCGTCGTCCGGTTGAACAGGGCAGTTCCGACGGCTTGTTCAAGATTTTTGATTTGTTTACTGAGCGCAGGTTGCGTCATGTGCAGCAACTCGCTCGCTTTCGTCAGACTGGATGTTTCCGCCGTGACATGAAAGGCTTCAAGCCATTCGGTTTTCATCAGACTTCACTCTCTCTACATGTTGTTCTGCCTTGACGATACTGTACGTCAGCTCGAAAAGACAACTTTTCCGCTCAATTTTATATATTCCTTGTTTGGAATATTCCTTAAAGGGTATATAGATACAGAAGAGGTGGAAATCATGTCAGATGGGCTTGCACGAACGTTATTTGCTTTATCCGATGCCAATCGATTGAAGATCGTTGAACTGTTGAAGACGGGTCCGTTACCGGTCGGTGAGATTGCGGTGCAACTGCAGTTGAATCAACCGCAGACTTCGAAACACTTAAAGGTTTTGCTCGAAGCGGACATTGTCCGGATGGAGCCGGTCGCGAACCGCCGAATCTATCATTTACGGACGGAAGTATTTCAAGGCATCACTGCGTGGAGTCAATCGTTTGAACAGCAGATGGTCAGTCGGATGGTCCGGCTTGAAGCGTACTTGGAACAGCAGCAGAAATCAGTCGATTCAGAAGGAGTGAATAAAAATGGAGGATAAATTAAAAACGACGGTAAATGGTTCCGTCTTACAGATGGAATGGACATTTGCCGCACCGCGCGAGATGGTGTTCGCCGCGTTTACGCAAAAAGAACAACTCGAAGCCTGGTGGGGACCCGAGGGTTGGGAGACGGAAATTACGACATTCGACTTTGTTGAAGGCGGTATCTGGCATTACTGCATGCGTTGCAAGGATCCCGCACAAGGCGATTTTTATGGAATGGAGTCGTGGGGCAAAGCGATTTTCCGGCAGATCGACGCGCCGCATCGTTACGCCCACGCCGACTATTTCTCGGACGCGTCAGGGATGATTTCGGAGGAACTACCGGGCAGTGAAAACGAAACGACGTTCGAAACCGTCGGCAATCGGACCCGGGTGGTGTTCCGGTCTGACTTTAAGACGGAGGAAGCGGTCAAACAAGTCCTTGAGATGGGGATGAAAGAAGGATTTACGTCACAACTCCACCGCCTCGACGACTGGCTGGTACAACGAACCATGTGAGGCATTATTAAACGATCCGTCGACAACGGATCGTTTTTTGCTATCAAGGATACGGGAAATGTATTTTCTGACAAGTTATCATAATTATGGGTTTTTTAGAGTGAAAACGCTTTATTTTTCGTTCGAAGAAACCGTTATACAACAAGAGATGACTGAAAAGGAGTGCAACGAGATGAAATGGTGGTCAAAGCAACAGGAGATGACGTTCTCAGAACGGATCGTTCAAGAACGTGATTTCGTCCGATTAGAAGCTGGGACTGGATTGACCGAACAACTTCAATTGATTGATCTGACGGTCGAAGATTTACAAATTGTCCGTTTGATTCGTCACGATGTCGCCGACTGGATGCCACAAATGGTCGACGCCTTTTATGCAGAACTGGTCCGGGTGCCGGAACTGAAACAGCTGATCGAACGTCACTCGACACTGGAGCGTTTAAAAGGAACACTTGCCAAGCACATCTTGCAGATGTTTGACGGACAAGTGACGCCGGAATATGTAGCGGTCCGAAAACGGATCGCCGATCGTCATGTCCGGATCGGCTTACATAATAAATGGTACATTGCTTCGTTTCAAAAGGTGTTGAACGTCTTCAGTCAACAAGTTGAGGCAAGCACGTTGCCCCAGTCGGAACAAGTCCGGATTGTCCGGTCGGTCGGAAAGCTGTTTAATCTCGAACAACAAATCGTCCTGGCGATGTATGAAGATACGATCGAGGACGAGCGGCAGATGGTTACGGATGCAAAAGTCCGGATCGGTCAAGCCGTCCAAAAATCGACGGAAGAATTGGCGGCGATGAGTGAACAGTCGTCGGCGAGTTTTCAGGAGATGGAACGGCATGCCCAACAGGTTTCGCTGACAACGGGAACGATTGCGACGCAATTAAGCCAAGCCGCAAAAGAAGCAGAGGATGGCGTCGATTTGGTCGAATCGGAAACAAAACGGTTTGAGCACGTCGTCGCTGAGATGACACAGACGACGGAACAGATGACGCAACTTGCTTTTTTATCGCAAGAAATCGAACGAATTGCCGGAATGGTCACGGCCATTTCCGATCAGACGAATTTACTGAGTCTGAATGCTTCGATTGAGGCAGCCCGGGCGGGAGAGATGGGGCGTGGTTTTACTGTCGTTGCACAGGAAATCCGCAAGCTTGCCGAAGAGAGTAAACGTTCCGCCTCCGAGGCATCCAGCATCGCGCAGGAAATCACGTCCAAAATGGGGCAAGTCTCACAGCGGATGAACGGAACAGAACAATCGGTCGTGCAAACGACGGAGGAACTGACACGTGTTGTCCATGCCTTTACGACAATCTCCCGTCAAACTGTTGATGTTTCAAAACAAATCGTCAGCTTATCGCAAGACACGGACCAAGTCGCGGGAACGATTGAAGGGATGCGACGGATTGCCCAGTCGATTGCCGAAACGGCAGATGATTTACAAACCGTTGCGACGACACTCTAAAGGAGGAAAAGGAATGAATAGGCGTGGGCTTGCCGTAATTGGTTTTTGTTTGTTGACGTTAGGCGGATGCGGAAAAAGTTATTCCATGGAGGAAGCTGTCAAAAACGGAGACATCGTCACGACACCGGAGCAACACCACATGGATCGATTTGCGACGTTCCTGAAGCACGTCGACGAAAAAGAGAAGGACACGATCCGGATTACGAATTATACGACGGAAGGGGATGCAATCCTCGAGGACGTCAGCTATGACGGCAAACGATTCACGTACTCGCTCGATTCGTCACGCGACGCATACGGTTCGCAAACGGACGACCGGAACAAGGAAATCTGTCAAAATCTCGAGAAGCGGACGGAAAATGAACGGTCCGTCTTCTTCTTGACCGACTGCGAAGAAGGGGAGGACCATGAAATCCTCGTATCAGATGTTGCAGAATCAGAACAATGAAAAAAACGGTTGATCCTCCATTTGCTTGAGGATCAACCGTTTTTTTTAACGCGATTCTTCCAGGATCCGTAATGCTTCGCGCCAGCTCGTGAATCGTTCAATCAGCAACGTCAACGAGGGCAGTTGCTGCTTACGGGCGAAGCGGACATAATCCTGACTCGTTATCGCCGGTCCGATTTTCTCATATGCTTGGCGCAAGGCATTTAAACAGTCCTCGTCCGAGTAAAAGCCGTTTGAGGACAATTGAAAGTGCGCCAATGCCTGTTTCCAGGTGCCGTAGTGGCGGATGATCGTGTTCGCACTCATCATCTGTGGATGGGCGGTCCGCAGTTCGGAATAGGACCGGATGGTCACACGGGAGCCACACGTCTCGACGTAAAAAGCGATGCTTTCTTCGACTGTCCAACGTTTTCGGGACGGAGATGATTTGGAGCGGTTCAGCGTCAAACGATCGCGGTTTGATAAATCAATCGGTTTAACGATACCGGCTTGTTCCAGTAGTTTCGTCCAGGATCCAAACCGTTGTTCAATTTCCTCTAAAGAAGGATAGGGTAAATAGGTTGCCAGCTTTTGATAATGGGCCGCTTTCATGGGTGTCGTATGTAACTGATGAAGGCCTTGGATCAATTGAATGATCTTTTGATTCGTTGTCGAGGTGGAAGTGGATGTATGCGTGGTCTGTCTCATCAAGAAGTCTCCCTTAGTGGATGGTTGGAACATAATGTCGCTAGTGTACCATCTCGACGTAACGGAGTGAACTAACAAAATCGTAAGGTTCGGACACGTCTTTTTGAAAATAGGTCAACCTTCCGGAATCGCCGTATAGCGATAAGCGGTCGTTTCCTTAAAAACATAGACAACGCCCGTCGCTTCTTCGTCCCGATATAACGTCGTGCCAGCTTCCCAGTCCGTGGCTGCTAGGTCCGTCAACGGTTGTTTGGCAGTCACCTGTTTTTTGACCGTCGAAAAGGAGGTCACGTTCTCTTTTTTGATGGTCGCGTCCGTTCCGTCGAGCTGATACACCCGGTCGTCTGCCCGAATCAAGTCGGCTGTTGTATCTTGACGGGCTTCGGCTGCAATCGAGTCCGTTGTAGACGTCGTGGTTTCAGTAGCACAACCTGCGCTCAAACATAAACTGCTTAAGAGTAATAACGTGGCACGTTTCTTCATACCAAAACCTCGCTTTCAAATCTGATTTGTTTTTATCAAAATTAGAAGAGAGTACTCCCACTTCTGAACGTTCAGGGCGAAGACCTAGTACAAGTAGGAGATGAATCGTCTTCGGGGAAGGCGTGTCTTGCTACATGTCAATTGTCCGACACTCTTGCTTTGAAACAATTAAAATCAGGAATAAAAAAAGAGTCATGTTCTTTGAAAACTGAAGATATAGGGTTGTGACAGGAAGTTCGTCTGTCACGTAAAATCTTCAACGTTCACTTTGAGGATGACCGAAGTAGCGAAAACCAAGCAGAGTAGGCATCCATATAAAAGAAACGGACAAGATCAACGTTCAACCGTCGGGACGACGGGGTTAGCCTGATAAATTTTTGACCGCTAGGTTGAATAACTCAGGAATCCTCCACCTCTTAGCGAAGCGTAGGTGGAGGTAGTTCAAGTGGATCACTTATTTTTCTAACTCATGGAGTGAGGAATACAAAGTATAAGCTCCTTTTAAACTTTTTTTCTTAGAAGCATACATCGCAATATCTGCATGTTTCATCAATTCTCGAAATGATTTTGAGTCCATTGGAAAGGATGATACGCCAAGACTTGGAGGACAATGAATGGTATGCCCTTGAATGTTGTAAGGATCTTGAAGACGAGTTACTAGCATTCGTGCTAACTCCTGCAATTTTGAATCCGATTCGATATTTTCCGCAATTAAAGTAAATTCATCTCCACCTTGTCTTGCGATCATCGTAAAAGCTTCAGAAATAGTAAACAAACGCTGAGCAACAGCTGTAAGAAGTTGATCACCTACGTCATGTCCTAAAGAATCGTTCACATGTTTAAATTGATTTAAATCCATGAAAAATAATGAAATGTTTTGATTCGCATTGATATTTGTTTGAGTATTAATCAATTCATGGATTTTTTCCTCAAAAGCTATCCTGTTGTTAAGTCCTGTCAAGGCATCATGGTAAGCTAAGTAATTAACTTTTTGTTCATTAAGTTTATTAATAGTAATGTCTTTGCCAATTCCAAAGATGCCGACTAACTTATTGCGAACAATAATCGGAATGTTTGTGATATGCATATAGACTTTACTTTCATGATGACTGTTAACGATTGTTTCATAACTCCTTGGATGGCCTACAAACACTTGTTTAAGTTCAGAAGTGACACGATCGCGATCAAGAGGATCGACGTATGACAAACTGTTTTTACCGATTAGTTTTTCATTGGTTACACCAAGTAATGCACTACAAGCTTTATTGGCACTTTCGAACCGACCCATAAGATCAGTGGAATAGACAGGATCTGGATGATATTCAAATAACGATTTATAGCGTTCTTCACTTATTTCCAACTCTTTCGTTTTACGGTAATACTGTTTGACCAGACGCTGATTTTCTAAAATCATGAGTACTTGTCTAACAATGACCAATACAATAGATAGACCTGATCCGATGGTGACGGAATCCATTCCATTCGAGTGTAAGCCCATGAAAAGAAATAGAACCAAGACACCACCATATGGAGTCAACAGTTGAAAAATATTCATTCGGGAGATCAGTAGTTCAGACTCTACCGGAGTTTTCGAAGAAGAATGTAGTAATCCTGACAAACCGAGTAACATCATGACGACAATAAATAAGGGGTCAATGAAGCTACCTGAAAAATAGGCACCAATCGATACTAGATAGAGATAAACAGAATCAGCGACAGCTTGTATAAATAAAGCTGTAAATACAAGTAGTGTAGAAGTGTTTTGGTTTTGTTTAGTCGCACTAAAAAAAAGAAACGCGGTTGCCAAAAGCATTCCTAAATCACCAACTGGATACGCCAACGAAACGATCAGCTCATTCATGGTGATATCTTGTGAATCCAAAATGGGCGCAATTAAAAAGTGCCAAGAAAACGTCGAGGAGACTACTAAAACAATTAAAACATCAAATAGGAATGGAACGCGCTCTTGTTTTTTTGTTTGATGAAAGACTTTGTACAGCAGGGCACTTAAAATAAAAACAACCTGTAACAGATAAAAAACATCCGTCAGACCGGGAGAAGGTATTGCCTTTGAAAAGATGCTCTCGGTAATGAACCAGATAATCTCTGCAATCAGGTAACAGCATGTTGCAATTGCGAGGAGCATCCAAAATGTTTTATCTGTACCTTTCGATTTTTTGACCGTGGACGCAAGCCAAACGAAGGCGATGAAAATTCCGAAAATAGAAAATAGATTTCCACCGAATGCTTGAATATAGGAGTCATCATTCCAAGCTAAAATCCATATATAATAGAGAAAGAGATAAAAAAACGTAATGGATAAAGGCCATCGTAATGATTTAAGCATATATCATCTATACTCCTTTTTTTGTGATTTATTCATTATACATTCTTACCTCATGGTTCTAGCAGGTAATTGCGATTTAGGGGAATGAAAATTCGTTTACATAAGAAAACTTTTAACTATCTCGCTTTCTGCGTCTTATAAACAAGAAACAGACGAATCATTGTGATCGTCTGTTTTTGGTGCCCTCAGTGATGACTGATTTCCGTTAAAACCATTGTTTCTTGAACGGGAAGCAAAGCCATGAATGCTTTTGCTTCTACGGGCGGTGAGAAGAAGTACCCTTGTCCGATCGGACAGCCGTATTGTTCCAAGATTTTTTTCTGTTGCAAGGTTTCAATCCCTTCCGCGACAATCGATAATTTTAAATTCATACCTAGCTCAATAATGGTTTTGACGATTGGAGAAGAGGAATCCCCCTCTAGTCGATCGACAAAAGATTTATCAATTTTCAGCGTATCGATTGGCAACTGCTCCAATACGTTGAGTGAAGAATATCCTGTACCGAAGTCATCAATCGACGTTTCGACACCCAATCGAGCAAGGTCTTGGAGGATGGAAATACTTTCCTCGATATCCTGAACAATACTTTCGGTGATTTCTAATTCCAACCATTGAGCATCCAGACCTGTTTCCTTTAAAATCGTTTCCACTTTCTCACTGAAAAGAGGATTCTGAAATTGAAGTGATGAAACATTTACTGATAGCAGAAGTGGCGTGAAGCCTGACGTTTGGAGTTTTTTATTATACATACAAGCCGTACGCAACACCCATTCACCGATTTCATTGATCAATCCGGACTCTTCTGCGATTGGGATGAATTCAGCGGGTGAGATGAATCCGAAATCCGGATGTTTCCATCGTATCAATGCTTCCATACCCACAATGTTTTCGGTCGACAAATGAACTTTCGGTTGGTAATACACTTCAAATTGATTTGATTGTAGTGCATTTCGCAAATGGGTCTCCATTTCTAAATGCTGTGCCAGCCGTGAAGTGAACGAAGCATCATAAAAAGTATACAGATGATGCGTTCTATTTTGTGAATGATACAAGGCTTCGCTTGCTAATCTTTGAAGCTCTTCTAAATCGTCACTGTGAACAGGAAATAAACTGATTCCAATTCGGGGGACCAAGCTAATCTCATGGTATTCAATTTTCATAGTGGTCCGTAAAAAAGCAATCATCTCGTTACATCGTTCATGAAGCGTTTCTACTTTTTCGTAAGGAAGTAGTACGGTGAATTCATTTTCGCTCGTCCGAAATACACGGACCCCTTTCGGAAGGATGACGGATAATCTACTATTCATGACTTGGATGATTTGATTTCCCACATGATAACCAAAGGCATCCATGAATTGTTTAAATCGATCCAAATGAACCACTACAACTGCAATCGATGCGTCGGGATATTGCTTAAGTTCAGGGGTCGACCGGATAAAATCCGCCTGGTTACCAATACCAGTTAAACGATCCCGATATGCGACATCCTCAAGTTCCGTCAACAGGCGCTTATTTTTTATTAAAACGAGGGTTTGTCGAATCAAGATGAGTGTAAAAATGGTAAACCATCCGATACTCAAAGCATTTAGATGCCATTCATACGATTTAATCATTAAAAAAGATAAAAGAAGAATAATTGTATAAGGAAGTAAAAATTCTCGTTTGAAAAAAGGTCTTTTAACTTTTAAAGTATGCTGTGATTGGGTGGGTGCATAGTGAAGGCCTGTAAATCCGATGAACAATAAAGCAAGTGTCCACATAAAATCCACCAGTTTACCGGCTTCATAGGTATTCTCGATGGTGAGTTGGGCAAAAATCACATCTCCCGCTACCTGTAGAAATAATCCAATAACGAGAAAAATCAAGGTATGGTTTTTGCGATCAAATGGTATTAGATAACCGACAGTCACAATGAAAAATAAAATGCCTAAATCAGCAAATTGAAACAATATAGTGATGGTATTTAACCAAAAAGACTCTTTTTGCAGATGGTAAAGCGGATGAAGTAAGTAAAAATAACTAATTGAACTCGCCGCCACCATGTAGATGGCCATGTTAAAGAAATACGTCGTATTTGCTAAAATGGTACTATCCTTACGTAATTTAAAGATCAAAGCACTGAAATAAAGAAAGTAAGCACAAATCCAAAGTACTGACGAAAAAACGGGCGTTTGAACGGTGTGAGAACGTAACATAATCACTATCCAAATGAATGTCCCGAACGCTGAAAAAAATGTTCCTCCGGAGAGAAATAGCCAAAAGGGTTGGTCCTTCTTTGCTGCACGTCGGAATGTCTTAAACAGCCAATAAGTACTTAACAATCCAACCGTTAATTGAATACTATTTAAATTTAACACGCGCTTCCAGGACGGTCCTTCAAATATCAATAAGTGAAATCCGAATGATAAAAAAATAAAAATAAGACTTAAAAAAGATATGAATTTCAAGTTTCTCAAATTAAAACCTCCTTTAAGCTGTTGATAAGACACCTGCAGTTCAATAGTATATCGGCTTTTTGAGGGATTATTTCGATATTGTAATTCAAATAAATCTGAAGAATCATTTTTAGAGATATAAAAGTGGGGCATCAAAAACAAAAAAAGACACTGATCACAAAGATCATGTCTTTTTAATAGGTACTGCAGGAATGAAAGGAACCATTTAAATGAAGCAGACGTGAGCTTGTTTCATACAGGAGATTGAAACATATAGACCAACCTGGCCATCGTTTCTTCAAACGAACGAACCGGCAGGTAACCGAGGGCAACGATGTTATCGTTCGAATAGGTCGGATGCTCCGCGATCCGGTTCGGGATGCGGTACGGCTTGCCCGACGCTGCAATCAGACGCATGCGAAAGTCGGTTTCCGGAATGTTGGCGTCGACCGCATGGAAGACGTCACCGGCTTGCCCGCGTGTGAGGACGAGGTACACCATTTCGGCCAGATTATCGGCATGAATCCAGTTCACGACATCGTCCGGATGGACCCAAGTCACGATCTCCGCCTCCTGCATCCGTTTGACTTGGCGGTCGCCCCAGTAGGAATCGTGCTCGGCACAGATGGCACCGGACCGTAAAATGCGGACGTCGAGTCCGTGCGCGGCATACTCGTTCAAAATGCGTTCCGAGCGGATTTTCGTCTCGATGTACGGTGCCGGATGGTCAACGGCGAGCGGCGACGACTCGGTCAACTGACCGTCCGCCGGTTCTCCGTAGACGGATGTCGTCGAGATATGGACGATGCGTGCCCCCGTTTCATGTGCCACAGCGGCCAAGTGCTCGACGCCAACCACGTTGGCTTGATGCGCGAGGACCGGGTCCTCTCCAAGATAGGCGGCACAATGGATCACCCAGTCAATCTTCTCCATCGCTTGTCGAAGCGACGCTCGATTGGTAAGGTCACCGAGGACCGGTGTGAAATCCAGTTGCTTCATAGCAGCAAATTGATCGGGATTCCGGATCAAGCCGCGGACTTCAAGTGCTTCCGGCACCAGTCGTCTTGCGACACGTGCGCCGAGCGTCCCGGTGACGCCGGTCACCAAAATGCGTGTTCCTGTCAGTTTCAAATCATCGACCTTCTTTCCTCTATCAGTTGACCCGTTCGATCGTTGCGACGAGCGGTTTTTTGTCCTTCCGGTATTCGAACCGGATGATGTCCCCCGGTTTTAAGGCGGATAATGGGTTGGTCTGACCGTCAATCTTCGTCTGATCGTCAATCGTGACTTCGGTCAAGGCGTACTGCTCCTCAGGTTTCTGTTTGTCAGGAGCCAAGGACAATTGATTACCTGTGACGTCGACAACGACATAGTGTTCATTTGAGCAACCACTTAATACCAATAAGGTCAGCAGACTAATCAGAATGATGCCGATTTTTCGTCGCATGTCTTCACCACACTTTCGCCAAGTTTGATCATTCGAACCGGACTACTCTTATTGTAGAGATGTCAAGAACGATTAGAAAGGTAAAATGGATGATTTTAGTCAATTTAACGATAAAAGTGGTAGTATTAGGGAAAGGTAGAAGGGAGAATAAGATGAGTGGATTCGTTAAGAAGCTGTTGATCGTCAGTGGTGTGATGGTGGTGATGACGGGATTGGTCATCTTTTTGTTCGTTCAATCGATGGAGCCGGAAGAAGAGGGAGAAGACCGCGTGTTACGTGAAACAACACCGTATATTGCGGAACACTTCAAAGACGCGAAAGTACTTGGTGTCCTATATGACAATATGAGCAACTATTTTACGTTTGATTATGCGGTTCAACTATATGATGCGAAGACGGACACAGAATTTCTGGTCTATGTCGATCAAACGACGAATGAAGTCGCCGATACCTTTTTGACAGAAAAGTGGTCGAAGGAATTGATGGATGATATGCGTCCACTTGTGGAAAAAGTTTTTGGCAAAGGAACGGAGTATAGGGTGATCTATGAGGAAGAGGATGTACGGAAGCTGAAAATCCAACCGTCGAATCCAATGGCTTACCGGGACGCTCAAGTATTGCCGTTCATTACTTTTACTCTAAACCGGAATCGTGTCCCGAATGAAGAAGAGAATCTGGCACGATTAGCAACTGTTTTACAGACAAAGAAAATTCTCCAACACGGGAATCTGAAAACGGAATATGTAGATGACCAAGGTGTTGTGAGGGAAGGGGAAGTCGATCTCAACAAAAGTTTTTGAATCAAACAAAGACATAATGAAGTAAGTAAGGGAAAGGAAGCAACTTCAATCGTATACTACTGGACACGGAGGTGAACGTAACGTGCGAAAAAATTATACTGTCATGTTTTTGATGCTGTTTTCCGCATTCATTGCAGGCGGACTCGGACTTCAAAATTTCTTTGACTCCGCCATGATTATCGGTGTCAGCCTGGGAACCGTCTGTCTTTTTTGTGCCGTCTGTTTTGCGGGCAGAAGTCATAAGACACAGTAATCTAACTCACTGTGTCTTATGACTTCTTTTATATAGTATAGGAATATTACTGTACCGGCTGTTTCGCCTCCCGCACCGGAAACAACAGACCCACTCCAATAATCAGAGCACACCCGATAAAGATGGCCGGTAATCCAAGAGTCGCGACGAATGACATCGTTCCGAGAATGATTAAGTCGAACGCGGAATCGACGAGATTGAGCAGGGAGAGCGTCGTCGCCCGGCTGCCGGACGGGATATGTTCGTTGATGATGCCGGAATAAAGCGGTTGGCGGATTGACCGGAGCATCCGGAGGACAAAAAAGAGCACTAAGGCGATCCATAAGCTGTCAAACAGGAAACTGGCCAACGTAACGGCAAGCAGTGTGACGACGCCGGACAGTTGCATCAATGTCGTCCGTTTAAACCGGAGCAACAGCCACGCGAGATGTCGGGTGATCAGCATGCTGAGTAGAGCGGCGCTTGCGTACAAAACACCGAGCCATGCAACGGGAAGTCCGGCTCCCGTCACATACGGTTGCTCAAACTTTCCGAAAATGACGACAGATGGAATCAATACTATCGTGAAGTTGAGAAAAACTTTAATCAGATCCGGTGATCGGCGGATGATCTGCCAACCGTTTTTGACATGGGTATACGGGTTGTCCCGGAACTGATCAAACGATTTAGGATTGATCAGACTGAAAATCAAGAAGAATTCGATGATTTTGAAGAGAATTCCGATGAGGATCAGAAATTGGAACTGACTTTCCGCTAAATCGCGGACGAGATAGGCGCCGATCAGGCTGGTAAAAATCGTGACGGAGAACATGACGGACGAGATCTTCGCCATGACCTGACTCATCGTCTTTTCCTGACCGCTTTCCTTTAATGATTCGTAAATCAAGGCATCGTCTGAACCGGAAAAGAAGGACGTGGATAATCCCCACAGCAGTCCCTGAATCGAAAACCACCAGAGATTGTCTGCGACCAGCAACAGACTGGTTGAGAAAATACTGATCAGGCTGCCGGTTAAAAACGATGCTTTTGGTCCAAAGCGATCGGCAAAGGCACCGGTCGGGATTTCCGATACTAACGTCGCGGCACAATACATGAAGAGGATGATCAGAATGTCAGATGCCGACAAGCCACGATGAAAATAAAACAAGGTGATGACCGGATCGAGGAGATTGATCGTACCGAACAAGGTGATGAAATAAAAGACACGGACGTTATGAGTAGCTAAATTATGATGATTTCGTTTGATGAACATGCTGTTTCCTAACTTGACCTGTAGTGATGAATCGGTGATAAACTGTATCTTATATGATTATAATGATAATATATGGAATTACAAAGGAATAATTAGGGAGTTAGGAGGAGTGATATGAAAATTCAGTTGAAGACCTGTACGGCACTGGACGCAGAAGAGTTATATACATTTGAACTCAAGAACCGCACATATTTTGAACAATCGATTCCGTCACGCGGAGATGACTATTACATGCCTGAGATGTTTAAGCAACGCCATGCGTCGCTTTTGCAGGAACAGCGAGATGGCACTTCGTTCTTTTACCTGATCAAAGATGAAGGCGGAGAAATTATCGGTCGTATCAATCTCGTCGATTGGGATGTAACTACGAAACGGGCAGAACTTGGGTACCGGATCGGACAAAATCATACGGGTAAGGGGATTGCCAAAGAGGCCGTCCGGCTGTTGATTGGACAATGTCGGAAACTTGATATCAAGGAAATTCAAGCAAAAACGACGGATGGAAACATCGCTTCGCAAAAAATCCTGACAGGTAACGGATTCCAACAAGAAAGCAAAGCAGTAGAAGTCGAACTGAACGGTCAACGGATGATGCTTATTCAGTTCAAACGGACGATGCTCGACTGACGTCAAAAATGACTCCGGTAGTTTTAACCGCGAGTCATTTTTTAGGATTATTATACGATTTTTTGAGAATCCTATGCGAAATCCAAAAATACAGAATCGCTGATGCGCCGCAAAGCATCAGGAAAGGCAGCAAGAACAACAGTTCACTGAACCGAACGGCTCCGTTATGATTTAGTAAAACAATAACCAGGGCGATTGTACTGCCTGATGCACCATACAACAAAGGGACTGTCTTCCGGTGCTTAGGGAAGAATGTAACAAATCGTTTCTTCAGCCAATCGACGAGGATTCCTGAAATGAAGATGACGGGAAACGAATAGAACGTGTAAATGAGAAAATAATCAAAAGCCACGGAAAAGACATCTTCATCTGATTCTTCGAAAAATGCATAAACGGATAAAACCAACGTCAATATACCGGAAGTGGCGATTGCGGTCAGAGCGGCCGCGAATAATTTGTTCAACATTTTGTTCAACATACAGGAGTCTCCTTTTTATGAACACGCCGGAAGGCTCGTTCAATCAGCTGGTTTACGAGATAGTAGAGCAGGGCGGAACCTCCGGCAATCGTTAGGGAAACCGGGACTTCAAAAGCCTCTTTCGTAAATGTCAGGATTAAAATCGTTCCAATCAAGACGCCCGACAGGACATACAAAACGGCCTGTATGACAAACCGAAGCCGGGTCGAAAAAAGATGTTTTGATCTGTTCCCGATTAGCACATCCGTCAAGACCCCGGAAACCAGTAGAATGGGCAGGGTATACATCAAATGAAGAACAAAGATGCCGCTCGCTGATGAATACATCGTATCGCTTGCCCGTTCCGACATTGGTGTATAAGACCAGCAGGTTAAAACACCGGAAATCAAAACGGATGTCAGAACGACAGTAGCCATTTTTTTTAGCATGATGTTTTTCCTTTCCTTTTAACGATTACGAATCGTCAGATAATATTTTGCGTTACTGACCATCAAGATGGAGGTAATGACGAAAATGCTGAATAGCTGAGAGCTCGACGTCGACAGCGAGTAGAAGAGCAGCAAGATGATTCCAACGATCAGCATCATATTAACAAGAGAATGTGTTTTGTACAGTCCTTCGAGCATGACGTGTTTTTCCCCGTCATCCGATGCCGCGAGGAGTTTCATGGCATAATCCGTTTCACTGATGTCCGGAAGCTTCCGTTCCGGATACATGTGCTGAACCAGCGCCTGAAACCGGATCGAACCAATCAGTCCGACACCCATTGCGACGAAGCCAGTCACGACTAAGGAAAGCTGTTGATCGAGCACTAAATTCACACTGACCAATACAAGACTAAGCGGAAGCACTAGGTTTAAACTCAGTGTGCCATCACTGAACCAGCGATACATCTGTTGATCAGCCGAGTCTTCCGCGTCTCCCGTCAACGGTTGGTGGAGAAGGCGTTGAATTTGCCGATAACGAATCAGTGGAAACAGAAGTAAGCCGATCAGGACAACAAGCAAAAAGCCATTGACCCACACGCTGTACTCTGAAAAGGCGATTCCCTCGAGCGGACTGCTCAACATCCAGTACATCAAGAAAAATCCAATAGCGCCGCCAACAAGCATCCGTAATATCAACTGTAGATTTTTGTTCACAGTAACTCCTCCTCGTCGAATTGAAAGATATCCTCGATTGTCGTTTCGAAGACCCGGGCAATTTTAGTGGCAATCAGAAGCGACGGCATGAACTCCTCCCGCTCAATCAAACTGACTGTCTGGCGTGAAATATTGGCGCGTTTTGCCAGTTCTGTCTGATTCCATCCATGGCGTGCCCGTAGTTCCTTCACTTTTGATTTCATTTCCTTCACCTCACTTGAATTGTAAACGATACTTGTCTTTATGACAACGATAATAGTCAAAAAGATAATGAAACTAGTCATTCCAGAAAAAAACTTGTCAGGAAAAGACAGAGACAGATTTTCACGAACTAGAAAACGGCGTCAAATAATCGTATAGTCATATATAGAATAATGATGATTTTAACAAAATTTGGTTTATACACTTGGATTTTTCAGTAGAGAGTATATACGATGAAGGGGGAAACAGATGAAGACCGTAAAGCGCAAACTAGAAAATGATTTTAATGAGTTAATGAAGAGTGCGGACACATTTCCTCGATTCATTGAACAGAGTCGAGCGTTTATTCATAAGTATGATGAAATGGTCATTTGGGCATCGATTGATTTTCAAAGGGATACATCAAATCAACAATACGAAGACCGGCTGAAAGAAGTGCAGCGTGACATCAAACCGCTCTTGGCAGTTTGTAAAAAAAGACTATACGACATCTGTCTCGAGAAGCACGGCGAAGCAATTGAAAATACACGAATGCAAACCATTTTAATGCACCAACAAACATCGTTTTCAGACAAAAACATCTTGATCCGTCAGCAAGAGGATGAACAAATCAACCGATACATCCAATTAATCGGGAGTCTGCAATCCATGGATGAAGAAGCTGTCTTGATCCATGATTTAACGGCGTTACTTTTTGAATCCGATGAAGACGTACGCGAGACTGCCTACCGGGCGATTCATCTTTCCTATCAACATCACGCCGAATCACTTCAGAGTATTTTTTCAGAGCTGATTCGATTACGCCACGAGAAAGCCAAAAATCTGGAACTTGAGCACTATGTGGCATATGCCTTCATGGAATTGGGGCGGATTGATTATACCTCGAAAGAATGTCTGCAATTGGCATTGGCTGTCCAAAAGCATATCGTGCCGCTGAAAGAAGTATTTCAAGAGGAACAAACCAGATTTTTGGGGAAACAACAACTTCGCCCGTGGGATGTACGGATCTCTCCGTATTCGGACGTCCAAGAGACGGCAAGTACATCTGTTGAAAGTCTGTTGGAGACGATCGGAACAATTTTAAGTAATCTGGATCCATCTTTTCATAAAGTGTTGGAAGAACTTAAATCTCAAAAGCATCTAGATCTTGAAGGAAGAGCCCATAAAGCGGCTGGCGGTTTTTGTGAATTCCTTCCGGAGTCTGAAACGTCGTTTCTTTTCATGAATCGAACACAAACATTTGATGATGTGGTCATTCTCATTCATGAACTGGGACATGCGGTCCATCATGATTTAATGAAAGACGCGCCGGACAACTTTCAGCAGATCCCGATGGAAGTAGCGGAGTTCGCATCGATGACATTCGAACTTCTTTCCATGGAGTTTTGGCATCTGGCGATTGAAGATGCAGCACATGTCCGGAAGGCAAAACTCGAGCAATTCAGGCTGGTCATCGAGTTTTTACCTCAAACCATCATCGTCGATCAGTTTCAGGAATGGTTGTATCGAAATCCATCACATACCGTTGAAGAACGAAATGAACAGTTTGCCTCCTTGCGCGACCGGTTTGACTCCAACGCCATCGACTGGAGTACACTCTCGAGGTGGAAAGGGGAGGAGTGGCTGAGCATCATTCATTTGTTTGAGACACCCTTTTATTATATTGAGTACGCGATGGCGCAAATTGCGGCCTTACAGATGTACCGGAAATACAAAGCGCAACCGCAACAAACCATCGAAGCTTTTAAAACAGCGCTCCGCGCGACCCGCACACATTCAGTCAAAGAAGTCTACGCGTTGGCGGGCGTGTCATTTGATGTCTCTGAACACGAGATGCAAGCACTCATTTGTTTTGTTCAAGAAGAAATCGACAAGCTGCAACATCTTAAAAACCATTAACTATTTTTAAATGTGGGTACCATGAAATATTTAATTTCCTGAGTACTAGTAAGCAGTTGTCTGACTCATGTGTGTTCAAAAACACCCCCACTTCCGTATCAGGAAGTGGGGGTTGTCTGCTTAAACTGCCATGAAGACATCTTCTAACGAGGTGACCTCGATTTTCACTTCGTAAATCTTAACGCGCTGGGCGGTCAATCGTTCGATCAAGAGTGGAATGACTTCCTCCTCGTTCACTTCGATGACGCTGACTGCTTGATCGTGTTTAATGAACTGGACGTCATTGATTCCGCATTCCTGTAATCTCATCGCGTCCAGTGAGGGATTCGTGCGGAGATGAACGTGGATCGTCTCTTTCGCTGCATGTTTTAATTGTGCCACCGTACCGACTTTGGCAATCATCCCGTCCGTCATGATGGCGACGGTATCACAAATTTTTTCGATCTCCGTCAGATTATGTGACGTCAGGAAAATGGTCTTGCCCTGCTCTTTTAAAGTGAGGATCAACTGTTGAATCAGGATGGCGGACTCCGGATCAAGACCGGATGTTGGTTCGTCGAGAAAAATGAGTTCCGGATTGCCGAGCAAAGCTTGTGCAATACTGATTTTCTTTTTCATCCCGAAGGAAAACGACTTGATTTTTTGTTTTTCGACGTAAGGTAAGCCAACTTGTTCCAGCAATTGACTTAACTCGGCTGTGCTTCTGGTATCTCCTTTTAAGGCGGCCATGTACTTTAAAAAGTCGAGTGCTTTCATATGTTGGTAAAGGTTTGACGTATCCGGCATGACGCCGATCTTCTGTTTGATCCTCTCCATCTGGTGATGAGTTTCCCCTAAAATTGAGAAGTAGCCGCTCGTCGGTTGAGTGATGCCGGTCAAGATATGAATGAACGTTGACTTGCCGGCACCGTTACGCCCCAGAAAACCAAAGATTTCCCCTTGTGTGACGTGAAGTTGAATCCCTTTCAACACGTCGTTGCCGGCATAACGTTTATGTAGATCGTTCACTTCAATTGCGAGCATGATTACAAATCCCTTCTGTTGAACATAAAATAAGATGCTGCGAGAAACAGGATGCCGATCACGAACGGCATGACGAGATATCCGTTTGATTCCACGACATAGTAGTACGGCAACAGATACTTAAAGGGCAGCAAGTACCAGTTGCTCGAAAAGGCAGCCCAAAATCCGAGAATCGGACAGAGAATCCCGAGTAAGATTCCGACGAACATCGTCATGCTGGGACGTGAAATCCATGTCGATAAAAAGATGTTTAAACACGTGATGAAAAACAGGACGGTGCAGACCGTCAGATAATCGAGTAAAAACCATGACCGGGCATAGAGGGAAACAATCAAAAAACTGATCGAAATGGCACCGATCCAAAATAAAAATGATCCTAAAAACTTACCGAGGATGATATTAAAACGTGATGTTTTACTGACGAGCAGTCGAATGGTTTGATAGTCAATCTCACGGTTGATGATGTCGTGCGAAACCGCAAAGACAAACAAGAAACCGAAAAAGAAAATCAAGAACTTGATGCTCGAGGTATAGGCAGCTTGACTGTCGAGATTGCCCAGTAATTCCGGATGGTTGGTCAAATAAGAGGCGGTCACGACCGACGTCAAGGTAAAGAACAGGACAATCGCGACAGACTTAAAGCTTTTAAACGTATGAAAAAACTCATTTTTCAATATGGGGATCATATTAAGCTCCTATGGATATGTATTGGGGTGGAATCAAACGAATCAGCTGATTTCACCGGTCCGTCCGCAATGGAATTCAATCGTTGGTATATGTCCCGTCACGATTCCGTCCATCGTATAGTAACCGCCGAGACTGATTTCGTAGGTTTGATTGGCATCGATTCGCGTCGCTGTATAACCTTTTTGAACCCAGGTCCCTTTGGTGCGGGATTCGGACGTAACGGAGACCGTATCCGAACAGAGTTGACGTTCGGCACTTTGACTGTAATCGGTCGTAATATCCGCTATGACGTTGATTTCAATTGACTGTTCCGGTTTGACCGCCTGTTTCTCGTCCGATGTCAAAGCGATCTTGAACGTACTCCGCTTTTTGGCGATTTTTCTGAACTCCTCGACCGGACGCCAGTCTTCGTCCCGAAAGGCATAGATTGGGGCTAACTCTAGCTCACCGTCCGGATGACGTTGATTCACGGATTCAATCACGATTTCGTATTGTTGATACAACTCATTTTTTTGCTGCGTCGAAGGTCCCTTTGTCTCAGCAATCGCGTCCGGTGACAACGGAACGAGCAGCGCAAGGGACAATAAAGCAGCAGATATTGTTTTTTTCATCGACATTCGTGTACTCCTTTTTCAGGCCATGATTTTTTGATACTGGATCAGCGTCGCGTTGGCAGTCAGCGGTTTCCGGACACCGATTTCAACGTAGCCTATCTTTTCGTACAATAAACACGTTTTTGCCTCTTCAAGCAGACTGGACAGTTCCCATGTCACGGCCTGCGGATAACGGGCTTCCGCGAGCAGCATAGCTTGTTTGGCAAATCCTTTACCTTGTGCATCCGGTGCTAGAAACAGCGGACTGATCCGGAAATGAACGTCTTCTTTCCAGCGAATACAGATCGCGCCGACGAGCTGTCCGTCCGCGATGATTTTTAGGAACGTGCTTGTCGGATGATGAATCCGCGCGTAGACCCGGTCAATCGTTTCATTGGCAGGGTTCGTGTCGTAATCTTGATATTTCTTAAGCAACGGACTGAACGCTGCGACTTGCAGTTCAAATAAAGCAAGAGCATCGCTGCCGATTGCCGGTTCCAAATGAATCATCCTAATCCTCCTTTTTTTAACGTAATGGAATTATTTTACCATAAGGTCATTCGCATGGAATTATTTTTCCTTTTTTATGGAGGACTATCCCTGACTGAAAAAGACTATGGTATAGTAGATAAGTTAAAAAATACCATCTATTGATCTAAGGGGGAAGGAACATGACACGCCAAAAAAATATCGTCTATAACGTCTTATTAAACGAGACACGGGATCAGGTCCTGATGGTCAAAAACATCGGACCATCGTATTCGTATTACACGTTGCCCGGGGGAACGGTCGAAGCGGGGGAGACGTTACCGGAAGCAGCAATCCGGGAGGCGAAGGAAGAGACCGGTTATGACGTTACGGTCGGGGAACTGTTACACGTCAGCGAAGCCTTTTTCCCACAAGTCGATGAACACTGTCTGTTCTTCTTTTTCCAGTCGGAGATTCGCGGGGGCGAACTCGGCACGATTTTCCCGGATGAGATTGAGGAAATTTCGTGGGTGACGATTGCGGACGCCGTCCAGTTCATGAACCTGTCGAAAGAATATGAACAGATTTTGACGACGCAACAGACGGTACCGTACGTCTTCAACGGACAAATCACCCATTGAGTGGAGGGACACGCATGCAGATTATCGAAACAACGGATCTGGATACACTGGCCCGGCTGAACCGCTACGTCCATGAACCGCATGTCGCGCAACAGCCGGACTTTTTTAAACCGTACGACTTTGCGACGGTCCGAGCGTTTTTTGCACAAATCATCGGAACCGGCAATCACCAGTTTTTAGTCGCGGAACTGGACGGAGAAGCCATCGGATACGTCTGGATCGAATACCTCCGGCGTCCGGAAAGTGCCTTCAACTTTGCCAATACCAAAGTCCGTGTCCATCATCTTTGTATTGTCGATGACAAACAGCAGCAGGGATTTGGTCGTCAGTTATTGCTTGAAGTCGAGCGACGGGCACTCGCACAAGGTATACATAAGATTGATCTCGATTACTGGATGAGCAACGACGGAGTCGATGTCTTTTACGAACGGCTCGGTTTTGAAAAAATGCGGCAAGTCGTCGCGAAATCATTACGTTGAAAGAAGGAATCAAGAATGGATTACACGGATTTGAATTTTATCTTCGGACTGTTACATTTATTTGTTCAGTTCATGGCCGTCCCGGCAGCCATCTACGCACTGTATTTATTACGCAAAATTGCCAATAAATAAGCGGCACCTTGTTTCCATTGGAGACAAGGTGTTTTGTGTTGAGCGTGATTATTTCCATTGAAAACAGGGTATTTCAAGTAGGAGCGACGAGTCACGAAAGCCTTGAAACTAGGAGGGATTGGATGTTATTTTTATTCATCGGCTACTACGATGCAGAAAAGATGAATCAGTCCTCGCAGCAAGAGCTCGATGCCGTCATGGAACGCTGTAATGTACCGTTGGAAGATTTTTTTACAAAAACGAACGTCTTGTATGAGTGGCATCCGGGAGCGGAGACGAAACGGGTCCGGCTCCTCGGCGGACAGATTGAACGTCAGGACGGACTGGACCCGGATAAAACGGAGCAGATCGGCAGTTTGGTCGTCTTTGAAGCGGTTGATTTGGAGCAGGCCGTCGATTTGGCCTTGCTCCATCCGACGACTCAGATTGAGGAAGCGGAGCAGTACGGCTGGCGGATGGAAGTACGGCCGTTGATTGATCCAAAAGAAGCAGAATAAGACGTCCATCACCATACAACGCATTGATGCGTTGTATGGTTTTGTCATGTTGGGTAAAGCAGTTTCATAATCGATTACTAGAAATCAGAAAGTCAGGTGAAGCAGACGTGTCGATCATTACATTTGATGACGTCCAGTACAAACACATACTCCGTGGCATCACGGGAGGATTCACGGAAGGGAAAATCACGACGCTCGTCGGACCAAGTGGTGCGGGAAAATCCACCTGCTTAAAGCAGATGAACGGGCTGATCTCACCGGACGGGGGACGGGTTTGTTACCGTGGTGAAGATTTAGAACAACTGGACCTCGTTGAACTCCGGAAAAAAATCGGGATGGCGTTTCAAAGCGCTCCGATGTTACCGGGAACGGTCGGCGATAACCTCAGCTTACCGAAAACAATTTTTCACGAGACGCTGGCGACGGACGAAGCCAATCGCTTACTGGGATTGGTCGATTTGCATGTTGACCTGAACCAACCGGTCAAAGAACTGTCGGGCGGTGAACGAAGCCGGCTCGCGATTGCTAGGACGCTCGTTAATCGACCGGATGTGTTGTTGCTCGACGAAATCACGTCCAGTCTCGACTTTCGGATGGTCAAGGAAATCGAGCAGCTGATTCAACGGTTGCAACGGGAACTCGAAGTGACCGTCATCTGGATCACGCATGATCTGGATCAGGCACGGCGTGTCAGTGAAGACGTCTGGTTCCTAAAAGACGGACAACTACTGGAGCAGGGCAACGTCTCGCTGCTTGAACCAGACGAAGCACGTTCGGACATTCAGGCGTTCCTAAAGGGGGAATTGTCATGAGTTACGTTCAGTTGGCAACCTCTTTAATCTTTATCGCAATTCCGCTGATTCTCGCCTTTACACTGAAACTCGGTCTCGAAAAAGACATCCTGATCGCGACCGTCCGCTCGATCATTCAGTTGCTGATCATCGGCTATATCCTGACATTCGTTTTTGAGAGTGAAAGTCCGATTTATATCCTGCTGATGATTCTGTTAATGATCGGTGCGGCGACACTGAACGTCATCCGTAAAGGCGACGGGATTCCCGGTATCCAGTGGATTGTCCTTGCGACCTTGGTCTCGGTCGAAGTGTTGACAATGGGACTGATGCTTGGATTGAACATCATTCCGTTTGAAGCCCAGCAAGTCATCCCAATCAGTGGGATGGTAATCGGAAACTGTATGATTTTGTCGCTGTTATTTCTTAATAAGTTCAAGGACGAGGTCGAACGGGGTGATGAAGTCATCGAACTCATCTTGTCGCTCGGCGGTGATACGAAAACAGCCATCGATACAAGTCTCAAGAGTGCCATCCGGACGAGCATGATTCCGACGATTGAAGCGCAGAAGACAATGGGCTTGGTTCAACTGCCCGGCATGATGAGCGGACTGATCATCGGCGGAGCCAATCCGATGGAAGCGGTCCTCTATCAGTTACTGATCTTATTCCTGTTACTGACGACGGCAGCAACGTCCGCCGTACTTGTCGGTTACATGTCTTACCGGAAACTGTTTAATCAAAAGTCACAGTTCATCGGTTTGACGTACCGGAAAGACAAACATAACTGATCGAAACTCTGAAACAGCCCTCTGAAACACTCAGTGGGCTGTTTTTGTTTTTGAAAAATATTCCTTTTTACAGCTGGTGTTTTGTGTATAATGAAAAATGGAATTAAATTGTAAAATCAGAGGTGTTGGAATGACCAGCTTACTACAAATTGAACGGTTGACGAAAACATATCAACGGGGAACGGAGACGGTCCATGCACTCGACGATGTCTCGTTTTCGATGCAAGAAGGGGAATTCATTGCCATCATGGGCACAAGCGGTTCCGGTAAAAGCACCTTGTTGAACATTCTCGGAGCACTTGATCAGCCGACAAGCGGTACGTTGCGGTTGCGGGATGAAGCGCAACGAGAAATCTTCACGGAACCGGCGGCAACCTTGTACCGGCAACAAAATATCGGCTTTATTTTTCAATCGTTCCATTTGCTCGACGATTTGACGGTTTCAGAAAATGTGGCACTGCCGTTGATGCTTGCCGGTACTGATGCGAAGACAATCCGGCAACGGGTAGACCATCTTCTCGAACCTGTTGGACTTTCACGATGGGCGAAACATCGGCCGACCGAACTGTCGGGCGGTCAACAACAACGGGTGGCAATTGCCAGGGCATTGATTACAGAGCCGCCAATCATTTTGGCGGACGAACCGACCGGGAATCTTGATTTCAGGACGTCGACGGAAATCATGACGCTGCTGAAGGCGCTGAACAAGGAACAACAGACAAGCATCCTGCTCGTCACGCATGATGCGCAGGTCGCGTCTTACGCCGACCGGGTATTGTACTTCCACGACGGACGTATCGTGGCCGATCAGCCGTCGACCGGAGAACTTGGACCCATCATGGAGACGTTCGAGCGCTACGTGAGGTCGGTATGAAGCAGGAGAAACAGCATTTGTTCCGGTTGGCACTGAAATTATACCGGAAAAGTCCGATGATTCTTCTGACCTCAATCGGCAGCGTATTGATTTCGATTTTACTTGTCCTGTCGATGGTCTTGTTCGTTTCGCAAAGCCAGGCTTCGGTTCAAGCCGATATCGAGCGGCTCTACGGCAAGATGGACTTGTCGGTCGGCTATCAAAGTGGACAGACGAATGTCATCGATCAATCCTTTTTGGACCGGTTGACAGGAGATCAACAGACCCGGCAGATTTCACCGATTTTGATTACGAATTTGACGGTCACCGGACAAACGACGGCGGATGTTTATACGATCGGGACAAAAAATGATACGCTCGCCAAAAGCCGCTATCGTTTTAAGCAATCAGTGGGGCGGGGCGAGGTCATTCCGAATGCGGGGTTGGCCAAAGCCTATGATGTCAAAGTAGGACAGACACTCACGATTGCAGGTAACAAGTACAATGTGATTGAAATCCTGCCGGACGCATCAGCGAGCGGAGCAGCACCGGATACGCTAGTGATGTCGTATGCGGATGTCAAAGAATTGAATGCAACCGTCGGGCAAGAAGGTCTTGCAACATATGTATTGATTCAGTTGAAAAAGGACGCGGATGTCGTTGCCTATGCGGATCGACTGACACAAGCCACATCTGGACTACGCGTCGAACTTGCCGAAACCGAAACTTCAAACGTCAACGGTGTCTCGGCCATGCAGGTCTATGTCGGCATCATTGCCGGACTGATTTTAATCGTCTCCGCGTTTATCCTGATGACGAATTTTGATGTCTTTCTCCGCAAACACCGGTATCAGTTCGCCATCATGCGGACGCTTGGGGCGACGACGCGGCAATTGTTCCAAATCTTCATGATCCAGTCGAGTCTGATTGTCTGCGCCGGAGCTCTGATGGCTTTCTTATTAAGCGGATTGTTTTACAGCATCCTGCAGGAGCAGTGGCGGGAACTGTTTGCATTGAAGGGAGCGGTCATTCCGTTTGATGGGCAACTGGCCTTTTTCGTTACAATCGGTAGCAGCCTGTTGATTCTCTTATTGCTGAGTGCTGCTGCTTACCGCAACCGGCGAATTCTGCCGCTCCATGTCATGCGCCAAAATCATGATGGACCTAAAGCGTCGCAGCTCCGGGAACGTTTCGTTAAATTTTTCGTCGCACTCACAGCAGGGGCGCTGTTATATGCGACGATTCTCGCGCAAACAGACAATCACCGAGCCGGTGGGTATCTCGTATCGACCATCAGTTTTCTTCTGATGATGTACAGCGCAACGCCCTTGTTGCTGCAACGGCTGTTGGTCCGAATTGAACCGTTGCTTCAAAAAGTGGCTGGACCGACGACGTTTGTGGCTGTTCGGAGTGTCTTGCCGCAAATACGGAAAAACGCGTTGCTGATGTTGATCGTCCAAATCCTGCTGGTTGTTGTTGTCCTCGGTTCGACCTTCCTTGAAACAATTAAACAAAATGAGCTGACCTATCTGAAGACGCAATATCCGACGGAACTGGTCCTGAAAAGCCGCTTGATTGAAGGGACAAAAGCTGATCCACTTGAACTGACACAGACGATTGAAGAGGAGCTGCCGGAAGCAAAAAGTACGTTCGTTTCTCCGGTAAGTGGACTTGAAATCATAAAATCAGATCACACCATTACTTTAAATTACGCATTGACAGACCTTGAAAAACTTGACGTAATCGGGAAATCCGTTCGCTCTTTGGAAAACGATCAATTCATCGTCTCTAAAGCATTTGCGCAAGCGAATGAATTGGAAGTTGGTGACCGTCTTGAGGTGGGGCGTTTTATCGACGGAGAAACGGGCACCGTCTCGATTGGTCAATTTGAAGTCGGACAGATTGACCCGGACTTACCAACGGACGCCTGGTTCGACTGGCGGTCGTCAATCCGGACTTCTGAAGACCGGCTTGGTGCACTGTATATCGATGCGGCCGACACGAAGCAGACACAGACCGTGTTGCAGGAACTGACGACACGTTATCCGACGCTCCAGTTGAACCGGTATGAGACGTCCGTCAACCTGGCGAATCAGCAACTGCAAGAACGATGGATCGTCTTCATCGTCGCGCTGGCTGTCATGAGTGTATCCGTCTGGTTTGGTCTCGCCAATTCGTTATTAAATTATTTGGCGACGAAACGACGCGAGTATGCGTTACTCCGGACGTTGGTCTTGACCCGGTCATCGCTCCGACGTTTGATTTTGATTCAAATGCTGATTTTCATCGGTAGCGGCATCGGATTCGGACTCGTCACCGGGATTGGCACCACCTTCTTGATCTCACGCGTCGATGGCGGAAACATCGCACTGGACTTAACGAGTATCAACATGACGGTTACCGGACTTGTCGTGTTGGTGTTTGGACTGATCTGGTTCACGACAAGATGGAACCAGGAGAATCTAGTCGAAGAATTGAATCAGTGACGACAAAAACCGTGAACCCGATTCCTGAAAGAGGAATGGATTCACGGCTTTTTTTTATTCTGCGAATTTTTCAGCAAGCGGACGAAAAAGAAGAATGCAACCAGCACAAGTAGAATATTTGTTACGAGCGTCAATCGCGGCAGATCAAGGACGGTGGTGTTCAGGAGATTGACGAGAATCAATCCCGCCAATAACAAGCGAAACATTAAAGGAAAAGTGCGAGAAGACAAATGAAGACCTCCTTTCTCCTCCTGCTTTTCTTCAATAAGCAGGAGGTGTGGAATGAACAGCGAATTCTGTCTAAAGAGAACAAAACGGAAACGGGGCGTTCGAAATGCGAAAGACGGTACTGGCACTACTCTTATTAGGAATGATCGGCGGCATCGGTTGGTTTTTTCTTGAGCAGGAACAGGATGAGACGTTTGAACAAATCGTGCGTGCCCGGGTGACGAAACATGTCGCCGAGCAATATGGCAAAGAGACGATCGTTGCGGTCCGGTCTGCCTATGACAAGACGGCTTCTTCAAAAGAAGCGAGACATCAAGTCGCCGTACAATTGAACACGGACCCTCGCGGTGAGTATCAGGTCTTTCGACTGGCGAAGCAGCAGGTCGTCTTCATTGGACGCACCCGCTCGTTGCCGGAACGGGAATGAATCAGTTTTCCTGTGTTCGTAACCTGATGTAGGAGACAAGCGTCGGGAGAGCCAGCGCCAAAGCGACAGCCGTAGCGAGCAGGAGGGGTACGGTATCGAGCGTAACGTATGTGATGACGGCTGCAACAATCAGTCCGGTTCGAAGGACATTCAATCGAAACGGTGCAGTAGGAACATCCTGATCAGGTACTAGGAATGACATCCGGTACTGGAAGTAGAAGTGGATCAACAATCCGAGTTGGATGATTAGTAAGAAAGTAGAATCGGATTGTTCAAAAAAAATGGCGTAAATCGTCATCATCATGACGAGCAGATACAAACCGGTCGCTAAAAACAGACGTTTCTTCAAAACATATTCTCCTTTTGATTATGTAAGTTATTCTTAGTATACGTACATTCCACCTAAATGTTCCCAGAAATCTTGATTTGAATAATCAGTCATAACGTCATGGAGGGGAAAAGAAGATGTATTATGGATTATGGACGAGGTTCACGACGCAAGTTGGTGAGGAAAAACGATTGATTGAACTACTGTTAGAAGCAGCGGCGTCTCTTGAGTACGTGACGGATTGTCTGCAGTATACTGTTAGTACGACAGGTGAATCGGATACCGTGATGGTTCGGGAAATTTGGACGGACCAAGCGGCGCATGCGGCGTCATTGCAACTGCCGGCGACACGACAGTTGATTGAACAGGCGCGACCGATTCTGTTACATGTCGAACGGGTGCTTGAAGATCAGCCGCACGGGGGAAAAGGACTAAAATAACCTTTCCAAAAAGAAGGAACCTCTATGGTCAGAACACATATTATCGTCATGGGGTGAGAAGATGAACAAACAAGAACGGATCCAAATCATTCAGACCATTCGCAAGCAAACGAGACCGCTCCGGATTTTATCGGCTGTTTTTACCGGAGGCGCCTTTATGGCGGTTCACTTTTTTGACCAATCCATTTGGTCGATCCTTATGCTTCTCTGCGCATTAATAATTTCCGGTGGGATTTTAAGGCGTGAAAGTCACAGGATGAGCCGGCTGTCGGACTCGATACGTGCCAAACGGTTGATTCGACTCCGATCTACCATGAGTTTTGGTATCATCGCCCTTCTACTGATTCTGATTGTTATTTCTGAACTGCTGGGGAAAACTGACTTGTCACTGCTTTATGTGGCAGGGTTCATGCTGCTGGGGATTGTCATTGAAACCGTCCTGGAGCGCTGGATCCGTCGAGCCGATCCGGAACAGCCGTTAAGCAACGAATACCGGTAATGAAATTCCTATGTTGCAAAAAAGTATCCGCGATAGTGAACTGCCCCATAAAAGTTGGACATGAAAATCCAACTTTTATGGGGTGTTTTTTATGGTCAAATATACGAAGGCGTTTAAAATCCAGGTCGCTGAACGTTATCTGACGGGACGAGACGGATACCAAGGTGTGGCGAAAGAATTCGGGATAGCGCGTCAACTGATCCGTGACTGGTCGCGTCTCTATGAAAGTTGGGGGGAGACGATCTTCGATCCTTCCTATACAACCCACTCGCCGACATTTAAACTGGAGGTATTAAATGACATGGCGACCAACGGGCTGTCCCGCATAGAGGCGGCTATAAAATACCGAATCTCCTCCCCAGGGATGATCTCGAACTGGCAATCAACGTATGAACGGGAAGGGGTCGAGGGTCTGGTCGCCAGACCGAAAGGACGTGCCCCGATGGCGAGACGCAAAAAGAATCCTGAAGAGATGACAGAGGTTGAGAAGCTCAAAGAGCGAATCGAGTACCTCGAGATGGAGAACGCTGCGTTAAAAAAATTGAGAGCCTTGGTTCAAGAAGAGAACGCGCGACGAACCGGATCAAGGCGCAAGTGATCGACGAGTTGCGGGCGATCTATCCCGTCCCGGGACTCCTCCGCGTGCTCGGTATGGCGCGAAGCGTCTACTACTACTGGCGGACGCGCCTGACGGGCGAAGACAAGTATGCGGAGGTGAAGGCAGCCATCCATACCCTCTTCCACGAACACGAGGGGCGATGTGGCTATCGTCGCATCCACGCACTCCTCGAACGCCAGGGCTTCCGGCACGATCCGAAGACCATACGCCGTCTCATGAACGAGCTCGGGCTTAAGTGCCTCGTCCGCATGAAGCGATACCGCTCCTATAAAGGGCGAGTCGGGAAGGTCGCGCCTAACCTTCTCCAACGGGACTTCAAGGCCTCCGGCCTGAAGCAGAAATGGGTGACCGACGTCACTGAGTTTCACCTCTTCGGGGAGAAGCTCTACCTCTCGCCGATGATGGACTTGGGAAACCGTGAGATCATTGCCTATACCATGTCGGGCCGTCCCACATACCAATTCGTCGGCGAAATGTTGGACCAGGCAATCAGAAGGCTCGATGGAGAAGCCCAACCAATCCTCCATTCCGACCAAGGTTGGCATTATCAATACCGAGCGTTCATCGATACGCTCCACGAGCACGGCATCACGCAAAGTATGTCCCGTAAGGGAAACTGTCTCGACAACGCAGCCATCGAAAGCTTCTTCGCCGTGCTCAAGTCAGAGCTCCTATATCTCAAGGAGTTCGATGACATGGACCACTTCAAATGTGAGCTCAAGCGTTATATCGAGTACTATAACCATCGTCGTATTAAGAGACGACTAAAAAACCTGAGCCCGGTGGAATACCGGACTCAGGTCCTCAAGGTCGCCTGACGAATTATTTATTGTCTAACTTTTTTGGTTCAGTTCAAAATCCGGATGCTTTTTCTTGTGTTCAACTGACGACATAAGCAGGCAAATCGCTTTCCCGTCCGTCTCTGACATATGATAAGAACGACTCGTACAAAAGGAGGGCTTCTTATTCTGGCCATTATCATTGGATTAATCATCGGGATCCTCGTTCCCGTTCAAACGAGTGTTAACACACGGTTGCGTGGAATCGTCGGCTCACCATTCCTCGCGTCCTTGCTGTCCTTCAGCATCGGGACGGTTTTTTTGATCGTGCTGACAATGTTCGTCGAACGCAATTTCAGTCTGAATCCGGGCGTTTGGTCGGAACCTGGCTGGATTTGGATCGGCGGCGTGCTTGGTGTCATCTTTTTAACCGGAAACATTCTGCTCTTCCCTCGAATCGGCGGTGTCCAGACGGTGATCATGCCGATTTTTGGACAGGTGCTGATGGGGCTTCTGATTGACAACTTCGGTTGGTTTTCTACAAATTCCACACCGCTTTCGTCCACAAGACTAATTGGTGCGGGATTTGTTTTACTTGGTGTCGTCGGAACGGTTGCGCTCGGCGATTGGCTCGCGAAACGCCGGCATCCGGAACAGGTAAAGCCGGTCGATTCGACCATTTACGGTTGGCGCGTTCTCGGTGTCGTCATGGGAATGATGAGTGCCGCCCAAGCCGCGATTAACGGACATCTTGGTGTGGTGCTCGATTCCGCCATTAAAGCAGCGTTGATTTCCTTTATCGTCGGCACGTTGACATTATTACTTGTGAACGTGATCGTCCGGACGAAGTGGCAGTTCAACCGTTCACTTCCGACTCCGTGGTGGATTTGGATTGGCGGGTTGATCGGGGCCTTGTTCATCGCCGGGAATGCTGTGATTGTCCCGCTCGTCGGAACAGGCGTTGCTGTCGTCATCGTGACAATCGGCCTTCTGACCGGCAGCCTTTTAATTGACCGTTTCGGATGGTTTGGCGCAGCGAAAACGCCGGTCACGGGTGTTCAACTGTTCAGTCTTGGTCTGATGATTGTCGGCATCGTACTGATCCGGCTCTAATCAAACATGCTCCCTTCCACTGACGGAAGGGAGCATTTTTTTAGTTCAGTTCAATTTTGACAGCCCGTGATCTCGGGATGACGTCACCAGCAGCAATCAGGACAAACCGAGTCTGATCTTCCGGTACCTGATACACGAGATCAACATGAGACCGTTGATCCAGCGCAAAGTCCGTCCCGTTTTTCCATGCCTTTTTATTCCGATTGACGTAATCGATCGGCTCGTATTTCGTGTTTCCATCATACATCGGGAAACGGTTCGGATAATAATAGGCTGATTCGCCCTCCGCACCACTCTCATCTTCAAGATAAACAGGAACGGTAATATACCGGAAACCTACTTTTTCCTCAAGCTTCAACGAGGACGGCGGTTCCTTCAACAGGGGACCGACCCAGAAATATGAGTCTTTTAAGGCCGGATCGCCCGGGAACGTCGGGACACTTCCTTTCGCCATCAGTTTTTTGATGGCGGCGGAATCGGAAGCTTTTGAAGCTTTCGGCTCATCACGCTTGACTCCCGTCAAACCGTCCTTAATTTTACTGCCGGTTGTCGTAATGACTGGTGTTTCAGCCGTTTTGGTCGCAACCGGTTGTGGCTCGGTTTCATTTGTCGCAAACAGGAACAAGGAAGCGACGCCGGCGACAAGCGCTCCGCCAATCGTTCCAAGTGCAAGCCGGAAGCGACGCTCCGTCGTCTTGGAATTAACGGCGACACTGCCGATGGCGGCATTCGGTGTGATCCGGACGGCACGCTGGGCCGGTAACAAAGCCCCGATGACACCGGTCGCAACCGGAATCAGTAACGTCAGACTCAGGAATCCGAGTTCAGCCGTCGGGAATTGATGGTACATTTTTAAAATCAGGAACACGGCCATCAGGAGTCCTGCAATCCCGGCAATCAAACCGGTCAACAGACCTTCCATTAACACAAGTTGACGGATCATCCGGTCCTGCCAACCGGTCGCTTTCAGAACGGCCAACTGGGATTTCCGTTCATTGACGTTTTGCCACATGATTTCCGTTGTCGTCAGGATAGCGATCAATAAGGCGACGGCCATCGCGACATAATGCATCGTGCCGACTTCAAGCGCCACGAACTCGCCGAGCCAGGAGGCGTACAGCACCCCTTTTAAGCGGAACGTCACGAACAGGAAAAAGATGAACAGACTGGTCGGCAGGGCAATCGCGACGACTGACAGCAACGTCCGTTGCCAGTACGTGAACAACTGATTGAGACTCATCCCGAAAATCGATTGCGAACGGACGAACCGGCGTCCTTTTGAGATTTCTCCGGACCGCATGCTGTCATACGGCTGAATCCGGCGGATCAGAGCCATCGGAACGAGCGTGCCGCCCCAGTAGATGAACAAACCGGCAAGACCGATCAATAAAATTCGACCGAGGGCAATCGGGTGATCCGTCGTCAGCCAAAACGTCCCGAGAATCGACCAGGCAATCAGGGCGACGAGGGTCCCGAGAAGCGTGGCCTCGAGGAACCACATTTTCGACAACTGACGGGGACGCCAGCCAAGCGACAGTAAAATCGCAAACTCTTTTTTGCGGGCGTAGAGCAAAATGATGTTCGAACTGAAGACGTAAACGAGGGCGACCGCGATGACACTGGCGATGACGCCGCTCATCCCGACCTTCGCTTCCTGGAAGATGCTGATCGATGAGCCGAGTTTGATCCACGGTTGCTGCACCCAACCGAGTGCCGCCTGTTTCTCAAGTCCCGGCAGATAGGTCAAGGCCGGTTGCGGGGATGAACCGAGCGTGACGTCCGTGATCAGACCGGTCTTGTCCTCGATTTCTTGAGCGACCGCCTGCAATTTCGCCTCGCTCTGTTCATTCATCGCATCGACACCTTTAACGTTGACACGGATGACGGAAATCGCTTTTTTACCGCGAATTTGAAACGCTGCCTCAAGCGTCGTCAGCATCGACGGCGGTTTCGTCAAAAAGTCATAGGAATCATTGGACGGTTTGACGTCACGGACCGGATTGACCGGTTGTTCCTTGGCGTTCATGACCCACTGGGCTTTCGCCGGGAAATAGGTCTCCATCGGCAATTCCGTTAACGGATCTTTTGAGACATTCAATTTTTTCGGGTTGAAGACGCCGATGTAATCGAGCCGTAGTCGTGGCCAGTCATCACTGGATGTTCCGAATTCCCGCGCTTCCCGATACATCGTCCGTTTGAAGAGTAACGAATCCGGATTGACCTTCTTCGGTTCCACCTGATACGTAAACGGCCAACGGGAGGCATACGGACTTTTGATCGGCTGATAGGTAATCGGCGACGGTTTCAACGCCATCCAGTCGGACCGGGTGACGTCCGTCACGACCGGCGCATGGCTGAGAATATCCTGCACTAACTGTTTTTGGATTTGCTGCGTCGTGATGGTATACTTTTTTGCTTTGTCGGACGTCACCGGGAGCGTCTCCAGATACTTTTTGCCGCCGCGTTCTGAGACATCCATAATCGTCTCGTTCAACGAATCGTTAATCAGCGGCAGATCGAGTTTTTCATACGTATAAATCCGGGACGCATCAACATACTCGCGTTCGTTCAACAGCACCGGAATGGCGACGGTTCCGACTTCATCGACGACACTCGGACGGTCGTCTTTTGTGAAATAGCGGCTGTACGTGTCGGCAAACGTCGCCTCATCAAGACCGATCAGCTTGGCTTCCGCTTCCGGATCAATTCCGGCAAGCATCGTACTGCTGCCGAATTCATAGAGCGGTTGTTTGCCGAGCGGCATCGGGGAGACACCGGCATTTGTCGCGTCACCGGATGGTTCCCAGCCGGCTGCAAGGTACGTGGCAGAAGAGTATTTCTCGACCTTCAAGCCCGTATCTTGCTGGTCGGTGATGGTCAGTTTGTAGATTCCTTCCTCTTCAAACGTATGCGTGCCGATATTTGAGCCGGTCGAACTGTTGCCAATCATCGCGATCGGTGCCGCGACTTCGATATCGGCCATCTCTTGAATCGTTTGATATTGTTGCATCGTGATGCCGCCGTCGAGCCCGCTCATATAGTTCGGCTCGAGCAACTTTAAATCTTCCGTGACACTGCGGCTGCCGGGAGGACGGACGACAATGTCATACGATGACTTCCAACGCTTTTGCAGTTCGTCGACGACGGTGCCGTTGCTCGCTTGCGTCGTCCCGATCAGATAACTGAGTCCGGTACTGACGATCAAGACGCCGACAAGGAGCAGGATGAACCGCTCCTTGTTGCGCCACCAGGAATTCCAGATGAATTTCAGCATCAAAAGCCTCCTTCAGATCAATTTGATGTTTTATCCTTGCTTGCTTTCACCTCAATCTTGATAGCGACGGACTTCGCGAACGCTTCGTCCTTGGCGAACAGGACATACGTGTTGTCCTGCTTCGGCACTTGGAAGACGAGGTCAACGCGGGACGCACGGGGAGAGAAGTACTGGTAACCGGATTTCCAGACGTCCGGATTGTGATTAACATAATCGACGGACTCATAGACGGTGCCGTCAGCGTCGGTCAGCGTATAGCGGTTCGGGCGGTAAGTGCCGTATCCTTCGCCTTCAGGTGCTGTATAGTTGCGTAAGATAACCGGTACGGTGACATACTGTTCATCCTGCAACGCCGGCAGTTTCAACTCTTTCGGCGGTTCAGGCAACAAAGCACCGGCCCGGAAAATCGCTTTCTTCAGCTCCGGATCGCCTGGGAACGTACGGACCATCGCCTGATTCATGATTTCTTGAATGGCACCGGAATCCTGTTTGGCGGTTTTTAGTGTTTGCTTCGGTTTGGAATCAGCACCGGGAGCGGCATCCAAATCGATTTTGACGGTGACCGTTCTCGGGAATGCATCATCCGATGCATACAGGACCAATACTTTTTCGTCTTCCGGTACTTGATAGACGAGATCAACACGTGATTTTTCGGGCGCAAAATACTGATAACTGAACTTCCAGGCTTTCTCATTACGATTGACATAATCAACCGGCAAGTACTCTTTCCCGTCAGGAGCGGTCATCGCATAGGTGCTTGGCCGATAAATGGACATGGCACCTTTTAATGGGGAATCCTGATTATCCTGCATGATCGCTGGAACCGTCACAAAACGGTAGCCGGGTTTTTCTTTTAAATCCAATTCTTTTGGTGTCTCGATGAGCGGAGCGACATAAAAGAACTGATTGCTGATCTGTTCTCCGCCCGGAGTCGTCTGCACCATGCCTTTTTTCATCAGTTTCTTGATTTTTTTGTCAGTTTCTGACTGCGAAACAGCCGCTGTTTTCTTCGACTCATTTTGTTTTAAATCAGCGATTTTCGCACCTGTCGTTTGAACGGTAGACGGCTTCGCCTGCGTCTGTTTTGGTGTTTGCGTGATATCTTCGTTTGCAGCAAACAAGAACAGGCTCGTAACACCGGCGACCAAGGCGACGCCGATCGAACCGAGTGCCAGTTTAAAGCGGCGTTCCGTCGCCTGGGTATTGACGGCGACACTGCCGATCGCCGCATTCGGCGTAATCCGGACGGCCCGTTGTGCTGGTAACAGGGCACCGAGGACGCCGGTCACGACCGGGATGAACAGCATCACGCTGAGGAACAAGAGCTCATTGACCGGGAACTGATTGTAGACATATCCGATCATCGTGAGCGCAATCAGGAGACCAATCAGACCGGCGAACAAACCGGTTAACATGCCTTCCGTCAAGACAAGGAGCCGGATCCAACCGTCGCGCCAACCGGTTGCTTTTAGGACGGCGAGTTGCGGTTTCCGCTCATTGACGTTTTGCCACATGATTTCCGTCGTCGTCAGGATGGCAATCAAGAGGGCGACCGCCATCGCGACGTAGTGCATCGTCCCGACTTCAAGCGCGACGTATTCACCGAGCCACGTCGCATACAAGACGCCTTTCAGTCGGAACGTCACGAAGAGGAAGAAGATGAACAGACTGGTCGGCAGGGCGATCGCAACAATCGACAGCAAAGTCCGCTGCCAGTACGTGAACAGCTGATTGAGACTCATCCCGAAAATCGATTGCGAGCGAACGAGCCGACGGCCTTTGGAGACTTCGCCGGAGCGCATACTTTCAAACGGCTGGATACGACGAATCAAGGTCATCGGGACAAGCGTTCCGCCCCAGTAAATCAACAGACCGGCGAGACCAATCAGCAAAATCCGACCAAGCGCAATCGGATGATCCGTCGTCAGCCAGAATGACCCGAGAATCGTCCAGGAAATCAGGGCGACGAAGGTACCGAGTAGCGTCGCTTCAAAAAACAGCAGCTTTGACAACTGACGCGGACGCCAGCCGAGCGACAGTAAAATCGCAAACTCTTTTTTGCGGGCATACAGCAAAATGATGTTCGAGCTGAAAACATAAACGAGGGCAACCGCAATCACACTCGCAATGACGCCGCTCATGCCGACTTTCGCCTCTTGGAAAATCGCCATCGAGGAACCGAGCTTGATCCACGGCTGCTGAATCCAACCTAAAGCGGATTCATTTTTTAAACCGGGCAGGTAAGTCAGGGCGAGTTGCGGGGAGGATCCGAGTGTCACATCGGTAATCAGTCCCGTCTTGTCTTCAATCTCTTGCGCGACAGCCTGCAATTTTTTTTCGCTTGTTTCATTCATGGCTTCGACCCCTTTGACGTTGACCCGGATGGCCGAAATGGCTTTATCACCACGGAGCTTGAACGCCGCATCCAGTGTCGTCAGCATCGACGGCGGTTTTGTCAGGAAGTCATACGGATCATTCGTCGGCTTAACGTCGCGGACCGGATTAACGGGACGTTCGTTTTTGTCCATGACCCATTGGGCTTTCGCCGGGAAGTACGTTTCCATCGGAAGCTCGGTTAACGGATCCTTTGAAATGTTCAGCTTTTGTGGATCAAAGACACCGATGAAATTCAACTTCATTTTAGGTACAGACTTTAAATTAATCGATGTATCTCCAAACGACCGAGCTTTTCGATACATCGTCCGTTTTGCCAACAGGACATCTTTCGGCACTTCCTGTGGTGTAACCTGATACGCAAACGGCCAACGGGTAGCATAGGGACTGGTCAGTGTCTGGTATTCAACGGCAGACGGTTTTAAATACATCCAATCGAAGCTTCCGGTTGGTTTAGTCGGGACCGTTCCTTTTAAAATATCGTTGACGAGCTCTTTCGAGGTTTCGCTCGTCGTGATCTTGTACACCTTAGCGGGTTGTACCGGAAGTGTCTTCAGATACGATGCGCCGCCTTTTTTCATGATGGCATTAACTGTCTCGGTCATCGAATCATTAACCAAAGGAATGTCTACTTTTTCGTAACGATATTTACGGTAGGCATCGACGTATTCGTGACTATTTAAAATCAACGGGATATTCCATACATCGTCTCCGTTATCTGTCGCGATGTCGTCTTTTGTGAAATAACGGCTGTGTGTCGCTTTTTTTGTTGCTTGGTCAAGACCGACGAGTTTTGCTTCTGCTTCCGGATCAATTCCGGCAAGCATGGTGGCACTGCCGAACTCCATCAGCGGTTGTTTTCCTAAGGCTTGCGGTGAAATATCCCGGTTCAAGCCATCCCCCTCGGAAGGAGACCATCCGGCACCTAAGAAGGATGAACTGGATTGTTGTTCTTTCTGTAAACCGGTATCCTGAACGTCTTGAATGGTGATTTTATAGAAGCCTTGTTCTTTGAAATCGAATGTCCCAATCTGGGCATCCGCATAATAATTCCCGATCATCGCAATCGGCGCGGCGACTTCAACGTCGGAAATTTTTTGAATCGTTTTGTACTGTTGCATCGTGATGCCGCCATCGAGACCGCTCATATAGTTCGGCTCGAGCAACTTTAAGTCTTCCGTCACACTGCGGCTGTCCGGCGGACGAACGACGATATCATAGGAGGAACCCCAGCGTTTCTGCAGTTCATCAACGACGGTGCCGTTGCTCGCTTGCGTCGTCCCGATCAGGTAACTGAGTCCCGTACTGACGATCAGGACGCCGACGAGGAGTAGGATGAACCGCTCCTTGTTGCGCCACCAGGAATTCCAGATAAAAGAGATCATTTCAATCACACTCCTTTGGCATGCATGTAAGTAAAAACACACCTGACGCCATGGAAGCATCAAGCGTGTTGAAGTTAATCGACTTCGATTTTAACGGTATGTGTTTTAGCGAATGCATCACTTGAGGCAAACAGAACAAAGGTTTTTTTGTTAATCGGTACTTGATAGACGACATCCACTTGTGAACGGTACGGGGCAAAATACTGATGGGTATTTTTCCATGCTTTTTCGTTCCGGTTGACGTAATCGACGGATTCGTATTCTTTTCCGGTTTCGTCTTGCAGTGTAAAGCGGTTGGGTTTATACACGCTGTACCCACCATCGTGATGAGAAGTATCTTCCATGATAAAAGGAACCGTGATAAACCGATGTCCGTCCTTTGCCACTAAATTCAATGACTTGGGTGGAGCGCTTAACAAGCGGTCGACACGGAACGTCGATTTCGCGAGATTAGGATCTCCTGGGTAGGTTTGAACAAGACCTTGTTTCATCAGTTTGGCAATCGAGAGTGTTTTCGGTGTGATCGTTTGACTGACGCCCGCTTGTTTCTTTTCGCTTGCAACCGAGGGAATGTTATCTTTAAAGACATCTGTCGTTGAAGCAACCAATCCGAAAGTACCGACGACGAGACATGATGCAGTGATCAATGAAAGCTTTTTCTTGGCAGACCATTTCATGTGACACGCTCCTTTAAAAAAGTTTGGTAATAATTATCAGAATAGTTAAACAAAATATACTGTTAATTGTTCCCAAATGCAATGATTTCGTAATAATTATTCAGAATACGAAGAACTTATTTCCCTTTTTTCTGGAACTATTGCATCGAATCAACGTATGTTAAATTGTAAGATTTTAACCTGTGAAAAGGAAAAATGAATAACTGTGAGAAAACAAATAAGCAATGACTGTCAAAGGAGGAGAAATCATGATTTTTATCGGAATTTTTGCAATGGTTGGATTAGGGGTTTGGATTGCGTCTGCGCGTTTAGGATACCGTGACCGCACACATGACGATCGGGCGTATAATTCAAACGATCATGAAATGGACATCCATCATCGGAACGACCCACCTTCTTGGTGAATCGAAGCTTTGCAAGGGGGAGGATGGTCTGTGATCGTCGATTCCCTTTTTCATAAAAGAGATCAGTTCCTCCTAAAAAATGTATAGTAAATTATGAGGGGGGGAAGATTCATGAAAACGAAACAAGAACGCACCCGCTTTATTCAGGAAGCAAAACGCCGACTGATGAAACAACGGTTGCTAAGTGCCTTATTGTACGGGACAAGCATCGTATTGGTCGTCGCCAACCGAGGTGCCTACTGGCCGTTTGCCGTGCTCGTCGTTGCCTTGGTACTGATTGCCCGGCTCCACTCACAAGAAGTGAACCGGGATATGGCACTGACGGAAAATCGGAACATGAAGCGGATTATTCAAGTCCAGTACGTGATTGATTATTGTTTCATCGTATTGGTCGGTCTGTTCCTGCCGGTCGTCTTGAATCTGGCGCTGCCGTTTTTCACAAGCATCGGCATTTATCTTGTACTCGCCGTTGCACTCTTGATGACCGATTCGATCCTTGAACGTCGCGGAAAGAAACTGGACCCCGAGCATCCGACGAAAAAAGAGTTGCGGACGTATCCGAAGACGTGGAAAAAGCTGAAGACCTAAATGGGGGCATATCAATGCAAGGAACAAACGAAATTTACAATGCATTATCCGAAAATGAAACACTGCGTGAACAGTTAATGCTCGTCGACCGGCTCGGACTGCCGGACGCCTGGATTTGCGCCGGCTATATCCGGTCCTTGATCTGGGGACTGACTTTGACGGAGAAACAGGACATCGATGTCGTATATTACGACACGGCAGATAGATCGGAAGAAACGGAAAAACAGTATGAAGAACAATTGAAGTCGTGGAAGCCGTTGCCGTGGTCGGTCAAAAATCAGGCCCGGATGCATCTGAAAAACGAGTTGCCGCCGTATGCGTCAACATGCGACGCAATCGCGCATTTTCCGGAGACGGTGACGGCGATTGCGGCGAAGTTAACAGACGGACAATTTCAGTTGTATCTGGCATATGGCGCAGAAGATTTACATACCCGGACGATTCGTCCAACCCCGCTGTTTTCAAAAGGATTACCGCTCCACGCCATCTTTCAACAACGGGTGACCGATAAAGGCTGGGACAAACGGTCTGATTTACGGATTGCCTGTCAGTTTGAAACGAACAGCTGAGACCTATCGAACAGGAGGGGGAAGATGAATTTTCGAAAGATGCTGCTTGTCAGTCTGGCCGCGCTGATCGTATTTTACATATTCAGAGAACCTGATCCACCGCCAGACTACCAAAAGAAATTCAACGAATCGATCGAGACCGTGCTGAAACTTGAGAACGAAGAACTTATTCGTCAGAACGAGGCACCCATCGAGCGGAAAGAGACCGGTATCAAGGTGGGTGACGACGGGGACTAGATTGAATTATATTATGATGTGCCGGGCACAGCGACGGACCAGAAACCGCCGCAGCATAGTATCTATCAACAGCAGGGGGACCAGTACGTCCGGATTGAAAACCCGAAGACCGTGTACCGGAAACTCGACAAGACAAAAACGACCTATCTCGAGAATTTAGGAATCAAGTGAAAAAAACGTCTATTAACCGTTCGGTACCAATGTAGCATCTCACCTCCACAAGAGGCATACAGGCGCCATTCTTTAACAGGTATACGTTTGAGACAGCGGGAAAAAGTGATCAAACCTCATGAATCTAAACGACCCCCACCTTTAAGTACAGCAAAGGTAGGGGTCGTTTAGATTAAGAATTGAACTATAAACAGACGGTTATTTTTTTTCTTGTCCAAAGTCATGGCTCAAGTGTTGTTTTATCAAATCATGAAGCAGCATGTGTTCTGTTTCAGTCCATGAAGAGTAAGTTTTCGGTAAAATAAGTGCTTCGTTATTTTCAAAGTATAGGAAGAGGCGATCATCATCTTCACTGACCGCTTTAAACTCTTCCCATGCGATGTCCGTGTTTTTAACGATACCGTTATACGTGGAATTTGATTGAATGCCCGTTTCATGAAGGTGTAACGTTACATTTCGCGGCCATCGCTTATCGTTTTTAAGTGAAGATCTCACTTGCCGGAGTGTAACGAATTCATAATACTTTACTAAAGTCGATTTCAATAAGAGAACTGGAACAAAAGACAAACAGACGATGATGAGTTGGCTTACATTTTCCGAGAAAAAACCAAGAAAAAGCGGTTCGAGTATTGTGAAAAGCATAAGGCCGAGTAGCAACACCATCAGAGCCAACGTTATGAAAGCAACATTAGATCTTGCTTGATGATGGCGTGCCCTGTTTAAAGCGTCCTTTTGTAATGCCATAAAGTCTTCAAAAGTCATTTGATAGTTTAAATTCATTGCATGATTCCTCTTTTCAGAATAGATTACTTTTTTTGATTGGAAAATCCCTTCATCGTATCAATTCGAGTCTTTTTATACTATTGAGATCTTGTAAATTGATGGAATTCAACTGTTCGCTCAGAAAGAGTTTTGATTGTTAATTCGGCTCATATCGGAAGTTAGGGAGTTCAGCATCGGCTCTTGAATACAGTGTCTCCATCGAAAATCGACTCGGGTGACGTACGTTGTCTGAATAAAGGCTCTCAATCTTCTTGTCTATATATGCGTTTTCTACTTCAAGATAGTCGATGACAAGGGTTTTAAATTCTTCCGCAGCGGGTTCATCGTGCTGTAGAATGGTCATCTCTTCTAAGTGCTTAGTATTATCTGCTTTCATCACGTGTAACTCTTCATTCGCATCTGACACAGCGACTGAATCTGAAGGGACACTAGACAGCATAAGCATCTTTATTTGATGAGCACGGCCAAGCGAAAGGATTGAAGTTGCATCAAAATGAATCACCGATCTATCGTCACTTATTTTGGTTGAAGTCATGGTCGTGCACCCGTTTAAAACGATTGTTCCCGTGAAGAGTAAAACGAACAAGAGTAACTTCTTCAAAACCACTCCTCCTTTCAATAATGTTGTTGTATTTTAAAGTGTTTAAAAATGAGAGACCATCTATATCAGAAATAGAGAATGGACGTAATAAATGTTCCCTATTGTTAATTTTGAAAATCAAACGAACCATATTTTCCCTATTGGTCTTAGGTTAACAGTATTTAAGATGACTTTACATGAATAAGCCTGGGAAAAATGCAATAACTGGGTTCGAACATTTCCCGCACAAAACCTTGAATCTTACAAAAACCTTCGATGGTTATACATAAAACAACGCATGTCGACTACGAGCATGCGTTGTTTTTTTCTTGTTATTAACTACTTGCGAATACATCCATCACCATGATCGTTTGCAGTCAAAACATTCAACCCCTCATTGACATGTTCACTAGTTAGTTATACTATATACTTGTAGATAGTAATACAGAGTACTTGAGTGGAGGGAATGCCGTGGAAGACATCACAGAAATGTTAAAAGGTGTGCTCGAAGGATGTGTGCTCGAAATCATCAGCCGGGAAGAGACGTACGGGTATGAAATCACAAGGCAGTTACGTGAGTTGGGCTTTACGGATGTGGTGGAAGGGACGGTCTACACGATCACGATGCGGCTTGAAAAAAATCAACTCGTCGATACCGTCAAAAAACCATCGACACAAGGACCACCACGGAAGTTTTATACTTTGAATGCTGCCGGTCAAGCGCGGCTTGCTTCATTTTGGGAGCGTTGGAGCTTCGTTTCCAGCAAGCTGACAGAACTGAAAATGAGTCAACCGAAAGGAGAACCCGTATGAGTATCGTTGAAAAGATCATGGGTAACTTAGAGGACAAAAGGCACTACCGAGAAATGGAGCGTCGCGCGAAACATTTACCTGCTGACTATTTCCATGCCTATCGTGCGATTCAAAAATATTTGGCAATCGCTGGAGGACCGGTGGATTGGCCGTCGACCCGTCGGATTTTCGAGGGATTACTCGATTTGTTTGAGATGGGGGCAGCAGAAGGGAAAACCGTCACAGACATCACGGGACCGGATGTCGCGGCGTTCTGTGACGATCTCATCAAGGATGAGCCCTCTTGGAATGATCAATATCGCATCAAATTAAATGAATCGATTAACCGGAAGTAACAGGGAAAATACTTCAGCCGTTGATCGTCCATGTATCCCGCAACTCGATGATCGTTCCTTCCGGCGCTTTTAACTTACTGAGGTGACCGTCGACGACGAAGTAGATGTTACCGCCGTGCTTCGGCAAAAACGGCATGTCGAGTTGTTCGAGCCGGGCGACTTCTGTCTGCAGATCGTCGACGTATAGTGCAAAATGGACGGGACCTGCCGTATGTTTCGTATAAGGCGTCAAGGTCTCGTCGACTTTGTTCGTCTGAAGTTCGATGTAGAAGTCACCGAGCTTCAGCCAACTGTTAAAAGCACGGGTGTGGAAATCCGGGGATTCCTGGACCAGTTCGAATCCCAGTTGCTCATAAAACGTTTTTGACGCGGTGTAGTCGGTCGTCTGGATACAGAGGTGATGGATTTGTTTCATCGTCAATCATCCTTTCAGGTGATAAAGTTCGTATGTAGCCGCTAGCAATATCAAATCAATTTTTAGTGTAAACAAGCGTCCGTTTCCTGTCGAGGAAACGGACGCTTGTTGATTACGTCAGATCGAATTTCTCCGTCTGATTCGTTAAGTAGGTTGATGTTTCATTTAACGTTTCGACGAGGACATGGAGTCCTGTGATTGTCGCAATCATCTGCTCGGACGCCGCCGCCACTTCTTCGTTGCCGGCTGTGTGTTCTTCGGCGACAGCGGCAATTTCCGTCAGGGCATTGCGAATCCGGGCTTCCGTTCTGGCGACGTCAAGCATTTGTTGACGCATTCCGGCAGCGGACGCCGCGACTGTTCCGACTTGTTCCGCGATTTGAGTGAACGAGCCGTCCGTCGCTTGTATTTCTTGTTGACCGGAGACGGTCTCCTGTAACGTCTCGGCGAACCGGACTTCCATTTGCGTCGAATTCCCGGTGATATTCTGGACGATTGCAGCAATCTGATTGACACTGCTCGCGACATGGGTCGATAACTGTTTGACCTCGGTTGCGACGACAGCAAATCCTTTGCCTTGTTCGCCGGCACGCGCCGCTTCGATGGCCGCATTGAGTGCGAGTAAGTTCGTCTGTGCCGCGATATCACGGATGATCGTGACCAGTCCTTGGATGTCGGTGGATTGTTGTTTCAGCTGGCGGACCTGCTCCGTCGCTTCGACGACGTGCGTATGAATCGTGTTCATCCGGATGACGGACTGTTTCATCTGCGTTTGTCCGTCGCGCGTCGCCACACGCATCGTCTCAACAGTCTGTTCGATTTGCTGACTGTCATCGGTCGTTTTTTGAACGAGCGAAGAGAAGCCGGTCATCTCATCGGTCAAGGCGAGTGTCGTGTGCGTCTGACTTTCCGTACCGGTCGCGATTTCCGACATCGTCTCGGCAATCTGCGTTGAACCGTCGAGGACTTCCGTCGTCCCGGCATCAATCGCCTGACTCGTGTCCGTGACGAGAGCCGTCGTCCGTTTGATGTCGACGATCATCAGGCGGAGTGTTTCGTTCATCTGCTGAATCGAACGGGCGAGCGTGTAGATTTCATCTTTTGCCGGAATCTTCAGTTGTTGCATCGTCTGATCGGCTTGCGAAAGTTTTCCGTCGGCAATCATTCGCGCAACGGATTGAAGCGTTTCAAGCGGTTTCAGTTTTCGACCGAGTATGTAATACAGTGACCCGAGTGTCAACAGTAAGAGTAAGACGAGTAAACCGAGAAACAGCGGCAACGTCTGTTTTAACAGCGTCGTCGTCAAGGTCTCGACGTCTTTTGCCGCAATATCGACCCCTAAAATCCCGATGATATCACCCGTCGTACTTTTTAACGGGACATAGACACTGATGTACTGACCGAACTTCGGATCATCGATGACATCGGTCGAGTGCGTTTTCCCTTCTAAGACCTCTTTCATATCGGACGCGACAGCCCCTGTTGCCGGATCATTGATCTTAGCGGCGTCAGCAACCGGAAGCCCGTCAATCAACAACTTGACTTGATTGTCGTCGATTGTCGCGGTGTACGCGTACAAGAGACCGTTTTGCTGTCGCAGTTGATCCAGTGATTCGCGTAATTGATCGTACGTCGCATCATTGGTTGGATTCGTTAAGAATTTCTGATAGGCTTCGGAATCGACGTTTCTGGCGATTCGTAAAGCATCCTGTTCCGCCGTTTTTTTGAGCGTCGACAGAGCGGTTTGTTTGGTCGTGAGGTAAAGGGAAAGACTGCTGAATACAAAGAAAAGAATGAGGATCAAGCTGATGATGAGAAGTAGACGTGTTCTGATGGAATGAGTCCGTGTCTTGTCCATATAAGCCTCCTGATGATAGTTTACGTGTTGCTTATCTAAGTTATCGGTTAGATTTTGAATAAGTTATAGCAAACGTAGTAAAAAAAGTTAAGGGGTAGAATAAATATCGCCACATAAAATAAACTCGCAAAAAATGTTTACAGTTAAATAGTTTAGTGTTAAATTATTCAATGCGATAAAGAAACGAATAGATTTTTGCTTATAAGATAAACGATCAAGAAAGGATGTCGAACCAATGGAGCAAGATCAACTCTTTAAAATGATTCATACAGTGGAAGCCGTGACAAATGAAGCCATCATCGATTGGAATACTCGTTTTCCCTACAATGTCGGAATTTCGCCGATTCTGACGTTAGGTGAGCTGAAACGGAAAGGTCCTCAAAATCAGATGAAGTTAGCAGAAACACTTGGTTTTACAGGAGGCGCGATGACGAACATCGCTAAAAAACTGATTCAACTTGAATTGGTCGAACGGGTCTATAACGAACAGGACCGCCGACAAGTTTTGCTCCAAATCACGGAGCAGGGAGAGCAAGTCTTACGTGAAGCCCAAGCAATTGGAAAACAACAGTACCTCAAACTGTATGACGTGTTAGATGAAGACGAGATTCGTCAATACTTAGCAATCAATGAAAAACTCTTGACCCACATTCGGGCGAAACGAGAGAACGGAGTGAAACGATGAGTCGAGTAGCGGGGAAAGTGGCGTTGGTAACAGGTGGTGCGTCAGGGATTGGCTTATCGGCCGCGACTTTGCTCGCCGAAGCAGGAGCAGCCGTCGTCGTCGCAGATTATAACGTCGATGGAGCAAAAGAAGTAGCGGCTAAGTTACGGAAGCAAGGACGACAAGCTTCTGCTGTCTTCTTGGACGCGTCTGAAGCGGAATCGATTCAATCCGCCATCGATTTTACCGTCGAGACGTACGGCAGACTCACCGTATTGTTTAATAACGTCGGCCTGACAAACCTTCAGAAAGACTTAGATGTCGTCGCAATGGACTTGGCAGAATGGGACCGTTTGATGAACGTGAATGTCAAAAGTGTTTTGCTTGGCGCAAGATATGCCATTCCACATATGAAGGAAGCAGGTGGTGGATCGATCATCAATACAGCTTCGATGTCTGCTTTTGCAGGTGACAGCATCCGTTCTGCCTATGGGACGTCAAAAGCTGCCGTCGTCCAGTTGACGAAGTATATCGCGACACAGTACGGGAAGGATTTAATCCGCTGTAATGCGATTGCTCCCGGTTTGATTTTGACACCGGCGGCAAAAGCCAACATGAGTCCAAGTCTGCTGGCGACCTTCGAAAAATACAATGCTCTTCCGTATCACGGCGAAGCCGATGACATCGGACATGCCGTCGTCTATCTCGCGTCAGACGAATCAAAATTCATGACCGGACAAACCCTTCAGATTGAAGGCGGACATTATATCGGCAATCCGACAAGTCCCGATTTTTTAGCGATGCAGCAGTAATTCAGAAATGGAGTGAATGAAGATGAATCGATTAGCAGAAAAAATCACGTTAGTGACCGGTGCCGGGAGTGGCATGGGAGAAGCCACTGCACTGCTGGCGGCGCGTGAAGGCGCTATCGTCGTCGCGACAGATATCAATGAAGAGGCCGTCCGTGCTGTCGTCAAACAGATCTTGCTTGAAGGGGGTCAAGCATATGCCTTACGACATGACGTCTCTTCCCGTGAAAGTTGGCAAGACGTCATCGACATGATTGAGCGGGAGTTTAATCGACTGGATGTGTTGGTCAACAATGCAGGCATTGCACTCAGTACCCCGTTTTTAGAGCAGGATGAAACCGACTGGTCCCGGATTTTCAACATCAACGTCAACAGTGTCCTGCTCGGGATGCAACAAGCGATTCGGTTGATGCAAGAAACAGGCGGTTCGATCGTCAACATTGCCTCGATTTCTGCGATCAGTGGAATGGCGGGAGCCGGCGGGTATACGGCGTCTAAAGGCGCGATCGATGCGGTCACGCGGGCAGCGGCTGTCGATTACGGCAAGGACAACATCCGGGTCAATGCCGTCTATCCAGGTTACATCGAGACGAAGATGAGTGCGCCGTCGATGGTCGCCTATAAAGACTATTTTGAACAGGTGATTCCGCTTGGTCACGTCGGGCAAGCCGAAGAAGTTGCGCATGCCGTCGTGTTCCTTGCGACGGATGAAGCGAGCCATATCTCCGGGATTGGTCTTCCGGTCGACGGTGGCGTCACAGCGAGATGATTGAAACGACACGAAGGCACTGTCCATCCGGCAGTGTCTTTTTTTGTGAAACAATAGGTCAATTGGTAATGAAAATCTGATTCAGAAGATTTTTTTTACATAAAAAGCGGTACAATGGAAGGTGAAAACGACAAATGAAATGAGTGAATAAACATGCTCCAACCATGGAAAAAACGAATGCTGTACGGATCGGCAGGCCTGGCCGTTTTTATCAGTGCAGATGCTTTATATGTCGGATTGCGTCCGGAGGAACCAAAAGCAGTTTCCTATCCGGTCATTTCGAAGGATCTCACGACGATGACGTTTAAGCCGAAAGACGGTCAGGTCATCCTGCTGTATGGAAGCGATATCAATCGTTTTAAAGAAACACAGGATGATCCGCAGGAACCGGGATTGATGACGACATTGTCGAAAACGGGTAAAGAGCTGAAGAGGGAAGCGATTGCTGACCCGGATTTCTATTGGATGAGGCTGTCACAAAAAGGAACCGACCCGCGACGCATTTATGCGCATCACCCGCAAGGCATCGAAGCAGATCACTTTTTTACGTACGATTTAAAACGGGGCACGTTTACAAAACATCAGGTCCCGAATACAGCGATAACATCCGTTGCCCATTACGGGAAAGATGTCTGGCTGGAATCGAATGCCTCGAAGCCAAAGGAAAAAATTCAGTTAATCAACGTCCGCACAGGCAAACGGTATCCGATTGAAGACCGGCTGATGCCGGTCTTTGATTCACCGATCCTTGAATTGGATCAGACGATTGCTTATGCCAACAACGGATCTGAGGATGATAAAGAAGAAGCGGCCGGAATGGTCCTGCTCGACCAGACGACCGGAAAATCACGCGTCATTCGAAAAGCGGACGAACCGTATGCTTATACGGCGTTATACGGCGCGAAAGATACCGCGTATTTTGCGACGACCGACGGCGTGATGATCAAGCTGAAGACGGACGGAACGATGCAGCAAAAGTCATTTTCAGTATTGGATGATGTCAACTACTGGGCGACGGAACCGATGCGGATGATCAACAACCAGACGGGTTATCAAATCATCGGCACCGGTGAAAATGATACCGATCAACGGCTCGTCCAGTGGACGTTCGGACAAGCGTTCCGAGTTGAAACGGTCCGACCGGATTTTTGGAAGCAGGGCAAGTACTACCGTTACCTGTACCGGAATCCGTATAAGAAGACGTCGTATTTCACTGAAAGTAAAACATCACTTTCCGGAAAAGGGCGATTGATCGTCACGGATGATAACTTAAAAACGTTACGGACGATACCGGTCAGTGGAGCAAATGGCGTGGACTTCGTGATGGATTAACAGTAAAGGGAGGGAATGAAATGGCTTTTGAAGAGGTGTATTTGACGGCAATTCAAGCACGGTTCCGGGCGGTCCGGGAACCGGCGGAGCAGGCACTCGGCTGGCTGAACGAGGAACAGTTCCATCAGATACTGGCACCGGATACGAACAGCGTCGCGTTGTTGATCCAACATATGACAAACAATATGACCTCACGCTGGACCGACTTTTTGACGACAGACGGGGAAAAGCCAAATCGCAACCGGGACGCCGAGTTCGTCGACCAGGGGCATGATAAAGAGACCTTGCTAAAACTATGGAACGACGGCTGGCAACTTGTTGAATCGACGCTTGCTTCCTTGACACCGGACGATCTGGAACGAACCGTTTTGATCCGCGGTGAACCGCATCTTGTCGTCGACGCGATTGAACGGCAGCTCGCGCATTATGCCTATCACACCGGACAGCTGATTTTTTTGATGAAAATCCTGCTCGGACCGGACTTCAAACCATTGACGATTCCCTTGCCGCATCAGCGGCACTGAACGAAACAGACCTGCCTCTTTTTACGAAGAGACAGGTCTGTTTTTATAAACGACCTCGTTCTTAATTGAATCAGATGGTTTTTTGGACTCATCCAATTTAAGTGTCAACGGCAGTTCCGTCGGTTTGACAACTTTTTCGGCACAGCTTCTTCCGAGCTACAACCGGCAAGTAAAAGTGCCGATAATGAACCGACGAGCACTTGCTTCAACATCCATGTCACGCCCTTCATATGTAGGTATATTAAGTGTAAGGGGAATGGATGATATTAAAAATCAGAAAAGTGTTCAAGGAAAGGAAGATTTACGTGAAAAAACGATTTATTCTCTTGCTTTCACTCGGACTGTTCGGGTGTTCGGCGACTTGGAATCAAGAACCGGCGGAGTCGACAGCTGCCAAAAAAGTTCTATATGTCGCGCCAACCGGCAAGGATACGAATGCCGGTTCAATCAAACAACCGCTGAAAACGCTGAAAAGAGCCAGTCAGCTCGCGAAAGCCGGAACGACGGTGTACCTTCGCAAAGGAACGTACACGGAAGCGTTGACGGTCAAGCATAGCGGGACGAAACATGCACCGGTCATCTTCCGGAATTATCAAAAGGAGAAAGTGGTGTTAAGTGGGAAGGCGCTGAAGCAGAAAGACGGGGACACGGCACTCGTCCGGATTGAAAATCGACAGTACGTGACGATTCAAGGACTGGTGGTCGCAGACATTGAAACAACACGAACCAATGAGACGCCGATCGGAATGTTTATCACCGGCACAGGGCGGAACATTCAATTGATCGACAATCAGGTCCGTCGGATTAGGACGAACGCCAAAGACGGCAACGCCCACGGGATTGCGATTTATGGAACCGGTCGCTTGAAGCAAATCACCGTCCGGGGAAATCGGGTCGAAGACAACCGGCTGGGCGCAAGCGAAGCCTTGGTGCTGAACGGCAACATCGATGGATTTTCCGTCACGAACAATATCGTTCGGCGCAACGATAACATCGGGATCGACTTAATCGGATATGAAGGGGTCGCGACGAATCCGGCGGAGGATTATGCACGGAACGGAACGATTGCCGGGAATGTTGTCTCCGACAGCTCTAGCTATGGAAATCCTTTTTACGGCAAGGAGTACAATGCAGCCGGCATTTATGTCGACGGTGGAAAACGACTGACAATCGAAAACAATACCGTCGAGCGGAATGATATCGGCATCGAAGTGACGAGTGAACATGCGGGAAAATACGCAGAACAAGTCACGGTCCGCGGCAATCTGGTCAAACAAAACCGGTTTACCGGCATATCGATCGGCGGATACGACAAGAAGCGGGGCGGAACGAAACAGGTCCGGATTACGGTCAATCAAGTCACCGGCAATGATACGAAAGGGCTGGAAGGGGGACAACTGCTGGTCCAGCATGATGTCCGAGACAACCGGATTGACCGCAATACATTTACGACGGGGCAAGATAATCTGTTTGTCGCCCATTTTTTCAAAACGAGTTCCGGCAATCAGTTCGAGAAAAATACGTATCGGTTGGCAACAGGAAAAGCCAAACGGTGGATTTGGCAGGATAAAGAATACCGGACAGAAGAAACGTTTGAACAGGCCGTTAAAAAATGAAGGAGCTAAGTCGACTGAGGTCGGCTTTTTTTACTGATTTGAATAAGACCGCAAAAAATATCAAATTGGCATAAACTTGATTCGTTACAATGAAATCAGCACGAGTGATGACATAATCCGGAAAAGGAGGGAGCTTCCATCAACGAACAAGACTGGCAAACCGTCATGCACTATATCGAAACACATCTTTACGCAGATGATTTATCGGAGCAACTGCCCGCCTTCACTCAATATTCCCCGTTTCATTTTGGGCGCTTATTCAAAAAACGGATTGGTCAGACCGTCGGAGACTATATCCGGACACGGCGTGTGACGGACAGCGCACGGTTGTTACGATTAACGGAGATTGAGATTTTAGAGCTCGCGTTTCACTGCGGCTATCAGTCACAAGAAGCATTTACCCGTGTTTTCAAAGGACAATATGGTTTACCGCCGCGGCGCTATCGTCAAATCATCAGTACATTAACCGATAAGGAGCGACAACACATGCAAACGAATCAACTGACAGGATGGTTCATGAGCGGTACCCATACCGAGGAGTACCACTTTGAGACCGATTCAGAAATCGTACATCAAGGGGTTCAATCCGGAAAATTACGTCACGTGTCCGACGGATCGGCGACAGGGAAATTTGCAACGATGATGCAAAGTATTCAAGCGGTCGATTATCGCGGGAAACGGATGATGTTCGCCGGTTTTTTAAAGACGGAAGCAACAGGTCGTGCCGGAGCGTGGTTTAGAGTCGATGATATCAGCGGCGATCCGCTGCAGTTCGACAATATGTCCGACCGTTCTTTAACTGGTGAGACCGACTGGACTTACTGTGCCATCGTACTGGATGTCCCGGACGAGGCGCTGTCGCTCCATTTCGGTTTTCTGCTAGAGGAAGCAGGCACTGTATGGGCGGACTCGTTTTCGTTCCATGAAGTGGAGACCAACATTCCTTCCACGAACCAACTGGGTCAAACGTCGTTACCGCGTACACCGGTCAATCTGACCTTTGATGAAAGAGAATAAAAAAAGACGTTACTTTCCGAACGGGGAAGTAACGTCTTTTTAATCGTATAGGGTGCATCTTCTCAAGAGTTATACCCAAGGAACAGCGTAAAAAGCAGTAAGCCGGCTGAAACGACAATGCAGACTAAACAAACGATGGTCGTAAACAGACGCAGCGGCATCGACAAGGCAAGACCTCTTTTCCATACCGTAAAGACGACGACCGCACTTCCCATCATCAGTAATGCGAGAATCGTGACCGGAACGGCTCGCTCTTGGATTAAATACCAGATATCCATCTCATCGTTCCTTTCTAGCGAATGCTGGTTCGACGAGGTTGCCCCCTGCAAACCAGTCGCTCTTACGTTATACTAATTATTGTAACATATGGATGATTAACCCAACATACGATCAGAGAAAGAAGGGGAGACGATTGACACAATCATTACGCAGATCAGCGACGGATCGATCGATTCAAGGGGTGTGCGGCGGACTCGCGGAACACTTCGGTATCTCGTCATTGGCCGTCCGCCTGATTTTCATTGTCATTCCGCTTCCGATCAATTTAATCATTTACATGATTCTCGCGAACGCGATGGCGGATGCGCCAAGGACATTGTAGCACCCTATTCGAAAGGGGGGGATGAACATGGCAACCTCGAATCTGATGATCCGCATCTTGATGATTGTATGCGGCGCCTTAATCGGCTTAAGCATTGTGTACGCTGTGAAAGGAACGTTTGACGGCAGTGTCTTACTCGGATTTGTGATTGGAGCGGTCATTTTCGCACTGATTTATTGGGCAGTGATGCGTCTCAGAAAAAAGTAAACAGCAGGGGGAATTCGATGCAGTACTTGATTTGTACGACGTGCGGGGTACAGATGGATGAAAACATGACGTGGGACGACGTTTGTCCGATTTGTACGGATGAGCGGCAATACGTCAATCCGAACGGTCAGTCATGGACGACACTGTCGGACATGATTTCGTCCGGGACGTATCAGACGACGATGACAGAAGAACAAGCGGGACTTCAAAGTCTGGTCACGACGCCGAAATTCGGAATCGGACAGACGGCTTATCTTGTAACGGGAACAAAACGGATTCTTTGGGATTGCGTAACCTATCTCGATCAGACTGTCATCGATGCAGTGGGTCAACTCGATGCGATGGCGTTATCGCATCCGCATTATTATGCGACTCAGGTCGAATGGGCGGAAACATTTGGTATCCCGCTGTATATCCACGAAGCGGATCAAGAGTGGGTGACGCGACCGAGTAAACAGATTGTTTTCTGGTCCGGCAATCAACTCGCGTTAAGTGAGGATGTCATCTTACACCGGATCGGCGGTCATTTTGACGGGGCGACCGTTCTCGAATGGACAACCGGCAACGACGGGCGTGGGATATTACTGACGGGAGATATCGTCCGTGTCGTCGCCGACCGGGCGTGGGTCAGCTTCATGTACAGTTATCCGAACCTGATTCCGTTACCGGCAACGACCGTCGCTGAAATGGCGTCCGCCTTAAAAGACGTCCGCTTTAATCAGATTTACGATGCATTCCATAAGATCGTCGTTACGGATGCGAATGCAGCCGTCGCCCGTTCGGCAAGCCGCTATATCGAAGCGTTGAACGGATACGTCAAGCCACGTGAACGGCGATGATTCTTGGCCTATATGAAGCACATCTGCCCGTCCGCGACTTACAGCGGTCCATCGCGTTTTATACAGGACTTGGGTTGAAGCTTGATCACATCGTGGATGAAAAAATCGCTTTTCTTTGGATTGTCGAAGAGCAAAGCTGGCTTGGTCTCTGGCAAGCGGACCAAGTTGAGTTGCCGTACCATCCGTCGATCAGGCATATCGCCTTTCAAGTCTCACTCGACGGCTTACGTGAGTCGGTCCATTGGCTGACGGAGCGTGGTTATACGCCACGTAAGGCGTTTGGTTTTGAAGGAACGGAACCGTTCGTCATGCCGATTGCCCAGCATGCCCATGCGAAGATCCATTTTAATGATCCGGACGGCAACAGTCTTGAGTTCATCACGAAGCTCGACAATCCGCTCGGCGCAAAGGATTACATGTACTTAAGCGAATGGGAAAACCTTTTGAATGACCGTGGTTTCACTTTGAAATAAGCAAGTCCTCCTCGATTCCTCGTGAATCGGAGAGGGCTTTTTTTAGTGCATCGGATCTTCACGAACCACTTCCTGACGAAAGCAATTCGTGATTGGTATTAAGTTCTAAAGAAGGGAAAAATTATTCCCAAAAAAGACCTGTTTTGAGAGAATGGTCAATGTTTTCCTCAATCTGAGCAGATTCATGTGAAGCGGAAATGGGACTTGTTATGATAAATGGCAAACAAAAACGTTTTTCTATAAAATAGTTTCGTAACTAAATGGATGAAATTTGAAATGATGACCTGAAGGAGATTAACCACGTGACGACACCTCAACTAACAAACCCAACCCTTGCTTCTGCTGATATTTTGGAAGCTCTGACCCACAATGTCGCAATGATTCGTTTTGACACACAACGCCGGGTCGTTGATGTCAACGATTTGTTCGCGAAGACGATGAAGTACAAACGTGATGAGATGATTGGCATGCACCACCACCTGTTTTGCCGAGCGGATTTTGCAAACAGTGAGGCGTATCAAAAATTATGGAGCAAACTGCTGTCCGGTTTCAGCTCGGCTGATAAAATCGAGCGGATTGACGCCCGTGGCGACTCGATTTGGCTGGAGGCGACCTATATGCCGATTTATGAAGCAAACAAAGTCGTCGGCGTCGTCAAGATTGCTTCTGATATCACGGACCGGCAAGAAACCATCCAAGAGTATGCGACGTCTTTTGCCGGCATCGCAACGGATCTGGATGCCCGCTCCATGCAAGGCAAACAGGAAAGCCGGCAACTCAAACAAACGATCGAGAAGATGGCGGATGATGCCAAGGAAAATTTACAGACCTTAACGAATCTGCAGGAACAGTCTTCCGAAATCACAAAGATCACCGGGACGATCAAAGAGATTGCCGCCCAGACCAACTTATTGTCGCTGAACGCCTCGATCGAAGCAGCACGCGCCGGTGAGCACGGAAGCGGCTTTAACGTCGTCGCGACAGAAGTCCGTAACCTCTCAAAACTCGTTGAACTCGCCGTCATTAACGTTCGCGACACGACGGAACAGATGAACAAGGAACTGGAACGGATTCAACAGGGCATCACGCGGGCAAACGCCGATGCCTCGTCCAGTGTCTCCGTCATGGAAGAGACGTTACAACGGTTTGAGACCGTCAGCGAATTGGCGCATGAACTGAATGAAACGGCAAAAAAATTCACGACAGTTATTTAAACGCAAAAGTCATGCCCTAAGCTCGGACATGACTTAATACTGAAGACAAGATGGTGGTTATTCTCTTTATCGAGAAGGGCCACTTTTTTATCGCTTCAAATCGTTTTTCTGGGACAAACTTCATTGCACCAATTGCTCCTTCTGTGTTTCCATTCATGATAGACGACGAGTTGTTCTAGAGGAGTATGGAGAGACTCTTGTATGTCTTGAGATAACCGAATCATATCTGTGCACCGGATACCGTTTTCCATAATGTCTTCTTCGTAATGCCGCAAGAAGAAATTTAGATCAACTCCAACAATCCGAAATCCACATTTTTGATAAAGTGCCAACTGGCCAATGCTTGAATTTCCTGTCCCGATTTCGATGGTTGTGTAGCCCATCGCTTGCGCGGTTTGGATTGCATGTTTTAAGAGATATTTTCCGACGCCGTTGCCTTGATACTTCTCGTCTACTGCAATATTTACGATTTCGATCGTTTGCGGTCTCGTGGGTAGAAGCACATGTACCCCAATCAGTTGATTCCTTGTTTCAGCTACGAAACAACGACCTCTTTTCAAATATTCTTCGATTAGTTTCTGAGACGGGTCCGCTAATAGCAAAAGCTCCATCGGAGGACTCTCATGAGCTGACAGTTGACGGATGTTTATATTCATATAGGCAATCCTCCTCACGGATTAGTTTTGTTTCAATGGCTCATGATTCTTCGTTCCTGTTTATTCATTTCGACAAGTTAAAGTCATATCCCCCTGAAACGGACGGGACATGACTTTTTTGACGCGTTCACCGAATTCGAACGAAGGCAGCACACACCACAAAAACGATACCGCAGCCGCATAACAAGAGAATCTGTTCGAGACGGACATCAAATGACAGCGAAAGAGACAAGGCCGCATAAGACAATGGAACCAAACCGTTTGACGAGGCGTTGACAAGGCTCATGACCCGTCCCATCATCTGTGGTCGTGTCGTCGTTTGAATCGTCGTCAATATCAGAACATTGATGATGGAGGAGATGCCTCCCATTGTCAGCAGCAGTAGAACGCCTTGCCAGACGTGTCCGATTAGTCCGAGTAACCCAAGACCGACTCCAAGCAGACCAATCAACGACAGCAACAAGCGAAACGACTGGTTGATCGAGTAGGTGAAGCCGATCCAGGCAGCCCCAAGCAACATGCCGAGCTGATACGCACCTTGGAGATAACTCAGATCAAGGGCTTCACCCAATAAAACCCGGTCGACCAACAGGGGAATCCCCATCAGCAAAGGACCAAAAAAGAAGAAGTTGATGATAATCAGCAGGAAGAGGATCCGTCTTAAGTATGGGTCGGCAAACACATAATGAAATCCTTGCACGAGCTCAAGCCAAGCGGAGGTCCGAGTCGGATTGTCGACGGGATGTTCGCGAATGAAAAGGGTAGAGAGCGATGCGAGCAAAAGAAACAGTGCAACCGTCAAAAATATGAAGTGAAACGAAGAAAAGGTCAGCAGTACGCCGCCAAGCAACGGTCCGGAGAACAACGCCATCTGATTGGAGGTTTGAAGAATCGAATTAGCCCGTGTCAAATCTTCTTTCGAAACGAGAAGGGGCAACAGAGACGCACTGGCAGGGGAGAAGAACGCATCGATACAACCGAACGTAAAAGCAAATACAGCGAGTGGAACGATCGTCAACAGCTCGAAGTGATAGACGGACAGCAACAGCAGAACAAAGGTGAATCGCAGCAGACTGGAATAGCGTAAAATGATTGATTTCTTGAATCGATCGGCAATCACGCCGCCGATTACCATCAAGAATATCCGCGGCAACAATGTCAGCATCAAGACGAGACCTAAATAAGCATCAAGTTTCAAGACGCGGAGGATATACCATTGCTCGGCAAATAAGTAGGTCGATAAGGCGAGGAAGGAACAGGTGCTGGCGAGCCAAAGCGCTCGAAACGAACTGTTCCGCAAGAGCGGGTGATGCGTTTTTTGCTCAGTCGCCTGCATGTCCTCCCTCCTGGTCCGCTTGAATTAACGGTGCCTCAATCTCAAAAGCCGTTGCCATCACGTAATATAATTTTTTGTCCGCTTCAGCCGTCGACGGATACTGTTCGATGTCCTGCAACAGTTCTCGGTACCGTTTCGTAAACGTCAAGAATTGTTCAGGTGAAAGTCGGAGTTCTTGTTGGAACGACAGGCTTTCCCAGTCCTCCACGTCAGAGGAACGCGGGACAAACGAGCGGTCAGGCGCCGTCAAGACACGTGTTTTCGCTCGGTCAAGCACCTCGACATAAGACTGGCGTGTCGCTTGTTTCGTCTCGACAAGATTCAGGAGATGATCAGCCGGAATGAATCCGCGGGCGACTGCCTGATAAAACTTCAATACATTTCCGCCTCGGACTTCTTCCTCGACGAGTTGAATCAACTGATACTTTTCGAGTTCCCGCAGATGATACAAAATCTTTGCCCGGGAGACGTCAAGTTTTTGGGCCAATTGCTGACCGGTATGTGGTTGTTCAATCAAATGCATCAGCATTTTTGTCCGCATCGGATCACTGATGACTTTGAGTTGTTCGTACTGTTCGAGAATCAAAATCGCCTGCTGTTCCATCATTAACACTCCTTTTTATTAACCGGTTAACTTTTATTAACTGTAAGGCTAGTATACCTGAATGATTGACAAAATAAACCATTTTTTAAAAGAAGGATTTGCTCAGTTAAAGCAGAACGTTAAACAAAGAACAGATTCTGAACTTACAGAGGAGTGATTCATATGAACCAAGCTCAAGAAATTCAAATCCAGACCGTAATCCAACGTCCTGTCGCCGAAGTCTGGACGTATTGGACGGAACCGGAACACATCAAAGCCTGGAATGCCGCTTCGGACGATTGGCATACGACAGAAGCGACGAATGATGTTCAAGCAGGTGGTCGTTTTTCCAGTCACATGGCGGCAAAGGATGGAAGTGTCGGCTTTGATTTTTCCGGCGTCTACCTAGAGGTCATCCTTTATGAAAAGTTAGCGTATACGATTGACGACGGACGCCACGTGACGATTCTGTTTACGGCGAATGGTGATGAAACGGAAGTTGTTGAAACATTTGAAGCGGAGTCGATGAATCCGCCCGAAATGCAACAAGCGGGCTGGCAGGCGATTCTTGATCGTTTTAAAGCGTACGCGGAGCAACAGTGAATGTAAGAAAGACGACAAAACCCGTTCCATGACAGGACGGGTTTTTGTGTTTTTCCTTATTTTTTGAGTTGTATGAGGTGGAAATGTAATGTTCCGTCATCCCGAAGCATACTGTAACCGAGTCGACCGTTCGTGAAAACCGGTTTCGAATACTCGCCTTCCTTGTCCGTCAGTGGGACAACCGTTCCGTTTATCAGGTCCGCATAAAGGAGTTGATGCTGTTCTTCCCGGAAGACGACATGATCGGCTGACAGGAAACAAAAGGCATCAATCAGATCATATGGTTCCGGTGTCGTATAGTAATACGATGTCCGGTTCGATCCATGCGACTGGAACAGAGCGTTTCCTTCCGCACCCGTTGCGAGATAGTGCCGCCCATAAGCAAAATCAAGCGGCATCGTGGTTTTTTTGATCATTTTTCCGGAAAGTGTCGTGTAGGCGGTCGTTTTCTCATCCGCTTTGTATGTCGTTTGATCGAGGAGAATTCCGCCGTCTCCGTCCCGGAGATGTTGCGCATATGCTCCGGTCCGGGTTGCTGTTTCCTTCAACGTCAATGTTTTTTGTGTCGTGACGTACCCGGTCGCTGCATCATATTTTTGGACGAGCGACTGTGTCTGACGGTTCTTTTTCAGATGCTTGATCCAGGAGACATGCGTCGCTGTCGTCTGCAAATCCGGGTAAAAATGCTCCGGCTCGGTTCCTTGATCCAGTTGTTGGATGGAACCGGTCGCTAAATCCATGGTCTCGAGTGTCCATGTGCTGTCATTCGCATGATCTTGATAACGGATCCAAAATAACTGCCGTCCGACACCGACCAGTTTGTAAATGGATTGCTTCGTCGTATACAATTGTTGCAGCTTTTGATCCGTTAAGGAATAACGGAAAATGAAGCTGTTTTTCTCGTTTGAGGCGTAAAAATACAAGGCGGTTTCATCGATGTAACTCGGACCGGACAGGTAAGGATACCGCTGATAGAAAGCCGTTAAATCGTAACTGTTGCTTTGTCCGAGCGGCGAAAACGTCTCACTTCGGATCAATTCTTTTGGTGCTGGAACCGGGGGCGTTGGTTCCGATTCCGGTTGACTGCATCCTACAAGCAGCAGGACAAGGCTGAATAAGCTGAGTTTTAAAAAATAAGGCATAGCGGAAAACTCCCGTTCTGTTTTAGGAAAATGAAAACTCTATTAGTGTATAGCGAAACGAATCCATTGCCCTAAAAAAGAAGGGGAGCTTACAAGAATGTAAGAAAAAACACGATTCCCTTAAGGCATCGTGTTGGCACGTTCCGGTTCAGTTGCGAGGTCAAGCATTTTTGTGAACGCGACGTCCGGATCGGTCGTTTGAAACGTCTGTAACCAGTCCTGAAAATCTCCTTCATAAACAATCGATCCGTCATGCAGGAAAATGACATGCGCATCCGTGTGCAATAAGTCATGCAGCTGATGAGTCGAAAACAAACAGGTCCGACCGTCGGCAATCAACTTTTCGAAGCGGCGCATGATGTGCAGGCGGGTGGCGGGATCCACACCGCTCGTCGGTTCATCAAACATGTACAATGCGCGGGGGATCGTCGTCAACAATGTGACGAACAACCATTTCTTTTCGCCAGCCGACATCTTCCCGACCTTCATTTGCCAGAGATGATGGAATAAATCGATTTCGCGTCGGCTCTGTAACGAAGCACTGTAGGTCGTTTGTTTTTTAAAATCAGTGAGTTGGGCGAGCCGGCCGATGAAATAGGCGACGTCCTTTCCCTTTAATTCATCGGAATAATAGATGGATTGCGTCAGATAGAGGATATCGGATTGGTCCGGCAGGGCAATGTCACCTGCCTGCGGACGCAACGCACCCGTCATACAATCAAATAAAGTAGTTTTCCCGGAGCCGTTCATGCCAATCAACACATTGAGCTTGTTTGGTTGCAGCGTAAACGTCACGTCGTGTAATAACGCACGGGACTTTGGATAAGCAAATTGCAGGTGTTGAACAAACATGGGTTTCCTCCTTAACGGGTCAAGATGGACAATAAGTTAAAACGTTTGATGGCGAAAAGACCGCTCAGCAGATAAAGAATCAGCGCCAACAGCAAAATCGGTCCGTTGACTGACACATCGAGGTCTTTGAAAAAGTGAAGGATCTCAAACGACAACTGACGGATCGTATAAAACGGATTTAAGTAACTGAACCACTGCTCGCTCTGGCGGGTTGACACTAAAAACAACGGATACATGACGATATTGGCAAGTGTCGCCATGCTGGAGATCTTAAACGGCACAAGTGTCAGCAATGTACTTGCAAAAGCGAGCGGCAGGCTGCCGAGCAGGACGAGCAGGGAAAGTCCGATCAGTTGAAACGAAAAGAATCCTGTTACGAGCGACACCGTCACCGTAAAGAAGACGAGACTGACAGCGGCGAACACGACTTGAACAAGGATCATCGCAAGAATACAGCTCAGCTTATCTCCGGAAATCATGATATAGGTTTTCATCAACCCTCGTTCCCGCATCCGAGCCAGTTGGAGTCCGATTCCGTTCAAGTACGTCGATAAGATGATATAGCCCCAGAACAGCGGGATGAAGGACAGGAAGTCGGCATATGTAAAGTCATTTCGGGTGCCATACGCCAGTGCGAGCACAAGCGGCAGTCCGATCGTCCACAAAAAAGGAATTTTATCCGTCACCATGATTTTTAAATACAGGATGAAGTAACTTTGAATCGCGTGCATCATGTACCTCCTTTGTTAATAATTGTAAATAGGGTAACATACTTGGTGAAAGAAATGAAATCAACTGTTAAAAATTCTGAATATTCGTTTAGTAATTGAAAGACCGGGAATATATATCTAAAAGATACTATCTAAAAGATATAGGAGAAACCGATGCCAAAAGAAAACATGACCCGGTATGCGATTTTAGGATTACTTGCGAGCGGCTGTACGTCAGGCTACGAAATGAAACATACGATTGATACAAGTCTCAATCATTTTTGGAAGATCAGCTTCGGACAGGTCTATCCGATGCTGAAGACGTTGGCGCAGGAAGGATTAATCGTTGAAGAAACCGGAGAAGGGGATGACCGGAAGACCTTTGTTCTGACACTGGACGGAGAGGCCGACCTCAGACGCTGGGTCGAGGAGCCGACGACAGAACTGCCGGTCCAGCGGAATGAACTGTTGCTGAAACTCTATTTTGCCCGTCATGAGTCAAAAGAAACAACGATTCAAAAAATCGACCAGCATGCCGCTCTGCTCCGGGAACGGTTGGAGACGTACCACATGATTGAACAAACGATTCGTGCCTATCCTGAAACAAACGAAGCAATGTATTGGCTGTTGACGCTCGATTACGGTAAACGAAAGACACAAGCTTTGCTCGAATGGTGTGCGGCGTCGATTCAGACACTTGAAGGAGGAAAAGACGATGAAACGCGTGATCGCGACACCGAATGAAGACGTCGTCGTATTTATCATCGGGTTACGGATCAACCGTCTGCGAGCGGTCCGGAAATGGTTACCGGCCGTTCAGGCGATGACACCGATGATCAAGGAATGTTATGAACAGCAGGTCGGTTTGTTGTCGCATGAGATGCTCGTCGGTTGGCGGTCAGTCACGTTGATTCAGTATTGGCGTTCCTCCGACGCTCTGATTGCCTATTCGCACGGTAACCGTCACCTGACCGCGTGGAAACAGTTTAATCAGTCGGCCCGGGCAAGTCATGCCGTCGGGATTTTCCATGAGACGTTTGAAATCAGTAACTACGAGACGATGTATGTCAATCTGCCGACGCGGGGACTGGCAAAAGCGGTCGGAGAAAGTACGATTCAGAAACATCAGGAACAGGCGAAGGATCGGCTGGCAGAACGCAAGGTGTCGACACATGAATAACGAAAGGAGGGAGCGGATTCCAATGATCCGCTCCCTTGCTGTATGTATTACTGTTCTACCCGGACTAATGTTTCCCCGCAATTTTGACAAATCGAATTCATCGTCTCGGTACACTCTTTACAAAAGGTACAGTTGTGCGAACAGTGGTACGTTTCCTGACCTTCTTCAAATGTCTCCGCACAGCGGGTGCAATTTGTTGCCTGCATGTCGTTCACCTCACGTCTCGTTTGATCTGTCTTAATTGTACGAAAGAAAAACGGGACCGAACAGCTGGTTTTGTTTGTTTTTCAGTAGCTTCACCTGAAAATGAATGGTAATTTTAAGATATGTCTTCATAATATTAGGAGGTTTTAAAAATGGACGAAATTGATTACGCAATTATCCGGACGTTGCAGGCAGACGGGCGGATGTCCTGGACGGAACTCGGCAAAACGGTGGGTCTTTCGACGCCTGCCGTCAACGAACGCGTCAAGAAACTCGAGGACCGCGGTGTCATCGAAGGGTACCGCGCCGTCATCAATCCCGTTGCGCTTAAAAAAACAATCATGGCGATTTTGATGTTCGAAGATACGCGATGCGACGCGTTTATCACGTTTTGTAAGGACCACCCGGATGTCGTCGAGTGCCATCGGCTCGCCGGAACGTTTAACTTCATGGTCAAATTGTATACGCCGTCCGTCGAGACACTGGAAACGTTTATCGATGCCTCGATGAAGTACGGTAAACCGTCGACCTGGATCCGGTTGTCGTCACCCGTCGCGTTTAAGGCGTTTACGGTCGAGGACGGTGTTTTGATTTGATGATGAATTACATGATAATTCAGTAACGAAAAACGGCTAACTCCTGCATATTATGAGGAAATAGCCATTTGGATTATTTTTCTATTAAGTACAACACTTCGTTGCTTCTTCGACCTGATCTTGCGGGATCAGTAACTGGTCGCCCTTGACCGTAAACTCAATATCATGAGCTTTCAGCCGCTCGATTTGAGCGGGTGTATTTTCCCCCCACGGAACGGTTTTCGGTTGCTCGGAAGAAACACATCCGACGAGCAGTAGACTACTTGCAAACAGCAATGGTTTTAACATGAACTCAACTCCTGTCAGGATATCCGTTGATTTTTGTTGAAAAACAGTTGCTTCAACTGCAGTCCGTCGCTTGGAACACCACTTGTCAAGCGGATCGGAATCAGATTTAACAGGACGAAAATGACTGACATCTGAATGAAGGGCAGAGCCAACAGATGCATGATTGGACTTGGGAAGAGTTGACTCAGAATAAAGACGAATACACCACCGATAAAGTTGGCGCCAACTCCACCTAGTAACAAGGCGGCTCTTTGTCCGCGACGGAGCGGAATCTCTGACGGATGAGCTTGGTAGAGTCCCTCCCAAAATTGCTTTCGGGCAACGGAAAAATGACCGATTCGTAAGAAGGGGTCGCCTTTACCAATGGAAATGGATTTTAGTCGTAGCCCAACCAAGCGACCAACGATCGCATGGCCGTATTCGTGCAGAATCAGGCTGGGGAAGTAAAAGCAAAACATGATCAGATTGAACCAGAGTAAGTGCATGTTTCTCCTCCTCTCGTTCACAAACATAACAAAAAATGGATAATTCATGCAACTTACATAGTTGTAATCGATTTATATCTAAGTCGAAAAGGGGACATACCGATGCATACATTAAATGATTCCGTTCTGTCGATTCGGACATATCCAGCCAAACATCAAAAATACCGCAAAACGATTTGTTTATATCATGGCTGGGGATCAAGTATTACCAAATACGAGGAATTTGCCGACATGCTTGCTGATAAAGGATTTACCGTCATTGTGCCGGAACTCCACCTGCATGACAGCCGTGATGCGCTAGGTGCGTATTTTGGTCAAGAAATCGTCGAACGTCACTTTTGGGAAGTCGTGTTTCAAAGCATCGAGGAATCGAGCACACTCGTTCAGCAGCTGAACGTTCCAAGAGAGGACATCATTTGGCTTGGTGTCTCGATGGGAGGATTCATCGCAAGCGGAGCTGCTGCTAAACACAACGGTAGCGCAGGGGTGATTAACATCAACGGGTCCGGCTCCTTCCTCTTTTCGGAACAGTTTTTCCGAAGCCGTGACAAAAGAGACGATTTAACGCCGGAAGAAGAACGACGCTTGCAAGCGTATGATCCTGTCCTGCAAGAACAGTCTACACCAACGTTATTCGTACATGGACAACGCGATGCGGTCATTCCGATTGAAACGCAAGAACACTATGTCCAACAGTCTGTTGGAACGAACAATAATTTGACGTTTTTCAAATATCCATTCATCAACCATACCGTGTCGGATCAGATGATAGCGGACACCTTGCTTTGGTTGGAGGAACGTTTTTAACGAGAGCAGACAGAAGAACCGGACACCTGACTGAGGTGTCCGGTTTTTTTTAGTACTGAGTGATCAGAAGTGACGCCGTACCGAAGATGATGATTAACGAGGTAAAGACCGCTTTCGTGCGGGGAGAAAGCGGGATGCCTTCTTGTTTTTTCTGAAAATAGACATAGCCGTACAAACCGCTCATTAACATCGTGACGAGAGCGAAGAGTGACGCAATGGTAGTCAGCATACGATTTTTCCCCCTTCGATTCTTACCGTAAGATTTTCTCGAACGTTTTTCCTTTTGCCAGTTCATCAATCAACTTGTCGAGATAGCGGATTTCCCGCATCAACGGATCTTCGACGTTTTCGACCCGGACGCCACAGACGACACCTTTGATTAACAATCGACGTTCCTGCATGTCCGGCGCCTCCGCAAAAAAGGCTTCGAATGTTGTCTGATCTGTTGCCAGCGTTGCGAGTTGTTGCTCCGAGTAACCGGTCAGCCAGCAAATGATCGTATCGACTTCCTGTTTCGTCCGACCCTTGCGTTCCGCTTTTGTCACGTAAAGCGGATAGACACTCGAAAACGCTGTTGTGTACAACCGATGTTTCGTCATCGTATTTCCTCCTCATGACTAATTATTACCAAAAGTGTAGCATACCGAACGCTCGAAATGGACCCCTCCGGACAAAACAAAGACCGTCCTTTTAGCACGAAAGGAACGGTCTTAACCAATCATTTTTTTAAATCGATGACATGGAATTCAATCTGTTCGTCGTCCGATACCCCATATGCGAGCTTCCCGTTGACATAAATCGGTTTGGACGTCGTATCGGCCATTTCCGTCAAGGGAACAACGGTGCCGCGCGCAAGATCGGCGTACCAGAGTCGCGTCATACTCTCCCGGAAAATGACCCGATCAGCCGATAAAAAGCGGAATGCATCAACCGTCAACCGGTTGTCCGACGGTTTGAACTGGTACCCCGGTTGTTGTCCTTTCTTAGGCATGAAGAGAGCGGAGCCTTCTTCGCCGATTGCAACATACTTTTTATTGTGTTCAAAATCAATCAGTCCGTTCATTCGTCGGCTGAATGCACCGTCAAACGTCTCGAGCGTCGGCGTTTTATGACCGTTCTTAAACGTACTTGTATGCAAAATCAGCCCAGCATCGCTCCGGCGGAAGTCAAATGGGTACTGTCCATTCCGTTTTTCGCCTTCTTTTAACATATATTGCTGATGGATGATGATGGCGTCTTCCGCCACATCAAACGACTTGAGGATGGTTTTCGTTCGGGTCGGTGTCGCTTCATGCGTCATCCAGGATACCCGTTTTGAGGACGCATCCAGATAAGGAATCGCCGTGTCATAACGGCTGATGCCTTGATCAAGCGTATTGATTTTTTCCGTCTTCAAGTCCATCAAGCGAATCGCCCATTTTTGTCCGGACTTGGTTTGATTGTATTCGACCCAAAACAGGTAATGCGACACTCCGGTCATCATACCGATCGTCCGGTTGACCGTATGCAGCACTTGGTTATCGTTCGACCCTTGGCTGTAGCGGTAAATGTAACTGTTAATGGTTGTATCACTCGTTTGTTTAACGTGCGTATAGTAGATCGATTGCTGATACAGGTAGTCCGGCGCAATGACGACGGTTTGTCCGGTAAAGAACGGGCTCAGATTGTATGTCTGATGGCTTCCAAGCGTAACCGTTTCTGATTGTCGCTTCAGCGGCACATATTTTCCATAGTCAGACAAAGGGGCACTGACCGGTTCAAGATTCGGCATCGGCTCAGCCACCTGCGGGTCTGCCTTGATTTTCGACGGTTGCTTGGCTGAATCAGAATCGGTACATCCTGCATTGACGACAAGCGACACCATTAAAGCTGCCGTAAGAGCTGTTTTCCAGCGCATGATCTGTGTCTCCTTTTAGTCGAAGTGGTCATCATCGACGGTTTTGTTTTCTTCTCCAACGCATCGAGACCAAAAAAGCGGAAATTCCGGACATCACAATCAGATACAACAAAAAGACGAAGGCAAATTCGCCATAATCTTCAAGACTGTTGAATGGATTTTCTGTGATGAACGGCTCAGGTAGAATCCCGATCAAAAACAGCGGAATGAACAGCAGGAAAAACCGTTTCCAAAAATAATGTTTGTACGGGGTGCCGGTACGTATGTCCATTGATTTCTTCCTTCCTATCTCTAGAATTAATTATCCTATTTTTAACATATTATATCATTTATTGTTTAAGTCGATGAATAAATTTAAATAAGCTATCAATAAAAAGCGGTCTGGCAAACACCCCATCGTCGGGTGATTGCTGGACCGTTTTTAGTCTATTACTTGATTTTTAAAATGACCTTGCCTTTGGCACGACCGGACTCTGAATACTCGAGCGCCGCTTGGGCGTCTTCAAACGGATACACCCGGTCGATGATCGGTTTGATTTGTCCACTCTCGATCCATTCCGTGATGTGTTCAAGTTGTTGACCACTCGGTCGCATGAACAAAAACGTATAGGTGACATCATGTTTTCGTTCAAGAAGTGTCTCGCGGAGCGTTAACAGTCTAAATAATGAAGTCTTGAGAAAACTGGACCGGTAGGACTTACCGAACCGGCCATTCGGCAGTCCGGAAATCGAGACGATGTGTCCACCCGGACGGACAACCTTAAACGACCGTCGGAGTGTCTCGCCGCCAATCGTATCGTAGACGCCGTCATAATCGTGCAACAGGTCCTCGAAGGCTTCGGTCCGGTAATTAATGATTTTATCGGCCCCAAGTGACTGGACAAGCTCATGTCCGTCGGGGCTTGCCGTCGTTGCGACATATAGTCCCATCGCTTTCGCCAGTTGGATCGCAAACGTTCCGACGCCTCCGGCACCAGCGTGTATCAAAACTTTTTGTCCGGGTGTCAGCTGCAGAATGTCATGTAACGCCTGATAGGACGTCAAGCCGACCAGCGGAATCGACGCCGCTTCTTCAAACGAAAGTGTGGCTGGTTTCAAAGCGAGCATCTGTTCATCGATTGCGATGTATTCAGCAAACGTGCCGATCCGGTTCTTCTCGGCACGACCGTAAACGGCATCCCCGATCTGAAACTTCGTGACGGCAGAACCGATTTCCGTCACGATACCGGAAAAATCATTGCCGAGAATCAACGGGAACTGATAAGGAATCAACAGTTTGACGTTCCCGTCACGAATCTTAAAATCAACCGGATTGATGCTTGCGGCATGAATTTCGATGAGCACATCGTAGGGATTGACCTGCGGACGGGGCTGTTCTGTAAGTTCAAGCGGGACGTGACCGTATTGTGTGATGGTCATAGCTTTCATAAATATCGACTCCATTTCCTGACTTTTCTATCCTTTAGTCTACCAGTTGTCAAGGCCAGCGAACACTTTGAGTGATCGACCCAGACATGATAAGCTAGTCAAGAACAGGGAAATTTTAGGGTGTAAGGGGATGAAATGATGAGTAAGACAGGTGAACGCTTGTTACGGATCTGGATTCGCGTCCCACGTTTCATTAAACGAATGATTCCGCTCAGTATCACGCTGTATGTCATCGGGATGGTGATCACGAACGGGGTTGACACGTTGTGGCATTTTGACTTCGCGTTGCTCAAAGGAAGCGATCTTGTCATCAGTTTAGTCGGGGCATCGATTCTCGTTGCGGCACTGAGTCAACGGAAAGGGGAGGATACCACATGACACAACCTGAGCAGGAAGAACAATTGACGGGCGGGAATGTCTCCGACGTCTCACGGATCGGGGATACAGTCAGACGCGAACAAAAACCGGACAGTGAACGGATTCATCGGTTGTTACACCATCTTGAGAAAAGAGGGTTTACAGGGAGTCCACGGTTTTTAGGGATTGACGCACAAAATCGGGAAATCGTCTCGTACATTAAAGGCGAGGCCGGGAATTATCCGCTCGAGCCATACATGCGCTCGGATACCGTTTTGGAAGAAACGGCACGCCTATTACGTGCTTATCACGAAGCCGTCGCGGATTTTCCAATCCCACATGATTGGCCACCGCTCGACGGAACACCCGAGCCACTTGAACTGATTTGCCATAATGATTTTGCCGTCTATAACGTCATTTTTCAAAATAAGCGGCCGATCGGCATCATCGATTTCGACGTCGCCGCCCCGGGACCACGGATTTGGGATATCGCGTATACGATGTATACGTTTGTTCCGTTAAGCCGCCATCAAATGACGGAAACAGGGGAGCCTGTGCTCTATGATCGAATCACAGATCAGGAACGCATCCGGCGGCGAATCGAATTGTTTTTGACGGCTTACGGAAAACCAGACGTAAAAGCCGCCTTGTACGAAACGGTGTTGCTCCGCATCCAGGCACTGATTGCGACGATTCAGCGGAAAGCAACGGAAGGCGACGAAGCCTTTCAGCGGATGATTGAAGAGGGACATGTCACGCATTACGAACGGGAACTCGATTTTCTGACACGGGAGGGAGCCGATTGGTTTCGGTAAGTATACGAAAATTCACAGTGCGGTTTGCAGTTGCTGATAGGCGTGTCTGATTTGCCTGTAGATCTCGTCCGTCGGTAACGCCGCATCGATTTCAATGACAGGAGAAGCGGATTGTTCTATTTGCAGACGGTGTTCGGCTAGCGTCCCAATCATCGCCGGATCCGTCGCCGTCAGGTACGTGCTGCACCAGTCGAGAAATGCATTCGTTCCCGTGAAATCAGGATACCGTTCTTGTTCCCGCTGGATTAAACGGTTCATCCGTGTCGTTTCATCCAAGCGTAAAAAGACAAGCAACTCCCGGTTGTCGAAGCCGGTCGAATTCCACGAAAAGACGGAACCGGAGACGACATACTGTCGATGGTTTTCAATATCCGGTGTATATAAGGCATACCGCTCCGCGACCGATCGTTTTTCGGTAAATGTGTGATCTTTCCACAAATAATGATCGCTGTCGATCCAGGGGATACTTTCTTGTTGCCCGATCCACTTGCCGAGCGTGCTTTTCCCGGTACCGGAACCACCGATGATTTGAATACGCATGTTTCTGACCTCCTCTAAGGTAGATGAATGTTTTGCAGGAACCTTCATATTACCTTATTCTATCGTCCGAAATAAGGGAGTGGACAAACAGATTGGAAACCGAACAAGAGGATGGATGCAAAGGGAGACGATTTAAGAATCGTTCTCCCTTTTTTCGGGTAGTTCAATAGATAAGGTAAAGGAACGATAGTCGTCACGTGTCAAGTCTGCTTGTGAGGAGAGGAAGGATGCGATGATTGCCTTTTTCATTCTGTTACGCAATATGTATTACGTCCTGAAAATCCTGTTTCGTCAAGATGAACAAAAAGCCGTCATGTTCTCCGTCGCCTTTTTGCTGGCGGTCGGGATGTTTTTTTATCACAGCGTCGAACAGCTGAGTTATCTCGACGCGCTGTACTTTTCCGTCATGACGCTGACGACGGTCGGATATGGTGATATTCATCCGGTCACGCCGATCGGCAAGATTTTTACGATGGGGTATGTCTTGCTTGGAATCGGCGTTATTAGTGCCCTGATTGTGAATTTTAACCGGGCGTTAAAAGAATTCCACTTAAACAAAAACAAACCAGACCGGAAGTGACGGGCAGTATTTGCGAATAAGGAGTGAAGCAGATGAACTTTAATCTGGTATTCGTCCTCTACAGTTGTCTGCTCGGGCTGATTGTCGGGGCACTTGCGTCGCTCTTTCTGGCATTGTCGAATCTGCTGATTCATGTGACGTGGACGACGATTCCGGAACAGCTGGACACGCCGTTTTACCCGTTTTGGATTTGCCTGTTCGGCGGACTGTTGATTGGTCTGTTCCAGACGTACATCGGCGACTATCCCCGGACGATGCATCAGACGCTTGAGGAATTCAAGACGACAGGCCGGGTTGCGTATGAAGGGGCAGTCGTCAAAAATACCGTGGCTGCCTTGCTGGTTTTGACGTTCGGAGCAAGTCTCGGTCCGGAAGCAGCCTTGATCAGCATTCTCGGCGGATTGATGACGTGGGCCGGTGACCGGATGACCTGGACCCTGCAGAAGAAAAAAGAGTTGCTTGATCTTGGGATCGGAGCGATGTTATCAACGATTTTTTACGCACCGTTGATCGGCGTCAGTGAAGCACTCGAAGACGGGGTGAACCGGACCAATTTCAAGCGTAAATCCAGCAAAGTCTTGTTGTATGCACTGACGACAGCCTGCGGGATTTTCGCCTTTACGACACTGAATCGACTGTTCCCGCACGAAATCTTATTTTCCATCAGTACACCGAACGTGAACTGGACGGTGGAGGTGATGTACTTCCTGCTTCCGGCAGTCATGATCGGGACGGGATTCGGATACTTGTTTTTGTTATTTGGCCGCTGGACGGACATTGTGGCACGAAACTATCCACATCCACTGGGTTTAGCTTTGGCCGCCGGTGCAATCTTAGGTCTGTTCGGCAGCATGTCGTCCTATTTCTTATTTTCCGGTGAACAAAAAATTCTTGAGTTCTCGCGGATTGCCTTCGATCAATCGGTCTTCTTCTTAATCAGCATCGCCGTCGGGAAAGCATTTTTGACCCATGTCTGTTTTTCGTTCGGATGGCGGGGCGGAAAAATCTTTCCGGCAGTCTTTTCCAGTACAGCGATGGCATTTGCCTTAGCGTCCGTCTTTCCGTATACACCGGGCTTGCTGATTGCAGTCAGTGTCGCCGCCAGTTGTACGATCATCCTCAAACAGCCGTTTGTCACCGCAACCTTGCTGCTGTTTTTATTTCCGTTACAATTCTTCCCGTTCATCTTGGTTGTTGCCTGGCTCATCCATCAAGGGACGGCACGCCTGACAAACCACACGACCAGAACGACCTGAAGACCGGACCTCGTATGGCGAGAGCCGGTCTTCAGGTTGTCTACTGATTCTGATTATCCTGCATCTTTCAATTCCTGATAGGGATTGACGCGTGCTGCGATTTGCGCCGGCAGGAGCGAAGCAATCGTTCCGAACAGCACCGGCAGGAGCAGGGAGACAGCAATCAACAACGGCTCATCCCACGGGACGAGATCATACAAGACATAAATCGTGATGTAAGAGATACTTAGTCCGACGATTCCGGCGACGAACCCGATCAGCATCCCTTCTAACACAATCAATTGGCGGACGGAGCGATTCGTCCAACCGACGGCTTTCAGGATGGCAAGCGACGCCCGCCGATCGGTGACGTTTTGCCACATGATTTCGCCGGTCGTCAGGATGGCAATCGTAATCGCGACACCCATCGTCACGTAATGCATCGGACCGACCTGTAAGGCGACGAACTGACCGAGCCACGACGTATACAGCACGCCTTGCAGGTGGAACGTCACGAACAGGAAGAATGTCAACAGAGCCGTCGGCAAGGCAATCGATAAAATCGACAGCGCATTCCGCTTCCACTTGCCAAAGATCTCTTTGAGTGCGAGCGTCCAGGTCGAACGGAGACCGAGTTTAACGTGGGACGATGACGCATATTCACCTGTCTTGATGGCTTCGTACGGCGAAATTTTCCGGATCGTAAAGGCAGACCAGGCGGCACCGGCAAAGTAAATCACGAGACTGAACAGGGTAATCCAAAGTAAGCTCCACCCGTTCATCGTCTCGTTTCGGACATACGAGAAGATGCTTTCGACGAGTAACGCAATGACCGAGACAAATCCAGCAAGGAGCGAGGCTTCAATTAACACAATCCGGTACAAGTCTTTTGTCCGCCAGCCGAGTGCGAGCAAGACGGCAAATTCCTTCCGTCGGGCAAGCATCGAGACGTAACTTGTCGCAAGGACATAAACGATCGCAACGGCAAGCATGGCGAAGATGACACCGGAGAAGCCGACACTCGTCTCGCGGAAGATTGTCATGGCAGCGCCGATGTGAATCCACGGCTGTTCAATCCAACCGAGTGTCTTGCCGTTATCGACGACTTTCGTGACAACAGGCTGGGGAGAGGAACCTTTCGTGATGGTAGCCATCAATCCAGTTTCCTGCTCAATTTGCTTTTTCACGTCTTGCAGCAGTTGTTCCGACTCTTCACTGACGGTCGTTGCGCCCTTGACTTTGAGGCGAATCGACGAAATCGCTTGTTCGCCCATGACGCCACGTGCACTGTCGAGTGTCGTCAGGATGTTTGGTGAACTCGTCAGCAAACCAACGGGATTGCCGGATGTATCGATTGATGTTGCCGGATTGACCGGTTCACCTTCCGCATCGAGGACGAGATCGGCAGAGGATGGACGGTACGTTTCCATCGGCAGTTCATTAAGCGGATCTTTAGAGACTTTGATTTTGTTCGGATCATAGAGACCGACGACTTTAAAGGTGAGGTAAGGGTACTTAAATGGAATTTCCATTTCAGTCGGATTTTTAACTTTTTTTCCGGTCGAGACAAGTGACCGATATCCTTTTGAAGGATGTGTCGAGTCCGAAAAGTACCAGTTTTTTAAATGAATCGCAGATGTGCTGACTTCAAAAGCATTTTTCCAGCGCGTCGGATATGGACTTTTGGTTTCTTTGAACTGAAGCGGACCTGATTTATACAGCAACTGGGCGCCTGGAGCATCTTCTGTAACAAACGTCTGGAGGTTTGTCCCTTCCGACAATGTTTTGAGATATGTTTCTTCGACTTTAGAAGACGGCATCTCAAGGCGTTGCGTCAATTTGGCTGGATACGTTTGAAGGATAGAATTTACACGGTCACCGTCCGGCTGTTTTTTGACCAGTTCTTGGACCAGCTTTTGCTGATCTTGCTCAGTTTTATAAGGGGCATCCAGCTTTTCAATCGTAAATTCATACGTCCCTTTATTAAAGGAATGCGGATTGACAAGAACCGGAATAATATTGTCGTCAGCCCCTCGAGGTGACTCATGTTGATCCAACTGTGAAAAATACCGGGAATTATTTTTAGAACTGACGCTTTGATCGAGTCCGACTAGTCGGGCTTCCTCTTTCGGATCGACAGCGACAATCAGAACCGGGTTACCGGCAGAAACATCCCGAAAGCTGTCCACCGGCGAGGTTGAGAAGGGGACTTTTTCTGGTAATTGGATCTTTGTTCCTTGAGCAATATGGATCTGCTCTTCGAATTGCTGTTCTTTGCCAAGGCCAGTCTCGGTGTATGTCGTTCTCTTATAGCGGTAAATACCGGGTTCCTTCGGAAACGTCATGGCTTTCTTGAACATGACAAACGTGTTGGCATAGCCCATGACAGCAATCGGTGCCGCAATATCAACTTCTTTCATCTGTTTGATGGTTTCATATTGATCCAAAGAAATCCCGCCGTTGATGCCGTTTAGATAATTGGGTTCCAATAGATTATTAGATTCGGTCGTCATTTGACTGCCTTTTGGCCGGACGACGATATCATAAGCCGATGACCATTTTTTTTGTAACGTCTGTTCAACTGTTCCTTGACTGGAGTCGGTCAGGTTGAACATCAGACTGAGTCCGGCACTAATGATGAGCGCTCCGACAAGCGTCAGAATGAACTTAAACCGTTGCCGGCGCCAGTGATTCAGGACAAAACGTAACATTTCGAACCTCCTCTATTATTATTTTTTCACACACTCCGAACCGTCTGCTTCCGCCGATCTTCGACAATCTGTCCATCCTGCATGAACACAATCCGATCCGCCCGCTCCGCGAGTGCCAAATCGTGCGTAACGAACAGGATGCCGCATTGTTCTTCTTGATGGAGATCGAGCAACAGTTGAAAGATCGTCTCCCCGTTGACCGAGTCGAGATTACCGGTCGGTTCGTCGGCGAGAATCCAGCGCGGCCGATTGATCAGAGCTCGAGCGATCGCGACCCGTTGCTGTTGCCCGCCGGACAATTGCGCCGGCAAGGCATCCTGTTTCGCGGTCAGTCCGACTTTTTCCAAGATTTCCGCAATCCGGTCTTGTTTGTTGAAGTCGGTTTTTTGTTTCAGTAAGGGAACGAGCAGATTTTCTTTGACCGTCAAAGCGGGCAAAAGATGAAACTGTTGGAAGACAAAACCGATTTCCTGCGCCCGGAACTTCGACAATTGCCGGTTCTTCCACTTCGTGATGTCCTGTCCGTCATAGTCGATCTGCCCCGATGTCGGCCGGTCAAGTGAGCCGATCAGACTTAAAAACGTTGATTTCCCTGAGCCGGACGGACCGACAAGGGCGGTGATGTCACTCGCGGAAAACTGACAGGTCAACGCTTTTAAGACTTCACTCTGTAATCCCGCCTGGCTGAAGGTATGCGAAACGTCTTTAACTAAGATATCCACCAAACCACTCCTTTTACAAATTAAGGTAAAATAAGTGTAATGTTATTTGAAAATTTTGTCTATTCAAGAAAAGACTTTTTTTAATCAAATGCCCTCCGAATTCATAATTGGTTCATAACTTCCTTCTACAGTATGAGTATTCAAGACAAGGGAGGAACAAACAGATGAAGCAGACAAAAAAACGAAAATGGTGGATCGGATTGCTAGTCATCCTGCTGATTGGGACAGCCGGTGTCGCAGCGATGGGGCAACAATCGTCAGCGGATGGATTAAAACGGGAGCAAGTCAAACAAAAAACGTTGCAGACGTATTATCATTTCACGGGACAAGTCATAGCCGACAAGCGCAGTACGGTCGTCAGTAATGAGCTGGTCGAAGTCAAGGCGGTCGAGGTTAAAGTCGGACAACAAGTCAAAGCGGGGGACACTCTGTTTTCAAGCGTGAGTGGCAAAACGTATCAAGCCCCGATTACGGGTGAGATCGCCAAGCTTGATGTCGAACCAAATGCCATCTACGGACCCAACACGTCACTCGCCGTCATCACGGACTACAGAGACTTGACCGTTCAACTGAAGGTCGACGAACAGGATATCCATCGCCTCAAACAAGATCAGTCGGTCGAGTTGCGTGTAAACGGCTTGGATGAAATTGTAGACGGTACGGTGGAATCGGTCGGTAAAGAAGCGGTCATGGAAAATGGATTGTCGTACTTCACGGCGGACGTCACGATCGATGGGCCGGACCAACTGCGTGTCGGCATGACCGTCGAGGCCCGCATCAACAAACAATTGGTCAAGGAGGCGCCCGTCTTGTCGCTTGATGTCGTCGAGTATACGGAAAATGACCGTCCGTACGTCTACGTCGAAGAAGAAGGCGAAGTTGTCCGCCGGTTCATCACGACCGGAGTGACGGACGGGCAAGACATTGAAATCAAACAAGGTCTGTCCGTTGATGACTATGTCGTGTTGCCGACTGAACAAGGCAGTTCGGGTCTGTTACCGACTCCTCCGGGAGGTGCATCGTAATGGCCGTCGTCGAGTTAACACAGATTACGAAAGCTTACGGAGCAGGCGAAAACCGGCAAATGGTCTTGAAAGATGTGGATTTATCGATCGAGGCCGGGGAATACGTGACGATCCTCGGTCCGTCGGGATCCGGTAAGTCGACCTTGATGAACATCATCGGCTGTCTCGACATCCCGTCGAGCGGCAACTATCACCTGCAACACCAGGATGTCAGTCAACTGTCAGAAGATGAACTTGCCCGGATCCGGAATCAGGAAGTCGGCTTCATCTTTCAACAGTTCCAACTGTTACCGCGATTGACGGTTTTGCAAAACATCGAGTTGCCGCTGATTTATGCGGGTGTCTCGCCAAAAGAACGACGCCAGCGATCGGTCGATTTGCTGACCCGGGTCGGACTCGGGGAAAAGGGGAGTGTCTATCCGCATCAGTTGTCCGGCGGGCAACAACAACGGGTCGCGATTGCCCGGGCACTCGTCACGAAACCGACGCTGCTGCTGGCGGATGAACCGACCGGTGCACTCGACCAAAAGACCGGTCAGCAAATCATGGGCTTGTTTCACGAGTTGGCGGACGAAGGGAAGACAATCGTCATGATCACCCACGACATTACGATTGCGAAACAGGCGAAACGAATCGTCCGGATTGAAGACGGACAGGTACAGGAGGCGAGTCATCCATGATACGCGAAACCTTTCGGATGGCCTGGACGAATATCGTCCATCATAAAATGCGGTCCTTTCTGACGACACTCGGGGTCATCATCGGTGTCGCTTCCATCATCGCCCTGATTTCAATCGTCAACGGGGCGACCGCCTCGATCAATGCCGAAGTCTCGACGTTCGGGGCAAACAAATTGACGATTCAAACGACGGCGTCTCCGTTAAAAGCAGGATTATCCCAAGGGCAACTGGAAGAGTTAAATCAAGTCGACGGGACACGCGGTATTGCCCCGACGTTGACGACTCAATTATCGATCCGGTCGGCAGACGCCCGACTCGATGACGTGACGATCAGCGGCCGCAATCACATCTATTATCAAGAGTCGGCCGATGTCACGCAGGGACGGGAAATCAAAATCAGTGATGTCGAGCAGGAAACCGTCGTCGCCGTCATCAGTCCCTCCGTCGCCCGGACACTTTTTCCGGGACAGGAACCGGTCGGACAGTCGCTGTTCCTGAACGGTTTGACGTATCAGGTCATCGGCGTGAGTGATGCCGACTCGGAGGAAGTCGTGATTCCGTATACGACGGCACTGCGGACGCTTGACATCGACACGGTGCAACAAGTCGATGTCTTCAAGGAGGAGTCGGCCGACGTCGCGACCGTCAAACGGGATCTGTCCGCGAAAATGTATCAATTCTATAATGAACAGGAAGACCGCTATACGATCGTCAGTCTTGATGAAGCTCTTGATTCAATTGATCAAATCAATACGATGTTGTCGTTGCTGTTGACCGGCATCGCCTCGATTTCCTTGATTGTCGGCGGCATCGGAATCATGAATATGATGCTCGTCTCGGTCACGGAGCGGACGACGGAAATCGGTCTGCGCAAAGCACTCGGCGCACGTCCACGGGCGATTCGGCTCCAATTTTTACTCGAGTCGATCTTATTATCCTTGATGGGTGGTGGAATCGGCATCATCGTCGGGGTCGGTCTAGCATACCTCGTCAGTCTGTTGATTGGAACGACGTTTACGATTTCCGTCGGGACGTTGCTCCTCGCAGCCGGTTTTTCAATGCTCGTCGGGGTCGTCTTCGGATACGCGCCCGCTCGAAAAGCGTCGTTGCTCCATCCGATTGAAGCCCTGCGCAATGCGTAAAGGAGGTGTGGGATGGTTACCATCCTGATTGCAGAAGATGATCCACATGTCCGGTACCTGTTAGGCGAGACTTTACGTGCGGCAGGATTCCGGACGATCGAAGCCGCAGACGGAGCACAAGCGCTTGCCTGCTTTGACGAACAACACATTGATCTGCTTGTCACGGACGTCATGATGCCGCATGTTTCGGGCGTCGAACTCGTCCGTGCGTTACGCCAAGCCGGGTATGATCTGCCGATTTTGATGCTGACGGTCCTCGATACGTTTGCTGATAAGGAAGCAGGATTCGTGACCGGTGTCGATGATTACCTGGTCAAGCCGGTCGATCTTGATGAATGGCTGTTACGGATTCATGCTTTGCTTCGGCGATCCAAAATCGTCGCGACACAGGAACTTGTCGTGAAGACGTTGACGTTACGGATGCAGGATGCGACCGTCGTCACACCGGACGGCGAACTGGCGTTACCGCAAAAGGAATTTCAATTGCTCTATCGTCTGTTGTCCCAACCGAAACAGATTTTCACACGCCAACAGTTAATGGATGAGATTTGGGGATATGATGTTGAAAGTGACAGCCGAACGGTTGATGTCCATGTCAAACGGTTACGGGATAAATTTAATCAGTATGAAGTCTTTACGATCGAGACGGTCTGGGGACTCGGCTACAAAGGGGTCGTGTTATGAAACCGTTTTTCCAGTCCATCTCCGGTCGGTTTTTCCTCATCTTGTTTGGCTTGCTGCTGTTGCCGTTATTGATTCCGCTCGGGGCGACGTTCTTTTTCCAATTCGATTCGGTCCGCCAAGACGTCGCACAACAACTGGCGGAACGGACGGGTACCGTCGAACGGTTGATGGTCGAACAAGAACTGTCCTTCGCTTCAGCCAGCCGCTACGTCGAACAATCGGTGATCGAGACGACGGAAGTCTCGGCCGACCGTTTACAAACCATGGTCTCACTGTCTGAAACTGAAACAGAGACGCTCCGACAGAAAGGAGAAGTGGCTGTCGCCGGAACCTTTTCGGAGCGTCCGCTTCATATTCGGCAGGTCGGCGAACGTTACTTGGTGGCGACACCCAACCCGGACCAGGACCTTGTCTCAAGTATTCGCAACTCGTCCTTGGTTGGAATCGGTCTGACGATTGCCGTCGCTTTTTTCCTGACCTGGTTTGCCGTCCGGCTTGTGACCCGACGGATCAAACGGATCAGCGAAGCCGCTGTTGAAGTGACGCAAGGCAACTACGACATTCAGATTCCGGATCAGGGGAATGATGAAGTCGCGAACTTGATTCAGAACTTTAACCAGATGACCGTCGCCTTGCAACGAAACGAATATTTGGCAAAAGATTTGGCGGCGGCGATTTCCCATGAACTGAAGACACCGATCGCCTCGATCCATGGGTTCAGCCGGTTACTGGCACAGCCCGGTCTTCCGGAAGACAAGCAACAGCATTACATCCGGATCATCGGACAGGAAAGTGACCGTCTGTCCCGCCTGACCTCGAATCTTGTCCGGTTATCGCGCCTCGATCATCAGTCAATCATCCAGCGGAAAGCCTATCGTTTTGACGAGCAGGTCCGTCATGCTTTGCTGTTACTGGAATCCCAGTGGACAGACAAACATCTGATCCTCGATCTCGAGTTGGCGGAAGTGACGGTCGTCTGGGAAGAGGAACTGATGCAACAGGTTTTACTCAATCTTCTGCAAAATGCAGTTTATTTCTCACCGGCAAACGGCATCCTGTCGATTCGGCTGACACAAGCAACGGATGTCACGTTGACCATCACCGATCAAGGAAAAGGCATTTCGGCGGCGGAGCTCCCATTCGTGTTTGACCGTTTTTATCAAGGCGAGACCTCACGGACAACGGATGGTCACGGACTTGGCTTGTCGATTGTCAAACGGATCGTCGAATTACACGGCGGGGCAGTGACTCTTGACAGCACAACCGGTCAAGGAACGTCTGCCCAAATTCAAATACCGCAAAAAGGACCTGCTTGAGCCGTTTGCTCAAACAGGTCCTTTCGACGTTTTCTCATTTATGAACCAGGCAGTGTCCTGCAGAAAAGACTCGATGTCGGTTTGCGTGCGGATCCGGATCACCTGATCTGCCTCATCCGGTTCAGGACGTTCCAATCGTTGACGGGACAAGATCTGCCGGTAATCTTCTGCACCGCGGATTTCCGCCCGATCCTTTATGGAAGCGTCAACCCGCGCCAACAGAACTTCTTCGGCAAGGTCAAAGTGAACGAGAATCGTTCGGTACTGATCCTTTGGAAACTGTTGTAAAAAGCGGATGCGCTGTTTTTTTGACAGGTTGGCATTGCAGACAATCAGATGCAGGTCAGACTGACGACGGGCATGTTCGACAATGGTGTCCGTCAGTTGATGTTTTAAGCGGTTTGGACCGTCGAGCGGTAACAATTTTTGATAATGGGTGTTCAGGAAACGGGCATGCACGTCTTGATCGATGATAAGAAACGATGGGTACAACCGGGACAAGCGATCGGCAAACGTTGATTTTCCGGCATGTGTCTTGCCGACGGTCAGAAGAACGATCCGCCTCATCGGACTGTCAGCTCAGCCATCGCGTCGAGGATGGTCCGGACCCAGTCATTGACCTGACCGAAGCACGGTCTGACATCACCGATGTGATAAAACGTGCTCGCTTCCGAACCGGTCCAACTCGTCGAATCGAGCATACAAAGGAACACCGGAATCTGGTTGGCAAGGGCAATCCCGAGCTCGACGTGGCTGCCTTTTCCGGCAGGGAGTACTAAAATCAAGCAATCGCTCGCCCGGACGGCATCGAGTTCCAGCTGTCCGATCCGTTGCAGGGCAGCCGGCATATTGACCCGTTCCGATTGTGTCCAATCGTACGTCAGGTGATGACCTTGCTTGATCAGTCGGTCATTTATGAATTGGACGTCTTTGATGTTGCGGAAGCTGCTTGCCGTGTAAAAATTCATGAACGCTCCTCCTTTGCGCACTTGAACAACGTTTCTTCGACAGCCTTGCTGATCGTGTAGGCACCTTTTGACTGATTGCATAAGACAGAAACAATCGTAGCATCATGCGGGTAGTAGGCGGAGTGACAGCTGACACCAGGATCATAACCCATGATGTGGTATTTCCAGACGTCTCCGGCACCGGTCAGATCAAGCCAGACACCGTATCCATACCCCGATGTTTCCCGTTCAATCACATGTGGTTGGAAGAGCAGTTCAGTGAAGGATCGGGACAGGAGGGCATGGCTTGTCAAGGCCTGCCAAAAGCGTTCTAAGTCATCGGCTGTCACGAATGCCCCGCCATCAGGTCCACCGATGACCGGAAGCGCGTATTGATTCGTCCGCCACGATCCATCGGTCTGATCGATGTATCCGATTGCCGTATGTTCAGGCAAGGCGTCAAAGGAAAAATAACCTGATCGCTTCATCTGCGCCCGGTCAAAGATATGGTGTTGGATGAACTCGGGGAAGGATTGACCACTGACGGTTTCGATCAACATACCCAACAAGACATAACCGAGATTGTTGTATTGAAAACGGACACCCGCCTCGTTGACACGGGGACGGTTGCCGGCCAGTTGCAGAAAATCACGTGGTGTACGCAATCGGTACATCGGAAATGTCGTAAACAGCTCTTCGAAGTCATCCATCGTCTCTTCGTCAAAATAGTCGACGATTCCGGACGTATGTGTCAACAAGTGATGAATCGTCACGCCCTGCAAATCGATGCCGTCCAACACAAGAAAGCTCGACACTTCGTCTTCTAACGCCAGTTGATTGTTTTCGACCAACCGAAGAATCGCGACAGCTGTGAACAGCTTGCATCCTGAAGCGATCCCGAACCGGGTCGAATGTTGATTCGGAATGTTGTATGTCCGGTTGGCGTAACCATGTGCCGTTGCCAGTAACGGTTGTTCCGATTGCGTTACGCGTACCGTTCCGGAAATCTCATGCTGGCGCATGAGTGCTGTGATATTTTGTTGCCATGTCGGCATTGGAATCATCCTTTCATTTTACGTATCGTATGTCCTATCAGCGTAACGAACTTTTCATGACAAGAAAAGAAAATTTACATAATTTTGATTTTTTGAAACCAAATGGAACAATCCAGAGTCTAACGGTTAGAAGGGAAAGGAGGGAGGAAGGGTGTTGCGCAAAAAAATAGCAGGCACTTGGACGGATGAAATGTTCTTGACTGCTTTGTATGCAGAAGAACAATACATCTATCGGATATCTTATGTGTACTTGAAACAGGAGCAAGAAGCACTCGAAAACGTCCAGGAAGTCGCCTTCCGCGCCTGGAAATACCGAAAGTCTTTAAAAGAGGTCACGTATTTCAAGACCTGGCTGACCCGGATCACGATCAACTCGGCCTTGTGCCTGTTAAAAAAACATCAACAGCTGACGTTGACATATGAGGACACAGGGGCTGTCGACGATATCGAAAGTTCCTCCTTTGAGAATCTGGTCGTCGATCAACTTTATCTGGCGGACTTGCTCGAACGACTTGAGGTCAAAGAACGGTCTTTATTGCTCTTGCGATACCAAGCCGATTATTCCTTTCAGGAAATCGCTGACTTACTCGACATTCCGGTCAGTACGGTGAAAAGTACGTTATACCGGGCAATTCAAAAACTGCAACGGCAGCAAATGAAAGGAGGAGAATCCGGATGAAACAGCAACTTGAGACCGTGTTCAAAGACATTCCCGTACCGGATACCGTTCACGCCCGGATGGAGCAGGGGCTCCGCCGCAAAAAACGGAGGCATCGTTTACCGCAACTGATTTTGGCAGCTAGCCTGCTGATTGGTCTGTTGCAATATGACCGACTCGAATCTTGGATCCAGACGCCGATCGACCAATCGACCGCCTCGATGCTGCCCGGACTCGTCTATCAGGAGAAGATGTATATCCAGGCGGACACGACAATCAGCGGACAAGCAGTGTCTCAACTGCGCGGTCGGAAGTTAGGGACGTCCGAAAACACGTTGACTGAAGAAAACGAAACGACTTTATCAAAACAATCCTTCGCCTCGAACCTGACGGACTATACGATTTACGAGCTGGAAGGATATGACCCTTCCATCCGACTGCTTGCAATCGGTCAGGAGGATGGGCAACGAATCGTCCGGGTCCTTGATCAAACGACCTTTCGACCGGACTATTTCCGACACCTTCGTCTCGATCAAACGATCACGCACATCAGCTATCAGACCGAACGGACGCGGGATTCGGAGCGGAAAGCGTCGCTTGCACCGTCCGCTTCCTGGACAAATCTGTTGACTGGTCTAAGTACGGCAACGCCACTGGCCGACTCCGAACTGCCATCCAGCATTCAGAACCATCCGGAGTTGCGGATGGTTGACGTGACACTGGCCGACGGAGTCACGAATCAGTTCCAATTAATGAAAGAGGGCTATCTTTTTTACGCACCGATACATGCTTATTTTGATGTGAAGGGAACCGCATTTGAAACCGTTTGGGCGGAAATGCATTAGGTGAACCGCATCACTCAAACGATTTCCGGAAACCGTAAAACGGACGAAATGCCTGACCCCGGTAAAAACTTTCCGAGCTGCTTGAGGCGAGGACTTCGATCCGGGTCGACGGATACCGGTCATGAAGACGGGCGAACAGCTGTTGAGCCAGACCTTGGCCACGGAAATCGGCATCAATCAGTAATTCACAGATGTATAACGTGACCTGAGTGTCTGTCATTCCACGGACATAACCGATGACCTCTCCCGCATGTTCGACGACAAGCGCAGCGTTTGAGTGTCGCCAAGCGAGTTGGGTCCGTTCATGGAGACGGACGAGCTGGGTCCAGCCTTCCTCAGCATTTAAGCGCTGAATGGCGGGGAAGTCCTGATCTTGGTACGGGCGGATCTGATAGGCAGTTGTCATGAGCGTGACCTTCTTTCTAAGTTAAGTTGGATGAGCAAGGGTTCGAGTTCCGACCAGTCGTTCACTGTATAGGAAGACGGACTGGCGACAACCGGATGATCTGTTTTTAAGATACCCGTCATCCCGACTGCTTCTGCTCCTTGGATATCGTGAAGCGGATGATCCCCGATATACAAAACATTTTCCGGGGCAAGCTCCCAGTGGATCAAAGGACGTAAGAACAGTTCAGGGTTCGGTTTGGAAAGACCGACTTCTTCCGAAATCAAGATCGGGTCAAAAAACGTCTGCAATTGATGGTGGTTGATGACGGCACGTTGCAAGTCGCTCCGACCGTTCGTGATGAGCCCGATCCGACAGGACACGCGCAACTGCTCCAACATGTGACGTGTCTCAGGGAACAGCACACTCGTCTTTGCAAACTCGGAGACGTAGTCGTGCAACAACTCGGACACGGTGACACCCTCAAGGTGTAAGTGGACGATTAATTGTTGATAGACGATATCCTTCCACACGTGACCGTTTTGATCCAGTGCCAGAAAAAGGTGTTGGTACAGATCAAGCGGACAAGTCGAACGCGGGGCAATTCGCTTGGCGTGTTGGACGGCCAAAAAGCGTCGTAGCGAAGTGGTGCGATCGAGTAACGTCCCATCGAGATCAAATAAAACAGCCGAGATGGTCATGGACACGCAACTCCTACTCATTATGTATATTTCAATTACCGAATTATTATTCTAAATTATTTAAAGAAAACAAAAAGGATATCCTTAACTTTTACAGAACACCAGTAGGACTGCCTGTTTTATCAACAACGACACGAGAGGAGACCTGGTATGCGTACAAAAGTGTCTTCTTTGCATCAAGTACAGTACTTGGATACAGGCACAACCGGGACACCCACCGTGATTTTGACCGGAATGGGGTGTTCTTATGAAGAATGGTATGAGATCGTTCAAACATTGCGACCAACCAACCGGATTCTCAGCTTCCACCGGCATTCCTGGCAGGAAGGTGACGGGATTCACCGGACAAGTCACGCGGTTCAACAACTGCAAAGGCTCTTGACCCATTGCAACGTAGACGAACCAATTCTCTTGATCGGTCACTCCTATGGCGGATTGATTGCCCAAGAGTTCGCAATCCGGTATTCCGATCAGGTAAAAGGGTTGCTTTTGGTCGATTCGACGTCAGTTGATTTACACGAACTTGATGACCTCAATACACCCGTACTCGATACTCTGTCGTCGGATGCCACCTGGATTGAACAATGCCGGCGTTATGCAACACAAACAAGCGACCAGCTGCGTCTGTTGATCCACCCGGCATTGACGCCGGCGCAACAACGCTTACCGGAAACGGTTCAGTCAGCGCTGCTCGATTTCCAACTCGATCCTGCCCTCTATGCGATGATGGCGACAGAAGTCACGCACTGGAAAACGGATGCGGCACGGATGCGGACGGACAAATTTCCGGAACTGCCACTGATCGTCCTCGGTCGGGACAAGGAGCAAAGCATTTCAGACGGAATCGAAGACGGGTTACCGGAACACGAACTCCGCCGACTCGAAGAAACGTGGCATCGATTAATTGCACGGCAAGCCAAGTTGACAGCAACAGCTGAATTAATCTTCGCTCCAACAGCAGGTCATGCGATTCACTTGGACCGGCCGGATCTCGTCATCGCGGCGATTCGAACGCTTGACCAACACCAAATAAAGGATGTGTGACGATGAAACGGATCTATTTTTTACACGGATTCATGGGAACAGGACAAACCCATTTCGAACAACAAATCGCTTATTTCAAGAAAGAATATGACATCATCGTGATGGATTTACCCGGACATGGTACGTCAGAAGATGCAGCAGCCGTGGAATACATCGAGCAGGCGACGGTCAGTCTGATCAACCGCATCCGCGAAACCGGACCCGGTCATCTCGTCGGTCTGTCTCTTGGGGCGTCACTCGCGATTCAAGTCGCACTGAAAGCACCGGAGTTGGTTGGTAGAATCATCTTGACCGGATATACACCGGTCGTACCGGAAGAACTTACGGACGTCATGGCACAACAATACACTTACTTTCTCGACATCAAACAACATGAGCCGTTGATTGCCGCTCAGTTCGAAGACTTGCACGGGACACGTTGGCAAGAGACGATGCAACGTGTGTTGCATCAGATGACGTTCCGTTATCCTACCATGACCAAACAATCGTTACAGCATCTGCAAGCTCCCGTCTTCATTTTAAACGGCATGGTGCAAGAGCATGAGGTCACCGGTGCATCCCGCTTCCAACGCGAGTATCCCAACACACAGATTCATTTGATTCCAGATGCCGGCCATACCGCGAACCTCGATCAGCCCGATTTGTTTAATCACCAATTGAACCAGGTGTTGCAACAGTCAAACGAGTAATTTCGTCGTCTGTTTATCCCGGTACATCGCCTGATCCGCTTTTCGGAGGACATCCGCGAGATCGGTTGTCGCCGGATTGTAGGCAAATCCGATCGCGACCGACAACTCGTGTTTGATGAATTCGGAGCGCAACTGTTCGACCAAGAGCAGGCAATCCTGCTCCGCATGATCCCGGCAAATGATGACAAACTCATCGCCGCCGAGGCGGTACGCTTCAAACGCACACCGTGACAGACAAAGCGCGGTCTGTTGCAACAAGGCATCTCCAGCGACGTGGCCAAATCGGTCATTGATCTGTTTGAGGTCATTGAGATCCAGCGCGATGACACCGAGCCGGACAGGGGACGCTTGCATCATTTCTTTGAGTAATCCATCAAAGGTATGCCGGTTCAAGAGACCCGTCAACGGATCTTGCCGGTACAGTTGCTCGAGTTCCCGTTGTTTGGTTTTTGCCGCGTCCATATTGCGGATGACGCCCTGAACGGCAACGAGTTCTCCTCGTTCGTAAATCGGTGTCGTGTACTCTTCAAACCAGGTGTATGTCCCGTCGTTCGTCCGCCAACGTTGGGTGAACGGTTCCTCGTAATTGCAGTTACCGGATAATTTAGACATCAGGATTTCGACGTCCTCCGGATGAATTCGGTCGAAACACTCTGACGGGTCGGCATAACTCGCTTTTACGGTTCCGGCACCGATATGGTCATCCAGTGAAGGACTGATGTAGCGAAACCGATAGACGGGCTTCACCTCGAAGATATACATGATGTCTTTGGAATGGTTGCCAAAGGTAGAAATAGTCGATTGGACAGGTGACACCGGCTTAACTTTTTTGAAGAGCCATCGACAAAGTAATGTAATTCCAATTCCAATCGTAATGCCTGTCCACAACAAAGATGCTCACCTGCCTTATGTACATTGATTTGATTCACTAAAAGATCTATATCCTAACAACAAATGGAACGCTGATTTATGAGACACAGTAAATTATAACAAACCACCTGACTATTATATACATAAAATGGAATTTTACTTACTTTAACGGGCGATGAAAAATATATGTAAAAACGGTACTCGGAATCTCCGGTACCGTTTTTTGATAAATGTGTCTTCTACCCACTGCTTTAGTCGAAAGTACGTTTGGCCAGGTATATGTTATACAATGCAATTCGACAACTCACTTGATCGTTTCACCTGAACTGATTAAAATTTATTGAATTTTGCGCCAGCCCAACTGATATTCAGTACCGTTAACATTAGACAAATGAAGACACTTACGTAGTTCAATTCATGGAGATCAAGTAACTGATGCTCGGCCAGCGTCAAGATCTTTGCTGGGACAATCTGAGATAATGCATGGCTAAAATTTTTAGTGAAGATCCAAAAAAGTGCAAAAGTAATGGTTAGGATAGCAATCAGAATTTGATTTTTAACAAACGTGCTGATTAAAATCACTAGACTGATAAGGTAAAGAATCCACAGACTGTACAATACTAAAAAACCGAGTAGCTTCAGAAAAGAAAACGTCCCAAACAAATAAACGGTGTATAGATAAGAAACAAGTACTCCGACTGAAATAGAGAACATGCTAATCAACCAATGACCAATTAATTTTGAATAAAGATAACTGTACAAGGAAACCGGTCGAGTCAATATAAAGTCTTGCATACCACTGTTACGATCTGTTGCAATCAGACCCATAAAGCTGATAATTAAAATAATCAGACCGATTTGATTGAATTGACCGGAGATGGTCGATAAAAAGACGTCTGTTGCGTTGGGTACTTGTCTGTTTGGATCAATAACAATTCCAGATGTGTCACCAATATGATTAAGAATGACGTCCATATACTTATTAATGAGCGGTTGCGTGACACCGAGAGTGCCGAAAAACAAGGTTAACCAAATAAATTTATATTCCTTCAATGCTTCTGCCAGTTCAGCTCGGACGAGAATAAAAAGATTATTCATATCTCTGACACCATCTCAATAAATACTTGTTCTAAGTCCTTTTGGTGAAATCCAATCGTGATAACCTCTATAGATTGAGCCGTACATGCCTTAATGACGTTCTTTAAAACGAATTCTTTATCACCGGATAAAAGAATGGTGTGCGGAGATAGGAATTGCACAGATTCAAAGTCAGAATGCATCTTAAGTCGATCAATGTTTTTCATATCCTTAACCTGTAATAAAACCTTTCTCCGATCGACATGTTGCAATCGACTGTTGATATTACCGATGACCTGTCCATTCTTCATGATGATGTATCGATCACAAATTTCGCCGGTATCATCTAAAATATGCGTCGAAATAAGAATCGTGGTATGCAACTTGAGACGCTCCATTAGTTTTTTCATTTCATTTCTGCCAATCGGATCGAGGGAAGACATTGGTTCATCCAAAATAAGAAGACGCGGATTGTGTAAAATCGCTTGAGCGACTCCCAGTCGTTGTTTCATTCCACCCGATAACTGTTCGACCTTAAAATGATCCTTACCGAAAAGGCCGACTTCTTCCAAAAGTGTAGGAATTCTTTTTTGTACTAGTTTTTTTTCAAGACCTGACAGTTGCCCGAAAAACAGTAAAGATTCACGACAAGTCATCCACGCCTTAAAATCCGTGTATTGAGAGAGATAACCAATATCCTTTTTGTGCTGTTCAATAGGTTGGGAATCCATTCGTATACTGCCGTTTTCGTATGATAAAATTCCTGTCATGCATTTTATAAGTGTCGTTTTACCTGCGCCATTAGGACCGATTAAACCGACACATTCATTTTCTGCAATCGATAGATTGATTCCCTTTAAGATTTTTCTGTTCTCCAGCGTCTTATGGAGATTATCAATTATGATCATCGCGAATCACTCTCCTTCCAACTATCAAATACGCGATGGGACCAACTGTCTGCATGCATACGATGACAACTAACCAGACGTATGGTGCAGCAATATGTTTTTTTCGTTTAAACCAGTCCAAAAGAGCAAGGCCAATCAATAAAAAATTAAACAGGAGAATTGGGAGGATTAAAGGGAAAATCTGATACCAATCGATTTCCAACAAAACAGTTACATCTGTATTCATATAGTCACCTCTTTATATTATCATTATCGATAATGATAATATATAAGTCAATCCTATTTTTTCCTTTCATGAAAATGATAAATTAAATTCCGAACATCCATGGGCATATGGTATGTTCACTAATAAGGAACTATAAGACAAAGGAAAAACGCCAGAAAATCGATAGGAAGGATGATGAAATATGGTCATGATTCCTGATTCAATCCTATTTTCTTATACTTTTATCAGCCGCCCCAACGAACTTTCAAAACAATCGGCTAGAGATGTTTCAGCGATTCTCTCGATTGAAGCATGGTTTGTGATTCAAATAAATCAAATCGCTTATTTAAACATATCGGTTCCGATTTTGGAGTTATACAAAGCATTGTATCGTTGGAAAGAACAGGTGAAACCCACTAACGTTCCAGAGTTTCATTACTATTCCGTCGAGCATGATGATAAAGATGGAGCCATCCTGTCCATGTTGCCTTTTTCTAGTCGAGGAAGAATCACATCCATCTGGGGAGAGGTAGATGTATATAACGTGCTGCCTCTAAATGACTTGGTTGTCGCTTTATTCCGATTGGAGAACGATTTAAAATCGGACATTGAAACTTATTTTGGCATCAAGTTGGATCATTTTATTCAAAACATTCCCTATAGAATGAACTGAGCTTACGAATGGGATTTTCTCGTAAAAGGACAATAAAAAAAGAAGTATCGTTTACTATGATGTGTAAGGGGATAAAATTCGATGGATTTTGATTTATTTAAAAACCAGGTAAGATTTAAAATCGCGTTGGAGTTGATTGACCGTGACGAAGGATTGTCGATCATGCAACTCCACAAGTTGCTCAAAGAAATTCCACAAGCCACTCTGTATCGGCATGTAAACTCGATGATCGAGGATTCTTTACTAAAAATTGTTGGAAATCAACGTGTTGGAAAAGTAGAGGAAAAGATATATGCCTTGAATACAACAGGTTACAGAATCAAAGAAGAGGACTGGACTTCTGCAACGTACACGGAAAAAGCCAACTTCATATCCTTCTACTTTGTGTATATCTTACAGAATTATAAAAACTATCATGACAATAGCGTGAAGGAGGGATTACAAGACAAATCAACGTTTTCGCTAGTTAAACTGAATTTACCTGATGAATCATTTAATGAGTTTCAATCCGAACTCCGGTCATTGATGGAAAAGTACCATCAGTTATCAGGAGACAACGAAGATCAAGAGAGAGTGGTATCGCTGGTGATCGTTCCGTAATCACAATTAGTTGTTAGACATAAACAGACAAAAGAGTATAATCTACCAGAATAAAAGTAGACGATACTCTTTAGAACGTTAAAACGTCAGATACGTCCGAAATCCGCGATTCGCATAATACGAGTCCGCCCCGTTGTGATAAGTGAAGACGTTGCCGTACCGCCGGTCACAAAAGAGGGCGCCGCCTTGCATGCGGATGGACTCCGGAGTCTCGATCCAGCTCGACGTCTTCAGGTCAAACGCCCCAACCGTCTGCAGATGACGGTAGTGGTCTTCCGTTAAGACGGCCACACCGTACTCGCTTGCTGTCGCCACGGCGCTGCCGAGCGGTTTGTTTTTCTTCCGTTTTTCCAGTGCTTCGTTGTCGTAACATAAGCTGCGCCGTCCGGTTGGACTCTCTTCCGCACAGTCGACATACAGCCACTGACCGTCCGGCATGACCACCACATCCGGTTCGCCGCCGGTCTGTTCCATCCAGTCGAGTGCACGAAGATGATCGTCTGTCAGCTTAACTTCAACCGTTGACCAGGTAAGCGCCGGGTGGCGGTCCGGATAGCGGATGAAGCGGTCGTGTAACGTTTTTCGTAAGTCCTCATACTCCTTTGGCATGTTGCTGCTCCTCTCATATGGGACAAACCCCCTCGTACTGAAGTACAAGGGGACGTCGTCATTGTTCCAAATACCGGTACAACGTACTTTTACTGATACCGGTCTTTTCACGGATATCGGCTAAACTGTATTGCTTGCTTTGATACATCTCAATCGCCCGTTTGACGTTTTCGTCCGGTTTACGTGGTCGTCCCGTCTGTTTGCCGAGTTCCTTTGCTTTTGATAAGCCTTCGCGTGTCGTCATGCTGACGACATCACTCTGCAGCGCGACGAGGTGCTGGACGATTTCGCGAAATGAATGGGGCAAGGCTTGACGGGTGTCGATGTTTTCCCGGATTGACCATAAAAACGCCTGTTTGCTGTCAAGAAGGTCTAAAACTTCGATGAGATGCCGGGATGAATCGGCTAATACATACAAGTGAGAGACAAGCAGGACATCCCCTTGCGCTAAATCCTCCAATGTTTGATCGAGAACGTGACGCCGTTTGGAAGAACTGTGGTCTTCTCTCCTCGTGTCATCGACCTCATACGTTCCGAGTATTGCCGCCTGTTTCTCACAAGCCGGATCTTCAAAAAATGGTCGCATATAGCCAATAATCATGTTTTTCTCCTCACTGAAATCATAATACACCAAAAAACCATTCAGACAGAAAGTGCCAAAATAGTTCCTTTTTAGGGAAGATAGGTGCTACGTTGAACGAACTTCATACGATATTTAACGATCGGTCACTTCCTAGTATAAGGGAAATCAGAGATGGATGAAAGGAAAGGGGACGATCTCCGTCGCCTGGACGCTGAATTCTGAGACAATCGCGTTCTCGATCTTTTCCAAAAAAAACATCACTCACTCTACTGACTGTAAGTACTAGCTCTACCGAACCCAGTGTTCCTGAATCTGTTGACAAAACCGCGGTCGCAAATCGATTTCAACCGTTTGAAGGATATCACCTTGATCGAGGGTCAACAGTATCCGTGACGCATGCGCATCATCTTGCATGATTTCAAAGGTCTTTACCTGTTTTAAGGACAATGATGAAATCAAGTGACCGCTATCTAGATGAGTGACTTGAATAGATACTTCCTGCATGGCAGGGGAGACAACGACAATGAATTGTTCGTACGCATTCGTAAATCGATAGGTCGTCTCGTTGTAAAACAAATCGCTTGCTTCACTTGCATCCGAGACAACCGGTTCAGAACGAAACAAAGCGATTAAATCGATAACTTCTGGAAAACGTGTCAACTGTCCATTCCTCCTATTCATCATATTTATCTTCCTTAACGATACACGAAAATCCCCACCTGTAGGAACAGGTGGGGAAAAACGTCATTTCGAGACGATTGAAATGCGTTGTTGGTCGTGACGGTGGTGTTCGACTTCATCCGCTACAGCAACCGCATAATCCCGGTAACTGACATAACTCTCTCCGGCACTATTCAACGTCAAGACATCATGTGCCAGCTGGTATTGACCGGTCCGTTCACCGTCCGGATCAAAGAAGGCCGCCGGACTGATGAAGGTCCAGTGCAGGTCAGTCGTTTGTTGTAAGTCTTCCAAATTCTTCGCTTGATTTTTTGCGGTCGGCAGATACGCGTCGGGAAACTCCGGTGTATCCGCCAGCTGGATGGTTTGTTCCGGATCGACATAGAGACTGCCGGCTCCACCGACGACAAGCAAACGGGTTCGTGTCCCTTGCAGCTGTTTAATCAGATGCTGTCCCAGCTCGACGTGCTGTTGTTCTTGTCCCGGTGCGGCACCAAAGGCATTAATGACGACATCAAAACCCGATAAGTCGTCCTTTGATAAGGCAAAGGCATCTTTTTCAAGGACCGTCTCATGATTCGTCCGCGCTGCATTCCGGACGATTGCCGTCAAGGCATGACCTCGTCCTGCCAGTTCTTCCAACAGAACACGACCGGCTTTTCCGCTGGCTCCAATAATCGCAATCTTCATTACAAACGCCTCCTTAAGGAATATGTAGCTGATACATGTAATTATTTTAGTTACAGAAATTACGGTTGTCAAGGAAATTGACATTAAAGGTCGTCCTTATTAAACTAGAAGCATTGGTGGTGAAACAGATGATTAACAGTCGATTAGCCGTTTCCGTTCATATCTTGTCGTTGATTGCGTCCCACCCGGATCAAGCCATGTCTTCCGAATTCATCGCCGGAAGTGTCAATACGAATCCGGTCGTTATTCGGCGATTGACGGGCTCGTTGCGGCAAGCTGGACTGCTCGCGACGACAGCAGGAAAGTCTGGAGCGATGTTGACGAAACGTCCGGAAGACATCACATTGTTGATGATTTACCGGGCGGTCGAATCCAAGGATAACTTATTTTCGATCCACGAACACCCGAATCCGGCCTGTCCCGTCGGTCGAAATATCCAATCGACGCTCGACAACACCTTCATGCGGGCGCAACGGGCACTCGAAGCCGAACTTGAAGCCGAAACATTGGCCGATGTCATGCACCATCTTGCTCAGGCAAGATGATGTCTGCCGGACTTTTTTGTAATCGTTTCCATAGGAGAGGAGAAACACTATCATGCGTCTGGTCAGTTATTCAGCCGTCAGTGCGATTGGTTCCTTTTTATTATTCACGGCATACGCCTTTGTGACGACGATCGAAAATGAATTTTTATACCAATTCGGAACGTTTGCGACGACGTTGTTTACGTTTGCGATTGGTCTTCCGATGCTGTTCATTACAAGGCACTATCCATTGTCCTTACGTCTCTTGATCTATCTGACAGCAGGTGTCTTCACGATTCTGTTGTTCATCGGCTTTTATGATTACTTTGGTCAGATGTCGTTTGTTGAATCGAGAAGCAACCTCGGGGGCATCATTCAGTTCGCGACACTTGCCTGTTTGTTTTACATCGTCCCGTACGAATGGTTGTATCTCAAAAAACGTTCGTCGAATCACCCGTCGATGTCTTCTTAAAAGACCTTCCGTAAAAGAAGGTCTTTTTTTGCAGGAATTCCCAAATAAAAGGAGAATTATGTAGACATCCCAGTACGACAAGGAGGACAAACATGCAAGATTCATTCATTTGCCAACAGATCGGAAAGTCTTTTACCGGAGACGGTATCGAAACACATGCCTTGACGGACATCAACCTGACACTCGAAGCAGGTGATTTCATCTCGATCATCGGTCCATCCGGTTCCGGAAAGTCAACCTTACTCAGCTTGATCGGGACACTCGACCGGCCGACGAACGGAACGTTATCGTACGGTGACCAATCGATTCATCACTTGAAGAGTCGGGAACTGTCCGACTTCCGGTTTGAGAACGTCGGCTTCATTTTCCAACAGTTTCATCTGATTCCGACCTTGACGGCACTCGAAAACGTCATGGCGCCCTTATTCGGACGAAAGGTGACGTATGATAAAAAGGAACGCGCGCTGTCGCTCCTCGAAAAAGTGGGGCTGGCGGATAAAGCCGGTTCGCTGCCGTCCCAATTATCCGGCGGACAACAGCAACGTGTCGCGGTTGCCCGCGCTTTGGTCCATGAGCCGAAATGGTTACTCGCTGACGAACCGACCGGCAATCTGGATACGGAAACCGGCGAGATCATCTTCAACCTGTTACGGAGTCTGAATGAAGAGAAGGGGTGCGGCGTCTTGTTCGTCACCCATGATCCAGCACTTGCAGAGCGGGCGAACCGGAAAATCGAAATGCGGGACGGATTGATCATCGAAGACCGCCGGCTGGTCCGCACGTAACGAGACCTCCTTTTTGAATTCAGCGTGGCGACGGCTTACACTAAGGTGTGAGGAGGCGATCAGATGCGCTTAGGAATTTTAGATCAAGTCCCGTTACATGAAGGTGATACGATTGAACAGACGATGGAAATGACGCAACAATTGGTCATCGAGGCGGAGCGCCTCGGCTATGAACGCTACTGGTTTGCCGAACACCATAACACCAATGGTCTGCTGAGCGCGGCTCCGGAACTGTTCATCGCCCGGATGGGGGCCGTGACGTCACGGATCAAACTCGGGTCCGGTGGTGTTTTACTGCCGCAATACCGTCCGTTAAAAATCGCCGAGACGTTTTCAACGTTAGCCGCCTTTTATCCGAACCGGATTGAACTGGGGATCGGCAATTCACCGGGTGGCAGTGAACGGACACGGCGTGCATTGACGGACGGGGCAGACAACGAGGCAGCCGCATTTCCGCGGCTGCTTGACGAAGTCAACGGCTTTTTGACGGATTCCTTGTCGTCGCGCCATCCGTACCGGATTGTCAAGACGACGCCCCGTATCACAGATGAGCTTCCGCTCTCTGTTCTCGGGTTGTCTCCGCGCAGTGCAAAGCTTGCCGCCGAACGGGGACACGGTCTCGTCTTTGGCCACTTCATCAATCCCGACCGCTGGGAAGAAACGTTACAGACTTACCGCGACGAATTCATCACCGTCGACGGGCGTCAACCAAACGTCATCGTTTGCGTCTTCGTCATCTGTGCCGAGACGGAACAAGAGGCGGAACGATTGGCGCGGACACAGGATGCCTGGATACAAGGAATCCGTCTTGGTCATTCGATCGTCCCGTCTTTTGCGACGACGGATACGAAACGATGGAACACGGAACAACAACAACGGATTGAGCATGACCGTCGGCGAACGATCGTCGGGACACCGGAGCAGGTGGCGACGGAATTACGGCAACTGGCAATCCGGTATCAAACCGATCAGTTTTTGTTGATCAACAACGCCTTTGACCAACACAAACGGCTCCGGTCCTATCAGTTGATTGCGCAGCAGTTGCTCGATTAAACGAAAAACACCGGCTCCAGACCGGAGACGGTGTTTTTGTGCGACTTATTGTTGCGCTGTCGGACGAATCAAGATTTCGTTGACCGCAACATCGTCCGGCTCATTGACGGCGTAGGCGATGGCACGAGCAATCGCATCCGCATCCATTGCTTTTAAGTCGCCGATCCCTTGTTTGATCTCTTCATCAGTGATGTGATCCTTCAGTTCCGTATCGACGGCTCCAGGTGAGATGATCGTCGCCCGAATGTTGTTTTCGACCGATTCTTCTTTTCTGAGACCTTCCGTAATCGCACGGACGGCAAATTTTGTCCCGCTGTAGACGGCGCTTGACGGCATGACGTCGTGTCCGGCAATCGACGAGATGTTGATGATGTGTCCGCGTTGTTGCTTACGCATATACGGCAAGACGGCACCGATTCCGTACAAGACACCTTTGATGTTGACGTCCACCATCGTGTTCCACTCGTCTTGTTTGTTTTTATTCAACTTCGACAACGGCATTAAACCGGCGTTATTGACGAGAACGTCAACCGAACCAAATGTGTCTTGTGCCAGTTTGGCAAGTTCTTCGACTTGTGCCGAATCCGTTACATCGGTCACTTGGTAAACGGCTTTTCCACCGAGCTCTTCAATTTCTTTTTGTAATGTTTGCAGTCGATCTTCCCGGCGTGCTGCGAGGACAAGACGTGCTCCTTGTTTCGCCAGTAACTTAGCCGTAGCTTCCCCGATTCCGCTTGATGCACCTGTAATGATGACGACTTTGTTTTCAACCATGAAAAAAACCTCCTACATATTTTTTGACTCAACCCTAAAAGTATTAACCTGTTTTCGATACAAACAAACCTCTGACGAACAGTTCGGGGTCGGAAAGGACTAAAAAAGATGCGAAAAGGATTGTGGATTGGTCTTTTAGTGATAGTGGGCTTGATTTTATTTTTTGAACCGTTTCGTGGTTCACCACCGGAACCGGACGTGTCCGTTCAAGGGAAAGAGATCGAGGTGACGAGTGGATCCTATTGTTGGAATGGTCTCTTCATCAGTCAATGTGCCGATACCGTTTATTCAACACCACTTGAAATGACGGCAAAACATACACCGACGGTCGTCGAACCGGGAGCAACGATTGAAGTGGCCTTTAACGACGGTCCGTCGCCTGAACGTATCAAAAGCGAACGTTGGCTGGAAGACGGAACAAACAAAACGGTTCAGCTGAAAAATGAACGGTTGACCGTACCGAACAAACCAGGTCGCTACATCTACCATATCTACGGGTGGTGGAAGCAAGGCGACGGAAACGTCGCGTTCATTGTCGAAGTAAAATGATATTGACATTTATTTTTTAGTATGATAGTCAACTTAAAGTGTTAGGGTTTATGAAAGTTCCTTTCTCTATTCCGGATGAAAGGAGCTTTTTTTATCGAATATAGTAGATTAAACACTGGATTAACACGACCTCAATGCTAAATTTTCAGAATAATAGAACTTTATTAAAATGCGGAAATAAATGTTTTGGGGTCTAGTGAACGGGAATAAACACACCATACACATAATATTTCAGCTAGCGAAAGTCTTGTGTGAAAGAAATTTACAACCTAAAAGGAGAGATGAAGATGAATGGGTTCAATCGCTTTTTACTCGTTCTCATCGGTCTACTTGGGTTAGTGAGCGTCGCCCTGCTCGTACTCGGCGTTTATGACGTTCCTCGCCTCAGCCCGTTACTCGAACAATGGCAAGATCAACAATGGTACAGTTACACGGTTCTCTCGATTGGTGGATTTTTAGCTTTCGTATTCGTCATTCTCTTATTCACGGGATTACTCAGCCGCTCGAAAGGTCAACGGTTGTTGATCCGGACAGGAGACGGCAACATCACGATTTCGAAAGAAACGATTGAACGGACCGCACTCGAATCGATTCGGGGACTCAATGGTGTAAGAACCCCAAGCGTCCGCGCCGATATTCATTCGAAAAAAGAGACGGTCGCCTTAACGGTGGACTGCTCGGTCTTTGGTCAAGAAGGATTACCGACGATCGGCAAAGAGATTCAAGAGCGGGCAAAACATGCCGTTGAATCCCTGCTTGAACTGCCGGTAACGAGTACAAAAGTCAAAATCAGTGATACCAAAACCAAAACGTCAGAACGTGTCGTCTAAAGGAGGGAATGAACATGAGTACGAAAGAACAACTCTATCCGTATCGGTTTCGCTTAATCGGTGGTCTTGTTGGACTCGTGATTGCGGTTCTGTTCCTGACGATCGGGTTCGGACCAACGCTGTTGCTCCTTGTGTTTACCGCCATCGGTTTTCTGATTGGGAAATGGCGCGACGGAGCACTCGATATTGAAGGATGGATTCAGTTCTTTAACCGGGACTGATTCATATAAATACACTTACACTTACACTTTATTCAAAAGGAGAGATTTCAAATGGCAAACGAATCATTAAACACGACTGGACAAAATGAAGAGGTACGTACAAACAAATTGACTTTCGAAGATCAGGTCATCAAAAAAATCGCCGGGATTGCTTCAAACGAAGTACAGGGCATCTTATCGATGAGTGGTGGATTCATGAGCGGTTTGACGGATCGTCTCCGCAGCACAGAAGACATCACAAAAGGAGTCGGCGCTGAAGTCGGCGAGCGGCAAGTGGCGCTTGACCTGCGTGTCATCGTCGAATACGGCAAAAACATCCCGTCCATCTTCCAAGAAACCGTCGCTAAAATCAAAAAAGCGATTGGTGATATGACAGGTCTTGAAGTCGTCGAAGTCAACATGCACGTCGAAGACGTCATGACGCGGGCCGAGTTTGATGCAAAAAGTAAAAACGAACAGGCAGAAGAAAAAACAAGCCGTGAATTAAAATAAACCAAGACGTATTACCAGAAATCCGGTCACGGGTTTCTGGTTTTTTTGTGTTCAACCGAAGGACTATTCGTCGAATTTCGTGATGCAACATGACTTTCCAGACCAAAAACGGGAAAAGAAGAAGGTAAGGGTGAATCCAATCAGAAAGGGTGAGGCATCATGCGTGTATCGGGAAAAGTCATCATCGTCACCGGAGCCGCTTCCGGAATGGGAAAAGCCATGGCAGAGTTGTTTGCAGCAGAAGGGACACATGTCGTCGTCTCGGACATTCATTACGCGGGGGCACAAGAAGTTGCTGAAGCAATCACGAAAAACGGCGGAACGGCAATCGCCGTAGAAACGAACGTCGCGGAAGAAGCCGCCGTCCGCCAATTGATCGACGACACGCTGTCAACGTACGGAAAACTGGATATTCTCGTTAATAATGCCGGAATCATGGACGGAATGGAAGGTGTCGAAGACGTCACGGACGAACGCTGGGAACGGGTCTTTTCCGTCAATACGACCGGCGTCATGCGGTTAATGCGTCTCGTCCTGCCGATCTTTCGGGCACAGGGGCACGGCATCATTCTCAACAACATTTCCATCGGCGGTTTAAACGGGGCGCGGGCCGGGGCCGCCTATACGGCATCGAAACATGCCGTCGTCGGATTGACCAAAAACACAGCCTATCTCTATGCGAACGAAGGAATCCGCTGTAACGGGATTGCGCCGGGAGCGGTCGAGACGAACATCGGTCAATCGATGACCAACATCAACGACTTCGGAATGGGACGGACGATGCTCGGGATGGGCTTAAATCCACGTACCGCGAAACCTGAAGAAATTGCCAAGCTGGCACTGTTCCTCGTGTCGGAAGAAAGCAGCTTCGTCAATGGAGCGATTGTCGTTGCCGACGGCGGTTGGAGCGCTTATTAAAGAATTGTCCTCAGGTTCCCTTGCAGGGGACCTTTTTTAATGAAGCCTTACGGTGCCATGACCCGAGAGGACTTACAAAATCTTTGCATACCAATAAATTATTTACTGGATTACAGTTTAAAATGGAAGGAATTAGACAATAGGAGGGATAATAAGACAGTGTAAGCATTATGCTGACAAGCGAGTCGAACTTTAGGGAGGGACAGATATGTCGATGCAAGATCAAGCAACTCAAGTCACGGATACACAAGTCGTTCGTGCCATCGAACAAAACTTAGCCATCATTCGGTTTGATGACCGGCGCAAAGTCGCCTATGTCAACGAGCTGTTTGCCCGAACGATGGGATACGAAGTCAACGAGTTAATCGGTAAGTACCATCGTGATCTCTGTTTTCCCGAATATACAAGCAGTCCGGCTTATGAAGTATTTTGGCGGAAGTTGATGCAAGGCATCACCTATCAGGATAAAATCGAACGGAAGGCTGCCGATGGACAACATAAGTGGCTGGAAGCAACCTATATGCCGATCTTCTCCGACGACGGACGTCGTGTCGTCGGCGTGTCGAAAATCGCGACCGATATCACCGTCCGGCAACAGGACGTGTTGCGGATGGCTCAGGAATTAAATGAAACCTCAACTTTCCTGACCATTAAGTCGGAAAGCGGCCGTCAGGACGGCTTAAATGTCCTCGCGACCGTCCAGCAAGTCGAAGCGGAATCAACTGAAAATCTGGCAAATCTCGTGCAACTCCAGGCGGAAGCCGATTCGATCACCAACATCGTCAAGACGATTCGGGAAATCGCCGCCCAGACGAACCTCCTTGCCTTGAATGCTGCCATCGAAGCGGCACGGGCGGGTGAACACGGACGTGGATTTAACGTCGTCGCAACCGAAGTCAGGAATTTATCGAATAAGGTCTCCCAGTCGATTGGAGAGGTGAAAGAAAACATCGAAGGCATCGTCAAACGGATCGAAGCTGTTTCGACGAGCATCGAGCGGATTTCGTCCAAGGTCAAGACGAGCAGCGGACAACTTGAACAGACCGTCAACGAATTTGATCTGTTGGCCGAGTCCGCTAAACAACTTGAACGGCAAGCCAAGGACTTTGTCCGCGTCTTGTAAAATGAACAGTATGCAATCCATAACCCCTTTCGCGTATCTTTTTTAACAGGAAGATCTGGAAGGGATTTTTTGTTCATGCTTAAAAGACTATTGTTAAATCGGAATGATTACGATATGATGTAAAACGTAATTATTCCGAAATAGAGGTGAAACATAAATGTCTACATATAAAAAGTGGTCACGACAAATGTTCGTGACCGTCGCCATCGGTACGGCATTCCTTAGCGGGTGCAGTCCGGCAACCGATTCCCCGAAAAATCGGCACTTGACGTTTGTTTACAATTTCGCGACGTTATCCCTCGATCCGCATCGCGACAGCAGTTACGTCCCGTTACGGGCAGGCGTGACAGAGACCTTGGTCCGTCTGGACGACGACAAGCTGACGGTCGAGCCGTGGCTTGCCAAAAGCTGGACGAATGAGAGTCCGACCGTTTGGCGTATCGTTTTACAAAAAGACGTCCAATTTCAAAACGGGGAGCCGCTTGATGCGGCCGCCGTCAAAGCTTCACTGGAGCGGTCAATCCGCGAGAATGCGGGCGTCAAGAACGCCTTAAACATCAAATCCATCACTGTTGACGGCGCGGATCTGCTGATTGAGACCCGGACGGTTTACCCCGAATTCATCTCGGAACTGGTCAATCCGAACACGGCCATCATTGATATCGATGCAAAACGGATTGATACACAACCCGTCGGCACCGGACCGTTTGCCGTCAGCAACTTCTCTCCCGGGACAAAAGTTGATTTGACACGGTTTGACGGATACTGGGGCGAGCAGGCCAAACTGGAGAGCGTTGATTTTCTATTCAACGAGGATGCCGGGGCACGAACGATGGCGTTGCAGTCCGGACAAGCCGATGTCGTCTATCGACCGGAAGTCGAATCCGTCGATCAGCTGAAGAACAAAGGACTGACGGTCGAGGCGGTGGAGACGTTCCGTGTCCATCAACTGACGATGAACGTCTCGAACGGACCGATGCAGTCGTTGCCCGTTCGCCAAGCCATCGATGCGTTAGTTGACCGGGACGAGTTGGTCGATCACGTCCTGCAAGGATATGCGACGGTCGCGACCGGTCCGTTCATCCAGTCGTTTCCGTTTGCGCCGACATACGAAAAACAGACACAGCGGACGGCTGTATCTTATTTAAAGCAGGCGGGCTATACGTTACAGGACGGTCGAATGCAAAAAAACGGTCAACCGTTGACGTTGACGTTGCTGACCTACTCGGCACGACCGGATTTACCGTTGATTGCCCAAGTCCTGCAGGATGATGCGAAGAAAATCGGAATAACGATCAAGATCAAACAGATTGACGTGCCGGAAGAATACATGAGCAGTCACCGGGACTGGGATCTTGCGACCTACAGCAATTTAACGGCACCGCGGGGAGATGCCGGATATTACTTGCATGCGACGTATCATCCGCAGGGGGGATTGAACTTCAGCGGTGTCAACGATCCGTCACTGACACGACAGCTTGATCGTCTGAAGCGAACCGTCAAGCCCGCAGAACGAAATGTCCTCGCTGAACAGATTGCCCGCGAGGTTGATGCCAAGCAACTGAACAGCTTTTTACTCCATCCCTCGACGCTCGTCGCCTACGACAAAACTCACGTCAAAGGCTGGAAAACGGAAAAAAGCGAATACTACATGATCACGAATCAGCTCGAGGTACGGTAAGATGGGACGTCTCTTCGTCCGTCAAACAGGAGAAGCCCTGTTTTTTCTGTTTTTTCTGTTTTTCATGACCTTCGGCAGTTTTGCGCTTTTACGCTTTTTACCGGGGGATCCGGTCTTGACGTTGCTCAATATCGACGAATTAAGTGCGTCACCGGAACAAATCGAGGCCGTCCGCCAAGAACTCGGTTTTCACGAACCGTTGCTGGCCCAGTACATTGACTGGCTGAGCCGAGTCGGTCGACTCGATCTCGGGGAATCGTTCATGACCGGACGGCCGGTTTTATTGATGTTGGGAGAAAGTTACCGGGCAACCTTTGAAATCGCCGGAAGCGGCTTGGTGCTTGCCCTGCTTGTCGCCGTACCGCTCGGAACATGGAGTGCCCGTTCCAACCGACACGTCGTCCGACTGACTGCTGACGGTGTGTCCCTGATCGGCGCGGCTGTCCCGAGCTTTTGGATCGGGCTCGTCTTGACCGATTGGTTTGCCATCCGTCTGCCGTGGTTACCCGTCATGGGGCGGGACGGGGCACTATCCGTCGTCTTGCCGGCTGTCTCGCTCAGTTTGGCGCTAGCCAGTGTCTACATCCAGCTGTTACGGGTTAATCTACAGACGGAACTCGCAAAGGAGTACATTCAGATTGCCCACGCCCGCGGGATCTCCGAACAGACGATTTTTTGGAAATACGCCTTTCGCGGGAGTCTGCCCCCGGTCCTCGCCGTCTTTACCTTATCGCTCGGCAGCCTGGCCGGTGGCGTCGTCGTGCTCGAAGTACTGTTCGCCTATCCGGGTGTCGGGAAATTGATGGTCGACGCCGTCTTGCAACGGGATTATCCGCTGATTCAAGGTTATATCCTGGTGACGACGGCCATCATCGTGACGCTGAACGTGATCATGCGACTGGTGACGCAACATCTGCGTCCCGATTGGCGGGGAGGTGACGTGAGATGAAGCAGTTGCGTTGGTTCATCTTCAGCGTGTGGATCGGGATTCTGCTGATCTATCTCGGCACCCACTCGCCTTACACGACGGACGTCACGCAACGCCTCGCATCGAGCTCGATGCAGCATTGGCTCGGGACGGATGCCCTGGGACGTGACTTTCTGGCCCGCTTGATTCTGGCGGGAGTGATTTCTTTTTTGTTCAGTGGGGTGACCGTGTTGTTGACGGCAACCGTCGGAACGGTTCTCGGATTGTTTGCCGGTTACTACGGCGGTCTGTTGAAACGGATCATTCACCGGATCGAAGAAAGTCTGATCATCTTCCCGGATACGGTGCTCGCTCTCGTATTGGCGGGATTGTTAGGTGCCGGAATCAACAGTCTCGTCCTGGCCATCTTATTGATCAAATGGGTGTCCTATGCCCGGCTCACGGAAACAATCGTCTCGTCGACGAAACAATCCGAGTACATTTGGATGGCACGGGTCAACGGATTATCGGATGCGATGATCGTCCGGCGCCATCTGTTATGGTCCGTCCTGCGGCAAGTCCGTGTGTTGATGAGTGTCGACATCGGGAAAATCATCTTATTTTTGTCCGCCTTCTCCTACATTGGCTTGGGTGTCCAGCCTCCCGTACCCGAATGGGGAGCGATGTTAAATGAAGCCCGTCCGTATTTTCAGGCCGCCCCCCGATTCATGATCTGGCCCGGATTGTGTATCGTCCTGACGGTCAATGCTTCGATGTGGTGGAACCGCCGTCTGCAACAGCAGACGGCAAAGAAAGGAGCATGAACATGATTCAACTGCATCACGTGACGGTCACGGCACCGACTAAGCCGTTGTTGCATGCCATCACCGTCGATTTTCCGGCCAATCAATTCATCTGTCTGATCGGTGCGAGCGGAAGCGGCAAAACCCTCCTGCTGAAACACTTGCTCGGATTGGTACCGGAAACGCTGTCGGTCGGTGGAACGGTGACGTTTGCAGAAGGGGAGGACTGGGTGCGGGGACGGGAGATCGGCTACATTCCGCAACACTACCAGCAGTCCTTTGTCCCGTTTTTGACAATCAAGGAAACGATGCGCGATCTGTGCCGGGCACATCATGTCGCCTACGATAAAGAACAGACGGAATCGTTACTGCGCTCATTCCGTCTCGACATCGACTTACTGGACCGTCTGCCGCATCAACTCAGCGGCGGACAACTCCAACGCATGGCGATCATCCTTGCTGTTTTCCTGAAACCGCGCCTCATTTTAGCCGATGAACTGACGACGGCCCTCGATCCGGTCGCGACCCGGCAACTATTAGACTGGCTCCGCAATTACCAACAACAAACGGCGGCGACGGTCCTATTCGTCACCCACGAACTGACCCATGCCTTACATTATGCGGATACGTTGTATATCATGAAAGAGGGAACCATCATCGATGCCGTCACTCCGGAGACGATTCACGCGAGCCGGCATCCCTATACCCAGGCTTTGTATACTAACAGGCACTTATAAGAGGAGGCATGAAGATGTCCGTATTATTGACGGTCGAGCATGTCTCGGTCCGTTACCGGAATCAACCCGTCCTGACCGATGTCACGTTTGCGCTCTCCGCCGGTCGATCCCTCGGCATCATCGGCGAAAGCGGGAGCGGGAAATCGACGTTAGCCCGGGTGTTATTACAACTGCAGGCGCAGGACGACGGACAAGTCCTGTTGCTCGGACAACCGTTCTCAACCCGATCGCAGCGGTCCCGACGCCGGCATATTCAAGCCGTTTTTCAACATCCACACGGCTCCTTTAATCCGGATTGGACGATGCGCCGCTCGCTGCTTGAACCGTATCGTCTGCATCAACCGGACTTGAACCATTTCTCAAATGAATCGGAAGAGCGTCTGACAGCCGAATTGCTGGCCGCTGTCGGATTGGACGACTCCCTGCTCGATCGACTGCCGGCGGCTCTCAGCGGCGGTCAATTGCAGCGGATGGCGATCGCCCGGGCGATTTCGATTGAGCCCGCCGTCATCGTTCTGGATGAACCGACGACCGGACTCGATGTGCTCGCCTTGCGTGAGATGATCGATTTGTTGCAGGACTTAAAACAGTCCTTGCAGATGTCTTACGTCTTCATTTCCCATCAGCTCGACTGTGTGACGGCCCTGTGCGACGAAATTCTGGTGCTGCAGGATGGTCGGATCACCGATTGGTTCGATACGATGGAGCAACGGAATCCGAACCGCCCCGATTACACCAAGGCGTTCATTGAGGCGGCAGCGTGGTGACGGCACCGGTTACGGCCCGGCAGTATGGGGTGCTGGCCTATCCGTTGATCTTGTCGAGTATCTTGACACCGTTGCTTGGCGTCACGGATACGATCGTGATCGGTCAGACGGGGGATGCCGCGGCAATCGGCGGCATCGCGCTTGGCGCCGTCTTTTTTAACACGATTTACTGGCTGTTCGGATTCTTGAAGGTCAGCACCACCGGTTTCAGTGCCCAAGCGAGTGTCCACCACGATGAGACCTCGTTGCAGTTCGCTTTATACCGGCCGGTCCTGCTGGGACTGGTAATCGGTCTGATCTTGATTGTCTGCCGCGCCCCTTTGGCATCTGCCGGATTATACCTGTTAGCCGCACCCGCCTCGTTATTGTCGGACGTCAACACATACATCGATTACCGGATTTACGGTGCGCCGTTCGTCTTGATCGGTTATGCGGTACTCGGTTGGCTGATTGGGCAGGGGCAGGTGAAACGGGCTCTGATGATTCAAATCGTGAGTAATATCATCAACATTGTGCTGGACGTCATCTTCGTGGTCGGTCTTGATTACGGTGTTGCCGGCGTCGCCGCTGCGACACTGATCGCCGAAGTCTGTACCGTGTTCTTGGCCTTATCCTTTATTGTCCGGCAACTGATTTGGAAACCGACGTACCGGCACCTGTTATTCCGCCTTCAGGACTACCGGCAGTTTTTCAGCGTCAACGCCGACTTGTTCATCCGAACGATTTTTCTTTTGCTCGTCACCGGCTGGTTCACCCGGACCGGAGCGTCGTTTGGACCGGACATTCTGGCGGCTAATGCAATCCTGTTGCAAATGCAGTATGTCATCGCGTACTGGTTTGGCGGACTCGGCAGTGCTTCGACGATTCTTGTCGGACGAGCGCGCGGACGCAACGATGAAGCGGGCTATCAACAAAGTGTCCGGCTGACCCGGCAGTTTGGTTTAGCGTCGATTGTCCTCATCATGCTCCTGTTGTTTCTGTTCCAGCAGCCTTTTCTCCGCTTGTTTTCGGCTGACCCGGAACTTTTGATTGTCGCCGGTGCCTACTACGGCTGGATTCTCCTGTTCCCGTTGACCGGAGGATTTGCGATGCTGTATGAAGGGGTGTTCGCCGGACGCGCCCAAGCGAAACCGGTCCGGAACTCGATGATTCAAGGATTTATCACGTTTGCCGTGCTGCTGCTGTCCATCAACTGGATCGGCAATCACGGCGTTTGGCTCGCCTTCATAGGTTTTGGTCTGATGCGTTCCGGATCGCTTCACCTGGCAGAACGCCGCTTACACAAACAACACCCCGTCGTCCACTCCTGAGAGGAGGGCGGCGGGGTGTCGTCATGACTGGGAAATGGTGTTCAGGTGGTGGACAAGAATCGTCTTCAAGCGGTCTTTCGTCAACCGTTCCGGTCGGAATAAGGCATGAAACGCCAGACCATCGATTAATGCCGCCAACCGTTCCGCTTCAAGCCGGACATCGATTCCGTCCCGTAACGTACCTGCCGGCAACCGTTCGAGCAGGACGAGGCACATCAGGAAAATATCATCCGTGCCGGTATCGGTTTTAGAACGATAGGCCGCCATCATGAATTGGAACCACACGCTCATTTCGAGCTGGTATTCTTCTTTGTACGGCAACACTTCCAGTAAAACATCGAGCAAGACTTGCTTCGGCGGACCTCCTTGTTCGAAGATGGTGGTAATCCGTTGTTGCGCCCGTTCCGAGACGAGTTCCATCGAAAAACGGAGCAACTCGTCTTGAGTTGCAAAGTAATGCCGTAACGCACCAAGCGATAAACCGGCTTCCTGGGCAATCTTACGGACGGTCGCTTGTTCAATTCCTTCAGTTGATATGAGACGCCAGGTCGCTTCTGCGATTTGGCGTCGTCTTTTTTCGTGATCGACTTGTTTTGGCATGACGTCAGTATACCATTTTTTTGATACAAATGTATTAAAATGATAGGCAACCGGAGTGGGATGTGGTATTTTTATAATACACCCGTATTAAAAAAGGAGGAATCAATATGAACGGAATTGCATGGGGCATCATCGTGTGTGAAATCATGTTTTGGGTCTTCATCCTTGCCGGACTGATCGTCCGCTATGGCTGGCGGAAACAACGACTCGGACTGCGCCTGATGGCGATGTCGCCGGTCATCGATCTTGTCTTGCTTGTTTTGACCGTTTACGACTTAAGGCAAGGGACGGAAGCGACGTGGGCCCATGGTGTCGCCGCCATTTATATCGGTGTCTCACTCGCCTTCGGTAAATCGCTGATTGCGTGGGCGGATCAGACTTACCAACGGTTCATTCTCCGTAAAGACGTCGTCCGCGACGTCCGCTCCAAGGCGCAGCGGGAGCGCGAAGGATTTGTCCGCCACCTGACGGCATTCATCATTGGAAGTGTGTTGTTGACCGGAATGATCTTTTGGATTGCCGATTTCAAACAGACTGAAGCCTTGCTGCAAACGGTTCAGATCTGGTTCCTTGTCCTTCTGGTCGACGGACTGATTGCCGTCAGTTATACGATTTTTCCAAAACGCGCCGATTAAAAAAAGAACGGAGCCTCCTGTTTAACGATCAACAGTGAAGGTCCGTTCTTTTATCGTATTGCTTTTTACTTGTTTACGTGCGTCGATCGAATCCCGGATATGTATGATGTACCGGCGGCCTTTTTGGTAACCGGAGCGGGGCGGTTTGATCCGCAATTCCTTGCCGTCGATGATTTCAAGCTCCGTCTGCATCCGTTCACCGGTCGAATCCGTGATCGTGACGGTCCGGTTTGAAACTTGGTCCGGTCGCAACCCTTTTGAAAATTCGATGTCAAACGTATGGTACTTCGAGATCGTCCGAGCACGCGATTTGAAATGGGGTCCGTCCGTCTGCTCGTCAAGCGTACAGTAACAGCCCGTAAAAATTAAACAAATCGTCAGGATAATGGAAAATAACGGTTTCACAATCGGGCTCCTTTCAGCATATTTTTCATTATAAGACAAATAATAGGAGGTTTCAATCGTTCTTGGGACGGATTGTGAAATAACACTTCAAGGCGGGGGGAGGGTGGTGGTATACTCAAACGAGAGAAAGGCAGTGGTATACGATGCAACAACAAGATCAACGCGAAATCATCGTCTCGATTCGGACGAGTTATGATTTCAAAGCGGATGAAGGACGCGCCGTCCGCGTCGTCGAATTTCACGGACGACGGACAACCGTCATCGATACGTTCAAAAAATCAACACCGAAGCGGATGATTCTCCTTGAGATGATCCGTGCCGTCCAGTCGTTTAAGGAACCGTTCCATATCATCTTCAACGTCGAGTGTAACTTCGGTTTCAAGTATCTCAATGATGAGCGTCAATGGGAGAACCGTGATCTCGGAAACACGTTTAACGAGTTGATCCAAGCGGGTGGACATACGATCGAACTCCGTGATTGTTCGTTTTACGAAGGTGGCAAGGATCTTCAGAAGTGGCTACTCAACATCTTAAAAAAGGCCAACTAAGCACGACTAAACAGATGACGCCCGCGTGGCGGGCATCTGTTTTTTGTTGCCCTCTCCCGCCCTTTGCTAATATGTGGTAAATTGAGAGGGTAAAAGTACCGAAAGTATATCTTTCTATTTATTTCAACTATCGAATATTTTATAAAGAGGTGTAATTATGAATAAGGAAGATCATCAACTGGCCCGTAAGCTTGTCTCGACCTACTTAACAGGAACGCAAATTGCCACTGTCCACTTGACAGGCTTCACAAGCATCGAATTGATTAATCTATATGATGCGACGATTCCCGACATCTCCATCCGGATTGAAACCGACCGTCTGTATTACGGTGACGTCGAATCGACGAAGGACTGGGTTGTCCGACATATGCCAAAAGAAGAGATGCTGCAACTGATTGTAAGATTACATACCGAACGCATCATCGCTGTCCGCATCGGCAAGGCCGCGCCGCACCTGTTCCTGACGTTCAGCTCCGGTAAAACACTTGTCATCAACGGTTCTGACACTTATTACGAATCCTGGACGATCGACATGAAGTTACCGCAGGAAGGACTCGTCTCAATCGTCGCTGTGCCAGGAGACGAACTGGCGGTCTTCGCTTCGGATCACACGATGCTGTTGGATCAAACCCATGAGTGACCGGTTGCAAGAAGCGCTCTTGGCGGCACGCGCCGTCATCGCGACGCGTTATCCGAACTGTGATGCGGCAGTGCTCGCCGGCAGTTTTGTCCGCGGTCAAGCTACCGCCACATCGGATTTGGATCTTGTCATCATCGATGAGACGGTCCCGTCCTCGTACCGGGAATCGTTTATCGCGGACGGTTATCCCGTCGAAGCCTTTATCCATTCCAGTACGACGGTGCTTGCCTTCTTTCAGCAGGACAAAAAACGGGGACGCCCGTCGATGCAACGGATGATGGCGGAAGGGACAATCCTTCGGGATCATCCTGTCCTGACGACACTGAAACACCAGGCAAAGACAGAGCTGCTGGCTGGTCCACCGGTATTTTCAGCTAGTGAAGCCAGTCAGGCCCGTTATTTTCTGACGGATTTACTGGATGACTTCATCGGCGTAACAGACCGGACGGAAGGACTCGGGATTGCGGCCCGTTTACTGGAACAAGCAACGCAGTTTTATCTGCGGGCACATGGTCACTGGACCGGACAAGGGAAATGGCTGATCCGGAGCTTGGCAGCCGTCGATCCGTCTGAAGCGGATCAGCTGACGACTGCATTTGAAGACTATTTCCGACTCGATCAAAAACAAGCCGTCATCCGGCTCGTCGAACGCTGGCTGGAACAACACGGCGGCCGTTACTTTGATGGCTTTTCAATCGGAAAATGAGAAGGGGGAGACGCGGATGCTGACCATTCAGGAAGGGACGGAAGAATCCGGTCCCTACAAAACGTTTCTTCAAGAAAAAATCCGCACGTACAATGACGAACATTCTCCGCACCATGCCGAAAAACGCCGTACCGCGGTTCGTCCCGTTCATGTGATGGTACTTGATGACGAGCAGATCGTCGGAGGTATTTACGGCGAAATCTATTGGGGGTGGCTCGAGGTGGAGTTTCTTTATCTCCCGGACAACTTACGCGCACAAGGTCTCGGCAGCCAACTGTTGCACCGGATTGAACAGCTGGCCCGTCAATCAGGGGTTGAACGGGTGCTTGTAACGACCTTTTCTTTTCAGGCCTATGCCTTTTATCAAAAACACGGATACGAGACGACTGGTGTGATTCCCGACTATCCACCGGGTTCTGCGCAGTACACACTCGTCAAACACTTTGTTCCGTCTTCCGGTTCGGCATGAAACAACGAATTGGGTTATTCTTCGCCATCACCTGTCTCGTCGGTTTGCTGATCTCACCATTAAAACAGACGGCGCAGCCCGACGCTTACGGTGTGACCCCTCAAACGCTGGTCGACGTCATGAAGCAGCAACCGGAAACGATTCCGTTCTCAACCAAACAAGTTTACTGGATCGAACCGCTCGGTGACAGGCACACGATCGCCTTCGTCAAGACGGCGAAAGTGCAGTTTTTACTTGTTTTAAAACAAACGGATTCGACCTATCGTGTCGTCCATCTGATCCGTCAAGCACCGCAACCGACCGATTGGTTTGAGGGACGGTTGCTGGAAGCGGATCAAAAACGCTATCTTGTCGCCTATGGTGAAAATCCGTCACAGACGATGCAGCAATTAACGTTTGATCCGTATAAAGTTACGTCAAGCGGTGAACGGGAGCAGACGTTGCCGCTCACAGGCATCAAGCGGACATTTAACATCAACCGGAAAGATCATTTCCATACGATTCAACCGTTGCCGGAAGCGTTTCCGCGGTCGTTGTTTTTTGACATCCATGCCGTCGATGCGGATGGGCACGAACAGGTACGCCGTTTGTCGAATACGCTCGATTAAAGACGTCCGGGTGGGAGGAGAACTGGCCAATCCGTTATACTGAAAGCAATCGTGAAAAAAGGGGGACGTTATGATGTGGATTGTGATGAATCAATTACGGGTGCAAAACGGGAAAGCCGATCAAGTCGCGGCACGTTTTCAGACAACAAAAGGGATTGAACAGATGGAAGGGTTCGTCCGGATGCAGGTATTGGTCGACCTCAGTCAAGAGGAACACGATGTCGTCACGATTATGACGACGTGGGAGAAACAGGAACACTTCCATGCCTGGCAAGCCAGTCAGGCGTATAAAGGGGTTCATAAAAAACGGGACGAGGGGACATCGGAAGTCAAGCCGCTGGTTCTGTCAAACGCCGTCACGGAATATTCCGTCGTCGCCGACCACACGCATGTCTGAATTGAAAAAGCGAGACCGTTCTTCGGAAATTTTCCGGAAGCGGGTCTCGCTTTTTTTATCATGGAATGGGATCATCTTAAACCGGGTAAAGATGAAAAACTAACCGATACGGGGTGGCGGAAGATGGCGACACGAAAAGGAATCGTTTCGAGTTTAACGGTCTTGTTCGGCATGATTTTCATCATCGGTTTTTTCTTGTCCGGCGCGTTTGTCTATCTGTACTTTTTTGCATTGCTGATTGCCTGTGCGTCCTTTTTACAGGAACGGCTGACCCGCAAAGAGTGGTTGCACGAAGGGATCGCCTTTATTTTGTTTTGCGGGGTCATCTACGCTGTGGAACATCTGGTGTTTTAAGTCATTTGATGTGATAGGTCTCCAGTAACAAGTCACGTCCGGCAGCAGACAGCTTAAAACTGATCTTCCGGTGAACATCTTCGAGATAGACATCGGTTTTCTTGACTCGCCGGTCGAGATAAATCTTAAACTGTTGCGCCTTCCCCTTGTTCAGTAACGTCAAATACGGCCGCTCGGCCAATCGTCCTTTTTGCTCCGTCTCTTCACTGTCCTCAATCAACCGGACCAACTGTTTTGATTCTTCGAGTGACGTCTCGATATACCCCTCGAGCGGGAAGGGATCTGCTTGATTGAGACTTCCGTCCGCTTCAAATTTCAGCTTTCCGAATGGTCGGTCATGGAAAATGGCGAAACGCGGTAAAGAATAGTCTGCATCGTAAAGATCGTCCGGCGGTATGTCCAGACCAGAGGGGAGTTGTTGTTCCTGCTTAACCGTCAGCTTGTAGCGGGTCGCCTTTCCGCTTTTTTCCTTGACCGTGACCGTACCGTAAGTGCCGTCTGCATGTGGCGCCTCCTGGAAGTCAATCGTACTTCGCTCCTTGGATGAATGGAACGTGGCTTGATACCGTTGTTGACCCAGCAGATTCAACTGGACTTCATACGGTTCTCGCATTTGGATATTCGATTCGAGGAAAATCGGGACTACTCCAACGAACGGTGTCAGTTCTATCACGTTCGTGACGACCGTCTGTTTGGTTTGTTCATTCGTTGCCCGTGCGACGAGATAACCGGTGGTCGGTAAGGATAATTGTCTCGCAGACGTCATCAGTGAATTGCGGAAGGAACTGATACTTTTTTTAAAATCAGAAGACAATGGTTGAAACGTGATGTCTTTTTCAGGTTTTAACAGTTTACTTGATGGAAATCGATCCTGTTCTGGAGTTAACTTGTGATACCCCGGTTTGGACACATAATCGTGGCAATACAAGAAGCGATTCTGTTTCGTTTTCAAATAGACGGCTTGCTCACCCATCGATTCCGGAAACTGGCTGACGAGATTAACGAAATATTGTTTGCCGACTACATAATCCTTTGGGGGAGCGACCCGTTTGGTCGCACACACCTGTTTGATGAGGGCACCAAGCTTCGGATCATCCTCCTTGAGGTCCGTCAGGTTCAACGTGTCGTAGACTTCCGGTAAGTAAGTGTACTCGATTGGTTTTGCGTCCGGACTACATCCGCTTAACAAGACGGCTCCAATCACTACAGGAATCAGTTGACGCATCATCATTCCTCCACTTCGGTCAGGAGATTGGCTGCAACTTCGCCGGACAGTTTGGCTGCTTTTTTCGTTCGGATGTCTTTCAGGTAGACATCTGTTTTATTTGCCCGCGCTTTGAGGTATACGTCAAACGTTTGGAGCTTACCACTTTGAATCAACGTCAAGTAGCGGACATCCGCCCGGTTGCCTTGAGGTGTTTCGAGCGTGACCTCTTTTAATTCGTCCGCCACTTGTTTGGCCAGTTTGTCAGACAACAAGGACAACTGGCGGAAGTCGGCTTCACGTAACGCCGTATCGTTCGGGTGAAGGAAGCCGTGGATTTTTTTATTGTCGTCTCCGATGCCGTTAAATCCATGGACTGGAATATCTTTAACGTCGGTCTCGTAACGAAGGGAAATCGTTTTAGTGACTGGTTGTTCTGCGTCTGTTGAACGAAATGTCAGATACGGGATTGTCTTGTCTGCCGGCAAGGTGTCCGGCAAGGGGTGATAGGTCAGCTTGACCGGTCGTTTGCCCAGATTCCTTAAAACATCACGTTGATTGAGATACTGATTTCCCTTGAACTGCAGGGTAAAGGTCGTCGACGGCAAACCATCCGTCGTCTTTTCAAGCGACAGTTCAAACTCTGAATAGGTAAAAGAAGCCGGCAAGCCAAAGATTGTCTCCTTTTGCCCGTCCTCTTCCTCGATGAGCAACAGTTGACCCTTTGACGGGAGTTCTACCGATACACGCTGAACTTGGTTCGAGACGTCCACAACTTCTTGTTTACGCTTCGTTGCCTTATCGGATGTATGAACGTTCAAGGTCGGCGCTGTAATCGGTGTACGGTCTTGACCGGATGTTTGCTTCAGCCATGGATGATCCGCTTGTTTAATCGGGTGAGCCGAGAGGCGGAACGTCTTCTGTGAACGGCAGGTCAGATAAAACTGATTCCCTTGCGCGATATATTGCAGTTCAATCGGACTTGTGTAGGTCCCGATGTTTTGCAGGGAAAAATAGAGTCCATATGTATCGAGTGTCCGGTATTGTTTGGGCATCTTCACGACATTTTTTGTATCTTGGCACGTTTGAAGCAATCGGGCAGATTGTTTTTTCGGCACCGGTTCAAAGGAACCGTTCGAAAAATTGATGGCTTCCCAGTAATCCGGTAATGGCTTTAGCTGCAATAAGCGTTCTGATCCGCATCCTGTCAGGAACAGACTGCTGACAAGACTGATGCTGAGTATCTGTCTTTTGATGATCCTCACCTCTTCATTCTTTTAACAATATTTTACCATGTATGTCTCATTTTATTTCCAGTAAAATTCAAAATTGAAAATCTTTTAATATTAAGATGTTAGTTTTCTGCATCAATGGGGTATCTTCTAATTGTGCACGAAAACAATACTATTAATTCAATGGGGGTTTTTCAGAAATGGGTACATTTATTCAAGCAGTCGATGGAACGAAGATTTATGTAGAAGATATCGGATCAGGACAACCGGTTGTTCTATTACACGGATGGCCAGCAAACAATAACATGTTCGAGTATCAGAAAAACCGCCTTCTTGAAGAAGGATACCGCTATATCGGCGTTGATTACCGGGGCTACGGAAAATCAGACGCACCAGCCAGCGGATATGATTACACAACGATGGCTTCCGACATCAACCAAGTCATCGAACAATTGCAGTTGACGAACGTCACCTTGCTCGGCTTCTCGATGGGCGGCGGCATCGCCTTGAAGTATCTCTTGAACCACGGCGAGTCAAAAGTTTCGAAACTGGTTCTCGCAGGAGCGGCAGCACCGGTCTTCACACAACGCGACGGTTACCCGTACGGGATGACAAAAGACGAAGTCGATGCATTGATCGAGGACACGAAACAAGATCGCCCGTCGATGCTGAAAGGATTTGGGGAAATTTTCTTTGCGAAAGAACATCCGGAGCCACTTCAGCAATGGTTCCATAACTTGAGTGTCGTCGCTTCATCTCACGGAACGATCCAATCGGCGATTGCCTTACGTGATGAAGATTTACGTGACGGTCTGCCGAAGATTACGGTGGACACGCTTATCATGCACGGTAAAAAAGACCAAGTCTGCCCGTTTGAATTCGCGGAAGTCATGCATGAAAACATCACGGGTTCACGTCTCGAAGTATTCGAAGAGAGCGGACACGGGATGTTCCTCGACGAACGTGAAAAATTCACGGAAACACTGGTTTCATACGTCAAATCAAGCCAAACGGTCTAACTGTAAAAGACACGTAACCCCATCTGCTTTTCCTCCGGGAGAAGCAGATGGGGTTTTTGAGTGGTCCTATCATTACTAGTGGAGCAAGAAGCCGCTCAGCATCACTCTTCTTCTAACTGTTCAATGACTTGCCGCGCCACATCACCGGACAGCTTGGCACTTTTTTTCGTCCGCTGCTCTTGCAAGTAAAGATCCGTCTTGTTGGCGCGTTTTTTAACGTAGACTTTAAAGGTTTGAGTGTTGCCGTCTTCAAGCAACGTCATATACGAGAACGGTGTATTTGCTCCTTGCGGTTCTTCCGGTGTGACAGCTTTTAACTCTTTGGCAATCGCTCGGGACAGCTGATTTGGCAGGGTGACCATTTCGGACCGTTTCGCTTTTTCAAACGATGTCATCGTCGGATGGAAGTAGGCTGTCATTCCCTGCGTCGGCTCAGCCTCAATTTGGTATTCGTCGACCGGACGATACACCGGCTGATAACGTATCGAGAGTGTCTTTTCTTCTAACATCTGCTGATCTCCTTTTATCTGGAGCGTCACGAACGGAATCGTTTGATTCAACGGTAAAGTTTTCGGCAAAGGATATTGCTTCATGCGGATCAGATCAGATTTGTATGCCGTCATGATTTGCCGGTCCATGATTTCCCAATCGTAACGTGAAAAGGTCAGCGAACGGGATGTCGAGCCGTCGGCATGTCGGCGGCTCACCAGGTAAAACTCTGCTTGCTGGTGAAGGGACGACATCGGAATATTTCGAATGACATGTTCTTTGCCGGACTCGGTCATGACAAACAACAATTGTCCCGAAACCGGCAATTGAAGACCGTAAAACGGCTTCAAGTCTCGCGCAAATTCATTTTCTGCCGTCGTGTCCCGATTAGTGGAGACATGCCGGTCCTGTTGTTCCTTCGTCAGCGGAATGAGAGCCGGTGCTTTCATCGAGGCGCGATCCTGACCCTTTGTTACGCGGACCCATGGATGATCCGCCGCTTTCACCCGGTGGACACGTAATTCGTGTGTCTTGGACGAACGACAGGATACATACAGTTGCTGACCTTGTGCAAGATAGACCACTTCGGTCGGAGTTGGTTGAAGCTCTAGATCATTCAATGTAAAAAACATGCCGAATGTCTGCAACGTCCGGTATGACTTCGGTAGAGGAACCGTTTTTTTCTCCATACACGTCCGCAACAATTGTTTCTTTTGTTCCATGGTAACTTCTTCTTCTATGTATTCACCGGAAGCAAATGCATACGCGGTCCAATAGGCAGGGACCGGTTCCAGTTGAAGCAACCGTTCTTGTCCGCAGCCGGTCAAAATAAGACTGGAGACAAGAGCCGCCATCAGTAAACCTTTTTTAATGACAATTCCTCCTCTGTTTTCATATCCATCATATTACTATATCAGACCTGTATAAAAATGGTTATTTTATTGAACAAGGAGTCAGCACAGACAAAAAAAACCAATCACGGACATCCGTGATTGGTGGATTAATTCGTATAGTTGCGGATAAACCGGCGGTCAATCCATTGTTTGAGGCACCAGCTGAGATGATTGGTCTGATGATGACGCCCGTACAGCAATGTCGCCTGTTTACCGCCGAGGGCCAGGATCGTCAAATAACGCCGTTGCGGGTGAAACGTCACCAGACGCTCTTGATTCACGAACCGAAGCAGGTTTTTCAGCAAGACCGGTGCCTGACGAACGGCCGTCACTCCGTTTTTCGGTGTGTCCGGATACGCGGTCAGTGTCGCACAGTCACCGACGGCAAAGATTGACGGATCTTCCAGTGCCTGCAACGTCTCATGGACGAGCAGGAAACCCCGCGCATCACAGTACAAATCCGATTCCTGAAACAGTTTGCTCGCACGGGCACCCCCTAAAAATAACAGGGCATCCGTCTCGAGCGACTGACCGGATTGTAACCACGCCGTTTGACCTTCCAGCGTATCAAACCGATCGACGATTCGTTTGACGCCCAGTTGATCAAGCCGTTTCGCAACCTTTGGACCAGCCGGATGACCCGCGAGCACCGGTTCCTCGTGAATCAGCGTCACCGGACTGCCGGCGGACCGAAAAGACGCCGCCATCTCGACTGCAGCCGCGCCACTGCCGACGATGACAGGGGAAACGGCATTCCTGAACACCTCGAGCGCTTGATCAATCCGGTAGTTCGGTTTTATCGTCACACGCGGCGCACCGGCAATCTCCCAGTCACGCGAGCCGATGTTACACGACACGATGTCATACGACAGAATCTGTCCGGACTGGCATATCACCTGTTTATTCGCCGCGTCAATTCGAATAACCCGGTCCTCGATCCATGTCTTCCCGTGGCGCTCACACAACGCTTTGACATCGATCCGGGTCTCATCGAGCGTATAGGTCCCGTCCGCCAACCCCGAGAACATCCCGGAATAATACTGATAGCGTGAAGGATTGATGACGATCCAGTCGACATCCGGATGACTGCCTTGTTTAATACATTCTAAATGTGCATGGCCCGCACCTACTAAAATGATTCGTGTCACGACGTTCACCTCCTTTTTTGAATTCTTTACACCTGAGATGGTATTTCCCTGATGTAGCAGGAAGTAATCTTGCGCCGGTCAGACAAAAAGACGAAGCGACGTCGCGATGCTGCTGATGAGACCGAAAAACAACAGATCGAAGCGGGTGACGATCGGTCGGACATAATACGTCCGGTTTGTTTGAAACTGTCGTGCTTCCATCGCAATCGCAATCTGTTCCGACCGGATGATGCTCGTCGTAAAGAGCGGCAAGCTGATGTCAAAAAACGTTTGCCAGGGCCAGATCGACCGTTGCCGGCGGACACGCCGGGCTTGGCGAATGGTCCGAATCGTTTGCCGAAAGATCGGAATAAAGCGTAGACCGGCTAAAAAACCGTAGGCCAGACGGACCGGCAGGCGGCACTGATGAATCAGGCTCATGACGAACCGTGTCGGATCCGTCGTTGCAACGAACGTCAAGCTCAGGAAGACAAATGCAAGCATCCGGGTCGCAATCAACCAGGCATGATCGAGACTTTCTTCCGTAATCCGAAACCAGCCGAACGTCCAAAGTTCGGTGCTGCCTTTGCCGAACGCCGCCATCATCCAAAACGTCAACAAAAACAAGACACCATAGGGAGCCAAGCGCAGAAGAAGCGTCGGCAAACGCCAACCGGAACTGCAGATCCCGACGGCAGCAAGTACCGCTAAGGCAAGCGTCACCTGCAGACTCGACGTCGTAATCAGCAACACCATCACATAGAGGAGCGTTCCGAGCTTGACCGCCGGATTAATACGCGCGAGCGGTGTGTCGTTTTCCTGCACGGTGTTTCACCTCCTCGAGTTGTTGATACAGAAACGATATTGGACGGAACAGTTGGTTTTGTTCCAAAAGTGCTTCTTCCTGAAACAACTCCAGCGGCGTCCCGTCAAACTGGACCCGTTCCTCGCCGATGACGACGACACGGTCGGCGTAACGGTGGACCAGCTCCATGTCGTGCGTCACCATGATCACGGTCGTTCCTGCCTCACGGGCTTGATGCAGCACGTCGATGATATGTGCCGTCGTCTCAGCGTCTTGTCCAAAGGTCGGTTCATCGAGCAACAAAACAGCTTTTCGTTCCAGTAACATCGTCGCGACACTCAACCGTCTTTTTTGCCCGAGACTGAGCGCGAGGGGAGACTGATCCGCGACATCGGTCAGTCGATAGTGACGCAAGGCTGTCTGGACCCGTTCCGGATCAAAGGTAGCACAGCTGATGGCAAGTTCGTCGGTGACCGTCTGTTTAAGAAACTGGAAGTCCGGTTGTTGAAAAACAAAGCCGACTTGTTGGTAATACGTCCGGTCCGACCATCTCCGAAGCGGGGTGTCGAACAAGCGGATATCGCCTCGGGACGGAAGCAATTTCGCCAGTGTCTCAAGGACTGTGCTTTTTCCAGCCCCGTTGCGTCCGACGAGCATGATCCATTGACCGGAAAAGGTCGTCCATGAAAAATCGTTAAGAATCGTCCGTTTCCCCCGTTTGACACGGACCCGCGTCAGTTCAAATGTCCGCTCCGTTCCAACCGCTCGACGTTCAACCGGACGTTTCTTCAGATGACAGGCTTGTCCGGACAGTTCCGGTAAGGTCTCCAGTCCGTAAGGGTAGAGGAGCGGCATCGCAATCCCAAGCGCCGTCATCACATTCCGCTGTTGATGAAACACGTCATACGGTGTGCCATCAAGCAATAAGCGACCTCCTTCAAAGACAAGTACCCGGTCGGCAAACGTCACGCACTGATCGAGCTGATGTTCGATCAGAACGAGCGTCATGTCGGGATCACGGTGCAATTCTTCAATCAGATGCATCATCGTCCGTTGACCACTCGGGTCGAGTTGTGCCGTCGGTTCATCCAGTAATAAGATATCCGGTTCAAGGGCGAGGACACAGGCCAACGCGAGCCGTTGCTTCATCCCGCCGGACAGTTCGGCAATCGGTGTCGTCAAGGCAAGATCAAGTCCGACCCGCGCCAGCAGCAACTGGATGCGTTCCTCCATCTCACTGCGGATAATCTGCCGATTCTCGAGACTAAAGGCGATTTCCGCTCCGACCGTCTGCATACAAAACTGATCGTCCGGCTGTTGGAACAAAATCCCGACCGTTCCCTCGGTCGACCAGTGACCGGTGACATCTGCTTCAATCGTATCCGGCAACAGACCGGCAAGAACGTGTAAAAAGGTCGTCTTGCCGCTGCCGCTTGGACCGACGAGCAAGGTCGTTTCTCCTTTTTGAATCGTGATCGACAAGTCGTGTAAGACCGGAGAATCCTGATCCGGATAACGGACGGACAGGTGCGCGCACTGCATCATGCGGCACGCTGCTTTCGTTGCCGTCCGATCGCATAACCGTTCAATGTCCCGGTTTTAACGAGCGCGTCGACGATTAGTTTGGCGAGCAATCCACCGAGCAATGCTCCGCTGACGAGTTGCAGGGAAAACGTCAACAGCAGTGTCGTCGTCGTATAATAGGCAAATCCATTTACGATGAGGCTGTAGACCATACTTCCGACGGCGGCAAAGACACCGGACAACATCAAGGTGAACGTATTAAACGTCCGGTAGCCGAACACGGCAAAGGCGATCTCGGCTCCGATTCCCTGTGCAAATCCAATCAACAGTGCCGATAAGCCGAAGTGACTCCCTGTAAACAACTCGACGGCAGCAGCGACGACTTCTGCAATCAATGCCGCGCCTGGTTTTTGAATGATGTAGGCGACAAGGGGACTGGCGATGACCCAGATGCCGAACATCCAGTTTGCTCCGACCGGTCCAAAGATGGCCGAGATCGGCAACCATAACGTCGACCATCCTAAGTAGAGGACACCACAAGCTACGGCGAGCATCATCATGACGATGATTTCTTTCATTTTCCAACTGTTCATAATCACTTCTCCTTTGAATGCACACCCACAAAGAAACCACAAAAAAGACCGCCCTCTATGAAAAGAGAGCGGTCGTGTAACCTGCAAGCTGCAGAAAAAGAGCACGAGGATTCCGCTCCACTTTCCTACGCTAGTATGAACTAGATCAGGTTCAAAGGGTCCGAAGTAAATCGTCTCAGCCGAGCGGGCTCCCCTAGTGGATGTGTCAATGATGTGTACCTTCTTCACTGTACGGCTGTCGCCGCGACTTGTCAATATGCATAAAAAAAACCTCCCACGAGGGGAGGGGAGAAAAGATTACTCTTTATCTTCTTTGTTTTCTTCAGCTTGCTCTTCAGAAGTTTGTTCTGAATCGTCTGTCGCTGTATCCGCATCAGCTGCTTGTGCCTCAGCTTCTGCTTCTTCGATTTCTTCAAGTTCAGCTTCAAGTGTCGATTCAACGACCGCTGCAACTTGGATGTCACCTTCTGTGACGACACGGAAATCTTTTTCTTCCGGAAGATCAGCGACTGTAATCGAATCTCCGATTGCAAGTTCCGTTACATCCACTTCGATGCGTTCCGGTAATTTATCTGGTGTTGCGGCAACTGTTACTTTAAAGAGTGTTTGTGAAAGGAATCCGCCAAGTTTCGCGCCAGCTGCTTCGCCGACGAGGACGATATCCGTTTCGACTTCTGTTTCTTCATCCATTTTAACAGCGATGAATTCAACGTGTTTGATCGTTGGTGTAAAGATGTCCATATCGAGTTTGTTGATCAACGTGTTGACCTTTTTACCGCCGATTTGGAGAGCGACCAAGACGTTTTCGCCGTGTTCGCGGACAACTTTGACCAATTCTTTTTCATCGAATGAAATCGGTGTGCTTTCCACTTTGTAGCCATACACGACACCAAGAGCTTTTCCTTCATGACGTAATTGCTTTCTAAGTGAGCGTGGGCGTACTTCGCGTTCTTCTACTTTTAATGTTACTGACATGTTCATTTCCCCCTTGAATTTGGTATAGCCCTCAAAAGGTAATGAATGTAGGAGTGGAACAATAGGTTCCAACAGAAATTCATGCGCTAAATGCTAGTTCAACTGGATTTCATTCAGAAATGAAAAACGAAGTGAGTAAGTAGCATTTCTCTCCCAGGTCATTACGCTGATATTGAGAAACAATAATTGAAAAGCGACCGTGTTGTACGGTGCTAATGTAGATATACCCCTGTCTTTCAAAAGTTAAAACCTTTTTTTCTGAATTTGATTGTCGAAAGACCTTCAAACCTGTTGATAGACAACGGATTGAAGGTCCTTCATTTTTTTAAGAATTTCTTTGATTTGTGTGGTTACTCACCTGCTGAATCGATAAAAGCGGGGGAATCGAGCAGACGGACGAGTTCACGAATCGTTAAAATATCCGGCTTCTGATCCGATAAGACGGCATCAATCATCGTCGCTTTGCGATCTTGTAATTCCGCCATCTTTTCCTCGATCGTCCCGGTCATCAACAGCTTAATCACTTCGACCGGCGACTGCTGTCCCAAGCGATGGGCCCGGTCAGCCGCTTGTTGCTCGACGGCTGGATTCCACCAGCTGTCGTATAAAATGACGGTATCTGCCGTCGCCAGATTCAGACCGGTCCCGCCGGCCTTCAAGGAAATCAGGAAGAGATCGACTTCCCCGGCATTAAACCGGTCACACAGTGCGACCCGGTCTTCAACCGGCGTCTCACCGGTCAGTAGAAAGTGGGCACGTTGTCGTGCTGCCAGTCGTTCCCGAATCCGGGCCAGCATCTTCGTATACTGGGAAAAAATCAGGATCCGATGTCCGCTCGCTACTTTTTCTTCAATGATTTCAAGCAGGCGTTCGAGCTTTGTCGATTCGCCTGTATAATCTTCGACAAACAACGCCGGATCACAGCAAATCTGCCGTAAGCGGGTCAAACCGGCGAGCAACTTGATCCGGTCCTCACGTTTCGTTTCATCCAAATGACGCAACGTTTCCAGTTGCAGTTTAGATAAGTAGGAGGCATAAAGCTTTTTCTGTGTCGGACCAAGGTCTGTGTAGTGATGGACAATCTGCTTCTTCGGTAAATCCTGCAACACCTCATCTTTGGTCCGCCGCATCAGAAACGGACGGATGAATCGTTTGATCTCGTCATGCGACCACGTTTGAAACGTCTGTAAGTCCGGCAGCAAGGAAGGGAAGATGACCCGGAAAATCGACCAGAGATCATCGGTCCGGTTTTCAAGCGGCGTTCCGGTCAAGGCAAACCGACGTTTCGCCCGAATCCGGCGCAAGCGGACAGCGGTTTGTGACGCCGGATTCTTCAGATGTTGTGCCTCATCAAAAATTACGACGTCGTATTCGACGGCCTGGTGTGCCTCCATGTCGGCTCGTAACGACGGGTAGGAAATCAAAAAAATCCCGTCCGCTGGTACTGTCTCGATTTGGTCCAAGCGGTGCTTTCGCGCTCCGGTCAACAGATGGACCGTTCTCGTCGGGGCAAATCGCGTGAGTTCCGCCTGCCAGTTATGGAGCAGGGAGGCCGGGGCGACAATTAAGACCCGTCCCGGCGGCAGCGTCTCCAGATACCCAATCGCCTGAATCGTTTTCCCGAGTCCCATCTCATCCGCTAAAATCCCGTGCCCGTCATGTCCGGCGAGATTCGCCATGAACTGGATCCCTGCCCGCTGATATGGATACAAGTGGCGGTCGAGTACTTCCGGGAAGTTCAGGTAGACTCCTGTTCCATTTTTCAGCTCGAGCCATCGTTCTGTTAATTGTTTATGGACATGCAAGAAGGAGGCGCCGACCAGATGTTTGAGGTTCGGCAGAGCCGGCGCGCGCAACACCGCTTCAAGTTGGTCCTGCTCTGCTGCTTCGAGTTGTCGAAAGACGCGTTGCAACTGTTCAAACGCCCGGTTCTCAAACGAGACAAACTGACCGTTCTTTAACCGGTGATACGTTTTCCGGGTGACAAGCGACTGCAAGACCTGTTTCAGTTCCATTTCCGGGATGCCGTCCATGGAAAAGCGGAAGGTTAACCAATCCAGGCGGTCCGTCGTGTCGACATCAATCCGCGGATGAAACGGTCCGTTCGGTAAGGATTGACGGATACTTTCCGTCACTTGGACGACGAGTTCGCCGTAAACGACGCGGGGATCGAGCAAACCTTTCAGAAATTGATATTCCGCCGCTTCTCCCTCTAATTGATAGCGACCATTCCGCTCCAAGAAACCACTCTCCGTCACGTAGCGGAGAACGGTCCCTTCGAGCAATCCATCGCGTCCGAGCCAATCAGTTTCTTGCAACGGATTAATCCGAACCCCCTGATAGCTAAACGTCACGAGCAGTTCAAGTCCACCAGCTTCCCGGTCCAGCGCCAGTTCGACCGTCGGCGGACCGCTGACGAGCCGGTGTTTGAGCGGGGGACTGAGCCAGACGTCGGCCAGATTCCGTAAGTGGTCACGCCTTTGCAAGAGCCGGTCAAAATACATCGGACTGATGATAAAACGTTGTTGCGCCGTGATGCTTTCCATCACAATCGCCGAACCGTTGACATCAAATCTGATTTTTGCCCGTTTCGTTTTACTTAATGTTTGCAAATAAGCCGTCACCGCGGCATCTTCCGTCTGCCGTGTCGTCGCAAACGGACGGATTAATGATTGCTTTCCACCGGGTGTGCCGTAGACTTGCACATGATGCATCGCTAGCAACACGGCAACGATATGTCCGCAAAACGATTGATCCATCGCAAGTGACGGACAGTTGCAGCCGGCATCCACGCCGTGTTCCTTGACGCGGACAGTGACGGTGAACAGGTCTTCGCCTTGAACAGCGGCTTCGACGAGCAAGTCACCGGATTGGTAGTTTCGCAACGTGACTTTTTTAGCGGCGACATACCGTTTGCCGCGACGGAAAGCATAGGTATCCGACATTTGTTTGATTTTTCGTTCACTTAGTCCATAATTCATCCCGTTGCTCCTTTCCTTAGGATGTAGGTGACATAATACAATTATCGTTCACTATCAAATAATTCAATTGCCCGTTTTTTCTCTTGATCACCGATATGGGCATAAACCTGCGTCGTCGCAACCGACTCGTGTCCGAGCAATTGTTGAATCGTCAAGACATCGACCCCGCCGGTCGCCAGGCGCGTCGCGAATGTATGCCGTAATTTATGCGGCGTGATCTGTTTCCGCTCCAAAAACGGCAAAACAGGACGCAGACGGTCGACGTGCCGTTTTAAGATATGTTGGACCGCCCGGGGACTGAGCGCTTTGCCTTGTTTCTGAAAAATCGGTTCTGCCCCCCGCATCGTCAGACTGTAATGCGCGGCGTATTTCCGTAAAGCGACCCGGACCGGCTTCGCGAGCGGAATGACCCGTTCCTTGTTGCCTTTCCCGATGACCCGAATCGTCCCTTCGTGAAAATCGACGGCACTCCACGTCAATTGCGTCATTTCACTGAGCCGCATCCCGCTGTACCCGAGCAACTGAAACAACGTGACGTCCCGAACGCGATCCCGCTCATAATGCGCGGCTTCCCGGGCATTCATCTCGACGTTCGACGGCAACAGCTGCATCAGTTCGTCCCATTCGCGTTTCGTTAAGTAAACCGGATCCCGCTTCGCCTGTTTCGGACGATTGATTTTTGCGACCGGATTTTCCGACAGGACACCGATATCAATCAAATGCCGGAACAAGGATTGAAGTGCTGACAGTTTCCGATTGATGACGCTCGGGGCGTTCTGTTTTGTTAAAGCTAAGTATTCCGCATAAGCGGCAATCCCGGACCCATCAATTTCAAGAAACGCGTCCTGCGTGATATCCCGCGCCTGAATTGCTTCTCCCGATGCTTCCGCGACGAACTGAAAAAACGAATCAAAATCGTAGACGTACCGCCGCATCGTCGCTTTCGAGAAATTCTTCGATGCCAAATGGTCGATATAGGACCGGATGAAATCCGGCATCCGGACATATCCCGGAAGATCCATCGTATGGGCGGGAAGGGGTATCGGTTTTACGGTTTTTCCTAGGTTTTTAAACAAGCTCATCATTCTATCCCCTCTCTGTTACTACTATACCAAACGTTGGTAGAAGGTACACTAGTTTGCGTGAAATAGTTATTTCACGCAATGTTAAATTGTCAGACAGGGAGCGCTCAGTTGCATCGAAATCGGTCGAGACAGGTAACCATTCGACTCGATGCAACTGATTGAACAATCCTTTTCAGCACATACAAGGACAATAATACTATTATGTCAACCGAATAACGTGAACAAATCGAAAGTTCCGAATTCGCTCTCAGTTGCAACGAACTTCCTTCCGACAGGGAGTTGGTCATCTCGATTTCGTACAGAGCGTTTTAGTCAATTCCCGGTTTCGGACGTTGTGAATGTGCCCGTTTCGAGGCTTAATCCAAATCGAATGGGGTATATAGTCTAAGACTATCCTGTATTTAACATGAGGGGGACATAACATGATTTCAGATCAACAAGCACGTAAATTGTTAAAAGATGCAAAACGCATTGCGGTCGTTGGTGTTTCGAGCGACTCCGGCAAAACGGCCAACTGGATTGCGGACTACCTGGTCCAACACGGTTACGAAGTCATTCCGGTCAATCCGACCTTAAACGAATGGAATGGTCAGAAAGTGTATCCGAGTGTCGCCAGCATCCCGGGACACATCGATATCGTCGATGTCTTCCGCCGTTCGGAATTCCTGGCGGACGTCGCCAAAGATGCCGTTGCACACGGTGATGTCGGCATGATTTGGAATCAACTTGGGTTATCGAGTGTCGAAGCGGAAAGTTTAGCACTCGGGGCCGGTATTCCATACATCGAAAATCGTTGCATTAAAATTGAACACCAGTACTTGTAATCGCAATCCGACAAGACATCTACTCCTTGACAGTAGGTGTCTTTTTTTCTTGTTTTCTAGATTATCCTTGTCAGATAGCAAGAAGATGCCTACAATTAGATACAGACTACTAGAAAAACGAACGAACGTTTGGAATATTCGGCGTTTTTCTATTTGAGGTGAAAAACATGGCGACAGATTTAAACAATTATAATGATGATGCCATACAGGTGCTCGAAGGACTCGAAGCAGTCCGGAAGCGCCCGGGTATGTATATCGGCTCGACCGATCATCGCGGACTCCACCATTTGGTGTATGAGATCGTTGATAATGCGATTGATGAGGCACTGGCCGGATTCGGGGAACAGATTGATGTCATCATCCATAAAGATAACGCAATTACCGTCCGCGACCATGGACGCGGTATGCCGACCGGGATGCACGCTTCCGGAAAACCGACGGCAGAAGTCATCTTCACGGTGCTTCATGCCGGCGGTAAATTTGGTCAAGGCGGTTATAAAACATCGGGCGGACTGCACGGTGTCGGGGCATCTGTTGTCAACGCCCTGTCGACGCAGTTAAAAGTTACGATTTACCGCAACGGGAAACAGTTTGAGCAAACGTTCGAAGACGGGGGAATTCCGAAAACGACCTTGCTCGAAACGGGAACGACTCGCCAAAAAGGAACAAGCGTCTACTTTAAACCGGACGGAAAAATCTTCAGCACGTTGACATACAATTACGATACGTTAGCGGAACGCCTGCGTGAATCAGCCTTCCTGTTGAAAGGATTAAAAATCACACTGACCGACGAACGGTCGGAAAAAGCGGACACGTTCCAATACGAAGACGGAGTCAGCGAATTCGTCGGCTATTTGAACGACGACAAAGATACGTTACATCCGACAGTCGCTTTTGAAGGAACGGAAAATGACATCGAAGTCGATATCGCGTTCCAGTTCACGGATGCCTATTCGGAAAACGTCCTGTCGTTCGTCAACAACGTCCGGACACGCGACGGTGGAACACATGAAGTCGGTGCCAAAACGGCGATGACACGGGTCATGAACGAGTATGCCCGTAAAAACACGCTGCTTAAGGAAAAAGATAAAAACCTCGACGGCAACGATATCCGCGAAGGGTTGACGATGATCGTATCGATTCGGATTCCGGAAGAATTCCTGCAGTTCGAAGGACAAACGAAATCAAAACTTGGTTCTCCGGAAGCCCGGACGAGCTGCGACGCCGTTATTACACGCCGCTTGTCGACGTATCTTGAGGAAAACCCGCAAACAGCGACACTCCTGATCAAAAAAGCGATCCGCGCCGCTCAGGCCCGGGAAGCCGCGCGTAAAGCCCGCGAAGAAGCCCGGAACGGCAAGAAAAAGAAACGTTCGAGCATCCTGAACGGGAAACTGACACCTGCCGCGTCAAAAAACGCCGAGAAAAACGAATTATTCCTCGTCGAGGGGGATTCTGCCGGTGGTTCAGCGAAACAAGGACGCAACCGGACGTTCCAAGCGATTTTACCGTTACGCGGGAAAGTCCTGAACACGGAAAAAGCGAAGCTCGCCGACATCATGAAAAATGAAGAGATCAATATGATCATCCATGCGATCGGGAGCGGCGTCGGAGCAGACTTTGACCTGTCCGATTGCAACTTCGACAAAGTCATCATCATGACGGATGCCGATACGGACGGGGCGCATATCCAAGTCTTGTTATTGACGTTCTTCTTCCGTTACATGCGTCCGTTGATCGATGCCGGAAAAGTTTTCGTCGCTTTGCCGCCGCTCTACCGCGTCTCGAAAGGGAAGGGCAAATCCGAGAAATTCGAGTACGTCTGGGACGAAGAAACCCTTGCCAAAACAACGAAAAAATTCGGCAAAGGGTATATGATCCAGCGTTACAAAGGACTGGGTGAGATGAATGCGCCACAACTTTGGGAAACGACGATGGATCCCGATACACGGACGTTGATTCGTGTCACGATCGATGATGCAGCTGTCGCTGAAAAACGTGTATCTGTCCTGATGGGCGATAACGTCGGACACCGCCGAAGCTGGATTGAAGACAATGTAGCGTTTGGGCTGACGGAAGACCTCTCGATCATTGAAAATGAACATGTGACGAAAGAGAGTGTGAACTGATATGTCTAACCTGCAAAACATCCTCAACCTGTCCCTCGAGCAAGTCGTCGGGGACCGGTTCGGACGTTATTCGAAATACATCATCCAAGACCGGGCCTTACCGGACGCCCGCGACGGGTTGAAACCGGTGCAACGCCGGATTCTGTACGCGATGCATACGGAAGGCAACCTGTTTGACCGCGCTTACCGAAAATCCGCCAAAACAGTCGGCGTCGTCATCGGTAACTACCACCCGCACGGGGATTCATCAGTGTATGAAGCGATGGTCCGTCTGAGCCAGGAGTGGAAACTCCGGTATCCGTTAGTCGACATGCAAGGGAACAACGGCTCGATCGACGGCGACAGTGCGGCAGCGATGCGGTATACGGAAGCCCGTTTGTCCAAAGTCTCGAGCTTAATCCTCGACGGCATCAATAAACAGACTGTCGATTACACGCTGAACTTTGATGATACGACAGAGGAACCGCTTGTACTGCCGTCTCTCTTACCCAATCTTCTGATGAACGGGTCGACCGGGATCTCAGCGGGTTATGCGACGGAAATCCCACCCCATCACGCAGGCGAGGTGCTCGACGCTGCGATCGGTCGGATCTCCGGAACCGTGCATACCGTCGATGATTTATTGACCCACATGCAAGGACCCGATTTCCCGACCGGCGGAGTCGTCCAAGGGCTCGACGGGATTAAAAAAGCGTTCGAAACCGGCCGCGGGAAAGTCATCATCCGCTCGCGGGCGACGATCGAAACGTTACGCGGCGGACGCCAACAAATCATCATCACGGAACTGCCGTATGAAGTCAACAAAGCCAACCTCGTCAAACGGATGGAAGAACTCCGCCTCGACCGTAAAGTCGAAGGAGTCGCGGAAGTCCGCGATGAGACGGACCGTGACGGACTCCGCGTCGTCATCGAACTGAAAAAAGAAGCGGATGCCGAAGGAGTGCTCCATTTCTACCTGAAGCAGACTGATCTGCAAATCGCCTACAACTACAACATGGTGGCGATTCATGAGCGGACACCGCGTCAGATGGGCGTTCTGGCCTTACTTGATGCCTATCTCAGCCACGTCAAGGATGTGGTCATCCGACGCACGACATTTGATCTTGAGCAGGCGAAACGCCGCCAGGAGGTCGTCTCTGCTTTGATGACGGCGATTTCCGTCCTCGATGAGACACTTGCTTTGATTCGGTCCGCATCCAACAAATCAGAAGCAAAAGACAAGCTGATCGAGCGGTTCCGGTTCACGGACCGCCAAGCGGAAGCCGTCGTCATGCTTCAATTGTACCGGTTAACGAACACCGATATCGTCGAATTACAGGACGAAGCTGCGAAGCTCGAAAAAGAAATCACCCGTCTCGAAAAGATTCTCAACGACGAAAAAACGCGAAACCGGTTGATTATCAAGGAATTGACGGTCTTAAAAGAGCAGGTTGCGGATAACCGGCGTTCGACGGTCGAAGCGGAAGTCGAAGAGTTGAAACTGAAGACGGAAGTCATGATCGCGGTCGAAGAAACGATGGTCTTCGTCTCGAAAAACGGCTATATCAAGCGGTCTTCGATGCGTTCATTCGGAGCGACCAACGACTTGCCGGAGATGAAAGAGCAGGATCGCCTGCTGTATCAAGGACAAGCCATGACGACGGATCATGTCATCGTTTGGACGGTCCAGGGGAACTATCTCTTGATTCCGGTCCACCAGTTGCCGGATACGAAGTGGAAAGATGGGGGACAACACGTCGCCAATCTCGTTCCACTTGATCCGGGCGACCGAATTTTATCCGTCGATCTCGTCCGGACGTTTGATGAAACATCGCACTGTCTGTTCGTCACGCGCCAAGGAATGGTCAAACGCTCGAAGCTGAGTGATTACAACGCCCAGCGGAAATCAAAACCCCTCCAAGGTGTCCGGTTACGGTCCGATGACGAAGTCTTGTATGCGAAGGTTTCTACCGGACAAGAGCAATTGTTCTTAACGACCCAGCATGGATTTGGTCTCTGGTTCACGGAAGACGATGTCCCGGTCGTAGGTGTCCGGGCGGCTGGTGTGAAAGCAATCAATCTGCGGGACCAGGATGTCGTCGCAGGGGCGATCGGCTTCAAACAAGCGCCGAACATCGTCCTCTTGACGCAGCGGGGCGCACTGAAGAAAATGCGACTTGCCGACCAGTTCCAAGTTTCGAATCGCGCTTTACGCGGGACGCAGCTGCTGCGTGATTTAAAATCAAAACCTCACCAAGTTGCGGCTTTGATCGATGTCACCCAAGCAAAAGAAGTCATCTTAATCGGAAAAGAGCAGGAAAAGACGATTCAAGTCCAATCCTTGTCTTATCTGGATCGTTTGTCGAACGGCTCGTTTGCGTACGATGAAGAGAAATTCGGTGCCTTGATCGATTGGTATACCGTTTGATGGTCAGATGCCCCTCATTTTAAACGAGGGGCATCTTTTTTTGTTCAATTGGGTGAAAACTCGCCGATTGCTGTTCGTTTCTGGCTTTCCAGCGCCCATCACGGCATCTTTTTCAGACTTTTCTTCGAATTATCAGCAATTCAGTCGTTTACAAATTGAAACGATTGTCGATAACCGCTACAATAAAAGAAAATGGTCAAGGCATGATCGCCACAAAAACGTGGAGCGGGCAGTTCGGAGCTTTAGCTTATATCTCTTTCATCAAGCAGCTACGGACATGTTCCTCGGCTGCTTTTGTGCAATCTGCCGAACTGGAGAGGTGATGAAGATGAAATTCAGAAGACGCGAAAAAGTAGCAATCTATATCACACGGGAACAACCAGAGGGATGGGAACTACTTGTATTTCATCCGCAATCAGCTCCAGACAGTGATTGGCAAATTCCTGCTGGTACCATCGAAGACGCTGAAATCGCCAAAGAAGCGGCTGTACGGGAAACACTGGAAGAAAGCGGTCTTTCGCTCGCGACCGTCCAATACGTCGGCGAAGAGGAAATGCGGTATCCGGAACGAATGCGGGTTCATTACACGTATTTTTACCACGCACATATCGAATGTCAGGAAAATCGTTGGACGCATTGTGTTGCTGGTGACGGTCAAGATTGCGGTGATTTTTTCCATTTCGCGTGGTTGCCGCTGGAACGGATCACACAGCTCGAACGCCGCCATCATATTTTCTTGGACCGGTTGATTCATCGTTTAGAACGGAGCCAGCATTACGATTGCCGAAAACACGGATAACTCCGTGTTTTTTTGTTTTGTCTCACTATATTGAGTTTACCTTAATTATGAGACAAGATATTATAACTAGTGATAATATATGTTATGTTAACTAAAATAAAAAAATGATTCTTTAGTCTGTTTTAACGTCTCACCTTGTCGCTATAAAAATCAGTCCATCGTCCTAATGGTCTTCCACGTTATTTTTTGTTACTCTAATAACAGTAACACCGCAAATGTTACCCTATTAACGGTAACAAACGACATGTTGCCATGATTTCGGCAACATATAGACAGGAGGACATGTTATGCAAGCTGTTGCCTTATCGTTTGATGTCAAAGGCTCCCGCGATTATTCGAGCAAAGAAGCCTTATTGCAGACGCTCCGGACACTGGCAGACGATCTGAACACGGCATTTCCAACAAGTATCGTGCCTTTCCAGATTAAATCCGGTGACAGCTTATTGGCTGTATTCGCAGATTATCCGGTCAGTTATCCGGTCATCCTGAAGTTATTGAATCAGGAGCTGACAGGATATATCGGTATCGGCTTCGGTCAATATGAGACAATGTCGACAATAAAGGCAGAAGAAGCAAATGGAAGTGCGATCATCCATGCCTTCGAGGCGCAGGAGCAGGCAAAGACGCTTCCGTCACGGATTGCCTTTGCTGGTCCCCCTTATCTGCCGACCGCCCTGCTGAACGGTTATTTCGAGATGCTTTATCCGGCGTATTTCGGGAAGACGGACCGGCAAATCGAACTTCATCAATTGATGGATCAATATCCGGATGATACGTATGAAGAAATCGGGCGCCGGATGGGATTCAAGGAACAGGATGCCCGGGCAAATGTCGCAAAACTCGTCTCCCGCTCGCAACGCAAACAACGGAAGCGCCTCGAAGCAGCATTGACGCAGGCACTGGAACAATTCCAAGTTTGGGAGGCGATTCGGTGACCGTCTTACTGAGCCTTTTGTTCATCCATCTCCTGGCCGATTTTCCGTTGCAAACGAAACGAATGGCAACGCATAAACACCGGAACCGACGGATTTTATTCCGTCACATCGCCGTCCACGGCATTCTCATGCTGTTTGTATTAACGTTTTTTGTCTTGCGAGGTACGCTGCCGGTAGAGGTCGCCGGATTGCTTGGAGGGAGTATCCTTTTGTTTCACGCCCTACTCGATGCCTCCCCGCTCAAGCGCCGCGTCCAGCAAGCGCCTGCCTACTGGATTGATCAAGCCTTACATATCGGTGCGATCATCGCCTTGACCTGGATTTTCGTGCCACTCGACTGGTCGTTGACCTTCTCACGGCCGGAGCAAGTACTTTGGATCCTTTGCTTTAGTTTAGTGACGACAGAGTTACTCGGACATGGAATCGCTTTGATGCTCGCCCCGTTTGCCCCAAGGTTGATCGAAGCGCATTTTGAACGGAAAGTGACACGTAAAGAGCAACTCGATGGGGTCTCACGGACCGTTACGCATGAAGTCGAAGATTCTGCCCGCAGTTATACGACGGAACTGAACGGCATCGGACGATATATCGGTCTCGTCGAACGGGCGATCATCACCCTGCTCGTCGTCACGAACGCCACCGGGGCAATCGGATTCGTCATCGCCTTGAAGGCACTTGCCCGTTTTAAACAGTTTGAAGATCGCCGCTTTGCGGAATATTACATCATCGGGAGCTTGCTCAGTATTTTAGGAGCAATTTTATGCGGACTCGCCATCCGAGCCGCATTGTAAAACGATGAATGAAAGTGAGGGAGACGGTCAAGACCGTCGCATGAACCATGAAAAAAATCGGATTAGTGAGACATCATCGGGTGACGGAAGGATACCCGACGAAAGGCTGGATCAGCGCCAGTGACATTGAAAAGTGGATTGAACGTTACGATACGTCAGACATCGATATCCAGCCTGTAGAGCTCGGTCAGATCGACTGGACCGTCTGTTATGCCAGCAGCATGCCGCGGGCTGTCCAGACGGCACGGAGCGTTTATGACAAAGAGATTATCGTAACCGATCTATTACGGGAAGTGCCGTTTCCGGCGATTCGGTCGAATCTGCGACTTCCATTCCTGGGTTGGGCGGTGCTTGGACGTATTGCGGCACCGTTTAGTAAACGGATTCAAGCCGAGATCAAGGATGCAAACGAACGAATCGAGGTTCTTTTGAATCAATTGATGTTCGAAGACGATGAACGGGTCTTACTCGTTGGGCACGGCGGAATGATGATTCTGATGCGCGCTGCCTTGAAGCGTCGCGGTTATCGCGGACCACGGTTCGGTCATCCGCGTAACGGCATATTGTATCTGTTCGAAAAAGAGCAACCGACATGTTGAAATGGGGATCGACCCTTTTACTTGCTCTCTGCCTGATTGTCATCTTCTATACGACACGGAATGAAGAGTCGCCCCCTGCCCCGACGGCAGGCCAGATGGAGGTCTACGGCTTTGATGTCGGTCAAGGGGACAGTACGTTCATCCGGACGAAAGATGACGCGATCCTGATCGATGGCGGGAACAACGGCAAAGGAGACGATGTTGTCCGCTACCTGCAACAGCTCGGTGTGAAACGATTGACCGCGGTCGTCGCGACGCATCCGGACGCCGATCATATCGGAGGGCTTGATACCGTGCTCGATGCCTTTGAGGTTGACAGTGTCTACGCGCCGCGCGTCACCCATACGACGGAGACGTACCGCGACTTTCTGCTTGCCGTCAAACGAGAAGGCGTGACCATCAAGCCGGTCAAAGCCGGTCTAACGATTCCAAGTGAGGCCGCACGTTTCACCTTTCTTGCACCCGTCACCGACGGCACACAGGATCTCAACAGCTGGAGCGCTGTTCTCCGGGTCGAGAACGGACAGGATCGTTTTCTCTTCATGGGCGACGCACCGATCCGGACCGAGCAACAACTTCTGGAATCAAATGAGGATCTAAGTGCCGATGTCCTGAAGCTTGGACATCACGGAGCGGAAACATCGTCCTCCCTGCCCTTCTTACAAGCCGTCGATCCGAAGCGGGCATTGATCTCAGCTGGCAAGGACAACGCCTACCGTCATCCACGCCCATCTGTCTTACAAGAATTGAAGACGGAACGGATTACGGTTGATCGAACAGACAAAAACGGAACGATCCAGTATATCTCAACCGGTAATGGCATTAAGGAATCGAACCGGACCGATTTACGGCCGGAATAATCGAACGCGGAGGTGAAACAGATGCGGCTCACTCTATCGGATTTTGAAGACGATTTAGCGATTTGCGAGACAGACGAACGTGAGACGATCACGTTGCCGAAAAGTCGCTTGCCGCGTCAGGCAACGATTGGCGATCGACTCGATTGGACCGGTCGTTCGATCCGCATCTTACGCGACGAGACGAATGCACGCAAAAAAGAGATCACCGCGTTGATGGATGATCTTTTTGAAGAATGAAGCGACTTCCTCAGGACACTGAGGGAGTTTTTTTAGTTTAGTAGACTGATGAGTAGTCCGGCGATGATTCCAACCGTGAACAGGGAACCTAGCGTATAAGAAACCAGTCGTAATCCAATCGGTAGTCGACGAATCGCTGCAAAGGGACGACGGTTGGGTGGTCCCCCAGCGACGGCGCGTTGATACTCATCGAGTGGACTGTGAGCAACATCATGTTGTTCAACCTGAGCGTTTTTCGGTTCTGTCGAATGGTGTTTCATCTTTCCACCCTCCCTTTCATGACAAGCTGTATTTACTGTATTCGCTAAGTGACTTTATTATCCTGTTTCAATTTTTTTGATATTCCACGAAACTTTTGGATGAAAATGGTAGTATAGAAAATAGACGTATTCTTTAGGGCGGTTTCGGGAAAACCACTGGCGGTTTTTTCTGAATTTTCGTACACTTTAGAAATACGATGCATCTTAAAGGGGGAATCATCCATGTTTCAAACATTACGTACATCACTTAAACAATCTGTCTTAGGTCAGGACGATGTGATTGACCATTTGTTGATGGGTTTGCTTGCTGAAGGACATATTCTGCTCGAAGATCGTCCGGGAACAGGGAAAACGACACTGGCCAAGGCACTTGCACAGACACTTGAAGCGAAATTCTCGCGTGTCCAATGTACGGCGGATACGTTACCGACCGATCTGCTTGGAATGGAACTGTTCAATCCGCTCACGGGCTCGTTCGAACAACGATTCGGTCCTCTTTTTGCGAACATCGTCCTCGTCGATGAGATCAACCGGACGACACCGCGGACACAATCGGCGTTACTCGAAGCGATGGCTGAAGCCCAAGTAACGATTGGGGATACATCCTATACGTTACCGCAACACTTTCTTGTGATTGCGACACAGAACCCGTTTGACGGACAAGGAACATTTCCATTGCCGCACGCCCAGCTTGACCGCTTCTTGTTTAAGCTCTCGTTTGCTCCCCTTACGCGTCAGGCGGAAAAAGCGTTATTACGGGGCGCCCATCTCACAGCAACCGAACTTCAAGTCCCGCTCGAGCAACTCAATGACTGGAAGGAAGAGGTCGTCGCCGTCTCAATCGAGGACAGCGTTGAAAATTACTTACTCGACGTCTGTGATGCCCTCCGTGCCCATCGTGACGTTGAGATTGGGCCAAGTCCCCGGGCGACGCTCGCTCTCTTGAAAGCAGCAAAAGCGCGTGCATGGATGCAGGAGCGGACATACGTCACACCAGAGGACGTGAAGCATCTCGCTGCCCCGCTGCTTGCCCACCGACTCGTCCTGACGCTTGAAGCGACGCTGAAGCTGTCGAACGAACGACTCGTCCAGCAGGTACTCGATTCGCTGACTGTACCGACTGAGGTGTAAGCATGCAATTGATCACACCAAAATCCTTTCATATGGTCATCCTAGTGTTGACGGGGGCAACTGGATTAATCATCGGGTTATATGGTTCCGTCTGGATTGCGGCCATATTGCTTGCCTATACGTTATACGGCTGGTTGATGCCGCTTTACCTCGAATATCTGGCAAAGCGGATTCAAGTTCGCCTTCTTGAGACCGTCCGCGCTTTCCGGGATGAAGAAATCCAGATTCCCTTCGAATTGACGAATGCGACGAAGTTGCCGCTCGGGCGAATCACAGTTTCCGGTTTGCTTGGGGATCAGATTCAGATTGCGGAAGCAAGCAGTCAATTTTGGCGTCAACACTTGTATGTCGGGAAACAGTCGGTTGTCCCGTTTTCAATTGATGTCCTCGCTGCCCACCGAGGAACGATCCGCATCCAATCGTTTGACGTCATGATTTCAGACCCGTTTCATCTGATGACGGTCTATGTGACACAAGACATTCAGGAACTCGGGCATGTCTTTCCTGATTTTGCCCCCGCTTCCGTCGAATGGAACGAGCAGATGATTCCTGGTGAGACGATTGATCGATCAAGTCCATTTACGGACCGGTCAAGCTTTCACTCCGTCGTTCCCTACTCCGGGGATGCGAAATCCATCTATTGGTCCGCTTACGCGAAGACGAACGAACTCTACTCCTATCAATATGACCGGAAGCGAAACCATGATTATGCCGTGATCGTTGATGGACTGTCAGCAGACGGGCTCGCGCTTCGCTCCGACTTCGAGAAGCTGCTGTCCAGAGCCGCGACGATCATCCGCGAGCTCGAGAAACAAGGGGCTTCTTACAGTCTCTGGATCTCGATGGTCAATCGATCCGGTCAGTGGTACCATGTTCCGTCCGGTACAGGAAAACATCAATTCCTGCGAACGATGGAATGTCTGGCACGGATTTCGGAATACGATTTACCGCTTGAACGGCGCTATTTCACGAAACGATTGCAGCGCAGCGTTCCGTCGACGACGGCTGAGATTCATCTCGGTCATCGACAGAAAGGGGTGAGCGCATGATTCTCTGGTGGATATTCCTTGCGAGTTTATTACCGGTTCCGCTGTATGCAGCTCTCGCCTTTCCGGCTCTTGCGTTCGTGCCGCATCGTCCGTTGCGGATTGGTCTCCAGTTACTCGCAGCTGGACTGTTGTTCTTTCTTTCTCCGGCCGCAAGTGTCCTGGCGCTCGTCTTCGTCACGTGGACAGCGTTTCTTGATACGGTCGAGTCTGTATGGCGCTATGCGGTGAGTGCCCTCGTCATTGGTGTCATGGTGATTCTCTTCCCCGGAATGATGCCGCCGCCGGGCGCCCTGTTGCTTTCATTCCTTGTCGTCGCCTATCCATTCGTCGTCACGTACATGACGGAATGGCGGAGGATCTTCCCAACGATTGCTCTGATGCTGGGCGGAGGGCTAATTCTCGCAGGGATGTTCCGCTTCATGAAGGAAGCGTTGTTCGGTTCCGTCACCAGCTGGATTCGTCCGATATTCGAAGCATTCGGGTCACTTTTTCTCTGGACGGAACCGATCGGACGAGAGGCCGATCAGATGACGAACAAAGCGATGGGTCTAGAAAACATCAAAGGTGTTCAAAACGTCGGACGCTCGACAGTCGACGCCGGTACATCCAATTGGATCTGGGTCGTGCTCGTCATCGTGACGGTAATCCTCGTCGCTGTCACGCTGTACGTCATCCGGAAACGCCAAGTCGTACACATCGAGATGGAACAAACCGTCCAACGTCCAAAACAGACGCGTGCGCGTGCTCCAAAGCGTCACAGTCATCATCCGCTGTTAAAGATTGCATCACAACTCGAACAAGCCTTCCCGCGGCGTCATGAGGAGACGACGTTTGAGTGGTTGTCGCGCATCGAGTTCCCTGATGCGTTGCACAACGCCCGTCTGATTGACGGGATCGAGTTCAGTCCGAGTGAACCGGCTTATGATATTCAGACCTTCCGCCGGTTAGTACGGGAACAAATCGAACGCTGACAAAAAGCCCTTGCTCATCGAGCAGGGGCTTCGTCGCATAAAGTACGCATCAATTGATTCCGTGGTGTTGTCGCAAGACCCCAGTCGCAAATCGCGTCGAGGATTGGAATGCTGGATCCGCAAGTCGTCGCCGATACGGTCCTGTTCGCCTTCGAGCAACCGCAACATGTGAACATCCGGGAAATCGTCTTGGCCCCGACGAAACAACTCGATTAACCAAAAGACCCAAACGTCTGAGAGGATAATCCCTTTCAGGCATTCGGGTCTTTTATATGGTGTATCTGGCATCAAGAAGACACTTGTAGCGACGCGCTACTGATTCCAGTACGGCGTTGAGACAAATAAAAAAAGTGCCCTCCTTCTGTTAAGAGAGAGTGCACCTTTTCTTCAGCCTGAAACAACTCCGAAGAAGAGTCTTTTATTTATCTGCATCGATCTTCGATGCTTTACGCGCAATGATGACAATAAAGACGATGGCAGCGACTGGAAGAACAAGCGGCATCCAGTCTAGGATATACTGTGTATTCATCGTATCCCCTCCTCAAATGAATGCTATACACGTAGCATATTCCAAATGACAAGCCCATGCAAGCCTCGTTAGATGCGCGGTAAAATCGAGTAGATGACAGAATAATAAATCAAGACGCTAGTCGCGACACTATAGACAACCAATATGTACGGCGCAAATTTCGGTTGACCGTGACGCTTCAGCACGCTCAAGGAGAACATCGTGATTCCCAGTGCAAACAAAGGACTGAAACCAAACACTACCAAGTCCATTGACAGGAGTAATTCGGAACTGAAGATGAGATTAAACGCAAAAATTGATAATAAGTACCATGTCGTATAGGACAAGCAAATAAAGAGGAGGTACGATACCCCAGCAATAAAGCTTCCCATCCGTGGTTTTTCCATGTGTTGCATGCGGTCCCTCCTACGAAAAGATAAGATATCCTTAATGGTAGTCGGAAAAAACGGCTAAAAATATTCAAATATGAATATACGACAAAAAACGACAAAAAAGACCGGCATCTGTTTTGTCAGATGACAGTCTCTTTCCTGTTGAATCCGTTCCCACTCGATTTAATGCGCGATGGACCGTGTTTGATACACTTTCGCCAGTTCAGTCACTTTTACCTTAAAGGCTTCTCGGCATTCGACCGGTTCCAGAATTTCAGCCTGCTCCGCGAATTGAATCAACCACATCATGAATCCTTGGGAGAATAAGGCACTGACCTTGACTTCAAACCAATCGTCCTCGATGCGACGGCAACGAATGTCCGTTCCAAAACGATCAACGACCGTCGGCATGACACTTTCATGGAACTTCAAGGTCAACTGTTCATTTTCCCCTCCATACATATTAAACATGTTGCTCAGATAAGTCGATTCGACATGCACCGGTGTCTGGGCGGGTTCAAAGACACTGCAGTTGACGATCCGGTCGACGCGGTAAGTCCGGATTTGTTCAACCCGTTCATCCCGACCGATTAAATAATAATTGCCGTTGTCGACGATCAGGTGCGCCGGTGTCACGAAGTAATAATCACCGTCTTTACGCAATTCGAACTTCCGTGTCCGCTCGTTGAACTTCCCTTGGTACTGAAAGCGGATGATATCCTGATCAATGATTGCTTTTTGGATGGTGTCGATCGAAAACGGGATGACGCCTTTTGGTTTCTTAACGGTATGGATGACCGGATTCAGTGTTTCCGCCAGTCGTTTGCTCGTCAAGGAATGGATGTTACGAACAAGAATCTGCGTTTCGCTCTCGGAGATGAACTTCGCACTGGCGATTGCATCAACCAACAGGCGCAGGTGATGGTACTCAAACGGACGACTGACAAGATGGTATGGAATCGCCAATCCGTTTTTGGTTTCCTCGGCGACGATGTCAAAGCCGGATTTGGCCAGCGCCGCAATGTCTTCCTTCAGCGACTTACGGGACAGTTTTTCGATCAGTCCCCGCTTCGACAGTTCCGTACTCAATTCTTCCAACGTCAACGTTTTTTCTTCATCCGAATATTGTTCAAAAATGTCACGGACCGCTAATAACCGGTCACGATTGGATAATTTTTCATTAGGCACAGGGCATCCTCATTTCCTATCTGTAAGATGTTTGATTATAATTGGATTATACCTTAATTAGGAAAGAAGATTAACAATAATTTGGAAAAATTTAAGAGATAGGAGAATTTGGATGCAGCATATCGCCGATTGGAACGACCAACAATTTGATTATCGGGACAGCGGAACCGGTCCGGTTGTCCTGTTGATTCACGGGACCCAGTCCGATTACCGGGAAGTATATCATGTCGAACGATTGATCGAAGCGGGGTATCGGGTAATCGTCCCGTCTCGTCCCGGATATGGAAAAACGCCGCTCCAATTGGCGGCGTCTCCGGTAGAACTGGCAGCCTTTTATCAAGGCTGGATGGCGTCACGCCACATTACACAATATACCGTCTACGGCATCTCGGCCGGCGGACCGACTGCTCTGGCGCTCGCAAGCAACAATCCCGCCGTACGTTCTCTTGTCCTGGCCTGCGCGATGACGCACCAAATCTCCTTACCCTATCAGGCGTGGCTCATTCAACCGTTGTTACAACGTCCTTTACAACTCATCCAACAGCTGTTGTGGCACTACGTCAAAGACAAGTTGGTCAAATTCCCGCAAGAGGCCTCTGTTCGGATGGTCGAGATGACCAGTCTCTTGCAACGGGAAGACATCCGGCTCCAATTAAACGGGGCCGACGAGAAGCTGCTTTATCAAGTCGGTCTTCAGAATGGTCCGGGACGGGGTGTCCTGTTTGACTTGACCCAACAGATTGAGCGCCAGACGTTACGTGACATCACATGCCCGGTCTTGATCGTCCATTCGAAGGCAGACCGGGCGGTTCCGTTTGAACATGCGCTGTATGCACGACGCGCCATTCCCCATGCCCAGTTCATTGAATCGAAGAGTCCGGGTCATCTCATCTGGATTGGCCCTTCCGCCCGTCACGACGAACGGATGATTGAACGGTTCATCGGCTTAAATCACTTGAAGGCGGACACGTAACTTCAATTTTTCATCGTCTTCTTCGATCGAGATGATGCCCCGTGCCGTCAGCTCTTCGATCGCGAGCTGCGTCCGCTCCAGGTTAAAGCGGGCATAACGGGCGATTTCTGTAATTCCCATCCGGCAGGAAAGTTGATTGGCCTTGATTTTCGAGGACGGTTTGGCGACCGACCGTTGCAACAGACGCCAGAAGACATGCCGGGCGTCGTCGGAGAGTGCGTAGGCATTTTTTTCGATGACCGGAGGGACGTAACGGATGTCCTCCCGAATCCGCCGGATCAAGTACAAGCTCAGCCAGTCTTCCATCTCGGCTTGAATCCGGAAAAACTCGAACCACCATAATTGGTCCAGCGCCTCAGCTTCGTCTGTGGACAGTGCCCATGAAGCAGGGACATCATCAAACTCTTCTTCCAAAAAATCTTCATAATCAAGCGCCGTCTCGTACAAGACCTGTGGTGCGATCCGGTCCAGTGTTTCCCGCTTTTTGTAGAGATCAAAACTCATCCGTCGAAAATGTTCGACCGAGCCTGCTACTTGACTGAGATGTAACAATTGTTTGGTGATCAAGCGTGCAAGGCCATCCAATTCGAGATGAATGGCGTATATGTGTTTTTCGAGTGCGATTAACGTACTGCGTTCCATCAGACATTTCCTCCTCTGTTCCTGGCGTACTCCTAGTCTTTTTCCGCAAATCGAGTATTCAAAACCAGTTGCTGACCAACAACCTGACAATCGGAGCGGCTTCTCTGTAAACGGTGTTTATTTCCAAAATAAACAGGGAATATTTTGATGCAGTGGTTCATCTACATTCAAACGATTCAATCGGAGGTGGAGCGACGTGTTACAGTCCAAAAAACGAACGGAGCGGAAGTGGCGACAACGTACGACCCGGAATCATATTCTGCAGTTGGAACACTTGTACAAAACGCATCCTGTTTTACCGACGGCACAAACGAAGATTGTTTTTCAGCGGATGTTAGAAGACGCGATTCGAACTGGTCAAACGATGACGATTGATTACTTACAGCATGGAAATGCGACCGCCTTAACCGGCTCAGTCACCACCCTGTTTCATGCCCGCGGTTTAATTGAACTTAAAACCTCGACAGGATTATACCGCCGGATTGCTTTTGACAGTCTGCTTGATATACGGGAATCCACTTAAAAAAGGAAGACGCTGTCAGCGTCCTCCTTTTTTAGTTGACGAAATTTATTCGTCCTTTAGTTTCACGTTCTGGTCAGCCGGAAGAGTTGTTGTCGTCTCTTCCTCTTCCAGTTTCGGGACACCTGCGCCGTAATCTGTCGCTTCATCCACGACGTAGGATGCAGCAAACGCTGGATTGAGCAAATCAGACTTGGACCCGACGATGACAATCCGACCGTGACGGACTTCATCCTCAAGATCTTCGGCGACATCCTTCGTCATTCCAAGTTCCGATAACTGGGCAATCCGGTCTTTTCGGTTGCTGCGGACCGTTGACATCAGCGTCTCGAAAAATGATTTTTTAGTCACCCGATAAGCGAGTGTCTGCGTATCACTTGCAATGCGTTCTGCCAACTCTTCGTCTTTTGCAAAAATGTAAATTTGTTTATTCGAATAACCGCTTGATTTCAGACTTGTCACTTCTGCGTCAACGGCTGTCATGTTACGGACGATTCGTGTTTCAATCATGTTGTTTCCTCTCCTTCATGCGAGCGAACAATCTACTCTCGATATAAAGTTATTCCCGAAACATAATGAATAAAACATGAATCGAAAAATGAGTTAACCGGCTTGTCGTAACCGCACGGCCGACTGCCGTTTCCAAACTACCGTCACAACAATAAACAGACCGAGGGCCGCCTGCGGGAGGATTGTCTCATACGTCGGGTAAAACCCGAGCCAGGGCACGGACGGAACGGACGCGAGAACATGCATCGGCACACTGCCCGTCAATTGCAGAGCATGCAAGCTGGCACCGAGTATTTTAAAGGCCATGACGTAAATCAAGATCGTCGCTGCCAAAAACAGACGGTTAATCGGCAGACGGACGCCGAAATAAATCACGGCGACCGACACGACAGTGATCAGACCGATCGCGAGTAAAATGCCGCTCGTCAAAGCGAGCGGTGTCATCGCAGGAGCCATCCCCGCATAAAACAGCAGAGTCTCCGCCCCTTCCCGGAAAATCGTCAGGAAACTGACGGCAAACAACGAACGTCCGACAAACGCTATCGCGAGTTGTCCTTTCCGGGACGTCAGGACCGTCTTCGAATGCAGCCATGAACCGACGACTAACATCATCAAGACGGCAACAAGACCGGTCCATCCCTCAATCTGCTCCCGTCCGACACCGGCGAGTGCCGTTGAAAAAAACGATTGAATCAGGAGCGCAAGACCGCCACTGGCAAGTAATCCGACGACCGCTCCGCTCCAAATCAACCGTTCCCCCTTGATGCCTGCTTTTCGGGTAAAGGCAACGAGGGCACTGATGATCAACAAAGCTTCCAGTCCTTCGCGTAACATGACGAGCATCGCGTCGACGAACGTATAGGTCGTCTTTTGCTCCAACACTTGTAATGAAGCGATGATTGGACGGAGTTCGTCCTGAGTGGAGACGCGTGTCTCTGCACTGACGCGTGACAATAAGACCGGGATGTCCGATTCAATTGTTGTATAGAGCGCGCTGCTGCGTGTCCGGACTTCCCCTTCCCCGCTAGGCCAACGTGTGATGAAGGTCGTCAACGACTGTTTCGCCGCCTTGATGTCACCTTGTTCAAGTGACCGGTCCGCCTGCTCCAGTAAGGTCGTTAATGCCGGCAGTCCCGTCTTTTCGACGTCCTTGACGGCATCCCCGTCGAGAAACGACTGGATGCTTTGATCAAATTGATCAAGCGCGCTGCGGAATTCGATTTCGTCAAACGGTTCACGCGCAAGTGCAATCCGAATGGCGGACAGTCCCATCTCGACTTGTCCGTAATGTCCGATACTCGTTTCCCGGACAATTGTCTCCCGATCGGTCCATGCTGCGAGCAGTTGCGACTGGAGCCGTTGCCGTTCGGCGGCTGTTTTTGCTTCACGCAGTTGGTCGGTCTGCAAAAATAATGCGTTGAGACGTTGTTTCGCTGCCGGATCCGTCTTCGTTGCTGTTTTTTCCAAGGCACGGACAGCTGTCGACAGCCGGGTCAAGACAGGACTGATTTTGGAAAACGGCTCATCCTGTTGATCCTGTAAACGCGTCAGTTCCTTTTGGATCACCGCTTTCTCATCCGATGTTTTGAGCTGCTCGACTTGTTGCGCAAGCCGAACAATCGACGTCTCAAGCGCCGGCCGGTCGTTTGCCTGAACAGCGGCAATTGCTTGTCCGATCGATACATATAAGGCGTCGGTCTGCGAATCTGCCTGAACAAGCGGCATCGTTCCGAACAGACACAACAGGACGATCAGAAAGTTAAGCAAATAACGCATCGCCGATGTACCCTCCTTTTTGAATCCCGCCAAAACAAGCAAACAAGGCACTGCCGCGGTGGGTGATGTATTCATTTAGCCGGTCGGACGCCGCCAGTCGTTTTTGAATCGTGATGAACTGATCCGGTGAGCGTTGGAACGAAACGAACAACAATCCGGCATCTAGAGCGCCGGTCGTTTCATTGACCCCGGCTTGATACGAATAGGAGCGGCGTAGCAGCTGTTCCTTGCCTGTCCCGTGTGCCACTGCCGTGTGCGAATCCGCCGGCAGTTGTGTTTCTCCGTGTAACGTCCGTTGGTCCGGTGTGACAGAGGCGAACTCGTTGGTTGAACCCAGTGGCGCACCGGACGCCCGCTCTCGTCCAAAAGTCCGTTCCTGCTCCTTTAAAATCGTCCGGTCCCAGACCTCGAGATGCATCTGAATCCGTCGAACGACCAGAAACGTTCCGTTTGTCAGCCAAGGGGAACCATCCTGCCACTGGTAAAACAGATGCTTGTTTCGGACTTTGTTTTTCGTCAGATCCGGATTACCGGTCCCGTCTTTGAAACCAAACAAATTCCGCGGCGTTCCGCCAGTCGCATCCGCCGCTTTCGACCGCTGAAAACCGGCTTGCGTCCAGCGGATTTTGACAACTCCGCGTCCAATCCGGGTCAAGTTCCGTAAGGCATGAAAGACGACCTGCTGATCATCGGCGCAAATCTGAACAATCAAGTCTCCGCCGGACCACTTGTCATCCAACTGATCCAAGTCAAAGGTCGGCAAGTCACGTAACGCCGCCGGACGTTTATGGGCGATTCCGAAACGGTCCCCGGCAAATAAGCTGGCACCGCAGCCGAATGTAAACGTCAGATGGCTCGCCGAGAGCCCTTCCGCTTCCCCTGTATCTTCCGGTGGCACGTATTGGCTGTCCGACTCGCCGAGCGACAGACCGGCCGCCAACCGGGCACAGGCGCGTGTCCAGCGGCGTAACAGATCAATCAGTTCATCCCGTCGGTCTGTCTGTACGTCAAAAGCGACCAATTGAATATGATTTTGCACAGGGGTCAGAATGCCTGCCTGGTATGTCCCGTAAAACGGAACCTGATCCGTCGCTTGCGCCGTCAAGGCACGCGGCAACAACCGTTCGATTCCGCTGGCATACAATGCTGCGCCCAGCCCCGTCAATCCGGCGACCTTCAGCACGTCACGACGTGTGACTCCTTCTTCTAACGTAGTCCGTGTCATCACTCACCCCTCCAATACGATGCCCATTTTCGAAAGCGGCTCCGCCAACTCGTTGATGACCTGGCTTAACTGGTTGACGTCCGTTTTCGACAAGTCGGTATAGAGGACGTATCCGTCGCCGGATTTCTTGGCTTCCAGTAAGGCATTGACATCAGCAAAACGAGCCGCAATCTCTTTTGACAGGACCGGGTCCTGTTTCTTCAACGCCGGGTTGAGCAACTGATAGATTTTTTCCGCCCCTTGGACGTTCGCCGCGAAGTCATATAAATCCGTATGGGAATACCGGTCTTCTTCACCTGTCACTTTGGAAGTCGAGACTTCATTCAATAAATCCGTTGCGCCGGTGACGAGCAGTTCCGGTGTGACGTCGACCGTCTCAACTTTCGCCCGGAGAAGGTGAACGTCTTCCATCAATTGTGTCGCATAGTCTTCGTATCCTTTCGTCGTCCCTTTCTCAAACAAGCCTTGTTCGATCCGGTGGTATCCGCCCCACTCCGATTCCTTGACGTCCCCTTCACGGGCATCGATCTTCGGATCAAGGTCGCCGAACACCTCAGCAATCGGTTCTGCCCGCTCATAATGCATCCGGGCCGGCGCATACAGTGCTTTAGCCTGATCGAGGTCTCCTTCCTTGACCGCTGTCGTGAACGCTTCCGTCTTTTTCGTGAACTGATCGAGTTCCGCGATCGCATAAATCCGGTAATCGGCGACGACTTGTTCGAATGGATCCGGCTTCGCTGCTGGTTTCGTTGCCGCCGGTTGTTCGGTACACGCTGCCAATAATGTCGTCATCGATAACAGTCCGATGGTGAGTGATTTTGTATGTCGCATGGATGGTTCCCCCTGATAATTAAGTAAGTTCATCAATCAGTATAGTCGATAATGATAATCGTTATCAATATGTTTCCATAAAAAAATCCTTCCCCGCCAGATGTGACCGTCTGACGGAAAAGGAAGAACACTGTTCAGGATTGACGCTTTTTGAAGTACGTGCGTGAAATGACAAACGCCACGATACCGAATCCGATGAAGACAAACGCTTTTTGAATCAAGGACAAGAATGACAAATCAAACAATAACAGTTTAATGGCACTGACCGACAGCAACAGAAGACCCGACAAGCGCCAGGCAGCCGTTCCGCGCCAGCGGCCGATCGCCACCAGAACAAAGGAGAGCAGGATATAGGCGACGGATAAGGTCGTACTGCGGTCCGTCTGGTCGAGATCCGCATAAAACGGCAGTTCCATCACAATCAACGTATAGGTCACGAAGACACCAACCGCTGCGAAAAATAAGACGACCTGCCAATACTTCCGCCAAATCGCTTCCCCGTGCGTCCGGACGAGTAACAGGATGAAGGCTGCTGTCGCGAGGGTCAGCCCCATCACAGATACGGCATACGATTGACCGTTCAGTCGATACGCTTCATAGTTTCCAATCGTATACAACGTAAGCATCAAGTACACAGCGATGCCGAAGAATCGCTGATATGGTACTTGCTGCCGCTCGACGAACCACAATCCGACGACTACGAGCGCATAGAGAACGGTCCGGAACTGATCGCCTAAACTGAGTGTGTCGACCGGTAATTGCGAGATCGCAAACAACAGGGCGATATGACCGACACCATTTTGCCAGGCATCCTTCGTTTGATTCGCGACGACGTAAGCGAGTAGTGCAAACAGAACCGCGAGTCCGTAAACAAACGGCCAATCGACCACGGACAGACTGAGCAGGACGAACCCGCCCGCTATCCAGCTCGGATAATTGTAAGTGATCGGAAGTCTGGTCCCGACGTATGCAAGACCGAGATAGCCCATGAAGGATGCCATGAGTAAGGTGATTTCATCAATTAAGGGGCGTGTCTCAAAATTGACAGTGAGACTGCCGAAAATCAACGCCAGGAAAAAGATTCCGGCTGCCACCGGGTAGGCTTTCGTCGACTTTAAACGCAGGACGGCAATACATACTGCCGTAAATAACAGGACTTCATACAGTAAAAACAAGAAGACGTCCGGTTCATCGGATAATTGAAGGAACGGTAACAAAAAACCGGTAACTGAGACCAGGATCAGTAGCGCCGTTGACCGCATCCACAACATCAATCCGTAGGCAATCGCAAGCACGACGATTTCGAGTAAAAAGGCCAACAGCGGCGGATAAAATTCATATAAGGCCATACCGGCGAATAACGCGGACAAGGAAACAATCGTTCCTGTTGCGACAAGCCCGACACCGAGCTCCCGCCGTTTCTTCTCATACTGAAACTCACCAAGTGCCATGACGAGTAAGCCGATGATGACTCCGCTTCCGATCCGGACTGCCGGACTGATCAAACCGGCCACGGAAGCGTACGAAAACAGGAAAATCGCGCCGATTGCCGCAAAAATCGCCCCGATCCGCGGTAACCAGACCGTTGCCAAAACATTTTCCCATTCGTCCCGTGTCCGGACCTTCTTAACGACAGGTGTCCGTTGCTTTTTGACGAACGCCGGACGGACGGCTGGACGGGCGACAGAAGAAACCGGTTCGCCTTTCATGCCTGCGTCTGCCGCCGGTTGTTGTTCCAATCGATCCAATCGTGCCTTTAACTGTGCGACTTCTTGCTCAAGCTGTTCCAAACGTGTTTCATCCATCTTCTCACCGGTCCTTTCTGGATGACTTGCTGGATAAAAGCATAGGGGTTGTAATTATTTTACTTGTCTTTTAATCAATTCCCATTTCTTTAAAATCCGTAACGCGGTCATCGCTTCATACTTACGGAGTCTAATAAAAAAACCGGTGAAGCGGAAAGCTTCACCGGCAGACAGATTAACGGACAGATAAGGCATATTGTCCTGTCGTATTGTAGACAGATGTAAATTGTGACCGGCTGACCGTATATTTTCCACGGTATGGATCGGACACCGTAAACGAGCTGCTTGAGACACCCGTCACGAGCATGACATGGTAATTGCGGTATCCTGTAAATGTTTTGCCATCCGGTTTGATCCACGAGAAGTAACCATATGGATTTTTAAAATCAACCGTCGCCCAAACGATGACCGGATTTCCGCTGCGGATTTCACTTTCGATCTTGCTGACCCCTTGCTTTGAAATATCAGCTGCCCCGCTCCGATATTTTTTCGCGAGCGGTAAGATGCCTTTTGGATATATGCCCCAGTTCTTGTAGTAATCGAGGGTTCCGGCCGGATTTCCCGTAAACATCTTTTCCGGATCCGCCCAGTAGTATTTCCCGTTTTTGTATGTGGCATTTTTCATGCTTTTTGGCATTTGGTTATACAGTGAAGCAGCAGAGACCGCCTTCTTCTTGTACTCCAGTGCCATTTTCAACGAAACGAATTCACAACCGGATGGATAACCCAATGAGTACTGATTGTAATACGGTACGTTTAACTGTTTCGATGAACTGCTTGGAGCAGTCTTCGTCAAGTATTGTGTCGAAACATAACGGTAGCTGCCGTTGTACAAGATACGGGTCCAGCTGCCGGATGTGCCGTATGACGCCACTTTGACCCCTTTGTTCAATTGCGTAACGGTTTTAGACGTTGTACTTGGACCTGTTCTGACGTTCAACGTGCCAACCGTCGTATAACGGGCACCGGTCGACGTATATTTCGAGGTCGTCGACGTTCGGACATAGTCCTTGTGTATGTAACCGGTCCGTGATTTATACGTGATCTTGTACCAACTGCCGGATGTGCCATTTGACGTATAGACGGCACCTTTCGTGATGTTTCCGAGAATCTTGCTCGTCGTCGACGGCTTTTCACGAACACGCAACACATCGGTCGTGACGGTCAACTTCGTGGCGGCTTCTGCGATGAGCGACGGACTAAACAAGCCGATCAACACCCCCGCAATGATGAAGGACGAAATGATTTTTTTCATGATAAACCCCCTTTAGATGTAATATACACAGTTTTTCCCATCTTTTTGAAATATTAATCAACATTCCATAAGAAAATTCTGAAAAATTGTGATATCTTTTCCTTTATAACAAAAAATCTCAGCTCTGCCTAGGCAGATTGCTGAGATGTAATTATATTGATATCGAAAAAAATTCATTTTTTAACATTCAAAATGAAAGGAGACGGTTGGGAGAAACCTTGTTCCATCAAATGTGCGACGAGTTTTGTCTCTTCTTCGGTGACAGGTAAAGGTTTATCGTGGACGATACTGTCGTAAAAGGCCCGATACAGCTTCCCGTAATCACCGACCGGACTCGGAATCCGGACGTCCTGCAAGTGACCGTGGTCATCATGATACAACAGTCGCCCGTAATCATCTTCCGAATCTTCTCCGAAGCCTTCTTCTCCCGGGAAGTAATTCGCCTTCAGATCGAGCTCTTGCCGGTCAACGTGTTGTTTGATGAACGTACCGTTTGTCCCGTGCAACATCCAACGCGGCGCGCCGGCTAAGGCGACATGACTTGTCCGGACACTGACCTTGAGTTCCGGATAATAAAAATCAAGCGCAAACGTGTCATCCGGATTCCCGGCTAAGCGGACCGAACGGATGTCGTACCCGACTTGGTCCGGTTTTCCGAACAAGGCGACAATTTGATCAATCGTATGGACACCGAGACCGTACAACGCGCCATTCTCGTTTGTCGCGATGGCCGGCGCCGCTTCCGGGCGGTAGAGATCAAAATGCGAGACAACTTCAACGAGGCGTCCCAGTTTACCGGACCGGATGACTTGCTCGACGACTTGAAAGTCACTGTCAAAACGCCGGTTTTGATAGGCCAGCAGTTTAACTCCCTGCTGCTTGGCGACTTCGAACAACTGCGCCGTCTCCTGCTCCGTTACCGTAAACGGTTTTTCGACCAGAACGTGTTTTCCGTGTTGCAACGCTTGCAGCGCATAGGCGAAATGTGTGGCGGGTGGTGTATTGATGACGACGACTTGCAGCTCCGGATCCCGCAGCATCGCGTCGAGATCCGTCGTAAACCGGACGTCGGGTAACTGATCAGCATACGTTTTTTCGAGATCAGGTTTTGCTTTTCGATTGTAAATCCACGTCACATCAAAATTTTCCTCAATCATGACGTAGGGTAGATGATAACGGGTCGTACTTTTTCCAAAACCGATGAAACCAATCTGAAGACGCATCTGATCACTCCTCGAATCATTCTTTTTACTAACCATACCAAAGCACACGTCACTTGTCCTGACTAAAGAGGGTCTCAGTGCGAAAGGACGGCAACCGGATACTCATATGTCGAAAAACCGTCACGAATTCCCCGGCTTTCAAACCCGAAGGACGGATAATACGTATTTAAAAACGAATTCGTCGCGACACAATCCAACCGGAGACGTTCCTGTTCAGCCGTCGCGACAGCAATGACATGCTGGATCAGTTGTTTTCCGACACCCAACCCTTTTGCCGATTCACTGACGACAATCCGGTGGATATACAAACCTTCCGCATCATCCCATAAGGCTTTGTCCCAATCGAGTGAAGGCAACAGCGCAATCGAACCAAGAAGGCGGCTGTCCTGTTCATATACGTACAAACGTCCTGCTGAAAGATCTGCTGCGACGAGCGCGTCCAGATCTGCCTTCAGATACGCGGACCATTGTTCGCTTCCGCCTGCTTGTAATAATTCGGCCTTATGTCTGAGAAGTGCCGCAATCTGTTTCACATCTTGTGTTGTAGCTTGTCGAATCATAGTAGTCCTCCTGAAAAAAAATTCTTCTTCATCCTAACGAAAATGAGCACAGAAGAAAACCGATTTGCACAAACTACATGAAAATTTCAAATGACAGCATCAATTTGTGATTTTTTTCATATTTCAAAATTATATACTCCTATATTGTATGCTAGGAGCGTGATCAGACCCCCAGTCTGCACAACATAGGTCTACCGACTTCCCACGAGTCGGTAGACCTTCTTTTGGTTACGTTAACCCGACCCATTGTTTCGAGAGGTGCCGCGCTTGTCGGCGGTAGGTTTCGTCTTCGACGACCGGATTACTGAGGCGCGGTGCCGAATCCGCATAATACCCTCCGTTTTCAAGACGATCTTGCGTCGTCGCAAGGTACAACGCCGTTTTGGCTCCGTATTCCGGCGTATACAGTTTTCCGGTCCAATACCCGATTTGAGCAATTGGCTTTAAGACGGTTTTGAGCACCTTGCCGTATTTTCCGCGATAGAATAAGTCCGTATTGACGATACCCGGATGGACACTGACGAACGTCACCCGGTCTCCGTATTGTTCCGCCAGTTCACGCATGTGCACCATCTGCAACAATTTTGATTCCCGGTACGACCGCATCGGATTGTATTGTTCCTTTTTGACATGCGCCATCGCTTCGAGTTCGATGTCCGTCCGGATCAATCCGCCTTCACCGGCAAGTGACGAAATGGAGATGACGCGGGGGTCCTGTCCTTGTTCCAGAAGCGGGAGCAACCGTTCAATCAAATAAAAGTGGCTGAGGTAATTGACTTGGAACTGAGACTCGAATCCATCCTTCGTCCGATGGTACGGCGGGACCATGACACCGGCGTTCAGAATCAGCCGGTCGATACGGCCGATCCGATCAAAAACCAAATCGGCGAATTGCCGGACCGAGTCCAGTTGATCCAGTTGGACGATTTCAACCTCCAGGTTCGTATGGGAGACACCATGCTCACGCAACAATTGGACGAGTAACGTCGCTTTCTTGGCTGAGCGGACGGTCGCGATGACCCGGTCCCCGCGTTCGAGTAATGCTTGGATCGTGACCATGCCCATACCGGAATTTGCTCCTGTAACTACACAAATATTCATGAAACTGCCTCCTCTTTTCGGATCGATGATACCATATGCTACCTGTTTTCCTTTTTTTTCGGATTTATACACATGTTCTTGAAAACTATTTTTCCGAATTGGTGCAAGAGAATGGCGTATACTAAAGAAAAGATACCTTTCATCAAAGGGAGTGAGTGCATGTGAACGAAGCGACCGTCCTGTTACTTGCCGGCATCTTACTGTTACTCGCCATCATCACGACGAAATTTGCCGTTCGTCTGAATGTCCCGACCCTGATTCTGTTTGTTTTTGTCGGGATTCTCGCCGGAACCGATGTCACGGGATGGATTGATTTTGCAGATTTTGAACAAGCACGGCTGTTTGGGACGATTGCTCTGGTCATCATCTTGTTTGACGGCGGACTCAACACGCGCTGGAAAAACTTTAAGCCGGTGTTACCGGCGGCATTATCACTCGCAACCATCGGCGTCCTCGTGACGACCGGATTGATTGCCGTCGTCGCACACTACCTGCTTGATTTCAGTTGGCCGATTGCGTTGTTGATCGGAGCACTGGTCGGTTCGACGGATGCGGCAGCCGTCTTTTCATTGCTCAACGGACAATCGATTGATCAGAAGGTCAAACACACGCTGGAAGCGGAATCCGGAACCAACGATCCGATGGCCGTCTTCCTGACGATCCTTTTTACGGAGTTCGCTCTCAGTCCGGCCGCATTTTCGATCGGTCAGGGAATCGTGGCGTTGCTTTATGAGATGGGGCTTGGACTTCTGATTGGTCTCGTGATCGGTTGGGGCTTGACGACGTTGATGAACCGGATTCAGCTCCAATCTTCCGCCCTCTATCCGACGCTGTTGATCAGCGGTGCCCTTCTCTCCTACGGCGTGGCGACGAGTCTGCACGCCAGTGGATTCCTCGCCGTGTATGTGACAGGCATTTGGCTCAGTAATCACGATTTGATTTACCGGGACATCCTTGTCCGTTTCAGCGGCAGTTTGTCCCATTTGGCGGAAGTCGGGATGTTCATCATGCTCGGTCTGCTTGTCTTCCCGAAACAGTTGCTCGACCCACAAACGCTACTCGTCTCCGCTGTCATCGTCCTGACGTTGGTGCTGATCGCCCGACCGCTCGCCGTCTTTTTGTCCTTACTGCCGTTTCCCTATAACATCCGGGAACAAAGTGTCATCACGGCAGCCGGATTACGCGGCGCCGTTCCGATCATCTTGGCGACCTATCCGCTATCCAGCGGTTTGCCGGAAGCGAACCTGTTGTTCAACATCGTTTTCTTTACGGTCATGACATCCGCTCTGTTGCAGGGGACGGCCTTGCCGTGGATCGTCAAATTGATGAAGCTTGATGTCAAACCGCTGATTGATGTTGAACCCTTGATTCAGTTCATGACCGTCGCCAATCCGAACGCCGAGATTGTCGAAGTCAGTGTCCCGTCATTTTGCCGCATCGACGGGAAAACACTGCAAGAAATCGAGATGCCGCAAGACTTGTTGGTCGTCGCGGTAATCCGAAACGATGCCATCATCACCCCACGGGGACAAACCCGGCTGATCGGCGGAGATCAGTTGTTGATTTTGACCCCGAAACAGTCGGAAGAACGGATCAGGAAGTTGATTGCCTCCCTCGGACTCGGTCAGCCGTTTTCGGAGTAAAAAAAAGCGACTGTCCTCTCTCCGTAAATCGAGAGACGACAGTCGCTTTTTCGGTTGTGTATCATGGTGTATCGGTTTGCTCTGCTACAGCAGTTGATTCATCGGTTCGCCTGATTCGGACGACTCCGGGCGGGCGGTGCGGAAAGGTAAGCGTCAGACCGCCGAAGCGACAGCTGTCGTTCCCGTTTTGTGCCCGGTCGATCCATTCGATGGGTTCGCGGCGTGCCAGGCTGTGACGAATCCGGTTTTCGGCTTGTTGGCGTGAAATCCCTTCACAGTCGACCGCGGTCAAATACGTCGCTTCATCGGACTCGAATTGTTGCCAAATTCCTAACAGAAGCTGTCCCACGGCGCTGACGGGTGTCCCGTCCGGTTCTCCGGCACCGACTGCTTGATCGAGCAGCTGAATCGTCTCGTCGGACGTGGCGCCGATGGCCAAAATCCGCCGGGACCCTTGCTGCATGACGCGAAAGCGCTTCTGCCCTTCTTCGAGCCACAAGCGTTGCGCAAACGGATTGACGGGGATTCCGTGGAAAAACGTGACCGTCCCCCGCCAGGCAAACCCGAATGACGGATCATATTGACGGATCGTTTCCATCGCCTGTTGTAAAAAGGTCTCGATCTCGACCTGTTCGGTGCGCAATTGTTTGCGTACCTCCTCAAACTGATGAATCGGGACGCGGATCGGAGCGGGTGTAAACAGTTCCCCTTCCGGCACGCGGTGCGCGCTCAACACGTGCCCGTCAAAGCGGTAATCACTGGCCGGCCGGCCGGTCCGACCGACCAAGACCTGCCAGTCATCCCCGTCCGGTGCAAAGGCATAGGTCTGATGCGCAAATGCCGGAGCGACGAACAAGCCCGGAAACGACTCAAACGTTGAAATTCGTAAGACTTCTCCATCATTCCACTCCTCTTCGATGACGCGGATCAGTTGACCGGTCGAAGAGACCTGGTCCGTCAAGTAACGCCCGGTATTGCTGTAAAAACCTAAGATGAATTCGCGTTCTTCTTCTTCGAAGGTCATCATCGTCATCTGGAACAACGATTGGACTTGTGCTTCCGCAAACAAGTCGTCGACTTCTTCCGGATGGTGCGATTCAATCGCCACCATTTGCCAACCCATTCGCTCATATAAAGTGATTGTAATCGGGAAAAACAGGAACGCTCCGTGTGTCGCCTCGAGCTTCAGCATATCCTGCATCGCCAGTCGTTCAATCCGTAAATCAAATCCCATTCGTTCAAAATGGTCTTGCATACGTCTTTTCCAGTGCGTGAATTCCATGTTTTCCCCTCCTTGCTGATTAGGCCCGTTTACGAAGCGGATTCTTCGACCAGTAAATGTACAGTCCGACCAGTCCGGCGATTCCAATCACATACGAAGCGGTTCCACTGACTTGAATCAAGACGTCCGGATTCGGAACGAACGTAATCAGGACAGCTTTATACGTCGCGAACAGCATGAAGCTGATAAGGAATTGTGCCCAGACCCGCTTCTTGACGAGACGGATTTTCGGTGACGTGATCAAGATTGACATTGCATCGATTAAAAATAATGCGATGATGGAAAAGAGGATGTAGTCGGCTAACGCAAATTGAAAAATGCCGTCGATTCCTTCGATGAAGATGAACATCAGAATCGTCGAGACATAGTTGCGGGTCCACCGTTTTTGCGTCTCGACGCGGCGGCGTTCCGGGATTTCGGCGATCATTTGATCAAGCCGCTCTTCCGGCGATTGACCGTGCACCGTTTCAAACGGCTTTTGCGACCGTTGTGCTTCGTACAAATCGGCTTGGAGACGGTGTTCGATTTCCGTCCGCTCCGGTTCTTCGACATTCAGGTTGAGTCGTGGTAACAACGACTCCAAAATACGTGTGTTGGCTTTAGTTAGTTTCAAGCGAGATCCCCCTTTTTCATGTTTAAGTATAACGGTTTAACGGGAAAAATACTTCTAAGGAAGATGGCGATTACTTGACGAATCCGCCATAAATATTCAGAATAGTGAGAAAGATCACTTTATCTGTAAGAAATGGAGGGGAACAGATGCGTCAAACTTTAACGAATACCACTTTACTTGCCGTCATGGCGAGCGTCGGCATCGTGTTGCCGTCGACCGATGCGGAGGAAACACCGGAGACAGACATCGTTTCGACAGAACAAACTGCTGTCACCGAGTCTCCGATGGAACCAACTGAATAAAAGCATGACCCCCCTTTCCACCAGCGACGGAAATACGGGTCATGCTTTTATTTTGCGTTGCCCGGCATCGTAACCGTTTCGTCGACCGTCACCGTCCAGGTCACAATCGTTGTACTGTCCCGGACATCGTGTCGTTCAATCGTTTCAAGCAGCGTAGCAAGTGCTGCCGTTTCGGGTTGTATCGCAAACAGCGTCGCCATCATCTCCGGATCTTCGAATGGTGTCCCGGGACATTCGACCAGACCGTCCGTCGTCACCAGAATACGGTTGATCCCGCGCCGTAACTCGCGGACGCCGCGCGTGTAACACGGAACCGGTAACTCAAACGTGTTGACCCGCCCGATCCATTCAAAAAATTGACGTTCGTTCAGTTTGAACTGACGATGCCGGCTCAAGTCCGGGTGGAACAGATATGCCAGCACATCGCCGACCGATAACCACCACAAGTATTTTCCTTTTCGCGCAAGAAACAAACAGGCCGTCTCCCCTTGTACGCTCCGGCAGGTCGTCCGAAACGCTTCGTCCTGCAACAGTCCGAGCAACAGCTGTTCCAGTGACGAAAATGCCTGTTCGACCGGTTGATGTAACGTTTGTTCAATTTTCTGCTGATGCCGTGTCATCTGACGCACGACTGCACTGGCGCTCTCTGCTGTATCGTGGGCGTCAAGGACCAACGTGAATTCCCAATCGTCACCAAGCCAGATTAAACACCCGTCCTCATTTTTTGTTTGTCCTGCCCGACTGCATCCGCCAAACCGGCCGACCGCGACGTGACCGATGGTTTGAATGTCTATCTGATCGACGAACGCCGATTCATTTCCTATCCAAGACAACTGAGTTCCTGTCATGGCTTGCTCCTTTCGAAACAAGACACTACCTGCGCCTGTTTCTTTTTAATAGTGACAGCGTAGCATACGAACAGGAAACTGGTATATTTATCCTGTTTTAAATCAGGTCAATACAAAAACGAGAACGGCGGATGCAACATCTGCCGTTCTCGCCTCTATGGCTTATAGCGGTGTGACGAAAGGTTCGATAAACAACCGGAGCCGTTTTTCATAATTCTCGGGATCTTTGGAAGACGTGTCGTCGTGTCCTGCTCCCCGGACCGGGTACAGCTGTTTGAGGCCGGGTTTCGCTTGGTACAGTTCATAGGCCATCCGCGACGGGACACGTTGATCGTCCGTTCCGTGAATGAATAAGGTCGGAACCATGATGCGTGAGGTCTGTCGCGTGACGGACACATCCCCATAAAAGAAATCCTGTCGGAATTTGTTGAACGTACTGGCAGCAGCCAGTGACGGACCCGCAGGATACGGGAGATCTTCTTTGGCACGGAACGCCAACCAATCGTCAAGGCGGGCATAAGCACCTTCCGAGATGACGACTTTCAGCTGTTTCGGGACGTCTGCTTCCCCCGCAGCCAACAAGGCCGTCGCGCCTCCAACACCTAATCCGTGATATAAAATTTGGCTCGCCGGTCCATTTTCCGCAATCAGCTGGTTTGTCCAATCAATCAAATCCAGCCGGTCCAACCAACCAAAGTTCCGTGCCTCCGTGTCTCGACGTTCGACAAGCAGGACATGGTAACCAAATTGTTCATGGTACAAGCGGATCAGTGAAAACAGGGAGGCCTGATGTGGTGTGTCGTCAGGTAGGACAATGACTGTTTTGTCAGAAGCCTCTGTTGCAGCAAGGTACTGACCAACACGTTCCGGTCCTGATGTCGTCAGCTTTTTCGATACGACGTCTTGTTCGGTAAACCACGTTTGATCATCGGTTTGCTTCTCATCAGACGCTTTGCTTTCGTTTGCTAACAGGCGGGACGCATCGGACTGTCCACTGAGCGTCTGTTGAATCCGGTGACCATCATACAGAATCAATCCACTGATGATCAGTACGGGAATAAGGATGACGAATAACCATCTGCGCACGCTGTAAACTCCCTTCCGTCCTATGTTTCCTACACTTATTCGCCGTCCTTTGCCTCAGGACCTGCTGCCGGCGGCAACGGTTTTAAGAATGTTTGCTGGTACCAGTGCAAGATCTCCTTAAATTCGGTTGCAGTAAAATATCCGGCATCAAACCCCGTTGAACCACGCAGCGTGATTCGGAATTTCAAGATGCTTTTTTCTTCTAAAAAACGGGAGACATGCCCGGAAAAGGCTTCGATTTTCAGACGGGGCGCATAAATTGTTTCCCGGTTGACAAGTTGTTTTCGTAAAACGAACAGATCATTTTCATAACCGTAACGCGTATGCCGGTAACCGGACCGGGCGAGGACGTAATACAGCGGCAAAAATAAGAACAGCACCAAGCCGATATACCGGATCGCTTCCGGCAGCCAAAAGTACAAGGCACCGTTTACAGCCAGAAACAGACTTGCATAACCGAGCAACGGCCAACGCACGATGTAGAAAAATCCGCGATCGGCAGCACGTCGTTCCGGTACAAGTTGCTTAAACCGCGGTAAAAACCGTTCTAAAAAGCCATCGATGTCACTGACGCGGATGAAGGGATGGAGCAACAGCTTTTCCTCTTCCCCGCTGGCGGAGATGATATGCAGGGAGAGATGTGCCCGCTTAAACCGGCGTTTGATCCAGTTCTCTTCGATGACGAGGGCTTGAACCTTATCTTGATGAAACACAACTTCCGTCCGGTTCAAGAGACCGTACCCGATCGTCAACCGGTGTTGGTGTAAAGTGGCTTGAAACGATCCATACCGTAATGCAAAGACGAGGATGGAGCCGATGTAGATGATCACTAACACCAACAGGCCGATCGTAACTAACACCAGTAACGACAGATGGAGTAATTCGTTGAACAGTTGACTGATGTGCTTTTCAATGAAGCGGTTGATAAATTGATAAACGGCACCGAACCCGACCAGCGCAAGACCGATTCTCCCGGACAAGGCACCGGCCAGCAACAGCTCCGTCATGCTGACGGAATACGTGTCAGACGAGGAGGAGTGTTCTGACGAATCAATCTGATCCGTCGATCCGATTGTTGACTTCAATTGTTTGGCGAACTTCAACCGGACCCCTTTGAGCTCGACTTCCGGTTTGCCGCCGTCTGACGATGTTTCGACCGTCAAGGTCGCCAGTCCAAGCAGACGTTCGAGAACGTTTTGGTTGATTCCGATCGACTCGATCCGCTGACGTTTTGTCGTCCGCTCACTTTTCCGGAAAATCCCTTTATTGACCCGAATCGATTGGTCGTCCAAGGTGAACGTGTAGAAATACCAGGACGCGATTCCAAACAACAGGATGATCAGGCTGACGACTGCGACGCCAATTGCCGTGTAAACACCAAACCCGTCATTTTTCAAATCATTAAACAAAATGACCGCAATCGGGATGACAAGCGAGCGGAGATGAGTCAAGGTCGTCATCAGGATGAACAGAGGATGGACCCGCCGTGTCATAACGTCTCCTCCTCTTGTTCCTCAAGTTTCGCGATCCGTTCGATCTGCTGTCGCAGTTTCTTCGCCTGAGTCACCTCGAGTCCGTGCAGATCGATTTCTCCCGACGCGGTGCGGACGTTCATGTTCATTAACTCATGACGACGTAAAATCGGACCCGACGAGGTGTCGATGATTTGGACTTTGACGAGCGGTGTCACGACATGATGTAAGATGAAGATGCCGGACTCGACGATTAAAAATTCCTCATCGACGCGGAACTTAAAATACTTTTTCCGGATCGGCGGAAGATAGACGAACTGCAGTATGAACAACAGACCGACGACGGCGGCGGCAATCCACATCCACCAAGGAGACAGATCAAGCCAGGTGATTTGGACGACGGTCGCGACTCCAATGAGGAGGGCAACAATGGTATACTTGATTCCAACGTATTGACGTTCAGCGGTTACCGAGGCCTGAGGCAGATATTGCCACTCCCCGGTCGGATGGTTTGCTTGCATAAAATCTCCTGCCTTTCGTTTTTTCATACGGGAGGAGACCCGTTGAAGTTTCAGCATCATCAATCAGACGTTGACATTTCCCTGCGAATCATCGCATATATAAGAGAGTAGAAATGTATCTCAAGGAGGAACCATGCTAACATTTGAAGAAAAATTAACTATCATCGAGACTTTCCCACAACTTGTCCGGAAAGAAGTTTCCCTGAATCGTGTCAACTTCCACTTCCCGGAAAGTCAGTTCGAGAAAAAAATCGTCGTCTATCACCTGCATCCAAACGGAAACGGGTTTGTTTACGCAGCAGGTTTACCAGGATATGAAAAAGACCGGAAAGGATTCGTCAACATCCGTGAATTTTCGGAGCCGGCTTTAATCCTCTTACTTCAAGATGCCATCAAGGCACTGGAAACCGTCGAGACGGTCGAAACATTAGAAGAAACATGGATCAATGACAATCAATTCGAATTGACGTTATTAAACGAAGATCTGGATACATGGTTGGTCTATGCCGGCGATTTACTCGACGGGGCCTTTAATTCGTACAAAGAAGCGGCAAACTATCTGGAAGAAGAAGGTTTCCGCCGTAAATGAGCATTTGCCATATGAACGGAACTGTTTAATCAGTTCCGTTCATTTTTAATGTCAGCCGGTTTAAGGTCTGTTTGACGAGCTCAAGATCTTCTTCCGACACGCCGAGCACTTCCTTTAAAGCGAGCGGAATGCGTTCGGCCTGTTGCCGAAGATCCCGTCCTTCCGCTGTCAACGTGATTTTGATGTGCCGTTCGTCTGTCGGATTCTTGATACGCCGAACCAGACCGGACACCTCCAGTTTTTTTAATAAAGGCGTCAACGTGCCGGAGTCCAAATGCAACCGTTCACCGACTGCTTTGAGCGATTGTTCATCTTCTTCCCATAGGACCAGCATGACCAGATACTGCGGATAGGTTAACCCAAGCGGGTCGAGCAACGGACGGTATCGTTTCGTGATTTCCCGTGAAATCGCATAAAACGGAAAACATAATTGTTCATCCAGTAAGAGTGGATTTGACATCAAAAGTCCTCCTTCAAGCATAATAGTTGTGTTTTAAATTAGATTGTATAAAATCTAATTGTAAGCTACTTAAAAAGAATACCTAAAAACGAAAGGATGTTACAACCATGAAACCAATGTTTACTTCCTCTGCAACTGCTGTAGGAGGACGCGACGGTCGCGTCGTATCGGAAGACGGAATCTTAGACGTCGCCCTCGCAATGCCTGTACCAGGATCTAAAAAAGAAGCAACAAACCCGGAACAATTATTTGCTGCCGGATACTCTGCTTGTTTTGATTCTGCCTTGAACCTTGTTGCCCGTAAACAAGGCATCAAACACGACGGCAGCGAAGTCACTGCTCACGTTACCCTAAACGAAGCAGCAGACGGTTTTACCCTGTCGGTTGAACTCGATGTTCTTGTCCGTGGTGTATCGGAAGAACAAGCTGCTGAACTCGGAAAAATCGCGCACACTGTTTGCCCGTACTCACGTGCAACAGCTGGAAACATTCAAGTCGATATCTTCACACGGACATCTGACGCAGAATAAGCATACCACTCTCCTCTTCCGTCTTGGTCAAATTGGCTAAGATGGGAGAGTTTTTGTTGTGTTTACAAAGGAAAATAATATAATTTTTGCCTTTTTTATTTTTGACTTTACTGATGCGTACGGTATATGAAATAAATATGCCTTCAGTTTAAAAATCACACTGCTTGAATTCACAGTGTGATTCCGCCAATCGTTCGGTGGATCATTGCAACTGTTTGACGGACAAGATGACGAGCTCTCCGGAAACGATCATATAATAGGCATCCTCAAACCGGTGACGGACATTTTGTTCGCCGTCAAATACCGTCACCATCGGTTCGGCGTCATCGCCGATCGATTCATGCAGATAAAACCGGTCGCGTAACACCCGTTCAAAGGGGTCCCGTTCCAAGTAGCGGGCGCCTGTCCGCAGATTCATGACTTCATGGTGTTCATCGGATCGATCGTTGACGATGAAGATCGTCGATTCGACGTCGTCATACGTAAAGTCCAGCGGTTCATAATCACTCCACCGGACCCGACCGAGTTCCGTAATGTCCGATTCATTGTTGATCTGATAAAACACTTCTTCATTTAACCGTTCGGTGTAGGCACTGAACACAAGGTGACCACCCTGTTCCCCTAAATATTGAACAGTGTCCCCTTCCCCGTCCAAGCGGAGTAACGTCTGAAACGACAAGCGGTCAGCCCCTTGTTCGATTTCCTGGACAATCGTAGCAAGCGAAGCAATCAACAGACTTTCGGAGTGATCAATCGGATCTTCCGGTGAGATGACACCGCTCTCAAGCGCGTCATAAAATGAAAACTCATCGAGCCGGGCATTACAGACGATATAATCCGTCTCGTTTAGACTGACGAGGAAAAAGTACAGTTCCCGGTAGTTTTCCGTGATGCCGTACAATCGTTCATCGTTGATCGGGTGCTGGGTTTTTGTCGTCACGTCATACAGAAAAGCCGTCGTCGTCTGATCGACATGCAACAGGACCATATAACGGGCGTTTAAGACCCAGTACAGCGTCAAATCACCGGGTAAGTTCCACACGGCGAGCTGCTCGCTTTTCCCCGAGTGCAGATCGATCGCGAGTAGGTGGGTTTCCCCGCCGTCATCCCGGTGTTGCTCGTTTAAACAATACACTTTGCCTTGTTTGACGAACGGACGGGTTGGTCCGTGATCGCGCAACACATCCGTCGTCAAATCGATTTGTTCCTGATCTTCCAAATCAAACCGGCTGATATGAAATTGATTTTCGTCGAGTCGGCGTCTGAAATAAACTGACGATGGTGTGACATGTAAGATATCGGAATGATCGGCCGGCAACGCCCGTGCGTCCAAGATTTCCATTGTAGCACCCCTCCCAGATGTTCTATTCTTTCTTTCCCACGAACGGCAGTCGTTGAAACAGGGTCTTCCCGTGCGTCCATCGAAAACGAGTGCTACAATATGGCTAGAAGAGACTTGATGAGGAAGGTGAAATCCGTGCAATCACAAGATTTAAATACGATGATGCTGGAATACGTAAACGATAAGGAAGATTATGACGCGTTTGCGGATAAATTAAAGGTGTTGTTATCCGAACTTTTAGACGCTGCCGGGATCAAATACCATTCGATTGTTGCGCGGACCAAGGAATCGGAAAGCTTATATCAAAAAGTGTTACGACAACCAAATAAATACCAGTCGCTCCGGGACGTCCATGACTTGACCGGGATCCGGATCGTGACGTATTTTCACGATGATGTCCGGGAAGCGGCACGGATCATCGAAAATGAGTTTTCGATCGACCGGGATCAATCCGTCGATAAATCGACATTACTCGATACGACAGAGTTCGGTTATCTGTCGGTCCACTTCGTCGCCGCCCTCAGTGATCAACGGCTCGCGCTCAGCGAATACGGCCGTTTCAAGGACCATACAGCCGAGATTCAGATCCGCTCCATCCTCCAACACGCGTGGGCCGAAATCGAACACGATCTCGGTTACAAAAATCCGAACAGCGTGCCGGCGGAAGTCCGCCGCAGTTTCAGCCGGGTCGCCGGTCTGCTTGAAATCGCCGACCAAGAGTTCGTCAATATCAAAAAACAGCTCAAACAATTCGAAGACGAGACCGTTCAACAGATTTTGTCTGATCCCCACCAAGTCCGGATCACGTCCGACAACTTAAATTATTTCATTGATCATTCCGCTGTCATCAATGATCTGGATAAACAATTGGTCACGTCCCAGATGATGCTTGACTCCGATCAACAATTGATCAACGAACTGATCCGGATGTTCCATTACGTCGATATCCGGAACTACGGCGAATTGATCGAAGCCGTTTCCGTCCACAGTCCGCTTGCCTTGAAATGTGCCCAGGTCATGCCGAACCCCTTCCTGCCCCGCCAAGGGATCGGGATTGCCTACATCTGCATGGCGGTGACGATCGCCGGCAACGATCCGCACCGGATCGATTATTTCTTCCGCCGCTTCTATCCTGAACTCCGGAATGTCGAGGAAATCATCAAACAGGTCCAACCGTTAACAAAACAGATGATTCAAGAGAAAAATATTGATTAAACTAAAATTTTTCACTATACTAAATCTCGGAAGAAGAAACTACGGTACAGAAAGAGTGAAACTATGGCCACTACACTAGAAGTAGCAAACCGCGACCAATTGATCGTGGATACAGAAAAGGGTTTACGCATGAATTACCGCGCCATCAAAAAAGACGTCCGGAGCATGTTTACGACGTACTTGACGCGAAATGAATTCTTTATTTTGAAGTCACTTTGCACAAGCAGTCCGCAAATCGCGTCGGCTTTGTCCAATGAATTCCAATTTTCAGCCAGCATGATTACGGCGCTTGCGGATGAATTGACGAAAAAAGGATTGATTTCGCGTGAGCGGAGTGAACTCGACCGTCGTGTCGTCGAACTTCGGGCGACAGAAGAAGGCATCGAGTTATACGGGAAACTGGAAGCGATGAAGATGGAATATCTGTCTGATGTGTTCGCTGACTTTTCCGATGCCGAACTCGATACGTTCCGGACATTGCTGACAAAACTCGAACAACAGGCTTAATCTTCATCCAACCCTTCAGCCGATTCGGTTGAAGGTTTTTTTGGTTCCCACCTCAAAAAAGGAGTGATTCAGTGATGACAGGCACACTCACGACACAGACGGAACGCTTGACGATCCGTCCATACCAACTGACGGATTTTCCGAGTTGGCTTGCGCAATCTTCCGTCCCCTCTTCCGGACAACCGGATGTGGCCGTGTTTACAGAGGACTGGTTCGAAGCATGGATCGCAGAACAACAGCAGCGGGCGGCGGATGACCTTGGCTACTGCTTCGGTGTGTTCCGGACGACGGCATCCGATCCATCTGGTTCCCCGATAACCACACCTGGATGGAGCAGCAGATTTTCGTCCGTCTGAAAACGGAAGCGCCGCCGACCGGAACAGCTCCTTTTGATTGGACGGAAGTCAGTCGGTTACGGCAGGAAAAACAGTATACCGTTACAAAAGACGTCGTCGCGACTTACATCCGGCAAGCACCGGACGATCCGTTCGTCAATTACCAGATGGCCTGGTGCCACGACAGCCTCGGCGAAGAATCAGCTGCCGTTCCCTATTATGTCCAAGCAATCACCCCTGGCTTAATCCCGCCTTATTTACAACAACAAGCGTATATCGGACTCGGCAGCACCTACCGGGCGCTTGGACGCTATGCGGAGGCGGAGGAGACCTTGACTGCAGGACTCGTGCGATTTCCGAACCACCCCGTGCTCCAAACGTTTTATCAAAATTAGGCGAGAATACTCCCACTTCTAAACGAAGTGAAAGTGGGAGATGAATCGCCAGCCTGCTTTTCGGGTATATTTTCCTTAAAGGAGGTGAAAAATGGTGTTGAAGCACAAGGCCTACAAATTCAGAATCTACCCCACAAAAGAGCAGGAAATCCTGATTGCGAAGACGATTGGATGTTCGCGCTTCATCTTCAACCACTTCTTGGCGAAGTGGGATGAATTGTACAAGACCACCGGAAAAGGACTGTCCTACGGTTCTTGTTCCAAAGAAATTCCTGTGTTGAAGCAGGAGTTCGACTGGTTGAAGGAAGTCGATAGTACCTCTGTTCAGATCAGCGTCAAACATCTTGCTGATGCGTTTGACCGCTTCTTCAAGAAGCAAAACGAATACCCTCGTTTCAAGTCCAAGCGTAATCCCGTCCAGTCGTACAAGACCAACATCCAAGGCAAAAACCAGCTTCCTGAAGTCTCGATTGGATGCAACCAGCTGAAACTTCCAAAGTTGAAATGGGTACGTTTCGCCCATTCGAAACAGATCACAGGCCGTATCTTGAACGCCACAATCCGACGTAACGCTTCAGGCAAATATTTTGTCTCCCTGCTCGTCGAGCAGGAAATCAACGAACGGCCGAAGACCGGTTCATCTGTCGGCGTCGACGTCGGACTCAAGAACTTTGCCATCCTGTCAGATGGCACGGTCTACAAGAATGACCGTTACTTCCGTAAGCTCGAGAAGAAACTGGCGCGCGAACAGCGTAAGCTCTCCCGCCGTCAACGCATCGCTTTGAACAAGAAAGTCACGCTGTCCGAGGCGAGGAACTATCAGAAGCAGAAACGGAAAGTCGCCCGTATCCACGAGAAGATCGCCAACAAACGCACCGACTTCCTGCACAAGGTATCGACCGAGATCGTCCAAAACCACGACGTCATCGGCATCGAGACCTTGCAGGTGAAGAACATGCAGAAGAACCGCAAGTTGAGCAAGGCCATCTCGGACGTCAGTTGGTCGGAGTTCTTCCGCATGCTGGAGTACAAGGCGAACTGGTACGGGAAGACCGTCGTGAAAGTCGGCAAGACCTTTGCTTCCAGTCAACTGTGCTCCAGTTGCGGCCATCAACACAAAGACGTGAAACATCTTGGCTTACGGGAATGGACATGCCCGAGTTGCGGCATCCATCACGACCGGGATGTGAACGCAGGACTGAATCTCAAACAAGAAGCCGAACGTATCTTAGCTTCTTCAACCGTCGGGACGACGGGGTTAGCCTGATCAATTTTCGACCGGTAGGTCGGATAACTCAGGAATCCTTCACCTCTAAGTGAAGCGTAGGTGGAGGTAGTTCAAGCGTTGACCTTACACAATCTCGACCGGCGCTCCGTTTTTATGCAGAGCACCTCGATGACACATGGGACAGCTGAATACCACAACAAACGTTTCCCTGACGAAGTCGTCTTCATCAAGGAAACGTTTGTTGTGGTGGTTTCATGCATTTTCGGAATTGGAGTAGATGAAGTCTTGGTACCAATCCGGAATCACTTGTTCGAACTGGTGATGAGCCGCCACTATACCGGCAAGGCGTTGTTCCATTTGTTCCGTTTCCAACGGCGCATGTCGCTCGGTCCAGACCACGCTAGAAAAAACGGCCATCGCAAGATAAACACTGTATAGCACCCAAAATGCTTCCGGCACCTCCCCGTCAAAATATCCGTCGAGTTGACCGACGGCAAACGGCACACTCTCCTCGACTTGAAACAATCCCACCTTGACGAAATCATGCCAAGGGTCCCCAAAATCATGATTCGAAAAATCAATCAATCCGACGAACCGACCCTCATCCGCAATCAGATTACCGAGGTGCAGGTCATCGTGCTGGAACCGGTTCGGTCGACCGTCCAGCAACTCGACATGGCGCTCGATGAAGGAAAGAAGGGGCTGATCGTCTTGGATTCTGATCCGTCCTTGCCGGTACTGATCGACGTACCGCTGATGTTTGGCGAGACAACGGTTCGCCCACGGTTCAAGCACTGACGGTGCAGCGTAGGTATGCAGTCGTTTTAACTGTTGCCCTACTTCAAGTCCCAGACGATACTCCGACTCCTGCCCCAAAGGGAACAGTTGCCGGACCGTCGTTCCCTCCAGATAGCGGTACCGGCTGCAGCACCAAGACATGCCCGGTATCACGATGAGGTCAAGCGGTTCCGGCACCGCCAAACCGTCCTGATGCATCTGTTGCAGGAGACAGAACTCTTGCTGTTTTCGCTCCACATCCCGTAACGGATTGATGTGGAAGATCGACGTTCCTGTTTCGTCCTGTGCTGTATATTTGGGATCAATACCATACCGGGTCGGATGGCGCCGCCAACCCGTAAAATCTTTTAAAGCCGGGTGTTGTTGTAAGCAGTCTAAAATCGGATCCATCAGTACCTCCTTTTGCAACAGTCAAAAACAGCAGGGAGACTCCCTGCTGTTACGATTCGGACGGTTGTCCCGGAATATAGGCGGAAATGATGCCGAGCAGATCGGCATAAGCTTGTTCAAAGTCAATGTTTTCAATCATGTAGTCGTAATGATCACGCTCTTTCCACGCATCGGCATAGTCGATGAGCCGGGCTTCGAACTCCGGCGTATCACCCCGCATCAACAGCCGTTCTTTCATCAAGTCCGGCGGAACTGAGACAAAAATCGTGATTACTTGATCGGCAAACATCGTTTTAAAGGCGGTTGCCCCTTTTGGATCGATATCCTTGATGACGATTCCATCGGACGCCAGCACATCTTCATACGCTTGGCGCGGTGTTCCGTACCAGGCGCGATGAACGTGCGCGTACTCGATGAAACCATTGTCTTGAATCAATTGCTGGAACGTCTTGACGTCGACGAAATGATAACTCTCCCCATCCTGTTCCGTCGGACGTTTCGGCCGTGTCGTGACGGACGGGATAAAGCGGACACGTTCATATTCATGGCGTAACCGTTTAATCAAGGAAGACTTTCCGCTGCCCGATCCACCAATCAACAGAATGATTTTACCTGACATCGTCATCCTCCTTTTGTTGTTTTAGCGTCATAAAATAACTTGAAAAACGCAGCGCAAACTGTTCCAGTTCACTGTCTTCGACAACCCCGTAAATCGGACGCACGACGATGAGGTACCGGTCGTACGTCACGATTCGCGAGACGTCGTTTCGGGTCATCTGGACGTTGCTCTCCGGATAACTCGAAACATAATACCAATCGACCGCAATGCGGGTCGGGGTTTGACTGGCGTAGATCCACGTCTCGTTTGAACGGTCATGCTTGATCGTACTCGTCAAGGCAAAACGTTGTACCATCTTTAATTCGGTTTTTGCGTCACGCAGTCCTGCCTGAAAATCATCCGGTTTCGTCACCGACTCCTCGACCTGTTTTGGTTTCGGCGCCGGCAGGCTGGCAAAACCAATCTGCAGACCGATGACGAGCGCCGTGATTGACGCTAGTATGATTAACACATGCTCCTTGCGCATGACGCTTCCTCCTTAGTGGATGGACAAGCTCGCCTTAAACGTTTTTGGATCATTGACGATGACGGCATCGACGCCAAGCGCCATCATCTGTTTGACATCAGCCGCGGTTTTCGGCGTATAAACGCGGACTTCGATTCCCGCCTGATGCGCAAGGATGACGTCGTCTCGCGTGACGCGACGGTAATCCGGATGAATCGCTTTTGCCCCGAGTTGTTTTGCCTGCTGTTCCGGATGGTACAGCGGATAAGGAAACAGAATCGCTGTCTCAATCGCCGGATCGAGCTCGCGGACGGTCGCGATTGAATAATGATTAAACGAACTGAAAATCAATCGGTCGCTTGCGATACCGTGGGCACGACACCGTTCGAGTGTATAGGCTTCAAGGCCTGGATAACGGATCGTATCCGTCTTCAGCTCGATGTTCAGGATAACGCTTGTCGGAGCAAGTAACGCCAAGACTTCGTCGAGTGTCGGAATCGTCGTCCGGACGGGTCCGCCGCTTCCTTTAAAGCGTGCACCGGCGTTCAGCTGTTTCAGTTCCGCGAGCGTCAAATCGACGACGCGTCCCGTTCCATCGGTCGTCCGATTGACCGTCTCGTCATGAATGATGACACCGACACCGTCCTGTGAAAAGTGGACATCAAATTCGATCCCGTCAACGAACGGAATCGCCGCTTCGATGGCTTCCAGCGTATTTTCAGGGAACTGATCACTGGCTCCCCGATGGGCAAACCAACGCATCATAACGCCTCGACGACCCGCGTGTACTTCGCTGTCAAATAGTTGATCAACGGTTGGACGGAAATCGATTGTCCGGTTGCCGCTTGAATCAATTCAGCCGGTGTCTTCGCTTTTCCGTGTTGATGGATGTGTTCATTGAGCCACCCTTTAATCGGTTGAAGCGTTCCGTCCGCGATCAATTGATCGACGTTCGGCACATCCCGACGTAACGCTTCGTTCAACTGCGCACTGTAGACGAGTCCGAGGGCATAACTCGGGAAGTAACCAAATGATCCGCCCGACCAGTGGACGTCTTGCAACACCCCTTTGGCGTTTGAAGGGACATCGACTCCCAGGTACTCTTTATAGAGACGGTTCCACTCAGCCGGCAAGTCTTTGACTTCCAGTTCACCCGTAATCAATCGTTTTTCGAGTTCATAGCGGATGATGATATGGAGGGCATAGGTCAATTCGTCCGCCTCAATCCGGATCAAGGACGGTTTGACCTCATTGACGGCCGCATAAAACGTCTCAAACGGAACGTCCGCTAGCGAAGGAATCGCTTGTTGCAGTCCTTCGTAGCGTGCTGCGAGGAATCCTTGGTTTCGACCGATGAAGTTTTCAAAGAACAACGACTGCGATTCATGAATCCCCATCGACGCGCCTTCTCCCAGTCCGAGCGCATCGAGCTCCGGAGCGATGCCTTGTTCGTATGTCGCGTGTCCCGCTTCATGCATCGTCCCGAACACGGAGTTCCGGTAATCATTTTCATCATACTTCGTCGTGACACGGGCATCCTTCCGGTTGATGGTCGTCTGGAACGGATGAACCGTCTCATCGAGGCGGCCGGCCGTGAAATCATAGCCGATATCGTTTAACCAATCGTGATTCAATTGAATCTGCGTCTTTCGGCTTGCTGACCAGTCGAGCGTCGGGAACGTTTTCCCGTCCAGTTCTTTTAACAGAGTGATGATCGCTTGACGGAGTTCCGCGAACAACGGGTCAAGTTCCGCGACTGTCATCCCCGGCTCATAATCATGAAGTAACGCATCATACGGATGTTGCCCATATCCCCAGTACTCGACGAATTTACGTTCCATGGCGACGATCTTTTCTAAGTACGGGGCGAACAGATCCCAATCATCCGCGTCCTTCGCTTTTTCCCAGACACTTTCGGCTTCCGAGATCAACGTGATGAACGTCTGATATTCCGCTTCCGGAATCTTCGAGTCCCGATCGTATGCCTGTTTCGCTTTTTCGTAAGAAATCGCCTCTAACCCCGTCAGCGTCTCTTGTCCCATTGCCTTCAGCAACGTCTGGTACGCTGTGCCGGTCCGGCGGCGGAAACTCTCCGTCGACAGGAATCCAATCGATTTGGAACGGTTTTCTGCCGATTGATCCGGCATGTACGTCCGCATGTCCCAATAAAGTAGAGCCACTGCTTCGTCATAGGCACCAAGCGCTTCAAAATGGTCACGCCATTGTTGTAATGTATTCATAAAAGAACCCCCTGAGCTAGGTATTTGCTGTACATTTTCAGCATATCACAAAATGTTCAAAACTTTCACACAGGAGTCGTTTTATGAAACCTTCTCACACCAAACAGCGTATAATTAAAAGAAGAGAAAGGAAGTGGCATGTGTGAAGACAGATTCCGAACTGGCTTTTGCGATCCATCTGACAGAGATACAAGATGGCTATACGGTCTCCTCTTATCCCGATGAACTGGAGTGGATTGGAACGGGTCGAAGTGCGTTTGTATTTCGGATCGTCGGAACGGACCGGGTCATCAAAAAGTTTTTCCCGTCGCATCGACATCTGGCAGCAATCGAAGGATCGATTTATGAACAATTAAGCCCTTTTACGACGTATGCCAAACAATACGAGTATGGCGCGGATTATCTTGTCATCGAATACATCGAAGGGCAAACGTTGTTCGAATGTTTGATCAGCGGCACGCTCATTACGGACGATGTCATCCAGACCGTCGATCAGGCTTTAGCAGAAGCACGATCGGTCGGCTTGAATCCATCCGACATTCACTTACGCAACATCTTATTGACGCCGACCGGCACCCGAATCATCGATGTCGCGCGATTCCGACAAACGGATCCGTGTACACAATGGGACGATTTAAAACGGGCCTATCAGTACTTTTATGCGAAACCGTTTTTCCCAAAACGATTTTCCGAGTCCTTCTTGAACACGATCGCAGACGTCTACAAGGGACGTTTGTTTGAATCGATGCGAAAGACGGGGTAAACCAGAACGACCGACAATCAAGTGACTGTCGGTCGTTGCTTTTACATATAAATTCAATATTTTAACTAAAATGGAGTGATTTACAAATGAAGCGTTGGCAAAAAATTGGACTTTGGATGGGTGGTTCTCTACTCACCTTGTTGATCGTCTTACCATTGCTGTCGCCGGTCGTCTTTTCGGACGATACAGAGCGCGGAGCGATTCGCCATTATCTGTACGAACAAGGACATCCGTATCAGAGTTACAGCGCCCTTCTCGACAGAAGAATGGTTGATCCGGAGTACGGGCGCATGTACGACGTCCTCTGGTACGATTATGACAGCGAGACGGGGATGACACCAACCATTTGTTACAGCAAAAAACAAGATCATCACTATACGGTCAGTTGCGGAACGGGTCCTTGATGGATCCGTTTTTATTTGGCGGAGCGTTTTCGTGCTGTTTCCCTGTTATTCAGAGTGACGGATTCAGCATATAAAGATTGCCCGTCGTTACGCTCTATACGTTTAAGCATGAATTACGGGAGTTGAAATAAAATTAACGGACTCGTTTCGGTCGGCAGATAGCGGCGAGCAACGTCAATAAGAGGATCACTCGTTTTTTCTTGAACGTTCTTTTCATTACGCTTTCCTCCTCATAAAATCGCATTGGCAATCAACAGATCGATTTTGCGAACGTCGACCTTTTTGTTGAGATTGATCTTAATCGTTCCGGCCCGGGTAAACAGTTGAACTTCGGAGTTGATGTCAAACATCCCACCGGCGTTTTCCGTCGAATACATGTTGATCGACTTATAGGGAATCGAGTAGACTTCGACCTTTTTCCCTGTCAGTCCTTGTGCGTCCCGAATGATCAACCGGTGGGTCGTGAAGACGGCGACGTCACGAATCGTCTTGTAGGCGGACAATGCCTGTTCGCCTTGAATCAATAATCCTTGCACGTCATGCGGGATGTCACACTCAGAGACGAAGGTCCATGCAAGTTGACTCAGTGGATTGCTCATCACAAATCGCCTGCTTTCTGTTTTTGATTCTCTTGCTTTGTCTTAGGATATCACACTCCGCACTTCATCCGGGAGGCGTCTCATTCCCGATAATGGAAACGAAACAAGACCATTCCGGCGATGAGCGCGACGTGCGCATCCTGCTTTGGAACATCAAACGTCAAAAGATTCCGTTTCCGTTTGCTCGTGGCGATCGTTGTGCCTTGCTGCAACACCTCTATGCGCCGCTATAACTTGGATGACCGGATCTGATACTGTTCCGTTCGGTAAGTCATCTGCAACACTTCGCTGAACGCGGCCGCATGACGGAACGTATTATCCGTTTTGATTTCACCGACAGTCTCTCCCCTCTCCTCGATCCACCATTCCGTCTGATTTCTCCACAACCGTTGATTCGGTTTCTCGACTAGCTGAAATTGTTGGTTTGACACGTCGAACACCAAATTCAGAAAAAATCCTTCCACCTTCGGAAAAGCAATGAACCAGCGGTGCCACGGTTTATGGAACGTCCGCCGATACGTACCGAACGCAACATCCGCCCGATAGATCTGTTTTACCCCTGTCGATAATCGTTCACCGAGGCGTGAAGCGTATCCGGCGTCTAAGCCGCAAAAGGTCCCGTCCCGTTTTGTTGGATCCGTTCGATCCACCCCGCTCCGTAGGCGGCGGGCAGAAGCAACGATAGACTCGCCCACTCCGTGATATCGAAGATCCCAAAATACAACCCGCGCGCCGTCAATCCGACGACCCCTAACAAAAATAACCCGATGCCATATACCATCTTCCTGTTCCCTTTCATGACCATTTATGATTTCATAACTTCCATTTCCATGCTAATTAAATACGATTAAATTGGCAATCATTTTCCTTATCTACTCGCCATCGAAATTTCCGACATCCATTTTTTAGTTGATACAGCAGGAATTTTTTACTGTTTGTAGAATACTAAATAGGTGATACAGTCATCACCATTTTCTACTTTTGTTTGGAGGTTAATTGATGTTATTCCTGTTGCTCGTCAAAGCGTCTCACCGGTCGGAAGCCGATTTACTCCCTGATTTATCGCTCCAAGACGCGATGGCCGCCTTTAATCAGGAGTTGGTGACGGCAGGTGTCCGGGTCATGGCAAAAGGACTTCACCCGACACGGGAAGCGCTCCGCTTTACGTATCAACAACCCAATGGACAAGCGGACGTCACATCCGGACCGTTTGAACCGTCGGCGGAGCAGATTGCCGGTTTCCTGTTGATTGATGTGGCGTCAAAAGAGGAAGCGATCGCCTGGGCCAGACGTATGCCGGATCCGCAAGGTCACGGCGAAGGACAAATCGAATTAAGACAAGTATTCGAATAAAGGAGAATTGATGCATGCTCAGCTACAAAAACAGTACACAAGTCATCCAAGACAGCCAGACGAACATTGCCATTCTTTCGGTCGGTGCAACGGAACAGTTCGGACCGTATTTGCCGATGCATCTTGATACATTGATTGCCGAGCGGTATGCGACCGTTTTCGGCGAACGCTTAAACGCCTATGTCTTACCGACCTTGCCGTTTAATACCTCCGAAGAACATGCCAATCAAGCGGGAACCGTCACCGTCAGTCCGACGGTGTTATCGGCGATGCTCGAAGAAATCATCGTCAATCTGTTCCGTCAAGGATTTAATCAATTTGTCCTTTGCAACGGGCACGGAGGTGCCTACTGGGAATCGGCGTTCGTCAAACAGATTAACTTCAAGTATCCGGAACTGGTCGTCATCACGACCCACCGTTATCAGGCTTTTGAGGAAGCGTTACACGTTGCCGGACTGGACGGGTTAAACGAACGTCACGGCGGTCTGTTGTCCGTCGCGACGGCGATGTGGCTTTGTCCAGAACTCGTCGATTTAAAACCGATGGGGGGAGACGTTCCGCTGTCTCATTACCCGGTCGCTGATTATGTTTTTTGGGATCAACTGACAACGGACGGCTGTTGGGGCCATTTTGAGCCCGGCGTCTATTCACCGGACGAACTGGCAAGAATCGGGGAAACGTTCTGGACGACCTTCATCGACAAGCGGGCGGAACATCTGGAAGACATACTGACAACTGCGGTCCGTTTGAGAAATCTGCCGGCGAGAAAAGAGGAACCACGATGAAGGAAACGATTCGCACGCAGGACGATATCCTGAACATGCTGGATGCTTTACTGCGGGAACCGACTGCGTTTTGGGATAGCTTTTATGAAGATCGGACGAAACGGATTCCCTTTTTCGTCGATAAACCGGATGAAAATCTTGTCGCCTACGTGGAACAAACACAACTTCCGCTGACACGTGTCCTCGAACTCGGAAGCGGTCCCGGACGCAATGCCTTGTATCTGGCGGAACGTGGAAGTCAGGTTGACGCGATTGACCTTGCGCAATCATCGATTGATTGGGCAAATGAACGGGCAAACGAGCGGCAACTTGATGTCCGGTTCCGGCAAGGAAACTTGTTTGAGCTCTCGATTGAAGACGGTGCTTACGACTTCGTCTACGATTCCGGCTGTTTCCATCATATCGCCCCGCACCGACGACACGATTACATCCGCGTCGTCACGGATGCGTTACGACCGGGCGGTTGCTTTGCCTTAACCTGCTTCGTCGAGGGCGGTCAGTACGGCGGGTCCGACATGACCGACTGGGACGTTTACCGTCAACGCAGTCTGCAGGGCGGTCTCGGCTTCACGGAAGACAAACTCCGCTCGATTTTTGATACGTTTGACGTCCTTGAAATCCGATTGATGCAGGAAGCTGCCCCGACCGATCCGGTCTTCGGACTCTCCGGACTGTGGACAGCGCTTTTCCAAAAGAGATGACACAATCCAACACAACCGGTGTCCCCTTGCGTTTAAAGGAGGCACCGGTTGTGTCGTGTTGAAACTAGATCATCTCATTTCGAGAGCGAAGCAAGACTCAGCTTTAGGATGTCCCGTAAATCGGAGACGATATAATCAGCTTCTGCCAGTTCTGCTTCATTCGAAAAATCAAAACGGCAGCCGATGGCCGGTAATTGATTCGTCCGTGCCGCCATAAAGTCAGAAATCCGGTCTCCGACGACCGTCGCTTGCGTCAACTGATGGTTTGACAAGATGTGCCGTACCAAATCACTTTTCTGTAACGACGCCACGTCTTCGATGCTGTAGACACCGTCTAACCAACGATCCAGTTCATAATACGTCACGATCGCAGCTAAATAGTTGTTCCAGCCGTTGCTTGCGATGTACAAAGGGTGGTCCGCTGCTTTTAAGGCACGGAGTGTCGCTTCGGCACCCGGATACAACGCACCATGCCCTTGTTTTATATGGGTGATCAACGCGCCTTGAAAGATTTGATCAACAAGTATCCGTTCGTCATCCGTATGCGTCGGCAACAGTGTCCGCCAGACTTCCGGCAACGGTACTCCCATGATCGATTGATATTTCGCAAGCGGAGTCTCTCCGCTCCAGCGTTCCTGCTCGCGCAAGAACGTGAACGCGTCGTCCAAGGCATGACCAAGAATACGATTCGTTTGAAATAATGTCCCATCCATATCAAATATGTACGCCTGTTTCATATTTCCAACCTCCTTGATGGTTCAGATCAGACTTCTCGTCAGTCAACTCAATCTGTTAAAAATTTTCTGCGGCCTGCTCACTCAGTCTTCTGAATACAGGGTAAAGACTAGGACAGGGATGTGCCATGTTTTTTTCGAAAGCGCAAGGAGATGAAACGTCATGATGGTGCTTATTGTGATCGCCTTAGCCGTCATCAGCATCGTTCTGTTCGTCCTCTATCATAACAACAACAAAATCGTCTAGCGGCACCCTTCCATCATCCCGTTGATTGTTTTGACACTCAACGGGATTTGCTTGCTCGAATCACGAATTGCTCAGTAAGGCATGGTGCGCATAAGCAAGCGTACCGGTCACAGAATCCGATGTCCGTATTTGTTCGCGCAACCGGTCGACCTCCCGCCATGCTTCATCATACTGTGCCCGGTTGATTTCCCCCGCTCTTAATGCCGCTTCCAGCTCATCCGCATCAAGGATCAAACACTCTCCCGACGGCAACAGCACAAGATCCAAAAACAAGTCATCCCAAAAAATCCCGTTCGCATCCCGTCCGTGACGAAAACAAATATCGACATACGTTTGAACGATTTTTCCGCGTTCATTAAACATCGTCGTGACGACATGCTTTTTTCCGCTCGGAAACTGTTGCAGCCAGGAATAGCCGTCGCCAACAAGCTGAACCGTCCGTTCTGAATACCGAACATGCAACGGGTGCGTCACTTGAATCATATCAAGCCGTGTTACATACCCGGTGAATGATTCCGTCTCCATGTACAGCTCCCGGTAATTTCGTTCAATCATCCGCTTCCACGACGAGCGCGCCGCGTATTTCCGTTTCAGCACCTTGAACCACCTCTTTTTTCATCATAGCATTTGGAAACAGATGGATTCTATTACATTTTGTAAAAAAATCCCTCTTTTTTTCTGGACGCCCTTCTTTTCATCACGGTACAATGACACACATAGACGGACTTACATTGGAGGCGTTATCATGTCATACTCACCCCGGATCGCACTCATTACCGGTGCGAGCCATCCCGATGATATCGGTACGGCGATTTGCCGGAAGCTCGCGGCTCAAGGAATGACAATTTGTTTTACATACTGGAAAGCCGATCCTTCCTGGATCAAGACGTTTCAAGCAGAGCTGGCGGCAAACGGTACCCAAAGCGAAGCGCTTGAAATCGACCTTTCGGCGCCCGATGCGGCAGAACGTGTTTTTGCCCATACGCGCTCAACAGTCGGCACACCGTCCGTCCTGATCAACAATGCCGCTCACTCGACGCAGACCGATCTGGCTTCCTTAGATATTGCAGCACTTGATGCCCACTACGCCGTCAACATCCGGAGCACGTTGCTGTTATCGGTCCTGTTTGCCCGCCAGTTCGAGCAAGCCGGTTTACAGAATGGTCGCATCGTCAACATGACGTCCGGACAGGATCTCGGTCCAATGCCGGATGAACTCGCTTATGCAGCGACGAAAGGGGCGATTTCAGCGTTTACGACTTCGTTTTCGCTCGCTGTCGCGCCGCTTGGGATTACCGTCAACGCGCTCAATCCCGGACCAACCGATTCGACGTGGATGACGGATGACGTCCGGACGCAGCTCCAACCGCAGTTTCCGTTCGGACGGATCGGTACACCGAGTGATGCCGCGCGGACCATTGCCTTCCTCGTCAGTGAAGACGCCGCCTGGATCACAGGACAGATCATTCATGCAGAGGGTGGATTCATCCGGTAATGGAGGAGCGACCGAACATGAGTGTTCGGCAATTTACCGATGTCCTGTCAACATATGCGATCCACCTCAATCCAGCCGAATGATTGAGACGTGATCACGAACAAGGATGGTGTTCCGTCCTGTGCAAATACTGGTTACATCAAAGCCAATCTTACAGATCTTAAAGGAGGTCTCTACATGGGGTATATCTCAGAATTACGCAAGACCATCGGGAGTCGTCCGATCATCAGCGTCGGTGCGACGGTCCTCGTGACGAACGATCAACGGGAAGTCTTATTCCAACACCGGTCCGATACACACGACTGGGGACTGCCGGGCGGATCGATGGAACTCGGCGAAACACTCGAAGAAGTCGCCATCCGTGAACTGCAGGAGGAGACTGGTCTACAGACGACTCAACTGGAACTGATCGGCGTCTTTTCCGGTCCCCGCTTTTACTTCCAGTATCCGAACGGGGATGAAACATACAGCGTCATTCATCTTTACCACGCAAAAGACGTCACGGGGACGCTTGCGATGCGCGACGGGGAAAGTCTGAATCTGAGCTACTTCAGCCAGACGACACTTCCCGAGACGATTGAGCGCCGGGCCAACGAGTTGCTTAAACAACTGGGAGACCGGTTATGGAATTTGGATAGTTCCTTCTCACCTCCGTCCCTGAAATGACCGCAAAACACATCAACCTAAAAAGACTTACAATCGGTCAGTGACCAGATGTAAGTCTTTTTTACGTCGTCTATTCCTTCAGAAAACGAACCTGGATACTTGCGGGAGCAAACAGCGATTGAATGTCCTCAAAATCGGTGATTTGTCCGATTCGTGTATATTCAGCCGCCGGTTCGACCGCTTCATAAAAAATCACTAAACAATTGTTTTGATACAGCAGTACTTCTCCAGCCTCAATCGTCTGAACCGATTGGGCATCCGTCGGAAATGCCTTGTCGAAATAATGGTACTTTTCATTTCGATGCAAGTCATCCATTTTAATCGTAAACGGGGCGTCCGCCATTAAGGCTGTAGTTGTTGCGTTGTCTTCCAGTTGTACTGAAGCGATTTGACCATTGATTTCGATGCGCATGGTTGCTCTCTCCTTGACCGTTTTGTCTGATTCGGTCGACACAGGCGCCGACGTACCGCACCCCGACAGTACAAGCGAGAGAATCATCATTATGACAATCACACGACGGTTCATTTCATCCCTCCGTCTCATCAACGTAACGGATGATTCGAGCCGGGGTACCGGCGACAATCGCCTTGTCCGGGACATCTTTCGTCACGGTCGCATTTGCTGCGACAATCGCGTGTTCGCCGATCGTCACCCCCGGTAGAATCGTCGCCCCCGCTCCAATCCAGGCATTTTGTTTCAAGTGAATCGGGGCAACGAGCAAACCACGCCGCTTTGCCGGACTGACCGGATGGTTGACGGTCAACAACTTGGCAAACGGACCAATCAACACATGATCATCAATTTGAATCGAACCGAGATCCGTCAGCATCACCCCACGGTTGATGAAGATGTCTTTTCCGAGCGAAATGTGTTGCCCGAAGTCCGTATAAAACGGGGGTAAGACGACAACACTTTCATCGACCGGCTGACCGATCAACTCGGCTAACGTGTCACGAAACGCCTTTGGTGACAACAGTTGCTGGTTCAACCGGTGGAGCAATCGTTCTCCGTCGCGTTGTACGGCATGAATCTGCTCGAACAGGGGATCGTCTGCCTCAATCAGTCGATTTTGAATCTGTTGAAGAAGTGATGATGATTCCATCGGCATCACACGTGTTGTTGCGTCGGGCGAATGATTAAGTTGCTGATCGAAACCCGGTCCGGTGTGTCGATCGCATACAATACGGCTTGTGCCACATCTTCGCTCGTCAGTCCCCATTCCTGTTGCGCTTGACGAAGCGATTCGCCGACAGCTTGATCCTTGATCGTCGTGTAGAGTTCCGTCTGCACGGCACCTGGTGAAATGATGGTTGATTTAATCTGGTTTTCCCGTTGTTCTTGCCGCAGACCTTCCATGATGGCCCGGACGGCAAACTTCGTCCCGCAATAGACGGCCGATTCCGGATAGACGACATGACCGGCGACTGAGTCCGTTGCAATGATATGACCGGCTTGTTGGTGTTCCATAATCGGTAACGCCGCGGCAATCCCGTTTAGTACCCCCATGACATTAATATCAAGCATCTGTTTCCAGTCCTCCCGGTGACCCGCGGCAAGTGGTGCGGTCGGCATGATGCCGGCATTGTTAAACAGAACATCAATCCGTCCAAATGCCGAATTCGCTTCCTGAATCACAGCTTCGACCTGATCAAACTGGGTGACGTCTGCCTGCTTGATCCGAATATCCGCTTGCGGATACGCGTCCCGGATGTCCTGTAATCGGTCGAGACGACGGGCTGCCAACATCAGTGTCGCTCCTCGTTCTGCTAATAAACGGGCCGTCGCTTCGCCAATCCCGCTGGATGCCCCCATGATGACGATGACTTTGTTTAGTGGTGTACTCATTGATGTTCCTCCTCGTATGTCTTGCTTGTGTACAACACTACAAGTATCCATTAGTCATGTCTAATGCTAATATTACATCACAAGACATAACTAAAACGCATAGGAGGATTCTCATGGAACTACAACAGTTACGGTATTTTTTAGCGGTCGTCGAAGAAAAAAACATTACCCGGGCCGCCCGCATTCTCCGGATCTCTCAACCGGCATTGTCCCGCCAACTGCAACGGTTGGAAGACGAGTTAAACGGTGTTTTATTTGACCGGACGCCGAGCGGTATCATCTTGACGGAGAACGGTTATTATTTAGCCGAACGGGCGCGCGAAATGGTTACTCTGGCGGATAAAATCGTCACCAATCTGACGACGGAAGAAACGTTGCACGGTGATCTCTACATCGGCGGCGGCGAGACGACCAGTATGTTAAGCGTTATCCGGGCATTTCATGAGATGCATCAGCAGCACCCTGAGGTCACCATCCGGATCCACAGCGGCAACGGTCAAGATATCCTCGATAAACTCGACAAAGGCATTCTCGATTTCGGTCTTGTAATTGAACCGTTTGACGTCAAGGAATATCATCATTTACAGCTTGCAACAGCCGACCGATGGGGTATCTTGACACGAAGAGACCATCCGCTGGGCCAACAAACGACGGTCGATGCAGCGGATTTACGGAATGCACCGTTGATCATCTCGGAACAAACCAAAGACCAGCAACAGTTTGCGGAAAAAACGGGACTCGATTTCAATGCAAGCCGCATCGTCGGAACTTATAACTTACTGTTTAATGCGTCACTTTTGGTCAAAGAAGGACTTGGTCACGCTTTATGCCTTGATCACATCATCAATACAACAGGCAGTGAACTGATTTTTGTGCCGCTCCTGCCGAACGTCACCTCAAACACGTTTTTGATTTGGAAAAAGGAAGCCGTCCTGTCACGTCCGGCAAAAAAATTATTGGAGTGGTTGAGACATTCGCAAAATGAGACAGCCCTTTAAATGAAACATCATCAAAAAAAACGATTTTCCGAACATTAGAACATTTACATTCGGAAAATCGCCTTGTATCGTATTCATTTATTGTTTGTATTCGTCCGTTCAACTATCTTGACTTCATACGGCTTAAGCGTCAGTTGACCGCTGATCTCCGTTTGTGTTAAAGACTCCAGCAAAGGCTCAAACAGTTTAATCGATTGCTCGACTTCCGAAAAGTTCATGATGAATCCGTAGTACACATCCTGTCCACGACGTACTTGAACCGAAACTTCAGCCGTATGCGACGTATCGAATAGCGCCTTGATGGTTAACCGATCCGTTATCATCGTATACAAGTCATGCTGAAATGCAGACTCGAGTCGTCCGCCGATATACCATGCCTCACCTTGTTTATATTGATTTTTTGTCACGGCCGGCGTATGACGATAAAAGTCATCGGTGTAGCTACCAACGATCTCTGCTTCCGCTACTTCCATGATCGTCGCATAATCCTGCAGTTCATAATGTTTGCCGTCAAACGCCACCCCGTTCCGATCATTCGGATAAAGGGTATCCGTTTCGAGTGGTGTCAGACCAAACAGTGTTTTCAGTTCATCCGGCCATCCGGCATACGTCAAATCGTGTTCGTCGACGAGACCCGTCATGTACGTCGTGACTAATGTCCCACCCTGTTCGACAAAACGCTGCAACCGCTCTAATGTCGTCGCACTAACCAAATACAGCATCGGAACGATCAGCAGTTTGTAAGCATCAAACGGCTGTTCCTTCGTGATGACATCGACGGGAATATCCTGCTCGTAAAAAAAGCGATAGTGCTCCTGGAGGGTTTGTGGATAGTCTTTCGTCCCGTTTGCAAACCCTTGAGCATCGTTTAATGCCCAGTTATTTTCCCAATCATAGACAATCGCCACTTCCGCCGGTCGCGTCGTACCGACCACAGCATCTAATTGTTCGAGGGTCCGTCCGACTTGGGCGACTTCCCGAAAGACCCGGTTATGCTCCGATCGGTCATGATCGACGACCGCCCCGTGGAACTTTTCTGATGATCCGCGGGATTTGCGCCACTGGAAATAAAGGACACTGTCGGAACCGTGGGCAATCATTTGCATCGAGGATAACAGATGCATGCCCGGACGTTTTGCTTTATTGACGGGATGCCAGTTGACGGCACTCGGTGTTGATTCCATCAAAAGGAACGGTTGCTGTTTTAAACTCCGGAACAAGTCGTTGATGAACCCGACCTTCATCGCTAAATTGGCCGTCGTCTCCCAATCATTGTGCCAAGTCGGATAGGCATCCCAACTGACGACATCGACGTGTTTGGCAAATTGACTGTAATCGAGAGCTTGAAAAGGAATCAAGTCCTCCGTATCCGCCATGAAATTGGTCGTAATCGGAAGTGCCGGCGTCAATTCACGTAAAGGTACGCTTTCCTGTTCAAAAAAGGAAATCGTTTGATCCGTCACAAAGCGTTTCCAGTCCAGATTCAAACCATGGACCATACTTTCACCAATCGGCGACGGCGATTCGATTTGCGACCAGTCATCAAATGTATGACTCCAGAAGGCACTCCACCACGAGGCATTCAACGCTTCAAGCGTCTCATACTTCACTTTCAGCCAATTCCGAAAGGCTTCCTGGCAAAGCGGACAATGACACTCGCCCCCGTACTCATTCGAGACATGCCACATCAAAAGCGCCGGGTGTGTCCCGTAACGTTCGGCCAACAAGCGGTTTATCTGCTCGGTTTTCCTGCGATAGACGGGCGACGTCAGACAGTGATTGTGACGCCCGCCGTGGAGCTGTTTGACACGCCTCTCATCGACACGCAGGACTTCCGGGTACGTTTGAGATAACCAGGCAGGACGCGCCCCGCTTGGTGTCGCCAATATGACCTGGCCTCCGTTCGCATGAATCTCGTCGATGATTTGATCGAGCCACTCGAACGTGAACTGATTTTCGATCGGTTCAAGCGCACTCCAAGCAAAGATGCCGATCGAGTACGTATTCGTGTGTGCGAGACGCATCAACCGTAAATCGTCCTGCAAGACATCCGGGACGTCGAGCCACTGATCCGGATTATAGTCCCCACCGTGCAACAAATGCCTGGCCTTTGATGTATAGATTCTTCGTCCCATTATATAACTCTCCCTTACTCACCAATTTAGCTGTTCTTTCTCTTTTACCCTTTTGTGCCTCCGGCTGTTAACCCGGATACAAAATGTTTTTGCAGCAGGACAAACAGAATAGCGACCGGTATGCTGATTAAAATCGCTCCGGCAGCAAACGTCGTATAGCTCGCTCCCATCGCTTCGTTGACGAGATTAAACAGACCAATCGGCAACGTATACGCTTCCTGCGTCCGTAAAATTGTCGAAGCCAGCACAAAATCACCGAGCGGTCCCGTAAATCCGTTCATCGCGACCACGGCAAGCATCGGACGACACAGTGGTAAAATAATTTGGATGAAAATCCGGGTATGACCGGCGCCGTCGAGTTTTGCACTTTCATCCAGATCAACCGGAATTGAATCCATATATCCTTTCATCAAGTATGTATTCATCGGAATTTGCCCGCCGATATATAATAGAATCAGTAGCCAGTGACTGTTCATCATGCCAAGTAGCTGGGCCAGTACGAACAGGGCAATCAAGGCAGAAAACTGCGGAATCATTTGCAACAGCAAGAACAACGTCAGGGCTTGCTGGCGTCCTTTGAAGCGAAACCTTGAAAAAGCATAGGCTGTAAAAGAAACGCTGACAACCGTTCCGAGCATCGTAAAGAGACTGATTTTCAAAGAGTTCATATACCAATGACCGTATTGCAGACTTTCTTTTCCGGCAAATAATTCCCGGTAATGATCAAGTGTTGGATTTTTTGGAATGATCGATGTGCTGACTAAACTGTTGCCCGGATTAAAGCTCGCACCAATCGTCCACAAGAGGGGATAGATGATGCAGGTCGCAACGAACAGCAGAATCAAATAGGTCAGCGTCAGACGAACCGTCCGCGTCATGTTACGTGTCGCCATCCCGGTCACGCTCCTTCCTTAAAGGCATTCGTTCGTCTAAACTGCCATAACGCAATCGCGATGACAAAAATCGAAAGCAGGATCGTCAAAGCAGCAGCTAACGCGTATTGACCGGACTGCATCGTCAATTTATATATCCAGGAGACGAGAATATCCGTTCCGCCGGCATTGGAACCCGGTACGGACGGTCCGCCCCCGTTAAAGAGATAGATGATGTTAAAGTTATTAAAATTGAATGTGAACTGGGTAATGATAATCGGCGACATCGCAATCAGTACCATCGGCATCGTAATATGTCGAAACTTCGCAAAAATCGAAGCGCCGTCAATCGTTGCTGCTTCGTATAAATCATCAGGAATCGATTGCAAAACACCTGTCGTCACTAAAAAGACATACGGGAATCCGAGCCATCCCTGCATGAACACAAGGGCAACCCGTGTCCACTTTTCATCTGTCAACCACGGGACCGGATCAAGACCGAATAGAGACAAAATGTCCAGATTGATGGCACCAAAGCTGTCATTAAAAAGTCCGGCAAAGACAAGGATCGTCACAAAACCGGGAACCGCCCACGGCAAAACGAAAATCGTCCGAATGACACGTTTGAACCGGACCTCTTTTTGATTGACGAGCACTGCTAAAAAAATACCAAGCGACACTTGTAACGTCGAGGCGACCAATGTCCAGACAATCGTCCAAGACAACACATCAAAGAACGTCGACCGCCAAATATCAACTGTGAAGATTTGAGCAAAGGTAGAAAATCCAACCCAATCCGCCAGTTTGGCAGGCGGGGAATGGTACAAATCATAATTCGTAAACGCCAAGGCGAAACTGAACAAAATAGGAAAAATCACGGCAAATATCAACAGAAACAACGAAGGTCCACTGACTAAATAGGGATAACCTTGATTCATTAAATTCCGATAATCCGACCACAAAGAATCCGGTCGGACGCCTTGGTCCCGCTTTTGCCCATTGCGGTAGGCGTCCCGTAAATTAAATACATAAAGACCGATCCCAAATAACAAAATGATGATCGCGATGATGCCTTGTGCCAACAAAAAAATCGAGTTGTCGCGGGGTACTTCTGTTCCGAGCGTCACGATTCCCCATAGTCCCATGTTGAGCAAATCGGCGAACGCTATCCAAAAGGCAATGCTGACCGCGAGCAAGAGTCCGCCTTTCATCCATTGCCGGTGATACAATTGGCCAAGTCCTGGAATGATCGATAACATCAATCCAATTTTCCGGTGTTGCACGTCCTTCACCTCTTTATTAGAATCTCTGACTGTCAGGCATTGTCGCATCAAACACGGTTATTTCGTTCCGTGTTTCGCCTTAATCTGACCGTCAATCGTCTTGACGGCTTGCTTCATCGCTGCTTCCGGTTCCGCTTTTCCGGTGGCAATCGTTTGAAGTGCGGCATCAACCGGCTTCCAGACTTCATTCATTTCGGGGACGTTCGGTGTTAACTCGGAAAATTTAGATTGTTCGGCTACTGCTTGTGCGGCTGGACTTTTTGTGACCGCAGGATCTTCTGCCAACGCACTGACGGCCGGAACTTCTTTTGTGATTTCAAAACGTTTTTTAGAGTTTTCCGCATTCGTCAAATAAAGCGCCAGTTTGCCCGCAAGCTCCGATTGTTTGGAATAGGCACTGACATTATAACTTTTGACGCCGATGAAAGAACTCATGTTTTTCCCGTTTTCAAGTTCCGGCAATTTTGTGATACCGAAATCAATGCCGGCTTTCGTAAACGGCTCGACATTCCAGGGACCGGAGATGATGGCTGCCGCTTTCCCTTCCGTAAACAAGGACTCGAGGACATTGATTCCCTGCTCACCGATGATGCCTGCCGGGAATAATTTTTCCTTGTAAAACTTTTGAATATACGTCGCACCTTCGATGGCTCCGGTATTCCCAAGCCCGACTTCTTTCGTCTGATACTTCCCTTGGCCATCCTGCTTAAAAATGTAGCCGCCATATCCGCTCAGGACACTTTGGGCATAATAAATTTGATCAAATAAAGCGAGAAATCCAAATGATTGCCCCGTTGCCGTTTTTTTGGATAAGGCATACCACTCTTCCAATGTTTTCGGTAACTTCTCTTCAGACACCAGTTTTTTGTTGTAGTATAAAACGGTTGTTTCCACTGCTTTTGGGACACCATAGAGTTTCCCATCCACTTTTTGCGAATCGAGCGCAACATCAGTATAAATGGCCTGGATCTCTTTCGGAACATCCATCTCCATGATGATTCCTTCTGTTACGGCAGTCCCAATCTGATCCCCTGGCATCGTCAATAAATCGGGACCCGTCCCCGCCGGACCATCTAATCGTAAGTCCTCGATTTGCTTGGCATACGGTTTTTCAACGATTTCCACATCAACGCCGTTGTCTTGTTCGAATTTTGAAACGATGTCTTTGATTCCTTCTCCTTTTTCAATGTCTTCCCAGACAATAAGCTTCGCTTCTTTACCCGATGTTTCATCCTTCTTCTCCTGCGACTCTTCCCCGGGACCACATGCCGCGAGCGAGACCGTTAATGCCAGACTACTCAGGACAGTCATGTATGTAATGGTTTTCTTCATCTTCTTACTCCTCCTATGAGTCATATTATGAAAAGAATAAAAACATTTTTGAAAGCGTTTTCTTATTCAAAATATAACACCACAAGAAAACGTTGTAAATAAATTTAGTAAAATATTTTACTAAATTTATTTACAACGTACTTTTACGCGTAATTAATTCAGCGCCGATGTAAACGGTTTTGACGACTTTCCGTTTCTTTAAAATTCGTTCCAGCAACAACTGAATCGCATTCTGACAGATTTCCTCCAAGTCAATGTGGAATGTTGTCAAAGGTGGTGATACATATTTCGAGATGCTTGTATCGTTGACACTTATCAGGCTGACACGTTTCGGAATTTCAATTTGCTGTTCATTCAAGACTTGTAAACAACCAACCGCGATTGGGTCTGCCGCGACATAAAAAGCTGTCGGCAACTCTTCCCCGAGCTGTTCAACCGCTTGATTCATCAAGTAATAACCGTTATCCACCGAAAAACCCTTCCGGCAAAAAATGAAGTCTTCACGCAACAACTGACGTTCTTCCATCGCTTGACGAAAAGCCCGTTCCCGTCCGTCCATCTCCTCTGCATCCGTATCAAGATTATGATACGTCCCGCCGATAAATCCGATTTTCTTATGCCCTTGTTCCACCAACACCTCGATTGCCTGGCGCGTGATTTGCGCAAGATCCGGACGAACAGAGTCGTAATATGCCGGATCCGGCGTAGAATCGATGAACACGCCGTGTGTTGTCAATTCTCTCAAATATTCCAGTTCACGATTCATGAAGGAACCAACAGCAATAAATCCGTCGATATCAAATGGAATTTTCTCAATTCCGCCTTCTAATTTATATGTCGTCAATTCAATATTGTTTTCGCGTGCTTTTTTCTCAATTTCAACCCGCATCGTTTGAAAATAGACGTCTTCGAGCTCTTCATTGTCAGTCAACCAGTACAAAAAAGCGATGTTTTTCACGAGCGTTTTTAATGTTTTTTTTCGATAACCGACCTCTTCTGCCACTTCAAAAATTCTAGTCCTCGTCTCTTCTCCCACCGATAAAGTTGGATCATTATTTAACACACGCGAAACCGTCGAAATCGAACATCCAACTTCTTTTGCAATATCCTTAATCGTTGCCATCATCCATCCACCTCTGATTTTGATTAATTTAAAGATAAAAAATTTTAGTAAAAAATAATTATTTTATGGTAAAATTCAATAAAACATTTTTACTTAATCTGTTGCCATTATTTTATTATACCGTTAAAACCCGGTTTATTTCATTCGAAAAGAGGAGGAAAGAAATTGAAGGTTGAAATTAATCAATTAACAGATCAGTCGACACAGTATCGTTTAAAGAATAGTCGAGGAATCGAAGTCGATATTTTAAGCAAAGGAGGACAAATCCAGCGTTTACTTGTGCCTGACCGAAATGGTCATCAAGAAGATATCCTCCTCGGAAATTTAAAATCGTCGTCTCTCGAAAATTCGCTTTTTAATGGGCTATCGGGTCATCTATATGACTTATCGGTATCCAGTATGCCTTGTGAAACAAACTTATCTTTGCATCTAATTCCATTTACAGGGGAAGCGTTTACGACGACACATCGAATAGGCGTTCGTCTGTGTACTACGATTTTCATAAACATTCACGTCATTCACATAGAAATCCTTTATATTCTGACCAATGATAATCAACTGATACTTCGGTATTTTGCTAAGACTAAGCAGCCGTTACGTCTCTCACTTTCAAATCTTATCTTCTTCAACTTAAGTGGAAATTTAAAAGAGAGTATCTCACAACACGATTTAAAATTTTCTAGTTCTTATTTCCTTAATCCAACCTACGCTCTTTTAAACGATTCGTGGTTCATGCGGACAAAGGGGACAGTCTTTGATTTTCAATTAGGACGCCGTTTGAAGCACCTATTTATTGATGAGACTACGCCAGCATCCCTTACAGATACGTATTTTTTGTTTTGTCAAAAACCAGTCATCGCCGTTCACGAAGCGTTAAGCGGTCGATGGATGACCATTGAATCATCTCAACCTGGATTTCTTTTGTCTACCGCCTGGATTCCGTCTATTGAAGCAGGTGAACAACGAACAAAATCCGTTTCTGGTGTGTGCTTTGATTCGAAGCCTTTTATCTTATCCTCACTCGTCAACCAACGATCTCCATATTCTCAACACACCACATATTCGTTTAGCACCACTTATTGAGTACTACGACAAGAAAAGGGGGCAGCAGATTTTAAATCTGCTGTCCCCGGTAATTTCATATGATTTTTTTCGAATCAGCTGTTTTATTTTCCCTTCCGCACAACACGTGTACCGGCAAATTCATCCTCCGGTAACACCGATCCGTCCTGCAGATAAATTTTGCGGTTTTTCCATGTTTTGATCGGGGCAATCGTTTCCCGGTAAGCAATCCGTTTCGCAATCTGTTTGACAGCGAGCGGTTGTCCGTTGTCACTGACGACTTGAATCTGAAACAGTCGTTGCCCGATGGTTTGCCGGCTTCCTGTCGCGAGTTGTGTCGTCTCGATAAGGAAATTGACGGCCGGTTCCGTAATCAGTGAATGAACCGCCTTATTTTTGACGCGTTTCAACACGGTTTCTTCGAGCACACCGGCAACCACTCCTTGTACGAGTAAATCAACGATGCCTGCCCCGATCCGGCGTTTTAATAATCCGTCCATCCTCAGTTCCCCCTTGGTTTAATAATCACTTCACTGTTCCATCTTTACCCTTTCGCCTTTGAATCAAAAAAACCTTCTTTGACACGGTAGGTTCCTGTCAAAAAAGGTCTCGTCATCATGAAAACACCAGGACGATGCCGCTCAAACCGAACAGACACACACCATACAAGACAGCGGCGATTCGTTTACTTGCAGCCGGGATTTCTTTACTCACAAACAGGCGTCCGTATTTGAAGGTCAAGATGACGCCCACGATGAGAACTGCAAGGGTGAGATTCGACATTTCCAAAACAGACAAATAAATCGGCAACATCCGTCTCATCCTTTCCTGTTTTACTTCTCTTAGTTATGTATATTCCTTGTCTGCCCAGCCACGCGGTGTTCCTAGAGGCAACAAACAAATCCTCTCTCATTCCGTTGTACCGTGGATTTTATCCGTCTTTGCTCATTCAACTTTAAGCTTTGATCATTTGATCGTTGACCATTGTTCGTTATCCGTTGAGCTGTCAGCGTTGAACTTTCACTTGAGGTTCCATTCAGAACCGATGTGAGGTGCATCGCACCGACGTTTTGTTATCGCACAAAACAAGCGTGTTTGGTCGCAGGATCATCGGACAAACAAGGAATTTTTTCATCAGGCGAAGATTTTCGTGACCGTATTACTTTCCGACAGCGTGAAATCGACTTCCGCCTCAAAGGTGTCAATCGTCTCGTCGAGCTCAGCGATCACTTGACGTAACTGTGACGGATCAATCAAGTTTGGTTCCAAGCGTTCAAGGAACAAACGCCGTGACTTTTCGATTTCCTCGGCATTGCCCTTCTCGCGTGAACCATACGTCGCCTCGATATGGCTGTCAGCCCGACGCGTGATATCCTGACGTTCTTCTTCTATCGTCTGCTCGACCTGCCGGAGTTGCGTCTGTAATGTCTGCAACAATTGACGGTCATAGACCAGACCGGCATCCCGTCGGTCGATGGCTTCGGCGACGGTCATCTCGCGCCCGGCAATCCGGACGACCGTTACAGCGTTCGACGCCGTGATGGCCGACTTGATCCGGTTCCGTCGTTCCATCAAGTCCCGAATCGATTGGAGATTGGCTTTGGCTTCTTCGGCAAACGTCACGACCGACGGATAACCTGCCGGAGCCTGACTGCCGGTATGAACACCGATGAACGGTTTGGTCTGTGCTTTTTGAATCCGTTTATCTAAATTTTTTAATTCCACTAATCCACGATGAATCGACATTTCAATGCGTTCGATGTCTGCCACGTCCTCTTCTTGTTCAGTCTTTTGTCTAGAATAGCATATCCTGATCGGTAAACAGGTTACTTCCCAAAAGTTCACACCTTACAAAATTGTCATATTTTTATTCTGAAAAGGATTTTTTACCAAAATTAGGCGATAATACACCCACTTTTAAACGAAGTGAACGTGGGAGATGAATCGCCAGCCTGCTTTTCGGGTATATTTTCCTTAAAGGAGGTGAAAAATGGTGTTGAAGCACAAGGCCTACAAATTCAGAATCTACCCCACAAAAGAGCAGGAAATCCTGATCGCGAAGACGATCGGGTGTTCACGCTTCATCTTCAACCACTTCTTGGCGAAGTGGGATGAATTGTACAAGACCACTGGAAAAGGACTGTCCTACGGTTCTTGTTCCAAAGAAATTCCTGTGTTGAAGCAGGAGTTCGACTGGTTGAAAGAAGTGGATAGTACCTCTGTTCAGATCAGCGTCAAACATCTTGCTGATGCGTTTGACCGCTTCTTCAAGAAGCAGAACGAACGCCCTCGATTCAAGTCCAAGCGCCATCCCGTCCAATCGTACAAGACGAACATACAGGGAAAGTCTCAACTTCCTGAAGTCTCGATTGTGTGCAACCAGCTCAAACTTCCGAAGCTGAAATGGGTTCGCTTCGCCCATTCGAGACAGGTCACAGGTCGTATCTTGAACGCCACAATTCGACGTAACGCTTCAGGCAAATACTTCGTCTCCCTGCTCGTCGAGCAGGAGATCCACGAACTGCCGAAGACCGGTTCATCCGTCGGCGTCGACGTCGGACTCAAGAACTTCGCCATCCTGTCGGACGGCACAGTGTACAAGAACGACCGTTACTTCCGTACGCTCGAGAAGAAACTGGCGCGCGAACAGCGTAAGCTCTCCCGCCGTCAACGCATCGCCTTGAACAAGAAAGTCACGCTGTCCGAGGCGAGGAACTATCAGAAGCAGAAGCGAAAGGTTGCCCGTATCCACGAGAAGATTGCCAACAAGCGCACTGACTTCCTGCAGAAGGTATCGACCGAGATCGTCCAAAACCACGACGTCATCGGGATCGAGACCTTACAAGTGAAGAATATGCAGAAGAATCGTAAGTTGAGCAAATCCATCTCTGACGTCAGTTGGTCGGAGTTCTTCCGTATGCTGGAATACAAGGCGGACTGGTATGGGAAAATCGTCGTGAAGGTCGGCAAGACCTTTGCTTCCAGTCAACTGTGCTCCAGTTGCGGACATCAACACAAAGACGTGAAACATCTTGGCTTGCGTGAATGGACATGCCCGAGTTGCGGCATCCATCACGACCGGGATGTGAACGCAGGACTGAATCTCAAACAAGAAGCCGAACGTATCTTAGCTTCTTCAACCGTCGGGACGACGGGGTTAGCCTGATCAAGTTTCGACCGTTAGGTCGGATAACTCAGGAATCCTTCACCTCTAAGTGAAGCGTAGGTGGAGGTAGTTCAAGGTCATCGGGACGTCGCGCTTGTCGAGGCATCAAAAGCCATTCCTGTTCCGGACGGGATTTCCGCTAAACTCGCCTTACTGAACATCTTGTCGTGTGACGCCGCGAAGGGCGTGCGGAAACTCGCGCCTCTGCCGACGGATTCTGTACTCGTGACCGGGATGGGAGTTATGGGGTTATTGACGGTTTTTTATCTCCGTCACTATTATCAGGTCGAACGCATTATTGTTTCTGAACCGGATCCCGTCCGGGCAGCCCTCGCTTTACGACTTGGCGCGACGGCTTTGTTTCAGCCCGACGATCCGTCTTCCGACACGTTTACGCATGCATTCGAATGCTTAGCCCGTCAGGACGCTTTTGCTCTGTTACAGGAGGCACTGGTTCCTCACGGTCAGCTCTGCATCTTGTCGGACGGGAATCACGAGACGTTATCGTTGACGCCGGCTTTTTTCGAAAAAGAATTGCGGATTGTCGGCTCGAGTGACGGGTGGGATTACCGCACTCATGCTGCGTGGTTTTTCGAGACGGCACCGCACGTTCCGCAGCTCGAGCAACTGTATGAACAAACGGTCGCTTCCCGCGATCTAGTCGCATGTTTCGAGCGCTTGCTGACAGACGCGCATCCGTTAAAAGTCTTCGTCACCTATCCACTCGTTGATTAACGTTGCACCTTACTCACCGTCCGCACTTCCAGACCGTTTGGATCCTGCTCGTGTCTTGCGTGCTCACCGGAAAACGTCATGTCAACCAAACGTGTCTGCTCGGCTGCTGACGTCGTGATTTCCGGAACCGGTCGCTCGAGTAACCGGTGTAACATCGCTGCAAGACCTGATTTTGGTGTCGCAATCTCGAGCTGCAGAAGTTGATCTCCCGATCGTGATTCGATCGCATCCAGATGCGTCTGCAATTCGATCCGAAAGCCGTAAGGCGTCTGAATGAACGTCCGGCGTTCGTTCGCCTGGACCGTCCACCCCAACGTTTCCGCCCGTTGAAGTGTCGCCAGCCGCTCGGCTTTTGTCACCCAAAAGCCGATGTGGTCGAAGGCGACTTTTTTTCCGTACCCAAACGTAATGTTGATTGCGCCCCGCTTCATCTCAATGATCCGAAACAGAATCTTTTCATGACGGAAATCGTCCCAGTCAAGTGGCGGGTCAAACGACGTGAACGTTCCGTCCTGTTTTCCAATTCGTTGCGTCACGCGAAAACCAAGCTTTTGATAAAACCGTTCCGTCTCTTCGACGAACGGTGTCCACAGATGGTAATGAAATAACATTGACTTCTCTCCTTATCGTGTCAGGTCGTCAAGTGTCGTCACTTCGACCAGACCGCTGTCTGTTAACAGTTGTTGCAGTAGATGCACATGGGCCAACCCATAAATCACGATAATCCGTTCATCCGATGATTCGACGAGTGCGAGGATGTTCTTAAAGATCGTCAGATTCCGGACATACCAATACCGGGCAACCCACTGCATGCCCGTCTCCCCGAGACGCGCGAGTTCCAAATAGGTCTGATGCATACCCCGTGTCGTGTCTGGTTGATTGATTTTCTGAAAGAAGGTCAAAAAATCGAGCCCCCTGATGTCTTGATCCAATTGTTTCATCCGCACGGTTTCCCGCGAGATGATCTGATGAAATCCAACCGGTTTTTCCTGTTCGAGTTGACTGAGGTTTGGCACTCCCTCAATCGATTGATTCCAATCGACGCCGTTTACCTGTGGCAACTTCGCTTGACGGGCCAACCGGAACCCGATTTGATGCCGCTCATCGGCCGTCAGTTCAAAAGCGCCTTCTTGATAGGCGGCATAGTCTTGATCGAGTTGTGCTTGTCGGTCCGCTGTCGTCTCGAGCGCCACTTTCGTTGGTCGAAACGTCAACAGCACGTCGATCAGTGTCTGGATTTGCTGTTGACGGTCTGCATCCGACACTGTAATCGGCGCCGGGTGCAACAGATCACCGTTCTCGGGACGATCTAAGTGCATCGTCCCGAGAATCAAAAGGCTAGGGCCTGGTTTCATGTCTCTCCTCCTAGTCCACTAATGATTCCCATTCTACAAGAGATTGTCATCTATTTCCATTGAGTTGGACGAAGGCATCGACAAAAAAAGACCGATCTTCGAAAAGATCCGCCTTTTAGGCCATCATTTGTTTGACGAGTAACGTTTTGCCGCTGACCTCACGCGGAATTTCTTGAACTGCCCGAAGCGACACCTGCATGTCTGCGCCCAGTAAGGTTTTCAAAAAACGATAAAGTTGCTGCTCGTGTTCCGACGAAAAACGTGTCCAATCCGGAATGTACAAAAACGTGATATCCCGTTCACTGTTTTGAATATACTGGACCCGTTCAACGCTGTTCGGCAACACTTTAACGAGACTCGACAGCTGACTTTCAAATACTTTTTGACCGTCTGGTTTAATGAGATAGCCCCGTTTTCGACCGTCAATTGAATCAATCACAGGACCGGGATGACCACAGGAACACGTCTTCCCACTGCTGGTCATCCGGTCTCCGACCCGGTAGCGGATCAACGGTGTACCGTGGGTATCGAAGCTTGTCACGAGCACTTCTCCGTCTGCTTCCAGTTCAATGATGCCCATCTCGTAATGCAGATGTTTTTGTCCGCACCGGCATTCCGAGACGATTGGTGCCCCTTCCGATGAAGCATATTGATCAAAAACCGGTCCATGGAACACGTCTTCAATCAATTGCCGTTCTTCTCGTGTCATCATTTCGGCCGTCGGGAAAATGGCGCGTGGCCGGCATGACAGCTCGATTCCTTCTCGTTTCGCATGATAGGCAAGTTCAATCATTGCGGACGGTAAACCGTCGATCGACTCCGGATCAAACTCGTCGATCGCTTGCAGATAGGCGGTCATCGTACGCGGACTGATTTTTTTGACGGTGAACAACAATTGATTGAGCGCTCGGTTCATCCGCCAGTAAACGGGGGTTCGCTGATGTTCCGAGACCAGGGCTTGCGCCGTAAAACTGATGCGCCGCATTCCTTTTTCGACCCCATGCGTCGCTTTGAAGTAGTCCAGATGCGCCATTCGAATCTGCATGTCGGCCTTCGTATAATGGACTTGAATCGACTTTCCTGTCGTGCCGCCTGTCTTGCCGATAATCGGGGCCGGCAGATCTGTTCGGACTAATCCGATGTGTTGCCGTAACGTTTCTTTTTCAAGTGGTGGGATCTGCTTCAGATCCTTCAGCTTCTCGAACGGCAATTGTAGGTTCAATTCTGCAAACAACGCTTCATAATAAGGACTGTGATGCTGGCAAAACAACAAAAAATCATTGAGCCGTTTCAATTGATCCGCTGCGACATCGATCGTTTCCGCCCGTTTGTCCATCAATTCCTGAAACCGCTGTTGATACGCCGGTCCATACCGGTCCCGCTGCAACTGATAGCCGTACAATGTCGTCAAAAGATTTTGTAGGAACACAGGTGAATACAGATACACTTGCTCTTTGATTCCCATCTGCGCACGTCCTTTCGAACAACGACTGGATTGCCGACCACTCGAACAATGAATCGATCACTTATCCACTTTAAATAATTCTGAACTTATCTGATACCTTTAGCTTATGTCGCTTTTCTGACAACTACATGACAAAATCATCCGGTTTCCTTGAAATGTGCTAGCATTTTACCGTTTTTTACAGTTTGCGACTCTTTTGACAACATAAAAAAAGCAGATCATTCCCTTTTAAAATCAGGAAAAACCTGCTTTTTTTTACATCTTTATTCTCTATAAGTTGTCCGGGATCAACTGTTTAATCAGCAGCGTCTTGCCACTGATTTCTTTTGGGATTTCCGGAACCGCTCGCAAGAGAACCTCCATTTGTCCCCCAAACAACCGTTTCAAGACAAAATAAAGCTCTTTTTCATGTTCTTCTTTAAAACAGCGTTCGTCCGGTACATACAGCATGACGACTTCCTCTTCATCTGCTTGGATGTATTGGACACGTTCGATGCAGTTCGGAAAGGCACGAACGATACCGGCAAGTTCGCCTTCAAAAATGCGATGGCCGTCCTTCAATTGAATGAAACTGCGTCCGCGTCCATCAATCGATGCGATGATTGGACCGGCATGACCACATTGACACGTTTCTTCGCTGAGTGTCATCCGGTCTCCGACACGATAGCGGACGAGAGGCGTTCCATGTGTGTCAAAACTCGTCACAAGAATCTGCCCATCTGCCTCGACTTCGATAATGCCCATTTCGTAATGCAGATGTTTTTTTCCGTAACGGCATTCAGCGACGATCGGCGCCCCTTCCGATGAGGCATATTGATCAAAAATCGGAGCGTGGAACACTTCTTCAATCAATTTCCGTTCTTCGGCCGTCATCATCTCTGCCGTCGGGAAAATCGCTTTCGGTCGAAACGTACAGGGAATCCCATATTTTTTGGCATGTCGGGCGACTTCAATCATTCCGGACGGTAATCCGTCAATCGATTCGGGATCAAATCGGTTTAATTGTTCGATGTAGGAAGTAGCCGTCTGCGGATTGATGTTTTTGATTGTAAACAGCATTTGATTGATCGTTTTGTTCATCCGCCAATAGACCGGTGATTTTTGATTTGTTGCTGCGAGTACTTGACCGGTAAAACTGGCCCGGCGCATCCCGCGCTCAATCCCGTGTGTCCATTTGAAGTAATCCAGATGCGCCATTCGGATTTGCATATCGTCTTTTGTGTAATGGACTTGAATCGACTTTCCGGTCGTCCCTCCCGTTTTTCCAAGAATCGGTGCCCGGACTTTGGCATGGATGTCTGCATTGCGTGTGCGTAACAGTTCCTTGCTCAAAATAGGAATCTGCTTCAACTCCTCTAATTCGTGAAACGGTAAGGAAATCTGCGCTTCGTCAAAAAGCTCTTTATAATAAGTGCTGTAGTCGTAACAAAACGCCAGAAAGTGATTCAGACGGTTTAACTGTTCTTTTTCAGCGTTGACTCGAAATTGTTCTTTCTCCTTTAATTCTTGAAAACGCTTTTGATAGACGCTTCCATATCGTTCTTGGTACAAGACGCGCCCATATATCGTCGTCAAGATGTTTTGAATGAAAATCGGCGAATGAAGGTAAATCGATTGTTTGAGTTGCATACGTCCACTCCTCTCCCGTCTCATCGTAATTTTCAGACGATGGTCGTCATACATTTCCTGTTACTTACATCTTATTTCCAGTTGGATTCCCCTTCAATCAAATCTTAATAAACAAGCTTAGCTTTTATTCGGATACCGTTTTATGATAATAAACTGATATCACAAACATCTTTTAGCGTTTCTTCTTTTGTTATGGAATAGAAGAGCAGACTCACAAAAAAGAAGTGGAATCATCAACGATTCCACTTCTTTTTTAGTCAGCTATGGGGTTAGTTTTGTTACCGATGAACGATGCCTTCATCTGCGCCGAATGACCGGATTTGAATGGCCCCTAACGCAAGTTCCAAGTCTTTCGGGTTCAACTGGTCGATCACCTCGATGACGGTCAAGGTCGTGCGACCATTATACAGCTGAACCAGCAATTGACGCTCGACTTCAATAATCCGATTATCAACCGGTTCCGCTAACAACTCTTGGTAAAAAAACTCACCCGTCTCCGGGAAAAAATAATCACTGAACAGTTGCAACAATTGTAAGTTACCCGTTGCCAAGAACAGGATCGACTGAAACGAATGGTTCGACCGATTCCTCGCATTCAACCGTCTCAAAATCATGTGATAGCGCTTATAGTGGTGTTCATCTAAGAAACAGACTTCATTCATCTTCGTCCCTCTCCCTAAACTAAAAGTAAATGTGCAGATGATACTGCTGCTGAATCCTTGACTGTGTTCCCTGTTTTTTCTTTTCCCTGTTTTTAACGACTGAAGCCTTATTTTTTGAAAACACTTGTTTGGATTACGAAGCAGTCGATTCGGGTAAATTGCTCAAGTAGTGCTAATCAAGGAGGAAATCAAATGACACAACCACGCAAACGACTGGCGCTCGCCGGTGCAACAGGATATATCGGACACAATTTATTAAATGAATTAAAGAAAAAATATGATGTCATTGCGCTGTCCCGGAACGGCGACGACAAGGATGATGAGGCGAACGTCGAGTGGCGGTCATGCGATCTCTTTTCACTCAACGATACGATTGACGGATTACAGGGCGCAGACATCGCCATCTATTTGGTCCATTCGATGATGCCGTCCGCCAAGCTGACGCAAGGTTCTTTCGAAGACATGGATTTGATTTTAGCTGACAATTATGCCCGCGCGGCAAAAGAAAACGGCATTCAGCAAATCGTCTACTTAAGCGGAATCATTCCCGAAGAAACAGAAGATTTATCGCGCCACCTGAAAAGCCGTCTCGAAGTCGAGCGGGTGCTAGGAGCTTACGGAACACCGGTGACGACGATTCGTGCCGCTTTGATCGTCGGACCCAAAGGTTCTTCCTTCCCGATTCTATCTAAGCTCGTCAAACGCCTGCCTGTGATGTTGCTTCCGGAATGGACACGCAATCAAACGCACCCGGTCGCCTTGCCTGATGTCATCCACGCCTTGGGTGCAAGCGTCGGACGGGATGACTTAAAGAATCGGGCGATCGACATCGGCGGTCCCGAATCCATGACCTATAAAGAAATGATTTTAAAAACGGCTGAAGTGATCGGCAAAAAACAGCCGACCTTTGATTTACCGTTCATGACGGTCAATCTGTCGCGGCTTTGGGTCACTTTAGTCTCCGGTGAACCAAAAGAAACGGTTTACCCACTCGTTGAAAGTATGGTACATGAAATGGTCGCCGACCCGGAAAAGATGGTCGACGGGATCAGCGACGGGAAAATTTCCTTTGAAGAGTCGGTTCGGATGGCACTTCAAGAAGAACAAGAAGAAAAGCAACAGAAAAAAGGCTCGTCGGGTTCAGCGAAGAAGCCCGAATCACTCGATGTCCGGTCCGTCCAACGGGTCCGTCTTCCGGAAGGCCGGGATGCGAACTGGGCAGCCGATGATTATGTCGACTGGTTGTCCTCTTTCGCCAAACCGTTTCTGACGTCTCATCTGGCGGACGAAACGCTTGTCCAGATTCAAGTTCCCTTCTTGGATCAACCCTTGCTTGAGTTGACAAAAGAACCGTTCCAAGATGCCCAACAAGCGACGTACCGGATTACGGGCGGACTATTCGCCCAAGTACAAGACGGGAGTAAAGGCCGGATCGAGTTCCGCCAAATTCCGGGTTCCCAAGAATGTCTCATCGCCATCCATGAGTATGTACCCGCCTTACCGTGGATGCTGTACAAAACGACGCAAGCCAACATCCATTTACTTGTGATGTATCTGTTTAAATTACACTTGCTTCGACTCATGCAAACGACTGAAGAGCGTCCGGACGAATCCGAAATGATTGTTCCTGAACCCAATTGACTGTTTAAATTTCGACCAACATGGCTTGAGTCCTTCTTTTCAGAGGACTCAAGCCATGTTTCGTTTCATTATGTAACATGAAATCTAACAGTTCTTTCCTGTTTACTCCTGCTGTATCAGCATAAACCATTTTTGGAAAAACGTCAGTTTGAATGCTTTAGGTAGATTGGGTATCAACAACTTACTTGCAACAGATGACGAACATAAATTAACCATGCTACACTAAAACAGGATTGTTAGAAAGGGGTTTCATACGCATGCGCTCATTCGAAGAACGATTAACGAACCAGATAGAAGCGACCGCGCTTCTGACAACACTCATTCACCCCTCGTCGGACCAACTCCGACTGGATAAATTAGATAAATTTTCGGAAAAATTGTTGAAACGTGAATTTACGATTGCTTTTGCCGGGCATTTTTCTGCCGGGAAATCCAGCATGATCAATGCCTTGACGGGCGAATCGATTTTACCGACCAGTCCGATTCCGACGAGCGCGAATATCGTCACGGTCCAACATGACCAACACGATGCAGCAATCGTCCATTTCCATGATCGTCCGTCCGTCAAGTTGACGTCCGATGAGCTGTCTCACCTCGAGACGTTGGGGCGTGACGGAACGGTCGAACGAATCGACATCACCCATGCGGCATCGACGTTACCAAACGGTTTGGTCTTGATGGACACACCGGGTGTCGACTCCGTGGACGACGCGCACCGGATCTCAACCGAATCCGCCTTACACTTAGCCGATATTATTTTTTATGTCATGGATTACAATCATGTTCAGTCCGAGTTGAATTTCATGGTCACGAAGGAATTGCTTAGTTCCGTTCCTGAGCTGTATCTGATCGTCAATCAAATTGATAAACACCAGTCCAACGAGTTATCGTTTGCATCGTTCAAGCGCTCTGTCCGCCAGGCATTTGCAGCGCACGGTGTTGAACCAAAAGGAATCTTCTTTACCAGCTTGCGCGAAGCCGAACAGCCGGACAACGATTTTGCGACGGTCAAGCAATTGGTGGAACAAAGCATCCGGGACGTTCAACCGAAACTGCTCCAGTCCGCGGCGACAACGCTCGAAAGCCTGCATCAAGAACACGTCACCTACTTGCGTACCCGGATCGAAGAAGCCGAACAAGCCAGTCAAGAACAGCTGACACGCGAAGAACAACTCCAGCCGGAGACGGTTTTCTCACGCTTGGCACAGATCGAGCAACAAATCCAGTTGATGTCACCGGAACAATGGGTCAGCCGTTTTTCCAAACACCGCGAAAGTTTACTTCGAAATGCGACGTTGATGCCGTTTGAACTCCGCGAAAAGATGAAAACGTTTCTTGAATCGCGTCAGCCGACGTTTAAAGTCGGCTTTTTCAAAAGTGCCAAGAAAACACAAGAAACCCAGCAACAGATTGCCGAAGAAGTGTTGCATGCGTTGCAGTCCGTCACGACCTCCGAAGTCGTTTTGCACCTGCGCAAACTGATGAAACAATCATTAAAAGAAGCCGGCTTGTTGTCGGATACGCAATCGTTACACATCGATCAGTTTCCGCTTGATCCTCCACTCGACGTGATGGAAGAAGCGTTGCAAGAAGGCATCACGATTACGGGCGAATCCGTCCTGCAATTTACAAACCGGGTCGTCAGCCAGACAAGTGCCTGGTACGTCAAAGAAACAAACCGGTGGCGGGACGCCGTTCGCGGAGAACTCGAACGGATGGATGGGACAGCCGTTCAGGCGTTACTGGCCGAACAAGATGTCTTACGCCAAAAACGTGACCTGTTGACGACAGAAACGATAACGCGGCAAGGGATGACGACCTATCTCGAACAAGCCGCCGCGCCTTCTGATGATCAACTGGAACTTGCCCGGCAACAAGTAGCGGCATGGAAACAAAACCGGATACGGGCAGCACAAGATGTCGTCCCGTTCACACCACATGAATCACTCAAAGAAACAGCGGCGACCATCGAACAACCGGTCGCAACCACATCTAAAGACGCGCTGACCTACTCGCTTCATGACATCAAACAGATCCAGAACATTTTGTCACAAGTGCACGGATTCGAAGAAACGGTCGCCTATCTCGAAGACAAGTTGACCCGGGTCACTGCGAGTACGTTTACGATTGCCTTGTTCGGCGCCTTCAGTGCCGGTAAATCGTCGTTTTGTAATGCGTTGCTCGGGCAAGCGGTCTTGCCGGTTTCACCTAACCCGACGACGGCATCGATCAACCGCATCAATCCGGTCAGTCCGGAACATCCGCATGAGACGGCGACGATCCTGTTTAAAACCGAGCAGGAGTTGCTCAGCGATTTAAATGATGTGCTGGACAAATTCGACGCATCCGCCGAATCCCTTGCCGACGCACTCGCTTGGATTGAAAGCCGCTCGGAACAGGAGTTACGAAACGCCTCGTTTTTACGTGCCTTTTCGACCGGTTATCCGATCGTTCAACGGTTCATCGGTACGACCCAAACCGTTGATCGGACAACGTTTACGGAATACGTCGCCCAAGAACATCTCAGTTGTTTTGTCGATATCATCGATTTGTATTTCGACAGCCCCCTGACGCGTCTCGGGATTACGTTGGTCGACACACCGGGTGCTGATTCGATCAATGCCCGCCACACCGACGTCGCTTTTGAATATATCAAAGATGCCGATGCGATTCTGTTCGTCACGTACTTCAACCATGCGTTTGCCCGTGCAGATCGGGAATTTCTCATTCAACTCGGGCGCGTCAAGGATGCCTTTGAGCTCGACAAGATGTTTTTTATCGTCAATGCCATTGATTTAGCCCGTCAGGAGTCTGAAAAGCAAGACGTCTTGCAGTATGTCGGAACCGAATTGCAACGGTTCGGAATTCGTGCACCGCGACTGTTTGGCGTCTCCAGCCTACAGGCGTTGTCCGAAAAACAGACGGGACAGCGTCAGCAATCCGGACTGGCCGCATTTGAAGAGGTGTTCCATCAGTTTTTGGAACAAGATTTAAAAGGACTGGCCTTACAAGCCTTATCGGATGAGACGGAAAAAACCGTTCATCGGTTAGGACAAGTGATTGAACAAACTGAATCCAACATTGCGCGAAAAGAGGTCCGTCTGGAAGAACTGGACCACATTGCGGCCACAATCGAGACACATTTTTCAAATCATCGTCCCGACTTGCTGCGGCATGCGTTATCCGCTGAAATTCATGAGTTGTTGCATCATGTCAATCAGCGTATTTATTACCGGTTCCCGGACTTCTTTAAAGAAGCGTATCATCCGGTCCGGTTTGCCAATGCCACGAAACAGCACGCTTTACAACAAGCCTTGGAGGAATTGCTCGGCTTCTTAAAATATGATTTTGAACAAGAACTGCGGGTGACCCATTTCCGGATCGACAGTTGGATTAAAACTGCCATTGCGCAACGTTTTCAAGAGGAAGAACAGTTTGCGACGAAATTAAATCCGTCCTTCCAATTATCGCCGTTCGAGGCATTTTCGATGCCGGCTGTAAGTTTTACGGGACCGTTTCTTGACCCGACACCTTACGAATCCGTCAAACAGTATTTCCGAAATGCCAAAGCCTTTTTTGAACGGAACGAAAAAGAACAATTAAAAGACGCTTTGATGCAGATGACGAAACCGGACGCCACCGCATATCTGGACTCCGAGGAACAACAATTACGCACTGTCGCCCATCAACACGTCGTCGTCTTACTCGATGCGATGTATGCGGCACTGCAGGACACATTACGGAAGCAAATCGAGGTCGAACGCGATACCTTGAGCGCCCCGAATCCGCTTGCTCCGTATAAAGAAGCACAGGTAAAAATCAATCAGCTGTTACCAGCGTCCGCGTCTTGATACCAGCCGAACGTCAACAAAAATCCCGATCGATTTCGTCCTCTTATCGAAAGAGACACGAATCGTCCGGGATTTTTTTATTCCGCTTCCTCTCGACCGGAAGGATGCGGCCAGTACGATTTAAAATAATGTAAGACATACTCGTGGACGTGACGGACGAGCGGCCGTTGTTCGACTCCCGCCAAATGATTGAGGGAGACGTCCCATAACATCGGTGGGTCGAACGGAAGAATTCGGATATCTTCCGCGTGATGAAACCGTAAAATCGGTTCTGGTAAAATCGACACGACATCCAGTTCCTGGACCATCCCGATCAATAAATCCCACGCTCCGGACGTAAAAAAGATGTGCGGTTCCACCTGAACGTTTCGAAACTGCGACAGAATTTGATGATGCAACATGAAACTGTCATTGAGAATGACAAGCGGTTCTGCAGCCAACTCTTGATAGGATACGTTCTGTTGCTGACTCAACGGATGGCTGGGACGGACTGCGACGACGACCTCATCTTCAATCAACCGGTAACGTTCGATTCCATACGACTCTCCCGGCTCAATCAAAATCGCTAAGTCCAATTCTTCAAGCAACAGACGACGTTTTAATTCAAATGCCCCTTCTTCAATCACTTCCAACTCGATCCCCGGATGTTCTGCCATCAGCTTCGGGATGAGTTGCGAGAACAGGACCGGTAAGATGACAGGCGGAATGCCGAGCCGGACTTTCCCCCGCATCAGATTGGATCGTTCATGCAGATGTTCCATCATGACTTGATGTTGGCGTAACACTTTTAAGGCGTCTTCATAAAATTGTCGACCCGCATCGGTCAGACCGGTCAAACGCCCATGATGGCGTTCAAACAGTTCGACTTGCTCCGACTCTTCAAAATCGCGGACCAGCTGGCTGAGTGCAGGTTGCGAAATATGTAGGTGTTTCGAGGCACGGGTTAAGTTGTACGCTTGATCCACGATAGTCGTAAAAAATCGTAATTGTCGAATATCCAACCGCTTTCCCCCTCACTCATCAAACCAATGATTTTTTCTGAAATACAAAATCATGCTAATCGAGATCATCGCCATTCCGCCCAAAGCAAAGAAATAGCCATACTTCGTCGTCAGTTCCGGCATGTGTTCAAAGTTCATCCCGTAAATCCCGGCAATAAACGTCAAGGGCATAAAAATCGTCGTAAAAATTGTCAACGTCTTCATGATATTGTTCATCCGGTATGAATTAAGCGAAATAAAATTGTCCCGGAATTCGGAAGTCATCTCGCGGTTGTACTCAATCATGTCGTTGAGTTTCAGCAGATGATCGTAGATATCTTGGAAAAATGCTTTTTTATTTGCATGAATCGCCAGTCGTCTTGATTCAACGACACGGTATAACAAATCCCGCATTGGTAAAATCGTTCGCGCCACTTCCAACAAATCGGATCGAATATCAAAGATGTCTTCCATGATGCGTTTATCGTTTCCACGCTGTTCGTAACGTCCTTCGAGTGAAAAAATCTTATCTTCCAATGCATGCACGATTGGAAAATAGCCGTCAACGATCTTATCCATGATTTTATGTACAATCTCGATCGTCCAGTGCTCATGGTCGCCATGAATCCGTTGAAAGGCATTGAACACCAAATCAATCTCGCTTGATGGTTCTTCATGGTAGGAAACGACATACTTCTCATTGGCAAACAGATTAATTTCCTTCCCTTTTAACGATTCCGTATCTAAGGCATGCAGAACAAAAAAGCTGTACCCTTCATAATATTCTAACTTCGGACGTTGCAAATATTGAAAACAGTCCTCAAGCGCCAACGGATGAAACTCAAATGCCGACACCAACTGTTGTTTTTCATGCTCCGTCGGTTGGTCAAAATCAACAAAATACCATTTGATATTTGGTGCGTGCAGTCGATCTAAATCCGATTCCACCAAAACTTGATGATCGGTTGTCACAAGGAGACAACGTATCATAAACGTTCACCTACTTTTCGTTACTGTGCCTTCAGTATCGCAAACAATCGGTACCATTTCCATCAAAAAAAGACTGCAGCTCTGAGCTGCAGTCTTTTTGTTTTATCCGCGTTCGAAGTAAAAGCCGTTCCAGTAAACGTGACGGTACGTGAACTCTTTGCCGCTTTTTGTCGTCACAAGCATCTCGTCTTCAGATACCACGGCAATCTTGATCGGCGTCTCACCATGATCGGTCAGAAAATTTAAGATTTCCAAATGGCGGTTGAGCCAAAGCCGACGACGAAACCAACGAAAACGGCTGAATGCGGCAGTAAAATGCAAGATCGATAACAGCATGATGACCATCCCAAACGGTAATGGAATATCAAATAACGCAATCAAGTAGAAATCTGCGATGATCAGGAACACAGATAAGCCCATCTCGGTCATTTCCATAAAGGAAGCTTTATACGTGGCAAAGTAGGTCATGACACGAAATAAAACAATGACCGTCAAATAAGGAACAAAATAAAGACGAAAAACATGGTCCGACCCACTATTGACGTACATGAGTAAGGGCAGGAAGAAAAGCAACTTCCAAGTTAGGATGGCAGAATAAAACAAAGTGTGATCCGTGTAGCGTTTGCGTACAATGGCGCGACTAATGTTCATTGCCTTCCCCTCCTTCAATGGTGACTCCATGCTCAAGTCGATGATGTCGGGACGTGATGCCTATAAGGGTATCTTTCCGAATTAGGCAGTTTCTAACCGTAAATTTCGTGTGAAATGTAGGTTTATATTGAGTATACGAAACATTCTGATAAAAAGTTTTATTTTCCCATCATTCCCCATATTTGAATGTGCTGTTTTCAGCTGCTCATTCGTATTTGTTCTTTGCCGTTTTTTTCTTTACACTTGAACTAGATTATTTTAGAAATGAGATGAAAAGCATGTACAGCCATATCGTGATCGGAGCAGGTATTCTCGGCGCCTCAACCGCGTATCATTTAGCGAAAGAAGGAGCATCCGTCTTGTTGGTGGACCGGAAAGAAGCGGGTCGTGCCACGCACGTCGCAGCCGGAATCATTTGTCCTTGGATGACGCAACGTCGCAACAAGGCTTGGTATCGGTTAGCCAATAACGGTGCTCATTATTATGACACCTTGATTCCGGAACTCGAGGCACTTGGTGAGACGACGACCGGCTATCAAAAAGTAGGCGCCATCGCTTTACACGAAACATCAAAAATCGAAAAAATGCAGATCATTGCTGAAAATCGTTTTCCCGAGGCGCCGGCGATCCAGCAAATCGAGCGTTTGACCGCTGATCGCGTGCAACAGATGTTTCCGTTGATTGAATATGTCGAGGATGCATTGTTCGTTTCCGGCGGAGCACGAGTTGACGGACGTGCGTTACGCGCTGCACTAGAACGCGGCGCCCTCAAACAGCAGGCGAAGGTGGTTGAAGCAGATGCCTCGTTAATCGTTGTGGATGGTCAAGTGAAAGGTGTCCGAATTGAGGATGAAATGCATTACGCGGAGCAGATCATCTTGACGGCAGGTGTCTGGGTCAATGAGTTGTTGAAACCGTTGCATCTTGAACTTGACATCCGTCCTGAGAAGGGACAGATTCTCCATCTGGACATCATGGCGGAACAGACAGAACAATGGCCCGTCATCATGGGGCAACGCGGACTGTACCTTGTATCGATCGAGGATGGAAAATTGGCACTCGGCTCCACGCACGAGAAACAACTTGACTATAACCTCCAACCGACCGTCAAGGGCATGCATGCTTTATTGACACGCGCCTTGCCGGTTGCCCCTGCACTGGAAGACTCGAAAATCAATGAGATGCGTGTCGGACTTCGTCCTTATACCAGTACTTCCTTACCGATCATCGGACGGCTCGCGACTCATCCGAATGTACTGGTCGCTAACGGGCTTGGAGCCTCCGGCTTAACGATTGGTCCTTATCTCGGGCGTGAATTAGCGAAGTTAGCGTTAGGGCAAGAACTCGATATCAATCTGGAGGATTATTTACCGCAATGAGCGCACGACGAACGAACTTTTACCTTCTTGATAGTCTATACCCGCCATTAAACAAGAACAAACGTTCTATATTTAAGATATCAAAGGAGAGTTGAATGTGCATCCGATCAAACCTTTCGTGACTCTTGATCAGCTGGAATCCCTTGACATTCGTGTCGGTACAATTCGTTCGCTTCAGACTTCGGACGAAGAATCCGCTTTACTGTTACTGCTGATTGATTTCTTAGAATTTCAACAGTCTGTGTTTCTTGATTGGAAAGAAACACGTTTTGAATACGAAGAAATCATCGGCAAACAAGCACTGGTCGCCCTAAACGTCCCGGGGCTCGTCGGCGGCTCATCCGGACGCATTCTCGAGTTGGGCTCTCTCGATCAGCTCATGCCCGTGTTGGTCTGCCCGGAACACCCGATTCCGGACGGAAGCCGACTGACCTGACAAAGAAACGACCATCCGCCATCGGATGGTCGTTTCTTTGTCGTCATGCCTTTTCTAGATAATGGACACTAAAATATTGGTTTGGATCCGTAAAACACGTGACCGGAGTAAATCCATTTTGTCTGGCCAACACTCGAAAGTCATCCACACTGTATTTATAGGAATTTTCCGTATGGATGGTTTCACCTTGTGTAAAGCTAAATGTCTGATCCGCGACGGTCACCAGTTGATCGATCCGACTTCTCAGATGCATCTCAATCCGGCCAAGCGCCTCATTATAAAACGCAACATGTTCGAACCTTGTCAGGTCAAATGTTCCGTCCAGTGATTCATTGATATGCTGTAAAATGTTCAAATTGAACTGTGCCGTCACACCCGCCTGATCGTTATAGGCTTCGTCGAGAACACTTGCCGCTTTTTTCGTATCAATACCGATCAAAAATCCGTCACCCTTTTCCAGCAGTTGACAAGAACGACTCAAAAAAGCAGCCGCCTCGTCGGGATCAAAATTGCCGATGGTTGATCCGGGAAAGAAAATCACTTTTTTCAACTTGTCTTCAATCGGCAGGACCAGCGGCGTCGAATAATCACCACATACGGCTTTGATATCCAAAGTCGGGTAGTCCTGCGAAAGTTGATGCGCGGACTGAATCAAGAACTCTTTGGAAATATCAATTGGCATATATGCCTCCAACTGATGTAATGAGCTGAGCAGACTTTTGATTTTCCGACTGCTGCCGCTTCCATACTCAATCAGCGTATGGACCGGTCCGATACAATCGGCAATTGCCACTTGATGCTGCGATAAAATCTCAAGTTCCGTTCTCGTCAAATAGTATTCCGGTTGTCGTGTAATTTGCTCGAATAATTCAGACCCTCTTTGGTCATAAAAATATTTTGCCTGAAGTGTCTTCTTGTCTTGCGATAACCCGGACAACACTTCCTGACGCATATTGTGTTGCTTCGTATACATGTCATAACTTTTGACCTGCTGACTCATTTAAAGGTCACCTGCCAACCGAAAACCACTGAACTGCCAACGTTTATCCGGAGGAAAGAAGTTACGGTACGTCTCGCGGATATGATCATCCGGCGTCACACATGCGCCTCCTCGCAACACCATCTGGTTACACATGAATTTCGCATTGTATTCCCCTAACGCCCCTTCAAGCGGCCGGCTTCCCGGATACGGTGCATAGGCACTCGCAGTCCATTCCCAGACATCACCGAACATGCCGGTCATCTCTTGCAGATCGGAACTGACAGGTCGAGGATGGTAGGACCCTTCTCCCATCAGATTCCCCCGTTGTTCGACCTGCCGTCCGACGTACTCCCATTCCGCCTCGGTCGGTAATCGTTTTCCACACCAGCGGCTGTAGGCATCCGCTTCGTAAAAACTGACATGACAAACAGGTTCGTCCAAGTGTAACGGTTTGATTCCGTTTAAGGTAAAGACGGACCACTCACCTTGTTCGTTTTTCATCCAGTACAAAGGTGCTTTCCAGCTTTGCTGATTAACAATATGAAACCCGTCAGACAACCAATGCTCCGACTGTTCATACCCGCCTGCTTCGACGAATGCCAGAAACTCACGATTGGTGACCGGTCGGCTTGCCAACTCAAACGGGTTGAGCCAGGTTTTGTGGACTGGATTTTCATTATCAAAGGCAAACCCTTGACCATCATGACCGATTTCAACGAGTCCCCCTTCAAACCGTTTAAATGTCGGTGAACCGTCAACGCCAAAAGTACGTTCAGGTTCTGTTTTATTTTGATAAGCAGGCAGTAAGGGGTTCACAAAAAAGTTGTACTTAACATCCATCAGGATTAATTCCTGATGTTGCTGTTCATGCTGCAGCCCCATTTCAATCAGTTGCTCCAGTTTTTGCTGAACGGGTGTTTCTCGCTTTTGTTGCAACAGGGACAAGATTGCTTTGTCCACATGCATTCGGTAAGCAAGTATTTCCTCAACGGTCGGCCGAGACAGAACACCTCGTTGATGACGTGGTTGGTAAGGTCCAATCGAATTGTAGTAGGAATTGAATAAATAGTTATACTTTGGATGAAACACTGTATACTGGTCATCATATTCCTGGAGGATCATTCGCTCAAAAAACCATGTGGTATGTGCGATATGCCATTTCGGCGGGCTGACATCCGGGCTGGCTTGAATAATAAAATCCTCCGGTTCGAGCGGTTCGATCAATGCTAGGGTTTGATTGCGGACAGCAGAAAACTTGTCTACTAAGTAAGTCGTCGTTTCCAGTCTCACTTCAAAGCACTCCTTTAAATGGATTTTTCTGAAAATATGCACCATTCTCTTTACCCTTTTTCCTTTCAAGTAAGCGCTCTCAATAATATAAAAAAAAGAAGCGACACCCTGTAAGGATGCCGCTTTCTCCGACTTAATACACTTTATCGCCGTTAAAGATTGAATTTTTGACGACCACATAGTCGACAGTCCTGATTGCCTGCAGCTTGTTACCACCCGCGTACGAAATCGCAGACTGTAAATCTTGCTCCATCTCAATCAACGTCTCTGACAAGCTGCCTTTATGTTCAACAAACACTTTTTTTCCTTCGACGTTCTTTTTTTCACCTTTTTGAAACTCGGACGCCGAGCCAAAATATTCTTTAACGCGTAAGCCATCAACTTCGTGCGTCTCACCCGGGGACTCTTCGTGTCCCGCAAACAGTGAACCAATCATCACCATCGTCGCCCCAAAACGAACCGATTTTGCAATGTCGCCGTGGGTCCGGATACCGCCGTCAGCGATAATCGGTTTACTGGCCGCTTTGGCGCACCATCTCAATGCCGCCAATTGCCAGCCTCCCGTACCAAATCCCGTTTTAATTTTCGTAATACACACTTTACCTGGACCGATTCCAACTTTTGTCGCGTCTGCTCCGGCGTGTTCCAACTCACGAACGGCTTCCGGTGTCCCGACGTTTCCAGCAATAACAAAACTGTCCGGTAATAGCAGTTTGATATGTTGGATCATCCGAATGACCGCTTCCGAATGACCATGAGCGATGTCAATCGTGATGTATTCCGGCGTCAAGCCTTCTTGTGCCAACGTCTCGACGAATGTATATTCTTCCGCTTTTACGCCAACACTGATTGATGCAATCAAATGGCGTTCTTGCATCGACCGGACAAAATCGAGTCGTGTTTCAGGCTCGAAACGATGCATGATGTAAAAGTAACCGTTCTCTGCCAAATAAGTCGCAATTTTTTCGTCAATGATCGTCTGCATATTGGCCGGAACGACCGGTAATTTAAAACGTCGTCCACCAAACTCAACCGTCGTATCACATTCCGACCGGCTTCCTACGATTGATTTTGCAGGAATTAATTGAATATCTTCATAATCAAATACTACATCCATCACTAGCACCCCAAATAACGAATATTTTTTTATTAATTAAATAATAACGTTCGTACTTGGATACTATATCGAACATTAGAAAGCTTGTCAAAATAAAATCACCAAAAAGCATATTTTTCTATTCAAAAACCTTTTAATGTTCGTCTTTTACAGAGTATTGCATTTTTAATTGATCAATCCATGCTTCTTCCCATTCAAAAAAACTACTTTCCGTTCCTGTTTCAAAAATATGCTCGGGATAAGGAAGCGCTAAGGGTGGACGATCTTTCCTGTCAAAATAACACAGTTGTTTGGATTCACCGTCAATCGCTGTTAACGTTCCTTCCAACACATCACACGCGAAAATAAAGACGACATACTCCACCTGGTTTTGATCCGGGTAGGTCAGGCGAAACGCCTCACCTCCAAAACAGCCGATCAGGCGGACCGGACGGACAATCAATCCAGTTTCTTCATATACTTCACGGATTACCGCTTTTGCCGGCGGCTCGCCCGGTTCGATTGCGCCCGCCGGAAGGCTCCAGAACGGACCTCCCGGATCTTGGAACAAGATTCGTCCCGATGCATCGCGGATGATTGCACCGACAGACGGTGTGAACAACAATTGATTTCCTGTTTTTTGACGCAGATTCTGGTAATACGTCGACATGGGCATGAATCATTCTCCTTTGACAATTCTGATGTATGGCTAAAAGACTGTGCTCGAGCGTTTCCCCTCATTCGAGTTCTTCTTTTAATAGTGCAAACAATACGAAGTCTTCCCAGGCACCGTTAATGAACAAACTCTTTTTTGCGATCCCTTCTTGTCTGAACCCCACTTTTTCCAAGACGCGGATCGATCCGATGTTCTCGGGCATGACTTCGGCCCGCAAACGGTGGAACTGGTACTCCTCGAACAAGAGACGCGCAGCTTGGCGAACAGCTGTTGACATGATCCCCTGCCCGTTATACTGCTGATCAAGTTGATACCCGATCATACACGTCTCTGCCGGGAAACGTTCAACGAACGCCGCAGACACTTCTCCAACCAGTTGATTCGTTTCTGTTAAAAATATCCCAAACGCATATGAACGGTCTGCTTTTTGGTTCTCCTTCAACTGTTGAATTCGCTCAAGTTGTTTCGGCAGCGTATAGGTGTCTTTTGGGGGCTTGACCGGCATCCAATATTCAAAATGTCCTTGGTTTCGAATACTGAGATCCAGCAATGCCTGTGCGTCTTCTTTTGTATACACACGTAAATAAATCGAATTCATGGCGTCATTCTCCTTCTTTGCGACTAACGTATTCCTTAAATATCTTAATATCAAAGAGTTAAGGTGTTTGATATTTTTTTTATAGGGAAAATTACAACAACAAACAAGTAACAAAGTGTTTACAAAACAAGATGTAAACGACTACAAGGAGGAGAGCATGCGAACTGATGAAGAGTTATTCCAACAAATCGAACTAAAAAATAGATACGCTCTCGAATTGTTATATGACCGGTATGAAAAATCGTTATATTTGTTATTAACACGAATGTTGTCCGATGAACGGCGCATCCAACTTACTCTCAAACAAATTTTCCATGATGTCTGGACAAATCCTAAACGTTACGCATCCATTCACGGCTATTTAATCAGTGCAGTGAAACAAGTCAGGTCTCAACGCGAACCGGTCGGATAAACAATTGACGGAATCCTTCTACTTATTTACTTAGATTCATGTATTCGGACCACAAGCCGCCAATTCCTTTTAACGCTTCCTTACTTATAAGGGTTCTGATAAATTTTAGGCGAGATATTATTTATTTTGTTTATTACTTCCTTTTTCTTAGAGACCATGTTATATTATTAAGTAATTATTGTTGTTCGGTGGAGATACAAAGTGTTTCACTTTAACTCGATGAAATTGATCACGGTAGTAATAATCAGTGTGGCTCAGTCAC